>JBILLJ010000329.1:0-3390 GCA_044376125.1 Sandaracinaceae bacterium
GTACTCCTGGATCGCGGCGCCGATGTCGAAGATGCGGCCGTCTTGCTTCACCACCGCGATGCCAGCCTCGAGCGACTGCCGGCACGTCTCGACGAGGTGCTTGGCCTCGTCGCTCGGCTCCCCCACGTAGAACGTCGCGCTCGTGTCGCCGTGATAGCCCTGGAAGTAGGTCGTGACGTCGACGTTCACGATGTCGCCGTTCTGCAGCACCCGCTTGCTCGGGATGCCGTGACAGACGACCTCGTTGACGCTGGTGCAGACGCTCTTGGGGTACGGGCGTCCGGCGCCGCTCGGTCGGTAGTTCAGCGGTGAGGGATAGGCGTCGTGCGAGACGATCCACTGGTGCACCAGCCGATCGATCTCGTCGGTCGTCATGCCCGGCGTGAGCTTCTCGCCGACCATCACGAGGCACTGCGCCGCCAACGAGCAGGATGCGCGCATCCGCTCGAGCATCCTCGGGTCCATGATCTCGACGTCGCCTGCCAACGTTGCCTCCTCGCGGCTCACAGCACGCCGCGAGCGACGAGACATACGGCCCCGCCCCCCGGCGAGCAATGGCGAGCCGACGCGCTCTTTTTTGGAGGGCGGTGCTGTCGGTGCTACAAGGCACACATGTAGGACACGGTGGGTGAGCGGAACACGAACCGCTACCTGTCCCCCCTGCACGCTCCGCGTCGCCACGCGCAGAGCGCCGACGTCTCGCGCGCCGCGAGCTCGGCTCGTCGAGAAGCACTTTCTTTTCGGAGGGTTCCATGCGAGGTCCCAAGCACTACGCATCCATCGAGGACTTCGAGCGCGAGGAGATCCGCTCGCACATCAAGCTCGGCTGGTCCCTCGACGACCTGTACGCGGACGCCATGGAGCGTCGCTCGGATGATACAGAGGAAGCGATCGACGAGCTCGACTTCGAGGAGTGAACCTCCCCTGAACGGCGAGGTCGCCGGCATCCGCCGTGCTTCATTCGACGTGCAGGGCCTCGAGGGATCGCTCACGCTTCCTGGTTGGTGTCAGTCGCAGCACGGACACCACGACCACTGAGGAACACCGGCCTCGCCGTATCCGCCTCCCACGGGCGTCGAGGTCGCACCGGGCGTCGCCCCGTCCGGTGCACGAGTCGAGGGCTGCCCGCCCGAGACTCGCTCGCCCCCGGCCCCGACGGTCGCCCCCGTCGGGGCCGACTTCTTTGGGCGGTGTGACTTCTTCGGCCGGTCGCGATCGGCGCGTCGGGAGACGATGCGATTGAAACGCTGGGCCGTGCGAGTTACACCGCGCGCTCCCATGAGCATCGTGCTCGCCATCGCGAACCAGAAGGGCGGCGTCGGAAAGACGACGACCGCCGTCAACCTCGCGGCGTGTCTCGCCGTCGCCGAGCAGCGCGTGCTCCTCGTCGACATGGACTCGCAGGGCAACGCCTCGAGCAGCGTCGGGCATCCCAAGAGCCGCGTCGAGCGCGGCACCTACGACGTGCTGCTCGGCGAGGAGCAGCTCGCCGACGTGACGCTCGACACCGAGCTTCCGAACCTGCGCCTCGTGCCTGCCACCGCGGATCTGGCCGCGGCCGAGATCGAGCTCGGTGGTGCGGACGACCGCGCCACGCGCTTCCGCGATGCGCTCGCGCGCGTGAAGGCCGAATACGACTACGTCATCCTCGACTGTCCTCCGTCGCTCGGCCTGCTCACCCTCAACGCGCTCGTCGCCGCCGACGGCGTGATCGTGCCGATGCAGTGCGAGTACCTCGCGCTCGAGGGGTTGAGCTCGCTCGGCGACACGATCGACCGCATCCGCAACGGGCTCAACGAGCACCTGCGCGTCGCGGGAGTCGTGCTCACGATGTACGATCCTCGCGTGAGCCTCGCGCGCGAGGTCGCCGACGAAGTGCGCAAGCACTACCGCGTCTACGAGACCGTGATCCCGCGCAACGTGCGTCTCGCGGAGGCGCCGTCCCACGGCAAGCCCGTCATCCTGTACGACGCGGGCTCTCGCGGCTCGCACGGCTACCTCAGCCTCGCGCGCGAGCTGCTCGGCGAGGCGGCTTGATCGAGGCACGCGCGCCTCACGCGGCGCGTCTCCTCGGAGGTCCAAGACGATGGCGATCGATCCGAAGAAGGGCTCGCGGCTGGGCCGCGGGCTCGATGCCCTGATCCCACAGAACAAGCCGGCGGCGGCACCGGCGAGCGCATCGAGCGCGCCGACGGTGGCGGGGATCGAAGAGGTCCACCCCAACCGCGCGCAGCCGCGCACCCGGTTCGACGAGACCGCGCTCGACGAGCTCGCGAGCTCCATCAAGGAGCTGGGCGTGGTGCAGCCCATCGTCGTGCGAAAGCGCGCGGCGGGCGGCTTCGAGATCATCGCGGGCGAGCGTCGCTGGCGCGCGGCGCAGCGGGCGGGGCTGCGCGAGGTCCCGATCGTCGTCAGCGATCTCTCGGGCACCGCCGCGTTCGAGGCCGCGATCGTCGAGAACCTCCAGCGCGAGGATCTCAACCCGGTCGAGACCGCCCGCGCGTTCCAGCGCCTGCTCGACGACTACAAGCACTCGCAGGACACGATCGCGCAGAAGATCGGCAAGGATCGATCGACGGTCGCGAACGCGCTGCGTCTGCTCAAGCTCCCGGCGTCGGTGCTCGAGCACATCGAGAACGGCGAGCTCTCCGAAGGCCACGGCCGCGCGCTCCTCACCGCGCCGAGCACGGGCGCACGCGAGAAGCTCGCCAAGGAAGCGATCGCCAAGCAGTGGTCCGTGCGCGAGACGGAGCGTCAAGCCCGCCATGCGGGCGAGCCCAAGGCCGAGCCGAAGACCAAGTCGGCCAACGTGCGCGACCTCGAGATCCGGCTGAGCAAGTCGCTCGGCGCCCGCGTGACGCTCACCGACAACGGCGAGGGCAAGGGCGCGATCCACGTCGCGTACACGAGCCTCGACGAGCTCGATCGGATCCTCAGCAAGATCGGCTGACCCTGGCCCCTCCCCGGGGCCCCTGCCCCGGCCCTCCCCGCTTCGCGGAGAGGGGGAACCGTGCTGCTCGGACTCGTCGGTGCAGCGTGCTCGGGTTCGTCGCGTTGAGTTCGTACTCGGACTCGTCGTGCGATCGAGAGCATGCGATCACGCCCGCTCGCGCCGTGGGTCCCTCTCCCGCGCAGCCTCGGACTCGTCGCCGTGCAGCGTGCTCGGCTTCGTCGCGGTGCCCCTCCCCGGGGCCCCTGCCCCGGCCCTCCCCGCTTCGCGGAGAGGGGGAACCGTGCTGCTCGGACTCGTCGCGGTGCAGCGTGCGCGGCTTCCTCGCAGTGCCCCTCCCCGGCCCTCCCCGCTTCGCGGAGAGGGGGAACCGTGCTGCTCGGACTCGTCGGTGCAGCGTGCTCGGGTTCGTCGCGTTGAGTTCGTACTCGGACTCGTCG
>JBILLJ010000202.1:0-12353 GCA_044376125.1 Sandaracinaceae bacterium
GATCGTAGGCGTCGCTCATGGACCGTGCCCTCGGTGACCGAGGGCGCACACGAACGCTCGCAGCGTGGCCGGCGACGAGTGGGTCATGGCGCGCTCAGAAGCTGAGGCCCACCGTGAGGCCCGCGTCCGCGGCCTCGGCGCCGAAGGACACGCTCGCGGAGAGGCTCTCGCCGAGGCGCATGGGCTGGAGCGCGATCTCGGTCGTCTCGTTGGCCGTGGCGATGATGGCCATGATCGCGCCGATGCCCTGGAGGATCACGGAGGGGATGCCGAAGCCGAACGCGAAGCCGCTGCTCCGGTTGATCGCCGCGACGCCCGCGGCCATGCCGCCGCCGATGGGGAGAAAGGCCCACGGCCACGCCTCGCAGTCCACGCGCACCTCGCCGAAGCCGGTGAAGCGACGGCAGCCGACGCCCTCGCTGAGCGCCGTGCCGAGCCAGCCGAGCACCCAGCCCACGTCGAAGACGACGAGCGACGCGAGGATCAGGCCCTCGTCCTCGCCGCGCACCACGATCGCGCGGCGCGTCGGTCGATCGAGACGCTCTCTCGAGGACGGCCACGCCTCGGCGCTGTCCTCGCGGCGCGGCGCCGGATCGTAGCCCTCGGTGAAGCGCGCATAGGCGGGAGGCCGCGCGGTGCTCGCGTCGGCGGACAGCGCGGGCACGAGGTCCACGCTCGCGAGCACCGGCGCCACGCACGCGTCACCGTGCTCGACGAGGCCCTCGGGACACGCGGGGGCGCCCACGCAGCGGCCGTTCTCGTCCGACCAGTGCTGCGAAGGCCAGCAGCAGCGGCCCTCGGCCAGGCGCACGCGGCCCTCGGCGCACGGCGTCTCGCCCTCGTCTGCGGCCTCGCCTTCGTCTGCGATCTGGGCGTCCTGGGCGCGCGCGTGCGATGCGCCGAGCAGCGAGGCCACGAGCACGAGCAGCGCGCAGAGGGCGTTCGCACGCGTCATCGACGCACCTCGATCCCCGAGCCGATCGACGCGGCCAGGCGCACGTACTCGTCGTAGAGGCGCGGCACGAGCTGCATCTCCTCGCCGACGCGGCGCACGGCCCCGCCTTCGGGCACGACCGAGACGTAGCCGTCCGAGAAGCACTGCACCGTGAAGCGCGTGAGGCCCGTGCGGTCGCTGCGCGCGAGCACGTAGAAGGTGCCGTGCGGTGCGTCGAGGCCGTGTGGCTGGTAGCCGAGCACCTGCACCGCGCGCACGGCGTCGCGGAGGATCTCGGGATCGCCCGGTCGGCCGGGCCCTCCGCCCAGCACGGGCACCGTGCGCGCACCCGCACATCCGGACGCGACCACCGAGGCTGCGACCACGAGCCGCGTGGCGAAGGTCCGACGCGAGAGGCCCGTCCGCATGGAGAGAGCTTCGCAGAGCGACGCGGTCGACGTCGAGACGCTCGTCGCGAGGACGCGCGCCGAGGGCGGTGCGCCCGGCTGGCCCGTCGATCGAACGGGGCCCGTTCTGGTATGTGTCGCTGCCATGACGCGCCACCTCCTCGCCATCGATCAGGGCACGACCGGCTCGACCGTCCTCCTCCTCGCCACCGACGGCCGCGTGCTCGGTCGCGCGACCAAGGAGTTCCCGCAGCACTTCCCGCAGCCGGGCTGGGTCGAGCACGCGCCGGGGGAGATCTGGGAGAGCGTGCTCACCGCGCTCCGCGCCGCGTACGCCGCCGCGAGCGAGACGCCGAGCGAGTGCCTCGGCATCGGCATCACGAACCAGCGCGAGACGACCGTGCTCTGGGATCGCCAGAGCGGCGTGCCCGTGCACCGCGCGATCGTCTGGCAGGACCGCCGCACGACCGATCGCTGCCGCGCGCTCAAGGACGCCGGCCACGAGCCGCTCTTCCGCGAGCGCACGGGCCTCGTGCTCGATCCGTACTTCAGCGGCACCAAGATCGCGTGGATCCTCGATCACGTGGAGGGAGCGCGCGCCCGCGCCGAGAAGGGCGAGCTCGCGTTCGGGACGATCGATACTTTCCTCGTCTGGAAACTGTCTTCGGGCGCCGCACACGTGACGGACACGTCCAACGCCTCGCGCACGCTGCTCTTCGATCTCCACACGCGCGCGTTCTCGCGCGAGCTCTGTCAGGTGCTCGGTGTGCCCGAGGCCGTGTTGCCGAAGGTGGCCTCGAGCTCGGAGGTCTACGCGACGACCAAGGGCGTGCCCGGCCTGCCCGATGGGCTTCCGATCGCGGGGATCGCGGGCGATCAGCAGAGCGCGCTCTTCGGCCAGACCTGCTTCTCGCCCGGGGACGCGAAGTGCACGTACGGCACGGGCGCGTTCCTCCTCGTGAACACGGGCGAGCGCATCGTGCCCTCGAAGAACGGGCTCGTGACCACCGTCGCCTGGACGCTGAACGGCACGACGCACTACGCGCTCGAGGGCTCGAGCTTCATCGCGGGCGCGGCGGTGCAGTGGCTGCGCGACGGCCTCGGGCTCATCGGCAAGAGCGCCGAGGTCGAGGCCCTGGCCGCGAGCGTGCCCTCGAGCGACGGCGTGGTCTTCGTGCCCGCGCTCGCGGGCCTCGGCGCCCCGTACTGGGATCCGGACGCGCGCGGTCTGATCGCGGGCCTCACGCGCGGCACGACCAAGGCGCACCTCGCGCGCGCGACGCTCGAGGGCGTGGCCTTCTCGGTCGCGGATCTCGGCCGCGCGATGGAGGCCGACATGGGCGCGCGCATCGCACGCCTGCGCGTCGACGGCGGCGCGAGCGAGAACGGCCTGCTCATGCAGTTCCAGGCCGACGTGCTCGACGTGGCGATCGATCGCCCCGCGAACGTCGAGACCACCGCGCTCGGCGCCGCCTACCTCGCGGGCCTCGCCGTCGGCGCCTTCGACGGCCTCGACGCCGTGAAGAAGGCCCACCGCGTCGCGCGCACGTTCACCCCCTCGATGCCCGAGCCCGACCGCAAGGCCCACCTCCACCGCTGGTCCGAAGCCATCCGCCGCACCCGCTCGAGCTGAGCGCGCGCTCGCCAGCGCGTTCGGGACCGCGAACGCGCGGCCGCTCCGTCAGGGCAGCCCACCGATGGGCACGTTGCTCCAGACGAGCCGCCGCGTGGCGCGAGGATCCGCCGTGTCCTCGATGCACCGAATCTCCTCGCTCCCGCCACCGAGATCGAAGCGACCGCAGATGCCTGCATCTCCTTCGCGCACCTCGACAGGGAGGCTCGGCAGGTCACCCCACACGAACCGGATCGGATCGAACCCACGCCAGCAACCGTAGTACCCACCGATCTCCGAGCTGGCGACGCAGAACATCCGACCACCAAGGCCGGTTGCGATGTTGAAGACCCGCTCGAACCGGCGTGTGATTCCCAGCTCGGCTCGCTGCGGCCGGTCCGCGAACGGCGCCGACGAGGGCGCGCCGGGAAGTGCCGCTGCGCCTGTGAACCAAGCCGTCCCGTCGTCGAGGATGGCAATGCTCGTGGGTCGCATACACGCGAGACTGACGACTGGACGCGGGTAGACAACTTCCAGGAACCCATGGACGGGTGGGGCCACACCGCCCGTTCCCAGGGCCTCCGGATTGCTTCCCGTGGCCAGCACTCGGCCGTCCGCCAGGAGGACCATGAAGTTGTCCCCCCACATGGTGCACACGCTCCGCACTTCGCCGAGTTCGTCGGTGCGCCACAGGGTCTCCAGCTCGCCATTGGTGAAGTGAACCCGCCCGCCCTCGGTGATCAGATAGCCTTGATCGATGACCGAGTAGCCGGACCGAATTCGGTCGTCGGTGAGCATGGGGCTGAAGGTGAGCCTCGTGGGCGAGTCCGTGCGTCGGCCGACGTGAGCGACCCCGTCGTTCACGTAGAGGGCGACGGAGCCGTATGCAGCGAACGTGGCTGTCCCGGGGCCGCGTTCGTCGTACTGCGTCGACGAGAACCACTGCAGAAAGCCCGGCGAGAAGATCCCGAAGCTCTGCCACCACTCGAGCAGCTCCCCCTGACGGCACATCCCCGACTCGCAGGAACAGCCGCCGCCGACGCGCCGACACACGGAGAACGAGTCCCCGCAGTCTCGCCCGCACGCACCGCAGTCCTCTTCGACGCGGAGGTCCGAGCAGATCGTCTCCCGCCCCGGGCAAACGCCCCACCCCTCCTCGAAGCAGACACACGTCCCATCCGGCCGGCAGAACCCCGTCGAGTCCTCCCGAGATCGGAGATCGGCGTCAGTCGGCGAGGCCTCGGGCGCGTCGAGAGACGCATCGGGCAAGCCCACATCGGCTTCCACGGCGCCCGCGTCGATGGGCTCGTGAGCGTCGAGCCTCGTGACGCCGGTGTCCCTTCCTCCCGCATCACGCCGGACGACGCCCGTGTCCGTGCCCTCGGCGGCAGCGTCCACGGGGGCGTCGCCTTCGACGTGCGTCGTCCCACACGCCGCAGCGAGCGCGGCGAGCGAAGCGACAGCGACCCAACGCGCACCTCGGTCTCTCATGACGCCCCCTGTGTGTCGCGCCTTTCGTTGGAGGTGCGGCGACCCGGTTCCATCGCGATGACGAGCTGCGCGCCGCTGCGCTCCGAGTCGCGGGTGGCGAGGACGTCACGCACGTCGTCGCCGAGCGTCACGCGATCGTGCGTGCAGAGCCATGCCAGCACGGCGCCCGGCGCCGCGTTGGAGGCATCGATCGAGAAATCGCCCGAGCTCGTTCGTACCACCGCCCCCTCGAGCTCGATGCCGACGCGAAGCTCACCGCGTGACCACCGACGGCGGCTGAAGGCGGTCCTCACCTCCAATGCCCCATCTTCGAAGAATGTCAGCCCGCGTGCGTGGGCCAGCGCGCCGACGACGATCAGCGCGATCGCGCTCACGCCGTGCATCCACGCCTGCTGCGACCAGGCGAACACGGACGCGAGAACACCGAGAACCCACCACGGACGCCCACGGATGTGCGCAGGGAGTGAGGCCGCGCTCGGGAGGAAACCGGACTCGCCCGGTCGAAGCGAGCCGATGGCCTCGTGCCAGAGAACGGTGGTATCGAGCCGCCGCACGAGCTCACGACGAGCGTCGACGACGTTCGAGGCCGAACCGAAGAGCCACGTCCATCCGCCCTTCGTGCGAACCCGGAACCCGTGGCCCGTCAGGAACATCAGCTCTCGAATCGCCGCGATCTCGATCCGGTGGATGCGAATCCCCAGACACGACCCGTGGACCTCGGGCCCCACCACCCGGACGCGCATCGACGCGAGGAGCGGCAGCGGCGAGAGGACGCTGAGAGCCGCGACCCAGAGCTGCCCATGCCAGAGGGAGAGCCCGAGTAGCACCAGGATGGCAAAAAAAAATACCCACATCGTCACTCCGACGGGAGATTACCGGGTGCACCCCCCAGAAATCCGTACAACTGAGATGCCAGTCCATAGGCAGCTGCCTCTTGGGCAAGAACTCGACCAGTCTCGCCGGTTCCCGGTCCCCAGGTGAAGGCCGGGGGAGCCCTGCCCAACACGCCTTCCGCCAGTGCGACGCTGCCGACCCCCCCTACGACACCCCACAACGCAGATCCAGCGTAGGCATGCGCGTCCGGGTCGGACCCCAGGGCATCGGTCAGGGCCGTAGTGGCAACATTGGATCCCGCGCCCGCAACCGCGCCCCCGAAAACCCTGGCCGCCGGACCTCGGCCAAACAATGCGGATCCCAGTCCCGTCGAGAACGGGAGAGCCCACGCGAACAGCGCGCCGGAGACTATTCCCATGGCGGTGTCGTCCAAGATCGCGCCCCCATCGCCACAAAGACTACCGTCCATAGCGTGAATCCCCACGGAGATAATGAAACTCGCGATACCCCCCGTGAGCGCGCCGATGACAATGGGATTCGCAAGGAATGCGACCCTCCCAGAGGGGTCGACGAAGTTGACCGGGTCGTTCTCGCAATAGAGGTAAGGGCCCGTCCCGCCGGCGTATTCGATGGGGTCCTTTTCGACCCACTGGCCGATCGCAGGGGAGTAGTTCCGGGCACCAAAGTGCCACAGCGCGGTGGTGGCCATGCGGATGCCGCCGGCGAAGCCGAACGGCTGAAGCGTGCTGGCGCCGAACTCGACGGTCTCGACACCCCATTCGTCGTAGGAGATCCGTTGGACGATCGAGGGCGTCCCATCTACGCGAAGCACCACCCTGACGCTGCCGCGCTCGTCGGTCACCAAGCGCCACACCTCGTCGATGGCAGTCGTCCCGGTGTTGTCGACGTACATCAGGTCCGGCACGTTCGATCGCGTCAGGTACACGAAGAACGCGTGAACCGCCGTCGTGCCCTGCCCTCGCTGCCAGGCGATGGGGCGGAGGCCATCTCGGTACCAGAAGTACTCGTCATCCGCGCTGTCCGGCGTTCCATCCGGATCGATGTGCGAGAGGCGACCCAGCGGGTCGTACTCGAACGTGGTCGTCGTCGTCGAGAAGAGGGCGTTGGTGAACACCGACTGACGCAACCTGCCCTGCACGTCATGGGTGTACGTCCGATACGGTGGAGTGCTGGTCCCGCCCGACTTGCTCAAGCGGCCGCGCACGTCGTACTGGCGACCGCCGGTCGAGACCTGATCGTCGGTACCCGCCGTGAGGTCACTGCGGATCCCCGCGTCGTTGTAGGTCCAGGCCCGACTCGATCCCGTGACCAATGTTCCACCCGACGTTGGGCATGCCCCCGCGACCGGCGCCGCGACGTTCAGGTTCTGGTATCGCTGCACGATGCCGAGTCGGCCGGCGCCGTCATAAGAGTAGACGTAGCGAGTCTGCTGGTACTGATTCGTCCCGGTGCGGACCCACTCGTTGCGACCGGTGACTCGGCCGTGTCCGTCACGTGAGCAAATGCGCTCGATGAACCAAGGAGACGCGGTGGTGCCAGTGACCGACTCGTAGGTCTCCCCAAACTGTGTTGCACGGGCGGTCGTCGCTGTGGCCGTGGAGGCGTTCACAGTCAGCGTCGTCGTCGGGTAGGTGAGCGGCGTTCCGGAGGCGGTCGGCACCGCAACCGACAACGTAAACGGGAGCGACGCAGTCGCGTTGCGGCTGAACGTCCCGCTCACGGCCGCGGACGTGCTCCCGAGGCTGTTCGGGCTGTAGGCGTAGTCGACGACCGCGTTCGTCGACTCGTTCGTCACCGTCTCCGTGTCGAGGCGCATCGTCCGGGTCTCGTACCCGAACGCCACGGTCGAACTCGGCCCGGGCGTGGTGCCCCACGCGACCGAGGACAGGAGCGGCCCGTTGTAGGCGATGGTCAGGGCTCCAGTCCGCGACCCGTAGGCTGCGGCCGTGTGGGAGATGGATGTCGGCCGCTCGGCGCCATCGTAGAGCACCGACCAAGTGTCCGACGAGGCTCCCTGCGTTGCAACGATCGTCTGCGCGAGCCCGGCCGCGTCGAAGGCGGTCACGTTGACCGATCCGCCGCCGAGCAGCGACTGACCCGCGCGAGCCTCCGCGAAGTTGTAGGTGGTTGCGGAGATCTCTGTGCCCAGCGGCGTCGTCTCCGTGTTGAAGAGGTTTCGCCCGTTGTAGGTGTAGTTGTAGCGACCGGCCGAGCTCCGCCCCGGTCCCTCGATGTACTGGAGGTTACCAGAGTTGAAGTAGCTGATCAGCACTGGGTCGCTCGCGCTCCGCGCCGGGAGGGCGACCTGCTCCGGCCAGCCACGTGCTGCGTTGGGGGTGATGGTGGTCGTTTGGGTCCCGCCGGTCGTCATCCCCGTGCGCCAGCGCCGCACCGGGTCGTAGGTGTAGGTGACCGACCGAGTCGTCGTCGGCGAGCCCGTGCACACCCCGCTCGAGATCGTGTAGGCGCCCTGACGGATCGCCGAGACTCGCCGGCCTGTATAGTCGATGCAGACCGGGTGCTGGCCGGGGATCTGGATCGCTCGTACCAGACCCGAGGTGTTCGTGTAGACCTGTGTATCGGGGTATCCCGTTCCCGGCGGATTGAGCGTGACGAGCTGACCATAGGCCTGGGACGCGATCGTGCGCACGCTCGTCTCGTTCGACGCATTCAGCAGCGTGGACGTGTCCGTGAGGGTGCCCGCAGAGAACGTGCGCGTCGTCTCGACCACCATCTCGTCCGTGCTCGTCCACGAACCAGAGGTCGATTCGTTGCACGCCGTGCTCGAGGTACAGAAGCGGACGCGTGCCGCGTACGGCGCCTCCATGTCGAACCTCGGGTCCGCGGCCAACTCCGTTCGAGTCGTGCCGAGCTCTTGGATGGTCGCGCCCGGATTGACCTGACTGGTGTACGTGGTGCCGCTCAGGATCTGCTGATCGACGCGGACTTCCTCGGGGTACTGCGTGAACACGGTTCGAGGATTGGCAGACTGGACACCCGTCGCCGTGGTGAGACCCGAGACGCGAAACGCGTCGGTCGTCCGCTGCCAGGCTCCCGCCCTCGGCGACGACGGGTCAGTGACAGTCTGCCAGCGGTGGTCGAACTGGATCGAGGAGGCCGGCGCACTGTTCCGCTGACGGAAGAGGCGTGAAGCGCCTTCTTGCGGGGTGCTCACCGTGACCGTGCGCCCACCCGTCCCGCCAGCGTCGGTGAGATCCACGTCTGTAGAGAGACGGCCCGAGCCGTCTGGATCGTATGTGAACACGTGACTGGCAGGATCCCCGGGAGCGAGGAACGACGTCATCAACCCGGACACTCCCATGTTGACGGTCCAGTTCAGCCCGCCGCTGAGGAGGGAGTTGGCGTAGCCCGTGCTCGCGCTGATTGTGATCGTGGTGACGTTGGGCCCAGGCGCCGTCAGCGTGATCTGGTCGGTCGGGTACGCCACGTTGACTGCGACCCCTTCCGCATCGGCCACGGTCTGCAGACGCCCGGTCGCGTCATACGTGAATGCGATGAGCTGGGTGTTGGTGATGGCGTCACGAGTGAAGAGGTGCCGCCCATCCGCGTCGAACTCGTAGACGAGGGTAGCGTCGGTCGAGGGGATTCTCGTCGTTGCCGAGCCCATCGGGGGTAGCGCAGGCTGGAGCGTGAGCAGCGGCAGCCCACTTCCGCTTCCGAACAGCAGGGTGCCGCTCGGGGTCAACGCGATGGTCTGTGTACGTCCACTCGCGCTGGTGTTCGCGCTCACCGTGGTTCGACGGCCGGCCTTCGCCGTGCTCGTTGGAGCGGTGCACGCGCCGGATGGTGCGCAACCGGCGATGGTACGGACACGTTGATCCAGGCCCACCATCCGGACACGGGTACCCTGAACGGCGATCAGCTCGCCCGTCGGCAGGACAGCGAGACCGAGAAGGCTATCGAGACTGAATCCAGACGCGCCGGTTGCGGGCACGCCGTCCACGAGATTGCTCCCTCCACCGAGGACGATGCGACCATCGCTGATCACTCCTCCTCCTCCGGGATCCGCATCGTCGTCGAGTCGACGAACAACCCACGGCCCTCCGACACTCGTCCTCACCGACCAGTACATCCGCGACTGGCGGTCGAACACGACCGGGCCGAGCTCTGGCGACGACGTGCGGAACAGGCTCAACATCCGCGTGCCCGAGACCTCGCGATAGAACAGAAGTTGGTCGACGAAGAGCCCCGAGCCGCGGTCTGTGTAGGCGAGGATTCCCTCGGGAGAGACGGCGAGGTTGGTGGGGATGTGAACACGAGCGGTCACCACCTGGTTCGGACCGGCAGCGGGAGTCCCGCAAGCCTCACACAGGAGCGGGCTGCGCGCCGCCGGGGATGAGGTGCTCGCCGTGCCGCATGTGCCGATGAGCGGCTCGAACGCCGCCGTCGAGTTGGTCCAAGAGCGGAGGCGCATGATGCACCCGTCGTTCGCCGTGCCGGCGGGTCCCTCGCGACCGACATACACCTCGCCCTCAGGGCCCACGGCGAGGGCAGTGACGTCGCTGAAGACGCTGATGGTAGTCGCATCGAGCGCACCCGATGGGCTGTAGCGACGGATCTGATTCCCGGACGACCCGGCCGTTCCGGAGGTCACGAAGTACACTGTCCCGTCCGCAGCGGCCGCAGAGGCGATCCCCCAGCGACTCGGGAACGAGGTCGTGTCGGCACTGGCCACCCAGCCCGTCGCGGCCTCCGTTCGGATCTCGCCCGTTCCCATCGAGAGCACGCGAGTCACGGGGTCGTAGATGTGATGGTCCGAGATCGCCCAGCCGCCGAGCCCGCGAAGTCGATCGTCGAAGTTGCCCACCCAGCGAGTGCGCCGGTACCGGAGTCGCGCCTCGCGCGCCCCGCAGTTCACAGTGAATCCTGCCAGACGGTCCTGGAAGGATCGGCCCGGTGTGGATGGGTTCTGGCACAGAAACTCGGTGTTGAAGACGTACTCGACCCAGATGTCGGCGCGCTGCGGCCCGAGCATGCGGCGGCCGAAAGCGTCGT
Source organism: Sandaracinaceae bacterium (assembly GCA_044376125.1). Classification (GTDB taxonomy): domain Bacteria; phylum Myxococcota_A; class Polyangia; order Polyangiales; family Sandaracinaceae; genus JAFLCL01. The sequence continues at coordinate 10,316 of JBILLJ010000202.1, forward strand.
TCCCGTCCCACGTGAGCGTGGCAGTACCACCGAGCGCAACGCTTGCAGTCGCCACTGTCCGACCCGCGACTTCCATCGACAGGTTGACGGTGGCGGGAACTGCGCCGGTGCCTCCTGCCGTGACGCGCGCAGAGTAGGCCTCCGTTCTGCCCGCCTGGTTGGCAGAGTTGTACGAGAGCTCGAACGGGGTCCCGTGCACGGGAATCCGCTCCCCGAGCGCGCGACGCTCGCAGTAGATGATCGACGCGTTCGCGGTGGTCTCGCACACACCTCCCGAGGGCTCGTCCATCTGGATGTTCTCGAGGAAGTTCGCGAGGGCGCCGAGCAGGTTCCAGTCCGTCGGACTGAAGTGACTGATTGGCACACGCATGTAGCGGCTATTGTCCGGAAAGGCGCTCGATGCGTTGCAGACCGCCGTCATCTCCGCGGAGGGCACTGTGACGGGTGCGCCGCCGACGTTGATACAATTCGTCGCCGCCGAGGTCACCCCTACATAAGTCCCGTCGGGCTCCGGGCCCCACAATCCTCGCGTCTCGTCGTATCCCCCGACCGGCACCGTGGTCCCGGGGCTCAGGTCCAGATTCGACGGCGCGCCCGAGGTGCCCACGAATGTGTCGGTTCGGAGGTACATGAAAATCGTAGAACGCGCGCTCGCACCCCCACCGACCGGAGCGAAGTAGGGCTGTCGGAGGATCGTCATGACGCCCCCGACGTTCGCCCGAACGCGCCCCTCGCCCGCAAACGTGTAGGCCGTGCTCGTCGCCACGTCCGCAGGCATGAAGGCGTCGTCGCGAACCCCTGACATGCGACGCGTCATCTCCGTCCAACAGAGATCGAACGAACTGGGCGTCACGATTGCCGTCGCGGGAGCCGTACGAACCTCCGTGCTCGGCGGTATGTAGGCCACCACCGACCGAGTACCCCTCCCGTCGGTAACGGTCCAACTCGGGTGTGTGTAGAGCCCACCGGCCACCCCGTTCACCGCGACGCAAGCCGGCTCTGGCATCAGGACGACGTCTGGCACGGTGATCTCGTCGTTCCATCCGACTTCGACCACCCGTTGAGACGTGATGTAACCGGGCGCGGAGAATGACAGCGTGACTGGACCACCGCCGTTGACGAGCAGGTCCCAGACGCCGGGAGTACCTGCATCGTTCCGGGTTCGGGTGATCGGAGCGTCGGGTCGATCGAGGACACGAACGTCAGCGCCGGCGAGATCGATGACGGTCGAGCCGCTCAGCGCGCGGACCCTGCCTCGAAGGTGGGCAGCACGAACCTCGTCCACGGTTCCGCCGTACATCACCGTCCCGAGCATGAAGCCGTACGCGTCCAACACATGCGTTGGCCGCCCTCGGTCAAGTGGTGGAACCGTAGGCAGCACCGGCACGAAGGTGGCCGCCGGCTGGTCGTCGATGCGCAACTCGACGTCACTCGGCAACGTGCTCGTTGCCGGAACACCGGCAGGAATACTCAGGATGTACCCAGGGTGGGTGGCGAGGGCTCCCGCCGCGAACGTCGCCGCATAGTCACCCGTGATGTCGAACTCTGCGCCGGGGCCGGTGGGACCGTTCGGGCACGTCCGTCGAGAAAGCACCGGGTTCCGCGTCAGATCGCTCCAGGTTGCGCCTGCGGTGCCGCTCTCGCACGCGCCCGCGCCCGCGGCGTCGGTGCTGCACTGCCACGTCGCGGTCATGAGCGCGAAGCGAGACTCTGCACCCGTGGTCGAGTTCGTGCCGCGTGGCGCACGCCGAATCTCCATCTCCGGCGCGACGTTGTTGCAACTCGCGACGGCGAAGTAGAGCCGCGCAGAGCGGATGAAGTCCTCCGGTCCGAGGTTTGCGGGCGGCAACAGGGGGGGTGGCAACGGTGTCACGACGAGGCCGTGTCGGAGGCTTCCCGTCACGCCCGACACTTGGATGGTCGCGCTGGTCGCGTAGTTCGTCTCCTGCGAGCCCGCCGTCCCGTTGATGTACGTCAGCTCGCTACTGCTGGAGGTGATGAGAGACTCAGCACGTCGAAGCGACGTGCCCCCCCCCGT
>JBILLJ010000203.1:0-12352 GCA_044376125.1 Sandaracinaceae bacterium
TCACCATGCGCGCCCACCTGCTCAGCGGTCGGTGGGAACGTGCCTCTCAACTCGCGCTCACGCAGCGATCGCTGGAAATACATGCCGCATGATCAGGATGAGAGGCACTCCCTCTCGGTCGCCGCGCCCATGGCGTCTCCAGAGACTCACTCGCACAGAAAACGCTCGGGCATGAGTTCGCCCAGGCGCGAGCAGGTGGTCGCGTCCAGGCATGCCCCGAACGGCAGGCACATCCGAGGGAGCCACGAAGTGGAGGCAGCGTCGGCCTCCCTCGCAAGTGAGCGTGGTGTCCCCGACCGTCCCGCAGGCCGGGCGTGGAGGCGACTGGTCCGCGAGGCCGCAATGCCCGATGCCGGATTGCTCGGAGGTGACGAAGCACTCGAATCCGGCATCACACTCCCCGCAGCCCGGACCGCACGCGAGCCCGCGTGCCTCCTCCGGACACGGAGTCGCAGGGATCTCCCCCGGTCACGAAGGCCGTCCCATCGAGGTAGTGGCAATTTCGGCTGCCCTCCAGTACTCGCATCGAACGACAGACTTCAGGAAGCGCGCAGACACCCACGGGTGGGAGCGTCTCCGGACTGGTGGCACAGATGAGCCCCGCGGGGCACCCTCCTCGAAGCCCACACCCACTGGCAGCTTCCGGTCCGTCGAGCCCCTCCATGCAGAACCACGCTGCGGGACGCGCTGGGTAGCAGCTGAGGCAGATCTCTCGAGGGCACGCATCGGTGCCACACTCGAACGCGCCATTCTCGTCGCGGCACTCCGTGAAGGCCGCATCGGGTGGGGGCGCATACGCATCGTCCACGTGGACACGTGCGTCGATGGAAGCATCCTCCGGGAGAGGGTTGATCTGGTAGCACTCGCAGCCGCCCGACAGGCCGACGGCGCCAGCCAACCCGATCCACGCCAGGTTCCTCACAGCGCGTCTCCGAACGCCAGGGGCAGGTCGGGATATGGCACCTCTCGCACCTCGCCCGTATAGCCGACGCGGGCAGGCACGTACACCTCGTCGCGCTCGCACGCTCCGCCGGCCTGGAGGAGTGGGAACAAGGGATCCGCCTGACCAAGTCCCAAGTATTCCTCGTTCGAATCCCACTCCGAGAGAACGACCTCGAGACCGTCGGGGCGCTCGCACCTACATCGGTTAGGGCCGGCCGGCAGCCGGGTCCTATGGGGATGAACTTCCCCGACCTCTCGCCCGAAGTGCGTTCGCTCATGGTGGCCGAGATCGACCTCGACATCACCGAGGGTGACTTGTACCAGAGTCCTCGACTCACGGCCGCCGGGTGGGCGGGCTACCCCTCGCTGCTCAGAGCCGCCGCGAGCAGTGGCTCACCGGAGTCTCTCGCACGTGCCCTGCGCCCGGCCTTGGCGAAGACCACGACACGCAACGGAAGGCCGATGGCCATGCCGAACAACGCGGCGCAGTCACTCGCGGAGGGCGAGTTCAACCGCTTCTACGCGCGGGCTCTCTGCCTGCATGCGATGGCTACGGGGCGCACGCACGTACGCGTCTACCGCGCCAAGGCAGTCCAGTCGCCTCGCCCGACGTCGGAAGCGAAGAGCGGGCAGTTGGTCAACGCTGCTGCGCTCCTCACAGATCTTCGCGGGAGCATCGGCATCGACACCCACCTGGGGATCCCCGGCGGCGTGAACAGCGGGCTCAGCGTGAGGCTCTAGCCTCCGCGTGATCGTCTCGGGCTTCGCATGACGGGCTCCCGGCTTCCGTGTGCTTCTCGTGGGCGTTGCGGCTGGGCGCTGCGCGCGCGGGGACAGTTGGCCGGTGCTCGGGGAGGTAGCGGCAAGACCGCCGCCCTCCCAAGGCCCCTCCCGCACGCGGGAGGGCGGACGTGCTCAGGGAGGTTCTGCGTTGGACTGCAAGGTGGTGGGTCGCGCTTCGTGTTCGGGTCTCGCGGCTCCGCGCGCCTTGCGTCCGCGTTGCGCGGCTCCGCGCGCTTCGTGATCAGGTCTCGCGGCTCCGCGCGCTTCGGGGGATGTGGCGGCAAGACCGCACCCAACCCTCCCCCGGCCCCTCCCGCAGGCGGGAGGGGGGACGTGCTCACTGGGGTTCTGCGTTGGACCGGAAGGTGGTGGGTCGCGCTTCGTGATCGGGTCTCGCGGCTCCGCGCGCCTCGGGTGAGCGTTGCGCGGCTCTGGCGCGCTTCGCGGCCGGGTCAGCTGCAGCTGGCGCTGCCGTCGACGGTGCGGGCGGAGGTGTCGCCGCTGCAGCGGAGCGAGCAGCGCGAGCCGGAGCCGCAGCTGAGGGAGCATGCGCCGGTGCACTGGATCTGACAGTCCGAGCCGCTGCTGCACGACACCGAGGCGCCCTGGCCCACCGTCATCTCACACGAGCTGTCCGCGGCGCAGGCCACGTCGCACGAGGCGCCACAGCTGCCGCGGCAGGCCGACTGCGCCTCGCACGAGATCGAGCACTCGCCGCCGCCACAGTCCTCCTGACGCACGTCGCACGTGCGCATCGCGACGCAGCTGCACGAGCTCCCCGAGCAAGAAGGCGGCTCACCGCGACCACAACCCGCCGCCGTGAGGACGAAGAAGGCGAAGACGACCACTTGGCGCATCGGCCAGACGTGGAGCCGGACCACCTGGACGGCGAGCCCGCACCCTTGGAGGGCGGTCGTGCTTCGAGACAGTCGCTCGCTCAGCGGCGCTGGGGGGCGCCCTGGGCGGGGAGCGTGTGGCCGGGAGGCACGTAGCCGGGGGCGGGGCCGGGCTCGGCGAGGGCGGGGAGCACCACGCCGGGGGCCTGCGCGCCGGGGGCGGGGCCGGGATCGCCGAGGGCGGGGAGCACCACACCGGGGGCCCGCGTGCGGCCGGGGGGCGGGCCGTCGGTGGCGAAGCGCGTGCGTGTCTCCGTCGTGACCTGCGCGCTCACCTGGAAGCGCAGCGTCGTCGAGACCGAGCGGGGAGCGCCGTCGATGGGGGTCGCGATCATCGCGGACTCCACACGCGAACGAATGCACGACTGCGCAGCAGGCGGGAGTGAGCCGGCGCTCACGCTCACGCGCTGGAGGCGACCCGACGGCATCGCGGTCGCGCTCACGCTCACGCTCAGCGAGCCCGAGAGCGACGCGGCCGTCTGCGGGTCGAGGCAGCCGGAGATGTCGCCGATGGCCTCGCGCAGATCGTCGCCGTAGTCGCGGCGCGGAGCCGTGGGCTCGGCCGGTGCCTCGGACGGCGTGCCGATCGTCTCCTCGATCACGACCGCGGTCGCAGGAGGCGGCGCGAGCTCGAGCGGCGTGGGCTCCGGCGCGGGAGTCCGGGCCCAGCCCGCTCGCTCCTCGCGCACACGCGGCGGACGCGCCGTCGGATCCACCCCGGCGGCCTCGGTGCGGCTCGGGGCCGGGGCGTTCCCGTTCGAGCCGCACGCGGCGAGCGCGAGGAACGCCAAGCACAGGAGGGCGCGAGCGCGCATGACGGTGATGGTAGAGCGGAACGGCGGACGACGCGAAGATCGCGGCGGACTGGTTGCGGCAAGACCGCCGGCGGCTCGTTGGGAGGCGGGCGGGGACGGTGGGCGTGCTGGGTCGATGGCCGCAGCCTGGCTTGACCCTCCGTCCGGGGGGTGGTTACACCTCCGGCCGCCGCCCGACACGCGACGTGCGAGCGAGCCCCCAGCCATCGGCGTGAGGGACGAGAGGACGAGCACGAATCGGTGGTCGACACGGTGCAAGGACAGACCGGAGGCAAGCCGGCGCCTGCTGGAGCCGCGACGGGCAGGCCCGCCCCGCGCCTCGATCCCGCGATCATCGGACGCCGCGTCGCGCTCGCGATCTACGCGCTGCTCGCGGTGTGGGTGATGGGCTCGGGCCTCGTGTCCGTCGTCCCGCAGATCTTCTGGCCCGTCGCGTCGGGCCCGACGGAGGTCCTCGATGCGTCCGGCTGTGCGGCGCAGATCGAGGCCCTCGTGACCTCGCTCGAGGAGATCGTCCTCGTGCGACCCGAGCCGCTCCGCCGTGAGCGGCTGGCCAGCTGGGACGAGCGATTCCTCGGGATTCGCTCGTCCTGCGAGGCCGAGCCCGCCTACGCTCCCCTCTATCACGCACGGTACGCCGCCGAGACGGCGGCCGCGCGAAACGACGACGAGCTCGCCCCCCTCCTCGACGAGGTGCGCGCGCGAGCCAGAGCTTCTGGAGATCCCTGACATGACCGAGAACTCGATTGTGACTTCGCCCTCGGGGGCGAACCTCGTCCCCACCGACGTGCCGCCGACCTTCGACCTCCTCCCGCTGACCACCGAGGTCCGTGCGGCGATCGACGAGATGGGCTGGGTCACGCCCACCCCCGTGCAGCTCGCCGCGTTCGGCCCGGCCGCCGAAGGCTCCGACATCGTGGTGCAGGCACGCACGGGCACGGGCAAGACCGCCGCGTTCGGCCTGCCCCTCATCGACAAGCGCGTGCGCGTCGAGCCGCAGACGCAGGTGCTCATCCTCGCGCCGACGCGCGAGCTCGCGCTCCAGAGCGCCAAGGAGCTCGAGCGCATCGGTCGCCACCGCGGCATCCGCACCTCCGCGGTCTACGGCGGCGCGCCGATGGAGCGGCAGGTCCGCGAGCTGGCCGACGGAGCGCAGATCGTCTCCGGCACGCCGGGCCGCGTGCTCGACCACCTGCGACGCGGCTCGCTCAACCCCGAGCACATCCGCACGCTCGTGCTCGACGAGGCCGACGAGATGCTCTCGATGGGCTTCGCGAAGGAGCTGCACGCGATCGTCGACGAGCTCCCGAAGAACCGGCAGACGATGCTGTTCTCCGCGACCCTCGACGAGGCCATCCAGCGCCTGGCGGCGAAGTTCCTGCGCGACCCGGTGCAGCTCTCGCTCTCGAGCGATCAGGTCGGCGCCCAGACGATCACCCACTTCGTCTACCTCGTGTCGGGCCTCGGCAAGCCGCGCGATCTCATCCGCATCCTCGAGGTCGACGACCCCGAGAGCGCGATCATCTTCTGCAACACGAAGGCGGCGACCGAGCAGCTCGCGGCCGAGCTGCAGGTCGCAGGTCTCAACGCGGACTGGCTCAACGGCGATCTCCCGCAGGGCGAGCGCGAGAAGGTCCTGGGCGCGACGCGCAAGGGCACACTGCGCTACCTCGTCGCGACGGACGTGGCCGCGCGCGGCATCGACATCTCGCACCTCACGCACGTCATCAACTACGACTTCCCCGAGGCGCTCGAGCAGTACGTTCACCGCACGGGGCGCACGGGCCGCGCGGGGCGCACGGGCACCGCGATCTCGCTCGTGACCCCGAGCGATCTCGGCCAGCTCTACTACCTGCGCCTGCAGTTCAAGATCTTCCCGACCGAGCGCGTGCTGCCCTCGGCGGGCGAGCTCAAGGCGCGCAGCGAGATGGATCGCATCGAGATGATCCGCGCGGCCTTCGCGGATCACCAGCGCGGCGCCGCGCACGACTCGCTGCGCGCGATCGCGCGGCGCATCCTCGCGCACGACGACGCCGAGGCGATCGTGGCGGGCCTGGTGGGCTCGTTCCTCGGCGCGCACGGCAGCGAGTCCGAGGTGGAAGACCAGGCGGCCGCCGCGCGACGTGCACGACCGGCCTGGCCTGCCCGCGAGGACAGCGCCGACGATGCGCCGCGCGAGCCGCGGCGCGAGCGACGCGAGCGCGAGCCGCGACGCGAGCGACGCGACGAAGGCCGTGAGGCGCGCTCGGAGCGCGAGCCGCGTCGTGAAGAGGCGCGTCGCGACGAGCCGCGTCGTGAAGAGCCGCGCCGTGAAGAGGCGCGTCGCGAGGAGCCGCGTCGTGAGGAGCCGCGCCGTGAAGAGGCGCGTCGCGAGGAGCCGCGCCGTGAAGAGGCGCGTCGCGAGGAGCCGCGCCGTGAGGAGCCGCGCCGTGAAGAGGCGCGTCGTGAGGAGCCGCGTGCGGAAGAGCCGCGCAACGACGACGAGCCGCGGCGCCGTCGCCGCCGTGAGCGCGACGAGCGCTCGGTCGAGGCGCGCACCGAGACGCTGCGCGAGGTCGCGGCGCAGGGCGCCGAGGAGCTGCGACACCTCGAGGTGCCGCCGATGGTCGAGCCGTCGCGCGCGCCCGAGCCCGTGGTGCGCACGGGTGGCGATGCGCGCGAGGACGAGGACGACGGCGTGTACGCCAACGTCTTCCTGAACATCGGCCGCCGCGACGGCACGCGCGTGGGCGACATCCTGCGCCTCTTCGAGCAGCAGACCGGCCTCGGCAAGGACGCGCTCGGCCGCATCCGCATCCGCGACCGCCACTCGTTCGTGGCGGTGCCGATGGATCGCGTCGAGGACGCGCTCGGCAAGCTCGCGGGCGTCCGCTACGGCGAGAAGGAGCTCGTGGCCGAGATCGCCCGCGCCGAGCGCAGCCAGCCCGAGACCCCCGACGTGTGAGGCCGTGAGGGCGCGCGGAGGGCCAGGCTTTGGTATCATCCTTCGCCATGGATCGTCGCTCGCGTCTCGGCCTCGCGGCCCTCTCGGCTCCCCTGCTCCTCGGTGGCGCGCTCAGCGGCTGCGTCACGCAGGCCGCGGGCACCCCGATCAGCCTCGACGATCCGCTCGGGCTCATCGAGGACTCGGAGGAGCTGCGGCTCTTCATCCTGCCGGCGGAGACCCACGTCTGCCTCGACTCGGCGACCGGCGTGATCGCGCCGTCGCTGCCGGACTCGCCGGTCGGCATGACCGAAGGCGCGATCGTCGATCTGCTCCTCACGGGCGGGACCGGCGCGATCATGCAGGAGGTCTCGGTGCCGCCGGGCGACTACGTCGCGTACGTGCGCGGCAAGGGCACCGACCCCGTGAGCGGCGTGCGCAACACCGTGATCGCGCAGGGCTGCGTGGCGATCGACACGCTCGCCTCGAACGAGTCGCGCGGCGTCGCGCTCACGGTGCGGCCCGTGACGAGCGAGGGTGACTGCAGCGACGCGATCCTCAGCCCCGACGAGCAGTGCACGACGCCGGGCATGGGCGACTGCAACGCGACCTGCCAGACGACCTCGTTCCAGCTCAACACGACGACCGACGGTGCGCAGGAGACGCCACGCGTCGCGGGCCGCGGCGCCAACCGCCTGATCACCACGTTCGGCAGCGAGCGCGTGGACGTGCTCGCGCGCATCCTCGGGCCGGATGGCCGCGCGCTCACCTCGCCCGCGCTCCTCACGATGGACCGCAACATCAACGAGGCGCTCACGGACTCGGGCTTCGGCCGTGTGCCGGGCGTGCCCGTGACCGCGATGCCTGCGGTGGCGTCGAACGGCCGCTTCGCGATCGCGATGACGAGCGTGCCGCGCACGGGTGAGTTCGACGTGCGCATCGGCTTCTTCGACATGGGCATGATCGCCGAGGGCGACGTGGTCGCGCCGACGATGGACACGGGCCGGCAGGACGCCGCGACGGGCGCGTTCGCGGCGGACGGCACCTACCTCGCGGCGTGGGTCGACGGGACCGCGGGCGGCGTCGCGGTGCGCGCGTTCGCCTCGGGCTCGCGCACGCCCTCGGGCAGCGGCGCGACGACGATCGGCTCGGGCGGAACGGCGCCAGCGGTCGCGGGTCTCGCGACGGGCTTCGCAGTGGCCTACGAGAGCGCGAGCCGCGTGATGATCCAGCGCGTCGATGGCAGCGGCGCCGCGATGGGCGCCGCGATCGCGGCGGCCGAGGGCGGTGGCGATCAGAGCCAGCCGAGCATCGCGCCGCTCTCGTCGGGCGGCTTCGTCGTGGTGTTCCGTGACTCGAGCATCGACGGCAACGGCACGGGCATCCGCGGGCGCGTGTTCGACGCGAGCGGCACCGGCGGCACCGCGTTCCAGGTGAACTCGAGCGCGGCGGGCGACCAGTCGGCGCCGTGGGTCGCCGCGCACGAGGACCGCATCGCGGTGGCCTTCGAGACGGGCGGCGCGATCCATGCGCGCTTCTTCTCGGTGAACGGCGACGCGGCGCTCAACCGCGAGCCGATGCAGAGCTTCGACGAGTTCGAGATCGCACCCGCGGGCACCGAGCCGACCGTGGCGGCGGTGGGCTCGGGCACCTCGGCGATGTGGTTCTTCGCGTACCGCACGCTCACCGACGGCCTCGGAGACGTCTTCGGCCGCCGCATCCCGCGCTGAGCGCCTACAACGGCTCCAATCGAACCCCGGGGTGCAATCCCGGGGCAGTGAGAGCGCTCGCGCTTCGCGGAAAGCCGCAGAGCGGGCTCGGTGGCGTTCGCTCCACTTCGTAGAGCCCCATTCGCGATCACGTGAGGGCCACGGGGTGGGTCGGAGCGGAGCCCAGGACGCCGCGTCCGCTCGCGGAGCGGAGCGCCCTACCCAGCCGCCCGCCACTCGCCGGAGCGGGCTAGCATGGTGCGATGTCGCTTCGATTCGTCTCCTTGGTCCTCGCGTCATTCGTGCTCGTGGGCTGCGACTGCGAACCACCCGCCGACTCGTGCACATCGAGCAGCGAGTGCACCGGCGGGCGCGTCTGCATGGACCGCCGATGCGTGGCGCCGAGCCGGGCCGACGCAGGCATCGATGGGGCCACGCCCGCGGACGCGTTCGTCGGCGACGATGCGTGCCTCGCGTGCGGCAGCGCGTGCTGTGGTGCGGGCGAGCGGTGCACCACCGCGATGGCGTGCGTGACGGATCTCGGTCCGTGCGCGGACGACGGTGACTGCCTGAACGACAGTTACTGCCTCGAGGATCGCTGCGCGCCGTACGGGAGCGGGCCGCGCGGCGCGGCGAGCGCGATGTGTCGCCGGCCCGTGCTGCCGGGGCGCTTCGCGCCGGAGATCCAGTGTCACTGGGCCGCGCCGGGCGCGGGCGATCCGGCCGCTCCGTTCGTGCAGGTCTTCTCGACGCCGGTCGTCGTCGACTTCGGGATCGATCGCGGGCCCGACGATCCGATCCGCCCCTCGATCGTGTTCATCGCGGCCGACGCGTTCTCGTACACCGATCACGGCGTCGTGCGGGTGATCGACGGGAGCACGTGCGCCGACCAGGCCGTGTTCGCCGACCCCGCGGATCGCGTCGCGTCGGCGAGCACACCCGTCGTGGGCAACCTCGATCCGCCGGGCACCGCGCCGAGCGCGGATGATCCCGATCCGAGCCGACCGGAGATCGTCGCGAAGCTCGCGAGCGGAGGGCTCGTCGCGTTCGCATGGAACGGCACCGCGTGGGTGCGGCGCTGGGCGTCGCGCGGCACGGGCGGCGGCGCCGATCCGAGCACGCCGAGCATCGCGGCGCTCTCGATGGCGGACCTCGACGACGACGGAACGCCCGAGGTGATCTCGGGCGCGCTCGTCTACTCGAACGAAGGCGAGCTCATCGACGGATCGGTCGGCGCGTCGAACTTCCTCTCCACGTACGGCTCGCCGACGGTGGTGGCCGACCTCGATCACGACGGCGACGCGGAGCTCACGAACGGCCAGTACGTCTTCGACTGGAACGTGGCGATGCGACGCTGGGACCGGCGCACGACGCCGGGCGTGCTCGGGCTCGTCGCGGTCGCGGACTTCGGCGAGTTCCCGATGGCCGCGGGCGACCGGCCCGGAGGGCCCGAGATCGTGATCGTCGCGGACAACCGCGTGGAGGTCCGCTCGGTCGGGGGAGACGTCGTGTTCGGGCCGATCGGGTTTCCGCCGACGAGCGAGCCCTCGGCGCACGGTGGGAGCCCCACGGTGGGCGACTTCGACGCCGATGGGCGGCCCGAGATCGCGAGCGGTGGCTCGGACTGGGTCACGGTCTTCGATCTCGACTGCACGAGCACGACCGACTCGCCCGGCTGCACGCGCGCCGAGAGCGGCATCGCGCCGAGGGTCGGCGTGCTCTGGGCGCATCGCGTGCAGGAGGGCTCGGCCGGCATCAACGGCTCGGCCGTGTTCGACTTCGAGGGCGACGGACGCATGGAGCTCGTCTACGGCGACGAGTGCTACGTGCGCGTGATGGACGGCCGATCGGGTGAGGTGCTCTGGTCGGCGCCGCGCGCGAGCGGCACGTGGATCGAAGGTCCGATCGTCGCGGACGTCGACGGTGACTTCAACGCGGAGGTCGTCGTGGGATCGAACCGCTTCCACGGCGCGTGCTCGGCGCTCGATCCGCTGCACGGCGGCCTCACGTGCGACGGCGACGCGGACTGCCCGACGGGCGCGGGCTGCCTCGGCGGCCTCTGCCGCTGCAGCGACGCGGACGCGTGTGGCGATGCGCGGAGCTACGCGTGCGCGGCGCCGACGGACGGAAGCGACGCGATGGGCGACGTGTGTCGGAGCTCGTTCACCGAGGAGATCGTGGGCATCCGCGTCTACCGCGACGCGAGCGATCGCTGGGTGAGCTCGCGACGCGTGTGGAACCAGCACGCGTACTTCGTCACCAACGTGGACGAGGACGGCCGCATCCCGCGCACGAGCGAGATGCGGCGCAACTGGTCGACGGAGGGCCTCAACGACTTCCGGCGCAACGTGCAGGGCGATCTGGTGCCGCTCGCAGGGCCCGACCTCACGATCGGCCGCGGCGCGTGCGCGGCGAGCACCGCCGTGCTCACGGCCGAGGTGTGCAACCGCGGCGCCGAGCCCGTCGACAGCGGGATGATCGCGAGCTTCTTCGACGGCGATCCGCGCACGGGCGGCATGCCGATCTGCGAGCACGCGACGAGCGACTGGCTCGAGCCCGGCGAGTGCGAGCCGGTGAGCTGCAGCTGGCCCGAGCCCGTGCCGAGCGGCGCGCGGGAGGTGTGGCTCTGGGTCGACTACTCCGACACGAACGTGGAGTGCGTCGAGGACAACAACATCGCGCGCATCGACTGCATGCTGGAGTGATCGCGCGCACGTGCTCGCTCCGGTCTGCTCGGTTCGCGTGTCGGCCACGCGATCGCAGCGCATCGCGACGGCCTATCGGAGCCATCGAGCTCGTGGATGGGCGCGGTGCGTCGATGAACGGCAAGCCTCGGGCATGACTTCGCATCGCCCCACACACGCTTGGCTCATCACGATCTCACTGCTCGCGGGCTGCTACGCGAGCTCGGCTGCACCCGAGGACGCGAGCACCTCGAGCCCCGACGCGAGCGCCACGCTCGACGCGCCACGCAGCGCAGCCCAGTGCGACGAGGCCGCGCTCCTCGGCCTGGACGCGACGGAGCTCGTCGACGTCGCGCAGGCAGCGGTTCCGGAAGTGGGCTCGTGCTGGTCGGGCAACGAGGCCTACGTGTTCCGTCGCATCGAGATCCCGCCGCGCACCGGCGTGGAGATCCGCACCGAAGGAGCGGATGCCCCGGTCGTGCACCTCCACGAGCAGTGCTCGCTCGGAGGCGGTGACCGCTGCGTGCGCTTCGGGCCGAGCGGCTTCTTCGGTCCTGGCGAGCCCGTGCGCACGACCTACTACGGCAACCCGGAGAGCACCGCGCGCTCGCTCCATGTCGCGTTCTGGTGGGTCGGCGAGGGAGAGACGCCGTTCCGCGTGACGACGCGGTCGGGCCCCGTCGCGGAGCACGGCGCGTGCGATCGGCCGATGCTCCTCGGACCGGACGAGCTCGTGAGCGCGAGCGCCGAGCGCGGCGGCACCTACGAGAGCTGGTCGTGCTGGTACCTGCCCGAGTCGCACTTCTACGACGTCGAGCTGCCCGCCATGCACGTCGCGGTTCCGCTCGAGGGCTCGCAGCTCTTGCGCGCGACGGGCGGCTGCGACTGCGCACCGCTCGCCTCGAGCGACCCGCTGGTGAACTTGTCGGACGCGCCGACCACGCTGCACCTCGAGGTGGATCCGTCGCAGCCGATCGGGCTGCGCTTCGAGGCGCTCCCCGACGTCGCGAGCTGCGAGCAGGCAGAGGCGCTGCCGCTCGACGGAATCGCGCGCCCGGTGGAGCGATTCCCGCGCATCGTCTCCGGGCTCGGCCGCTGCGCCTACAACGACCCGCACCACTACCTGGTCGAGATCCCGGCGGGCCGCTCGCTGATCGTCGAGGCCTCGCTGCTCACGCCGTACCCGACGATCCAGCTGCTCGATGCCTGTGGCGCGGAGGAGTGCACGTATCCGGAGCCCGTCGAGCGGACCGACTCGACGCTGCGCGCGACGTTCCGCAACGACACCGACGCGCCACTCGCCCGCATCCTCGTGGTGGGCTCGGAGGGACCGGCCGAGATCCCGCTCGAGGGCACGCTGTCGGCGCGCCTGAGCGACTGACGCGAGCGGAGCGACCGGCGCGACTGGGGGCCTGGCGGAATTGCGCCGCCAGGGCTCCGCCGTTCCGCCAGCGGAGGGGCGAAATCCCAACGTTTCGTGAGGTCGAGGGCCGGTGCGGGGCGTGCAGGGGGCTGACTCACCATGAGCAAGCCTCGATTCCATCCGCCCGGATACCGCCTGTGGAAGCTCGGCTCCAAGTGCGTCGACGACCAGTTCCTG
>JBILLJ010000204.1:0-12318 GCA_044376125.1 Sandaracinaceae bacterium
TCCAGGGCGAGTTCCGCAGGCCGAAGGCCGAGGATGTCTGAGCATCGGACCCCCCTCCCCCGCGGCCCGATTCGAAGACGGAGATTCTCTCTCCATCTCTCAGCCCATCAGCGCGCCCACGGCGGCGACCAGCGCGCCGGCGGTCGAGGTCACGCCGCCGCCGACGAGCAGGTACTTGCTCCACTGCGCGGTGGCCGCCATCAGCTCGTCGCGCTTCTTCGTGGAGAGGATGAGCGCGGTCCAGCTCGGCGAGCCGATGCGGCCCTGCGCGTCGAGCTTGCCGTTCGCGTAGAGGTGCTCGACGGGCAAGAGGCAGCGCTCGGTCACCTCGAACTCGGCGCTGTCGGGGATCAGCTTGCCGTGGACGCGCAGCCCTTGCGGCACGGCGAAGCCGCGATCGCCGAACGTGAGCGGCTTGCCCGTGATCGCGCTCATGAGGCCTCGGCTGTCCTTCTTCTTGAAGGTCTGCTTCGCGTCGAAGTCGCCGCCGTTGCTCGCGTCGATCCACACGATGCCGCTGCCGTCGTCGAGGCCCATCTGCGTGGCGACCTTCTCGTCGGTGACGCGCTCGGTGAACGAGGCATCGCCGACCTTCCACGTCGCGGTGACGAGCGTCTCGCAGTAGAGGCACTGCGTGCCGGTCACGGGCGAGGTCACGAGCGCGTTCGAGACGACGCGTCCCTCCGTCGAGATCGCGCCCTTGTCGCCGGCCACGGCGCTGCCCCGCTGCACGATGTCGCCCGTCTTCGCGAAGGGCGTGCTCGCGAGCCGACCGCTGCGCACGCGCTGCACGATGCCGCCGACGAGCGCGAGCGCGCCGATGAAGAGAACCAGGACGCCGATGCCGACCATGACCGTTTCCTCCTGAACGTCGCTCCGTCGCGACGAGCCACGTTCTGGCGGCGAGGCCGGGTCAAAGGTCGTCAAAGCGCGTCAAACGCGGCTCGGATCACAAGACGAACTGGAAGCTCATGCGCTGTGGCGCGTGCGGCACGTAGCAGCACGGCGAGGGCCCCGGCGAGAGCAGGAGCGACGAGCGGAACCACGGATCGCGATCGTTCTCGGGGTCGCCGGGGAAGTAGAGCTGCGTCGTCAGCGTGGGGCGGCCGTTTGCGTGCACCTTCACGTGGAGGTGCGCGGGGCGGTAGGTGCCGCCGTTGAGGTAGCGACCGGGCACGAGGGTCTCGAGCTGGAAGAAGCCCTGCTCGTCCGCGCGGAGGACGCCGCGGAAGCGATCCCCCGCGAGGTCGTACTCTCCGTGCTCGTCCGCCTGCCAGACCTCGAGCACCGTGCCGGCGAGCGGCCGACACGACGCGTCGGTGACGCGTCCCGACACGACGAGGCCCGCCTCCGCGAGCCCCTCGACGAGGCGCGAGCGGTGCGGGGCGCCCGGTCGGTAGAACGGCCCTTCGATGTTGGGCTCCGTCGGCGCGGGGCAGCTCTGCGCGAGCACGAGGCGCGCGGGGCCTGCGAGGGCGACGGTGGCGAGGGAGGCCAGGCCGGTGCGGAGGAGGTGACGGCGATGCATGGGGAGCTCCTTTCGATCCCCGAACGCACGTCGATCCCGACCGGCGCACGAATTCGTCGAGACGCGAGGACCGTCGCGCCCGTGCCCGTGCCCGTGCCCGGCGTGCCCGTGCCCGGCGAGATGCGGACGGTCCTCGATGGTTCGACCTCGACTCGTCCGCTCACTCCCAGGGCACGCGGGCCCCGTACGCGCCCGAGCCCGCCGGGTGCCACACCGGCGTCGCCGCATCGGGTGCCGACGTCGCCGGTGGCTCGGGCACGACGGGCGTCGGTGCGGACGTGCCCGCGTCCACGGGCTCGCGCTGGGCCTCGCTCGGCGTCGTCGGCTCCATGGGGCGCGTCGTGTCGGGCGTGCGCGGGGGCTCGGCGCGAGGTGCAGTCCTCTGGCGCTCCATCGTCGTCTCGCGATCCCTGGTCTCCGTCGTCGTCGCGAGCCCGGCGAGCAGCGCCTCGGCCTCGGTGCGCAGCTCGACCTCTCCGAGGCGCTCGGCGGACTCGATGGTGCGGAGCAGCGCCTCGCGTGCTTCTTCGCGTCGCTCGAGCGCCGAGAGCGCGCGGGCGAGCACCAGATCCTCGGCGGCCACGCGCTTGGCGTCGATGCCCACGCGATCCCGATCGATCGCGAGCGCGGCTCGGATCTGCACGAGCGCACGATCCGGGTGGTCTTCGTCGAGCTCGAGGAGCGCGAGGTTGTGGTGCACGAGCGAGACGTCGCCGTGCTCGGCGGCCTCGAGGTCCACGAGCGCCGCTTCCCAGAGCGCGCGTGCACGCGCGAGGTCCCGTCGCGCGAAGGCGACGAGGCCGAGGCTGTTGCGCGTCAGCGCCGTCTCGGGGTGGTGCTCGCCGTACGAAGCGATGCTGATCGAGAGCGCCTCTTCGTAGCGAGCGACGGCCTCGTCGAGGCGCCCTCGCGCGCGCAGGACGCCGCCCACGTTGTGGAGATCGCGCGCCACGCGCGGATGACGGGGCCCGAGGACCTCGCGGTCGATCGCGAGCGCGGCCTCGTGCTCGCGCAGCGCCTCGTCGAAGCGGGCCTCGAGGCGCGCGAGGTTGCCGAGGCTCGCGTGGATCGACGCGAGCTCGATGGCGCGCGGACCGAGGCGCCCGGTGATCGATCGCGCCACCTCGTCGAGGTCGGCGCGCGCACCGTCGAGATCGCCCAGGCCCGCGCGCACGTTCGCGCGCGCACGCAGGAAGGCTTCCTCGTCGACGTCGCTCGGCGTGCGACGCCGCCGCGCGGCCTCCGCGTGGGCCAGGAGATCGTCGGCCTCGCGGAAGCGACCGCTCGCGCCGAGGACGCGCAAGACCTCGATCCACGCGCCGAGCACGCGCTCGCCCTCGTGCTCCTCGGCCACGAAGAGAGCGCCCTGCGCCGCCGTGAGCGCCTCGTCGTAGCGACCGAGCGTGCGCGAGGCCTCCGCGCGCACGAGGGCTCGTGCGACACGCAGCGACGGCGCGAGCGCCTCCGGGTCCGCCGCACCGAGCACCTCGAGCGCGCGGGCCGGCTCTCCAGCGGCGAGCGCGAGCGTCGCGTCCTCGAGCGTCGCTCGCGCCAGGCGACTCGACGCGTCGTCCGGCACCGCGTCGGACTCGTCGCGGACGCAGCGTGCGGGATCCTCGAGCGTCGCGAGCAGCTCCGGCGCGTTGCGTACGCCTTCGTCGGTGGCGAGCGCTCCGGTGACGGCGACGAAGCGATCGGACAGCCGATCCAGACACGCCATGCGCACGTCGAGCCGCGCCTCGGACTGCTCGTGGCGCACGTGCGTCGCTTCGCACACCTCCACGCGCTGGCTGGCCCACCGCGTCGCCCACCGGTCGAGCTCGCTCGCCAGGCCCGGTCCGATCGCGGCCTCGGCGCTGCGATCCCGTCGCGCCTCGAGCGTGTGTGCGCTCGCTTCGCAGCGCATCGACGCGGAGGAGCCGGGGGCCGCGAGCGCCGCGACCGCGGCGAGGGCGGCGGCGCCGACGGTCCCCGCGACGATCCATCCGCTGCGCGAAGCGGCAGGTGCCAGGGTCGCGAGCAGCGCGTCCATCGAGGCCCAGCGCTCCCGCGGATCGGCCCGGAGCGCTCGCGCGAGCGCACGCTCGAGGGGCCGCGCGATCCGCCGCGCGCGTGGCGGTCCGCGCTCGATCGCCTCGCGCAGCTCCTTGAGGCGGCTCGCGCCCGCGAAGGGTCGGCTCCCTTCGAGCGCCTCCCACGCCGTGACGGCGAACGAGAACTGATCGGCGCGTGCGTCCACGGGCACGCGGGCGCCGCGCATCGCGTGGTCGATCTGCTCCGGGGCCATGTACGCCGGCGTGCCGAGGAGCGCGCCGGTCGCGGTGAGCGTCGAGCTCGCCTCGACGTCCGCGCCCTCTTCGAGCGTGCCGGCGTCCTCGTGCGCGAGCCCGAAGTCGACGACCTTCACGCGGCCGTCCTCGCCCACGAGCACGTTCTCCGGCTTGAAGTCGCGGTGGACGAGGCCGCGTGCGTGCGCGGCGGCCAGGCCTCGCCCTGCCGCCACGAGCGTCGCGAGGATCTCCGCGCGCGAGTGCGCGCCCGCCATCCACACACGCAGGCTCGCACCTCGCACGAGCTCCATCGCGACGTAGACCTCGTCGTTCTCGAGGCCGACGTCGAACACGGTCACGACGTTCGGGTGCGCGAGGCGCGCGAGGGCCTGCGCCTCGCGGAGCAAGCGCGCGCGCTGTGTGGCGTCGCCTCCGGCGTGCAGGCGCTTGAGCGCGACGGCGCGGTCGAGCTCGGGATCGTGGGCGGCGTGCACCGAGCCGGTCGCGCCCGCGCCGAGCAGCTCACCGACCGCATAGCGCCCGACACGCGTCGGGGCCTCGGAGGGCGACCGCGGCACGATGCCCGACGCCAGCACCGACACGACGTCGCGACAGCTCTCGCAACCGTCGAGGTGCCGATCGGCCTCCACCAGCGCCTCGCCGCGCAGGCGTCCCTCGAGCATCGCGAGCAGGATGTCGTCTTCGGGGCAGGCCAAGCGTCCTCGGTCTATCGTAAGGGGGATGTCGGAGACCTTGCGCGCCTACCTCGAGCGGCGACCGGAGGCGGCGGCTCGCGGCGAGCAGCTCGGGGCGCGCCTCGATCACCTCGTCGGCGCGGCCTGCGCGGGACTGGGAGGGCTCGCGCCCGATCGTGTCGCGCTCGCGCGCGCTCTCGCGACGCTCGAGGCGCCGCTCGAGGAGATCGACGAGGACGCCGCCGCCGAGCTCGCGCTCGCGCTCGCGTGTGACGCCGGGGACTCGCGCGCGATCGCCGAGCTCGAGGCGCGCTACGGGCCCGCCGTGGAGGGTGCGCTCGGCGCGATGAAGCTCGCGCCCGCGCTGAAGACCGAGGTGTGGCAAGAGGTCCGGCGCAAGCTGCTCGTGCGCGACGGTGGGCCCATCAAGCTCGTCGCCTGTGCGGGCCGCGGCACGCTGCAGGGTCTCCTGAAGGTCACCGCGATGCGCGTCGCGCTCACGCTCGTGCGCGACGGAGCGCGCGAGCGACCGCTCGACGACGCGTCGGAGCTCGAGGGGCTCGCGGGCGCGGACGCCGAGCTCGACTTCGTGAAGATCGGCGCGCGCCGCGCGTTCCGCGAGTCCTTCGCGATCGCGATCGAGAGCCTCGACCCGCACGCGCGCAACCTCTTGCGCCTCCACTTCCTCAGGAAGGTGACGCTCGAGGCGCTCGCGACGATGTACGGCGTGCACCGCGCGACGATCGTGCGGCAGCTCGCGGCGGCTCGTGCGCAGGTCGAGCGCGAGACCGGCAAGGCGCTGCGGGCGCGCCTCGACCTCGGCAAGGACGAGGTCGAGGGCGTCATCGATCTGGTGCGCAGTCACTTCGATGCGAGCGTCGAGCGCCTGCTCGAGACGCGGCCGTGACGGAGCGTCGCGCGACGCTCGAAGAGGGCGAGGGTGGCGGCGAAGACCATCTGGATCGAGTGGCGCATGGGAGCCTCCTTCGATCCCGGAACGCACGCCGTCTCCGACTGGCGCACGAAATCGTCCACCGAGCGTCGATGCGCGCGAGATCCGCACGAATCAGGGCGAAGACCCGCCGATCAGGGCGAGGCGGGCCCGGTCTGCACGGTGGCCGGCGCGTCGGTGATCCACCGGAAGCCGTCGACGAGGGTGGTCGAGTCGAGCACGCCGTCGCCGCCGTCCCAGACCGAGATCTGCACCTCGACGCGCGTGCCGGCCGCCGCAGGCACCCGGACCTCGAGCCAGCGCGTCGCGCCGCCCGCGTCGCTCGTCTCGTCGAAGCCCGTGCCCGCGAGCTCGGCGCGGCCCGCGCTGCACGCATACGTGCGGCCGGCACCGATGCACGGGCCGCCCGTACAACCACACACGTCGAGGAAGCTCGAGGCGCTCGAGAGCGGATTGCCCATCGCGTCGTGCATCACGTCTCCGCTCGCCGCGGCGCCGGGCGGGGGCGGCGACACGACCACGGCCGCCCCGTCGCTGCTCACGCTGCAGACGTACGCGGGGAACTCGGTCGCGTGGTGCTTCACGTAGAACCGGAAGCCGTTCGCGCCTGCGGGCACGTCGAGGGTGAGTGCGAGCGCGATGGCGTCGAAGGCCGCGCTGCCGGTCGGCATCCCACACGCCGGCACGTCGATCACGAGCTCGCCCAGCAGTGACGCCGAGTACCCCTTGTCGAACCCCATGGGCGTGGCCCAGCCCGGATCCGACGGCGCGCGCGCCGTGCCACTCGAGAGCGCGAGCAGCCTCGTGCCTTCGCGCGGCGCGACCGAGCCGAAGTCGTCGAGGAGCCCGTGACCGAGCGGGAACGACGTCGAGGAGGGCGGCCCGCTGCCGTCGGGCAGCTGCCACTCTGCCGAGACGAGGCCGCTGCACACGCCCATCGCGCGCGCGGCGCGCGTCGCATCGTCGTCGTCGACGGCGAGGCCGTCGTCGCAAGGGCCGCAGCGGCCTTCCGCGCACGGGTCGATCGGGCCCGCATCGTTCGTCGAGGGCGCGTCGAGCGCTCCGCCGCCATCGATCTGCGGGCCCGCATCGGCGCCGGGCGCCGGGTCCGACGGGCAGCCCGCGAGGCACAGGAGGCGAGACGTGTGTGCATCGGCGCGAGTCTATGCGCGGGGCGTCGTCACGTCTCGCGCGTCTCCGCTCAGTCGCGGCCGAGCGCCTCCTCGATGGCCTGGACGAGCGCGTCGGTCGACATCGGCTTGCCGAGGATCGTGTTGGGCAGCGCCGCGAGCTCGCGGCGCGAACGCTGCACGTGCGGCTCGGCAGCGATGAACACGGCGCGCCTGGCGAGCGTGGGCCGGTGCTGCGCGAGCCACTGGTGCAGGTGCGCTCCGTCGAACGGTGAGAGGCCGAGCTCCGCGAGGACCACGTCGGCGGCCGAGCCCGACGAGAGGAGCTCGATCGCCTCCTGGGAGTCGCTCGCGAGGATCAGATCGAAGCGCTGGCCCAGGACTCGCGAGTAGGCGCGCAGCATCGGCGCGTTCGTGTCGAGCACGAGCACCGAGCGTCGAGTCTGCGACTCGCGGGGGATCGTCACCACGCGCGAGCGGACCCGCGCCGCACGTAGCTCCTCCTCGGAGGAGCGCGGCACGAGGACGATGAAGGTCGCGCCTTCGCCGAACACCGACTCGACGAGCAGGTCGCCTCCCATGCGGCGCATGAGGTTGCGCGAGATCGAGAGGCCCAGCCCCGTGCCCAGGCTGGCGCGGCGCGTGGTGTAGAACGGGTCGAAGATGCGCTCGAGCGCCGAGGCCGGCACGCCCGGCCCCGTGTCGGAGACCGAGATGGCGACCATGTCCTCGTCGGCTCGCAACGTGACGCGGACGCGGTGCGGGTCCCGCGCGACCTCGCGCAGCGCGTGCGTCGTGTTCACGAACACGTTGGTGAGGACCTGCGTGATGCGCGAATGGGGGACCAGGATGTCCGGGATGTCGGTGCCGTAGTCGCGCTCGAGGATCGCCACGGACATGATCTCGCGCGCGACGAGCCGTAGCGTCTGCTCGATGAGCGAAGGAACGTGCACGACCTGTGGCGTCTCCGCGTCGTCGGGGTGCGCGAACACCCGGAGGTCCTTCACGATCTCGTGGATCGTCCGGGACGAAGTCCGCATCTCCTCGAAGTTCTCGAGGACCTCGGCCCGCGACCCGAACGCGTGCGCGAGCGCGCCCACGCGGACGACCTCGTCCGGGCTCAGGCCACGCCGCTCCTCCTTGGCGACCCTGACCTCCTCGAGCGCGTCCGCCGCCGCCATGAGCTGCGTCGGGAACATGTCGAGCAGGAGCATGATCGCGGTCAGGGGGTTGTTGACCTCGTGCGCGACGCCGGCGACCAGCGTGCCGAGCGCGGCCAGCTTCTCCGCGTGGGCCATGGAGACCTTCGCGCGCTCGGTCTCGGCCCGCCGCATGCCGCGCACGCGCGCACGATCCACCAGCTCGTTGACCGGGGCGATCTCCGAGCCGTCGAGCGCCATCGCCTCGTCGACGTCGAGCTCGATCGCCTCGATCGCCTCGGAAGGCGACCGCGTCGCGACGCCGATGGGCACCGAGCCGTGCTCCTCTCGCACGGCCTCGATCGCGGCGGCGAGCGGCGTCTCGACGTGCCTCACCACGATGCCGTCCGTCTCGGCGCGCCTCCCCAGCGAACGCACGAGGGCCTCGACGGTGTCGCGCGAGGTGGCCAGCAGGATCAGGTTCGCCACGGGCGCTCCATGGTCGCGAAACCACTTCGGGATCTCAACCGAGAAGGCGGCGCGGATCGTTTCCATTCGGTGTCATGGCCGCGTCGTCGACCTGTTATCCTCCGCCCCGTGTTCGAGAGCGCTCTCGATCTCGTCGGCGCACACTGCGACCTCGAGAAGAGGCTCGTGGACATTCCTCCTGCGGCCCGCGCCCGCGGCATCTGGGTCCGCACGTTCGAGAGCGAGATCGAGAAGAGCGGCCAGCTCGAGCGCTACCTCCGCATCTTCGACGGGCGCGCGTCGGCGTTCGGCTGGCTCCCCTGCTCGGAGGTCGTCGCGCGCATCGCCGTCTGCGGCGCCCTCTACACGAGCCCGCAGGAGGTCCACGTCGGCATGCGGAAGATCGGTCGCGCACAGGCGCTCCGCTTCAGCGAGAGCCTCCTCGGCCGCTCGCTCATCCGCCTGCTCTCTCCCGATCCGGTCCGCGTGCTCCAGCAAGGCGCGGCCGCGCGGCGCCAGACCTGCAACTACGGACAGTGGGACTACGACTTCTCCCACCCGCGTCGCGCCATCGTCCATCACAAGGACGAGTACGGCTGGCTCGAGTCGCAGGTGCTCGGCAGCGCGGAAGGAACGCTCGAAGCCATCGGGGTGCGAGCGAGCGTCGAGCTGACGCTGACGGATCCGTACAACGGCATCGTCGACATCCGCTGGTGACCCCTTGTCGTCGGCCAGCGGATGGAATAGGCGGCGCGCGCCGAAAGGAGGCGCGCTTTGAATCACGCACCGACACTTCACGCACCGAACGACGACCGCCAGGTCGACGGGCCGATCTCCGAGATCCGCGAGATCCTCTGGCCCAAGCCGATCGAGGCGAACCCAGTACGGGCCGCTCGCGCACTCATCACCGCGCTCGTGAACGCCGGGGTACGGACGTACTTCGGCGTGCCCGGTGGCCCCGCCGCTCCGATCTTCCAGGCCCTGGACGAGGTCGAGGGCGCACGCCTCGTCGAGTCACGCCAGGAGACCGCCGCGGCGTTCGAGGCCGCGGGCTGGTACCGCGCGACGGGCGAGGTCGCGGCGGTGGTCGTCACCGCGGGGCCGGGCGCGACGTCGGCGGTCACCGGTGTCGTGAACGCGAGCCTCGAGCGCGTTCCGATGATCGTGATCGCGGGCGACGTGGCCTGGTCGGCGACCGGTGGACGCCTCGCGCAGGACAGCGGCCCCGAGGGTGTGGCGCTCGAGGAGCTGTTCGCGAAGTCCACGCGCATGCAGGTGCGCGTCGCTCGGCCCGAGTCGGCGAGCTCTCAGGCGCTGGCTGCGCTCGATGCCGCCTGTGCGCACGACCGGCCGGGGCCTGCGCTGGTCGTCGTGCCGATGCAGCACGGCGCCGCGACCACGACGCCCGCGCGCGTGTCGCGCCTGCGCGGCATCCGCCGGATCGATCCCGTCGATCCGGAGGCCGTGCGTGAGGCCGCCGACATCCTCGCGAGCGCACGTCGCCCGCTGCTCGTGTTCGGCGGAGGGGCGCGCCGCCATGCGGAGGCGATGCGCCGGCTCGTGGACGCGATCGACGTTCCCTTCGTGACGACGCCCGGCGGCAAGGGCGTGGTGAGCGAGCTGCATCCGCGCAGCCTGCGTCACGGCGGCCTCGCGGCGAGCGCGTGGGCGCGCGCCTACACGAAGGAGGGCGTCGACGGCTGCGTCGTGCTCGGCACCGACCTCGACGATGCCTCGATCGGACCGACGCGCTACGTCGCGCCCGACGGCAAGCTCGTGCACGTCGACCTCGATTCACGCGTGTTCCACCGCAACCTCCCGACCACGCTGGGCGTGGTCGCCGACATCGCGGACTTCGCCGACGCGCTGCGCGAGCACTGGACGAGCGAGGGGCACTGGAACGGTGCGGCCACCCGCGTGGTGCGCGCGATGAAGCTCGAGACGCGCGCCTTCGAGCGCCCCGCCACGCCGAGCCCCGAGGGCACCATCGCGCCGCACGACGCGATCCTCGAGCTCGAAGCGGCCGTGCCGGGCGCGACGTTCTGCAGCGACATCGGCGAGCACATGCTCTTCGCACTGCACTACCTCACCGCGCGCTCGCCCGCGGGCTTCCACATCCAGCTCTCGCTCGGGAGCATGGGCTCGGGCATCGCGACCGCGATCGGGCTCGCGCTCGGGGCGCCCGATCGCCGCGTGGTCTGCATCGCGGGGGATGGGTGCATGCAGATGATGGGCAGCGAGCTCCTCGTCGCGAAGAAGGAGCGTCTGCCGATCGTCTTCGCGGTGTTCAACGACGCTCGCTACAACATGGTCCACCACGGCATGAAGCAGCTCTACGGGCGCACGCGCGCCTGGGACGCGGGTACCACCGTGGACTTCGTGAAGTGGGCCGAGGCCTTCGGCATCCCCGCGATGCGCGTCGATCGCCCGGGGATGATCGACGCCGCGAGCCTCGCGGCCCTGCTCGCCGACGGTGGGCCGGCGGTCCTCGACCTGCGCATCGATCGCGATGTTCGCCTCGCCGGCGCCGGCCGCGTCGAGTCCTTGCAGCAGATGAGCGCGCACGAGCTCACGGGAGGCGCGCGATGAGGGCCGCCCTCCGAGGGCTCGGCGAGTGGCGGCCGGGAACGATCCGACGCAACGAGGACTGGTCGCCGGAGCTCGTCGCGAGCTGGGCCGCACGCGCGCCCAAGCCGGAGGCCACGAAGGTCGACGAGACGGCGCTCGTGGCCGCACCGGATCTGACCGAGGCCGATCGCCTCAGCGCCATCGGCTTCGCCGCGGACATGGAGGATCCGTTCCTCTTCGCCCGCGAGCGGCACGTGGCCGATCCGAGCGTCACCTCGATCGACGGCTCGGTGCACGCGGGCCGCGCGGCGCTCGAGGACGCGGGGGTCTCGCCCGAGGACGTCGACGTCGTCATGGTGTGGGACGCCGTGCCCGATCGCCCCGGTTGCCCCGGCGCGCCGAAGGTCTGCGAGCGCCTGGGCGCCACGCGCGCCCACGGCTTCGACATCCAGCAGGCGTGCGCGTCGGTGATCTCGTCGCTCGAGCTCGCGGCCGCGCTGATCGAGTCGGGTCGCGCGCGGCACGTGCTCCTGACGCAGACGCACATCGGTCTGCGCCTCATGGGCCTCGAGACGCCGATGTGCGTGAACGTCGGTGACCTGGCCACCGCGATCGTGGTCGGTCCGAGCGAGCGCGCGGGCGTGCTCTCGACCTCCATCGTGAGCGACGGTCGCTTCCAGCAGGCGGTGCTGCTCGCCCGCGGCAAGGACGACGAGACCGACACGCCGTGGTTCGTCGCGGGCGGCCCCTTCGTCTTCGGGACCAAGGACCGCAGCGGCGCGCAGCAGATGATGAAGGACACCGTGAAGATGGGTGCGCTCACGATCCGCGAGGCCTGCGAGCGCGCCGCGCTCGCGCCGCGCGCGCTCGACGTGATCGCGGCGCCGCACCCACGTCGCTGGATCCCCGGCGCGATCGCCGAGACCCTCGGCCTGGCGTCAGCGCGTGCGCCGCACACCTACGAGCAGACCGCGCACGTCGGCGGCTGCGGCGCGGTCGCGAACCTCCTCGAGGCGCGACGCCGCGGCCTCCTCGAGAAGGGCTCGCTCGTCGCGCTCTACGCGCAGGGACAGGGCATGACGCGCGGCGCCGCGCTCGTGCGCTGGGGAGTCGACTGAGAGCGTGCGTCACTTGCACTGATTGATCATTCCGGCGCAACGGAACCAGCCTTCGATGTTCGCGGGTCTGATTGCGTCTGCCGCGATGTTCACGGCACGTTCGAGCGCATCGCGGGTGGTTGCTCGAAGCGCGGCGACGATCGCCTTGAGCTTCGACCAGCACTGCTCGATCGGGTTCATGTCGGGTGAGTACGGTGGGAGGAAGAGCCACTTCGCGCCCGCGGCGTCCAGCGCGGCGCGCACGCTTCGCGCGTGATGTGCCGCGAGGTTGTCCATCACGACGATGTCATCGGGCTTGAGGCTCGGGATGAGGTGGTCGGTCACGAACTCCAGGAAGACCTCCTTCGTCGTGCCGCCCTCGACCGTCATCGTCGTGCGAACCCCGTCGAGCGCGATCGCGCCGATGACGGTGAGCACCTTGCCGCGGTTGCGGATCGCGACGTCGTAGGC
>JBILLJ010000330.1:0-3335 GCA_044376125.1 Sandaracinaceae bacterium
CAATGCAAGTGACTCACGCTCTGAGCGCGCCATGACCCACTCGTCGCCGGCCACGCTGCGAGCGTTCGTGTGCGCCCTCGGTCACCGAGGGCACGGTCCATGAGCGACGCCTACGATCCGGAGCTCCGCCCGCTCGCGCGGTGGCTGCCGCGCTTCGTGATGTCCGACACGCTCGCGCAGCGCATGCGGCGCCTCTCGCGGTGGATCCCAGCGCCGCGGAGCTCGCGCGAGGTGATCGTCGAGGAGCGACGGCTCGCCGGTGTGCGCTCGCTCGTGTTCCGCCCGCGCGCGGCGAAGGGGCCGCGACCGGGCGTGCTCTGGCTGCACGGCGGGGGCTACGTGATCGGCGCGCCCGAGCAAGAAGGCGCGCGCTGTCGTGCGCTCGCGGCCTCGCACGACGCCGTCGTCGTCGCACCCGCGTACCGGCTCGCACCCGAGCACCCGTTCCCCGCGGCGCGCGACGACGTGCACCGTGTGCTCGTGGCGATGAGCAGCGACGCCTCGCTCGGCGTCCGCGCCGATCGCATCGCGATCGGGGGCGTCAGCGCCGGAGGTGGCCTCGCCGCGTCGCTCGCCCTCCACGTTCGTCAGCACGGCCCTGCGGTGGTCGCGCAGCTCCTCCTCTATCCCATGCTCGACGACCGCACGGCGTCGCGCCCCCGACTCGACGACGCCTCGCACCGCCTGTGGAACCAGGCCAGCAACGTGTACGGCTGGCGGAGCTACCTCGGCGTCGAGCCCGGGAGCGCGAGCGTGCCAGTCGGCGCGGTGCCCTCGCGGGCGGCGCCGCTGGACGGTCTGCCACCCACGTGGATCGGCGTGGGCACGGCGGATCTCTTCCACGACGAGTGTCGAGACTTCGCCGCGCGCCTCGAGGAGAGCGCTGTGCCTTGCACGCTCGAGATCGCCGACGGGGCCTACCATGCGTTCGACATGGTGAGCCCCCGCGCGGCCGTGTCGCGGCGCTTCACCGAGAGCTGGCAGTCGGCCCTGCGGGAAGCGCTCGCCATCACGTGAAGATGATCTGCGCTCCTTCGGCGAGATCGTAGAAGTCACCCGCGGTGATCACGTCCCTCACCTGCGGGGCCAGATCCTTCTTGTCGCGCTTGAACATCTTCATCGCGAGCTCGCACGCGTAGAGCTCGGCGCCCGCCTCGTCGAGGATCTGGAGGAACTCGCGCACCGTCGGCAGCTCGAGCTCCTTCATCTGCTTCATCATCATCGAGCCGGCCAGGCTCTCCATGCCCGGAAGGCCCGCGAGCATCGTCGGCACCGGCGCACTCGGATTGCCCACCATGTTGACGTGCAGGTGGTCGAGCTTGCTGTCGGTGATGACGTCCAGGCCCCAGAACGTGAAGAACACGAAGCAGTCGATGCCGGACTGGCGTGCTGCATTGGCGAGGATCAAGGACGGATAGGCCTCGTCGAGGCCGCCGTGAGAGCAGATGATCGCGACCTTTCGCGTCTCGTTCGACATGGCATTCATCTCCCGTGCTCCTGGGAACGTGCTGAGAGGGGCAGTGCTGAGAAGGGGGTGGTGAGAGGGGAGGACCTGCGCTGGCAGGCCTCCGCTCAGAGGCAGCCGGCGGGCTTGGGCAGGCCCGCGATCTTCGCGAGCGTGCGCGCCGGCGCCTTGGGGAAGAGCGAATAGACGTCCTTGGTGGTCACGGTCGTGATCTGCGTGAGCCGGCGGATGTTCGGAGAGGCCTTGGTCTCCTCGAAGTCCTTGCGCGCCACCGCCACGAGGCTCCAGTGCGCGTCGGTCATCTCGACGCCCTGCACCGCGGCGAGCTTCTCGCCGAGCGCGCGTGTCCACTGGCTCGCGTCCGCGAGGTGACCGTCGGCGCCGAAGCCGACGCCGTCCATCACCGTCGCGACGGCGGCCGGGCCCGTGGTGGGCGTGGCGCACGCCGGGCCCTTGCCCGCGGCCGTCAGCGGCGTGGCGGCGACCTTCGGCTTCGTGAGCGGCACTGGCCGCTCCACGCCGAGCGCCTTCTCGTTCGGTGCGCGCTCGTCTGCACCCTGCTTGTTCGGGCCGAGGCGACGTCCGAGCACCGCGTCGAGCCTCGCCTTCTTCTGACCGAGCGGAGAGGCGGCGCGCTTGTCGCGGACCACGGTCGCCGCGCGGCCGAGCTGGCGCATCACCTCGACCATCACGCTCATGCCCTTCTGCACGTCGTGATCGCTCGTCGCGCGCACCATGCCGACGATGCCGATGGGCGGCGCGTCGTCGGCGTTCTGGAGCACGCCCGCCGCGTCGGCGGCGACCTTGAGGACCTCGGGCTGCGTGAGCTCGCGGACGGTCTCGAGGATGCCGACGATCGCACCGCCGAGCTTGCGCACGTCGTCGGGAGTGAAGCCCTCCGCGACGCGCTCGACGATGCCCAGGGCCTCTCGGCCCATGTCGAAGTAGCCGCGCTTCTCGTAGTCCTCGAGGCGTCCCGTGGCGCTCGCCATCATGCCCTTGGCGATCGGCGTGAAGTCCTCGAGGAGCTCGTCCAGCTTGCGCTGGCGCTCCACCAGATGGGCCACGTCGGCGCTGAGATGATCGAGGCGCGCGTGGAGCGCGGCGAGGCTGTGGTCGTGGGGAGCCGGGGCGGCCGGCACGTGGACGTTCTTGGTCTCCATGGTGTGCGCTCCGTTCATGCCCACTTGCCAGCCATCAACATGCGGTGATCGAGCGGGAGGTCCTTCCCCGCGAGGAGCAGATTCCAATAGACCCACTTGAACGCGAGCTTGCCCCAGTGGTTCGTCTCGCTCTCCTCGAGGAGGGTGAAGGGGCCGATTCCCGGCAACGGAAAGCGGCCCGGCAGCGGCTCCGTGGTGTAGTTGAAGTCGATGAGCATCGCCTTGCCGAAGCCCGTCTCGATGAAGCAGTTGGCGTGTCCGTCGAAGGCGGGAAGGAGCGGGCGTCCATCGATGTGGCGGAGCACGTTCTCGTGCAGCACCTCGGACTGGAAGTGCGCGACGGCGCCCGCCTTGGAGGCAGGGAGATCCGTCGCGTCACCGAGCACGAAGACATCCTCGAAGGCCTTGCTGCGGAGCGTGTGCTTGTCCGTCGGCACCCAGCCGCCCGCGTCGCCGAGGCCACTCCGGGTCATCGCCTCGGCGCCGCCGTGCACGGGAATCGAGACGAGGAGGTCATAAGGCACCTCGCGGCCGTCGAAGCCCTTGAGGACCTTCTTGGCACCATCCACCTCGGAGACGGAGAAATCACCAGTCACCGAGATCCGGCGGCGTCCGAGCATGTCGCCGAGCGCCGCGGACGCGCGGGGCTTGGTGAAGGCGCCCTCGAGCGGCGTCGCATAGACGATCTCCACCTGATCGCGGATGCC
>JBILLJ010000008.1:0-116373 GCA_044376125.1 Sandaracinaceae bacterium
GCGCTACTCGCAGACGCGCGCGATCCACAAGGTCGCGTCCGAGAAGTTCCGCGCGACCAGCAAGCCCGTGAAGTTCCCGGCGGGCACGTTCGCGCCGTCGTCGTGGGACGTGACGCGTCGGTAGCGAGTCGATCCCGATCCCGAAGCCGTCCTGGTCGCGATGCGCGACGGGACACGTGTGCCCGCCGACCGAACGGTCGAGCGGGGTAGAAGTGTTTCCGTCAGCGCGATGCGCGCGAAGGTGAGTCGAGGGCCTCGAGACGTGGGAGCGAGGCGAGGAGAGGTGCGCGCGCCGAGCCTCGAGCGTCGCGTCGCGCGCGAGCAAGCGAGCGATCCAAGGTGAGGTCCGACACCGCCCCCCGTCGCGCCACGCAGCTCGACGACGCCTCGCCTCCGCTCGACACGCGCACCTGTATGCTCGCAGCGGTGAGCAACGAGCCTCGAGAGCGGTTCTTCGAACGCATGCGCGCGTGGCGGGCGGTACAGCCGTGGGCGCGGCTCGATCCCTCCGCGCTGGCGATCCGCGACGTCGCGATCGTGGGACCGCTCCAGCTGAGCCTGCGATCTCGGTTCGAGTCGCGTGGGATCCGCTACGAGCTGCGCGCTGCGACCGAGCGAACCCTCGAGCACGTGAGCGGGCCCGATCCGTGGGCGAGCAGCGTGCGGCTCCCCGACGACGCGGCGGTGGGGCAGGAGGTGTCACAGCGCTTGCCGATGGCGGACATCCCCATGGACTGCGGGATGTGCAGCGCGCAGGGCGACCTCTCGTGCCATCGCTGCGGCGGCGACGGCAGCGTCGGCAGCGGCAAGCAACGCCGGCAGTGCCCGACGTGCCGCGGCGCCGGGCGCGTACGCTGCGATCAGTGTCGTGGCTCGGGCGGCGTGCTCGGCACGCCGTCGGCCTGGGCGAGGCTCGACGAGCACTTGGAGCTCCGCTCCCTCGGCACCGACGCGCTGCCGCTCGACGTCGTGTTCGACCTCTCCGAGCACCCGAGCCCCGGCGAGCTCGTTCACGGCCAGGAGGCCGAGCGCTTGCTCGAGGTGAGAGGCGACGCGGGCTACCGCGGCCAGCCCACGCTCACCGAGGAGCTGCGCCGCGCCGCACAGAGCCTGCTCGAGGCCCCCGGTCTCCCGCAGGGCGCGTCCGTGCGGTCCCAGTCGCTCGAGGTGCGCCGCACGACGGTGCTCGAGGCCTCGCTCGCAGGAGACGCGAAGCTCTACGCGTGGGGCGACCCGCCGCGCATCCACCCCAAGCCCGCCGCCACGACCCTGCTCGGGAAGCTCTTCTTCTTCCTCGCGAAGTGATCGGCCGAGCGAGCGGAGAGACCCGATGAGGCATCACGTCAACACACGCCCAGCGGCCCAGTGATTTCGAGGAGTTG
Source organism: Sandaracinaceae bacterium (assembly GCA_044376125.1). Taxonomy (GTDB): domain Bacteria; phylum Myxococcota_A; class Polyangia; order Polyangiales; family Sandaracinaceae; genus JAFLCL01. The sequence goes on from JBILLJ010000008.1 coordinate 1,383, forward strand.
CAAGGCCGGGAGTGACCCCATCAGCCGCGAGGTGGGAGCGGGCGCCTCGATCACTCGATGCAGCCATCGCCGTCGAGGGCGGGGATGACGACGTCGACGACGGTGGTCGCGAGCTCGGTGACGCCATCGCCGATGAGCGTGACGCGCAGCCGGTAGCGGATCGGGTCGGGGCCGCGCTCGATGCGGTCGTTCGCGAAGAGCACGCGGAACGTCACGCGCGTGCCGGGGCGGACGTCGTCGAAGCGGTCGCGACCCTGGATCGCGCCGATCGCGGGATCGGCGCTCACCGTCTCGACACCGCGGACGAACATCGTCGCGTCGAGATCGTCGCCCGGATCGTCCTCGGTGCGGATCGCGATGTCGATGGGCACCTCGTCCACCAGCGTGCGCACCGCCTCGACGACTCCCGCGCCGAGCCCCGCGCCGTCGGTGCCGATGTCGAACACGACCGGCGTGCCCGCGGCCGTGACCGCGCCGGTGCGACGCGCGATCTCCTCGACGTGCGCGCGGCCGTTCTCCTCGCCGAGACCGCTGTAGAGGCCGAGCACCTTGGCGCCGATGCGGTTGAGCGCAGTGATCGTCTCCTCGTACTGGTGTGGGCGCGGAGCGACCTCTTCGCCGTACGGGTACTCGCCGAAGGGTCCGTTGTGGCTCGGGGCGTCGGTGATCCAGAGGAAGATGCGCGAGCCCGTGCGGCGGAAGCACGGGTAGCCGATCGTGTCGGCGGGACAGCGCCGGCCGGGCACGATCACGCCGAGGCTCTCGCCGGTGGCCGCGAGGTAGAGCGCCTCGATCGCGGACTCGGGGCCGTCGCCACCCGAGCGAAGGACGAGCGCGTCGAGTCCGCGCTGCAGCGTCGTGAGATCGGACGTCGAGGGCGTCAGCATCTCGAACGGGAGATCGGAGAAGTCGCCATACGGCGGCTGCGGGAACTCCGCATACTGCGCGAGCGAGAAGCGCACGTCGGGGATGGAGCGCGCGATGCCCGGCGCGATGGTGTCCGACAGACGCGCGCGGATCTGATCGATCTCCTGCATCATCGAGCCCGTCACGTCGACGAGGAAGAAGATGTCGGCCTCGGAGATGCGCGTGACGAACGAGACCGTGATCTCGTCGGGTGGCTCGCGCGGCGGCAGCTCGATGCACTCGTCGGGCGGCACGAACGTCGAGGCGTCGGCGCGCGGTGGCGCGGGCGCATCGATCGCCGCGTCGAAGCGCGGCGGCTCGGGCACCGTGAGGCCCGACTTGGCGCCGCACCCGAGCAACGCCGCGCCCATGAGCGTGATCGTCGCGAGCGCGCGCGCTCGACTCGTCCTTCGCGTCTTCGTGTCGATCATGGGCACCCCGCTCCGTCCTCTCCCGGGATCACGATGACGACGTCGACCGAGTCGAGGCGCGCTCGCCCGGCCTGCCGCATCACGACGCGTGCTGGGATCTCACGCCGTTCGCGCGACGCTGGCAAGGAGGAGACGTCCAGCTCGAGCTCGAAGGTGAGGCGCGTGCCGGGGCGGACGCCGTAGAAGGTGGTGGCGTCCATCGACGTGATGCCGCTCGTGGGATCGGCCGCGCGCGGACGCACCGCGACGACGAGCGTGCGCGCGTCGATCGCATCGCCGGGTCGATCCTCGAGCACGGCGTCGACCTCGAGCGGCACGCCCTCCGCGAGGCGCTGGATCGCCGACACGACCTGCGCGCCGATGCCGTCGCCCGAGCCGCCGATGTCGAAGGCGAGCGGCTCGCCCGCCGCATCGACCGCGCCGCTGTCGCGCGCGAGCGCGCGGAGGTGCGGGATGGGAGAGGGCCGGAGCGCGTCGGTGCCGCCGAGGCCGATCACGATCGCGTCGACGTCTCGCAGCGCCGTGAGCGCGTCGCCGTAGGTGTGCGGCGCGGGCGTGAACGCGTAGGGCGCGATGGGCTCGACGCCCGGTGGGCCGTTGTGCATCGGCGCGTCCGTCACGAGCAGCACGACGTGGAAGGCGTCCTCGCGGAAGCACGCGCCGCCGCGGCCACCACCGGGACAGCCGAGGCTCGGCTCGATGAAGGGCGCGAGGCCCTCGCCCGTCGCGGCCTGGTAGACGGCTTCCACCGCGGCCTCGGGATCGTCGAGGTTGCCCCAGACCGGCGTGTCCTCGAGCGAGACCTCCACGCGCCCGATGTCGTTCGTCACGGGCGTGCGGAGGCGGTAGGGACCGACGTCCGAGCCGTCGCGCGCGTGCGGGAACACGGGGAACTCGCCGAAGAGCGCGACGCCGAAGTTGGCCTCGGGGATCGAGGCGCGCACCCCCGGCACGACGCGGTCGCGGAGGCCGTTGCGCACACCCTCGATCTCGTCGCGCATGCTCGCGGACGAGTCGATCACGAACATCACGTCGGCCACGCGCAGGCGCGCTGGGAGCGTGAGGCTCGCGGTGACCCGCTCCTCTCCGGGAGGCACCTCGATGCACTCGCGCGGCGGCATGGCCGCGTCGGGGACGCGCGCGGCGTCGAGCGACGCGTCGATCGGCGCATCGGGCGCTTCGAGGCCTGTCTTGGCACCACAGCCTGCGAGCGCGGAGCCCGCTGCGAGCGCGCACGCGAGCCCGCCGAGGGCACGCGCGATCGATCCGGATGCGCGGCCCCTCACCGTCATGCGCACCTCAGCACCCCGAGCCGTCGAGGCCCGGCACGACGATCTCGATCGTGCGCGAGTCGAGGCGCTGTCGGCCATCGCCTCGGAAGACGATCTCGAGGAGGAAGCGCTGCGGCCCGCGGCCGGGCGCCACGGCGTTGTTCCTCAGGAGCAGCTGGAAGACGACGCGCGTGCCGGTGCGCACGCGGCGGAACACGCCCGCGGCCACGTCGATCTCACCGACGCCGCTCATCGGCTCGGCGCGGAGCGGGATGATGCTGTCGACGAACGCGCGCGGATCGACTCCGTCGCCGGGCACCGGATCGACGAGCACGAGATCGATGTCGAGCTCGATGACGCTCGCGAGCGTGCGAATGGACTCGATCACGCCTTCGGTGAGGCGGCTGCCGCTCTCGCCGATGTCGAAGACGATCGGCACCCCGCCGTTCACCGCGCCCGTGTCGCGCGCGATGGCCTCGAGATCCTCGCGGCCGTCCCCGGGCCCCGAGTAGAGGCCCATGACCCGCACGTCACGGGCGACGAGCGCATCGACCGCCTGCGCATACGTGGCGGGCTCCACGGGCAGCGAGCACTCGTACGGGTTCGAGCCGCCGGGGCCATTGTGGAAGGGCGCGTCGGTGAAGAGGAGCACGACCGGCAGCGCGTCTTCGCGGAAGCACGGGTAGCCGAAGCCCCCGCTCGGACAGCCGAAGCTCGGAGGCACGAACGCGCCCCGGCCCTCTCCCGTCGCGATCTGGTAGAGGCCCTCCACCTGCGACTCGGGGGAGTCGCGGCCCTGCGCGGTCTCGATCGACGTGACCGCGGCCTGCACGCGCGCGACGTCGTCGGTGACCGGGAGGTTCAGCGTGAAGGGCACGTCTCCGGGGTCGCCGCACGGCTGGACCGGGAAGTCCGCGAAGGTCGCGACGCCGAGGCGCGCATCCTGGATCGTGTCGCGGATGCCGGGCGCGAGGCGATCGCGGAGGTTGGTCTTGATCTGCTCGATCTCCTGATCCATCGACGCGGTGACGTCGACCAGGAAGACCACGTCCGCGCGGCCGACCTCGATCTGCGTGTCGAGCGGGAGCTCGACGGGGCCGGCGTCGGGCAAGAGCTCGATGCAGGGCACGGAGGTGTCGAGCGGCACGCCCGCATCCACGCTGCGCGCGTCGATCGCCGCGTCGATCGCGGCGTCGGGGACGTCCAGGCCGGTCTTGGCACCGCAGCCGACCGCGAGCATGGCGAGGGCTGCGAGCGCGACGACCGAGACGCTCGTGCGGGGCCGGCGCCAGCTCACGTGGAGACCGCTCACGCGGAGCCACCTCGCGCGGGGATATCGCACGGGTTCGCTGCTCGCTCGAGCACCGCGCCGCATTCGTTGCATGTAGCGCCCGTGGCGCATCACGTCGAGGATGTGGCCACCGCGGACACGTTCCGTCATCCCCGTCCGCGGGTCGGTCGTCAGAACCTGCGCCGACCGAGGACCGCGACGAGGCCACGGCGGGCCTCGAGCTCGATGACGCGCATCGCACCCAGCCCTCCCAGAAAGAGCGTCGTGCAGACCTCCTCGAGGGGCACGGGATGCTCGCGCGCGGGAAGGAGCATCACCCGATCGAGCAGGCCTCGCGCGCCCGCTCGCTCGCGCGCGACGACCTGCGCGGCCACCGCATTGATCGGCACGCGCGCGAGCCACGCGCCGAGCTGCTCGGACGAGAGCGCGCCCCAGGCGAGGCCTCCGGACACCTCGTCGCCGCTCGCCTCGAGCGGCACGGTCGGCAGGGCGTTCGGGTCACGCAGGAGCGGTCGACCGAGCTCGAGCAGCGGCCCGACCAGGGGGTGGCCGATCTCGCGCGCGGTGTCCTCGAGGGCGGCGCGCAGCGTCGTAGACGGGCTCGCGCTCACGCCGACGCGCCTCGCGACGGTGTCTGGGCCGCGGCCTCGACCTCGCTGCGATCCAGCTCGCCGCTCGTGCGCTCGCCGTCTTTGCCGGGCGGGCGGCTGGACGAGGGCGGACGGATGCTGGGCGCGCGGCGCACGAGCTCGAGGCGCTGCACGCGCTTCTCGTCGGCCTGCTTCACCGTGATGTCGAGGTTGGCGAGGCGGAGCGTCTCGCCGACGCCAGGCACGCGGCCGAGCTGCTCGACCACGAGGCCGCCGAGCGACTCGGCGCGATCCTGGCTGTCGGCCAGACCCACGTCGATCATCTCGCCGAGGTCGTGGATCGAGACGCGCGCGTCCGCGAGGAAGCGGCCCGGCTCGACCTCGGTGACGAGGCTCTCCTCGGTGTCGTGCTCGTCCTGGATCTCGCCGACGATCTCCTCGAGGATGTCCTCGAGCGTGACGATGCCGGCGGTGCCGCCGAACTCGTCGATGACGACCGCGAGGTGCTGGTGACGCGCCTGCATCTCCTTGAGGAGCAGGCCGATCTTCTGGCCTTCCGGCACGAAGAGGACATTGCGGCGAAGGAGCGGGAGCACGCTCGTCTTGCCCTGACGCTGCGCCTGGAAGAGGTCCTTGGCGTGCAGGATCCCTTCGATCTTGTCGACGCGCTCGCGGTACACCGGGTAGCGCGAGTGTCCCTCGGCGATCACGCGATCGACGACCTGCTCGAAGGGCATCGCGACGTCGACGGCGACCATGCGCGTGCGCGGCACCATGACCTCGCGGGCCATCGTGTCGGTGAACTCGAGCACGTTCATGAGGAGCTCGGCCTGCCCCTCCGGCAGCGCGCCCTCTTCTTCACGCTTCTCGAGGATGTGCTCCACCTCGCGCTCGGCGATGTGCGTGGGCACGGGCTCCTCGGTCGCGATGCGCTCCGTGGTGCGAGCGACGAGCAACACCGGCAAGGAGATCGGCGCGAGGATCAGCTCGAGCGGCCGGCACCAGCGAAGGAGCTTGAGGCCGATGCGGTTGGCCTGTCGCCGGGCGAGGGTCTGCGCGACCTCCGAGAGGATGGCGTAGACGAGGGCGGCCGCGCCGACGGTGAGGAGGACCGAGACGTCGTCGAGCACGCGCGTGGCGATGTGCGCGGTGAAGGCCGCGACGCCCGCCACCGAGAGGACGCGACCGGAGAGCAGACGCGCCCGCACCACGTCGCGCTCGCGCAGGAGACGATCCGCGGTGACGCCGTCCTGGCCGCCGCCGTCGCGGATGGCCATGAGGCGCTCTTCCGGGATCTCGCTGAGCGCTGCGGTGAGCGCGGAGAGCACCGCTCCGACGAGGGCGAAGAGGGTGATGGCCACGAGCGACAGCTCGAGGCCTCCCTCGGCCAGTGGCACTGGGGCATCGTTGGGCACGGTCGGCCGATGCTAGCAGGATCCGCCCCTCGGCAACGAGCACCGCCCCCACGGGACCGGCCCGGAGGATCGAGCAGGTGGATCCCCGGACGAGCGTGCGTCAGTGCGGGCGCAGCACCCACGTCCTCCGCCTCGTGGAGCGGGACGCCGCACGGGACACCGGGTTGATGCGCGAGCTCATTCGCGCCGCGCGGCGTGTGCACGAGACCTTGGGCCCCGGCTTCGTGGAGTCGACGTACGAGAATGCGCTGGCCGTGCAGCTGCGCGCGCAGGCCATCGCGTACGAGCGTCAGGTCCCCGTGCCCGTGCACTACCGCGCGATCGTCGTGGGCGTGCACCGCATCGACCTCCTCGTGGAGCGGCGCGTGATCGTGGAGATGAAGGCCGTGAAGGACCTCCTCCGCGTGCACTTCGCCATCCTGCGCAGCTACCTCCGCGCCAGTGGCTGCCCCTCGGGCCTGCTCCTCAACTTCGGAAGGGACTCCCTCGACGTGCGGCGTGTGCTGCCCGCACCGACGCCGCCGCCCGCGCTCGCGTGGGTCGGCCCACGCCCCTTCACGCGGCGCACGCGTCCGCTGTGAGCGCTCAGCCGATGCGGGTGACGGCGCCGCCGTCGAGGAGCTCGGCGAGCAGGCGCAGCGCCTCGTGCTTGGGCATGCCGGAGACGTCGACGATCTCTTCCACCGTCGTCGTGCCGTCCACGCACGAGAGAAGGAAGCCCGCGCGGTGATCGAGGCCGAGCCAGCGCACCTCGGCGCCAGCGACCTTCAGATCGAGCACGGCCTCGAGACCTCCCAGGCGCGCGAGGTAGAAGCTCACGAGACGATCGCGCGAGACCGTGGCGACCTGCGTGGCCTCCACGTCCTTCGGATCCTGACCCAGCAAGAGCTCGGCCGCGCGCAGGGCACCGGTGAAGTCGCCGAGGGCGAAGCGGTCGTTCATCTCCGCCGCGAGGTCGGGGGGATGCGCGGGGGACGGGCGCGACCGAGCGCTGACGAGGCGGAGCGAGTCGGTGGACTCGCTGGTACGCGGGGCGGGCGGGTGCTCGCTGCGCGGTCGGGGTGCGGGCGGGGGCACCGTCGCGCTGGGACGGCTCCGGGACCAGCCGTCGAGACCGTCGGTGCCGGCCTCGTCTGCCTCGGCCGCTGGGATCTCGGGCGGATCGAGATCGGCCGGAAGCGCGAGCTCGACGCTGTTGCCGAGCTCGTCGTCGAAGCTCGCGCCGCTGGTGCCGACCTCGCTCGGCAGCTCGAGCGCGGGCGCCGAGATGCGCAGCGTGATGCGCTTTCGCGACTTGGAGGCGCGCACACCGCCCGGCGAGGAGTCGCTCGGTGGCGAGCCCGTGGGGTCGCCCGGCGCGCTGTCGCGCGGTGCGCCGTCGCCCGATGCGCTCTGGCCCGAGGCACGGTCGACCGGTGCGCTGTCACGACGCGAAGCGCCGTCGGAGCGCCAACCGTCGGGAGCGGGCGTCTTGCGGTCGGGCTCGCTCATCGCCTCACGCCTTCTCCTCCGGTCGCGTGGACCGGCGCTCGGCCGATCCACGCGTGCCTCGAGCCTCGGTCCGGCTCAGCCGACCTTGCCGACGACTCCCTTGAACATGCGCTGCGTCCGCTGGAGGGCCTCGATCTGCTCGCGCAGGGCCTTCACGTCGCCCTGCTGCATCGTGGTCTTGGCCTTGTCGACGACGGCCTTGGCCTTCTCCATCGCGTCGCGCCCGAAGTCGGATCCCGCGACGACCTCCTCGACCTTCGGCATGAGCTTCTGGATCTCGGCGATGAGCGTCTGGGCCTCCTGCTTGGCCTTCTCGAGCTCCTCGTCGTCTCGGCGCGCGACGGCGAAGTCCTTCGCGTCGGTGATCATGTGATCGAGCTCCTCCTTCGTGAGGCCGCTCGTCGCCGTGACCGTGATCGACTGCTCCTTGCCGGTCTCCTTGTCCTTCGCGTGCACGCTGACGATGCCGTCCGCGTTGATCTCGAAGGTGACCTCGATCTCGACCTGTCCCGCCTGCGCACGACGGAGCCCGGTGAGGATGAACTCGCCCAGGAGCTCGTTCTCCTCGGCGCGCTTGGACTCGCCCTGCATGACGAGGATCTTCACGGCCGTCTGGTTGTCGCGGACCGTCGTGAAGTCCTTGCTGCGCGAGGTCGGGACGGTGCTGTTCTGCGGAATCAGCTCCTCGAAGTAGCCGCCCACGACCATGATGCCGAGGGTGTGCGGCGTGACGTCGAGCAGGACCATGTCCTGCTGCTCGTCGAGCAGCGCGGCGCCCTGGATCGCCGCACCGAGCGCGACGACCTCGTCGGGGTGCACGTTCTTGCTGGGCTCGCGCCCGAAGAACTTCGCGACCTCCTGCTGGATCCGCGGCACGCGCGTCATGCCACCGACGAGCACGACCTCTTCGATGTCGGCCTTGTCGAGGCCCGCCTCTTCGAGGGTCATCTCGCAGATCTCGATCGTGCGCTTGATGAGATCCTCGGTGAGCTCCTCGAGCTGGCTGCGCGTGAGCAGGCGCTGCAGGTGCAGCGCTTCGTTCCTCGCGCTCGAGATGATGAACGGGAGGTTCGCCTCGGTCTCGACGACGCTCGAGAGCTCGCACTTGGCCTTCTCCGCGGCGTCCTTGAGGCGCTGCAGGGCCATGCGGTCCTGGCGGAGGTCGATGTCGTGCTCGTCCTTGAAGCCGGCGACGAGCCAGTCGATCACGCGCTGGTCGAAGTCCTCGCCGCCGAGGAACGTGTCGCCCGCGGTGGAGACGACCTTGAACACGCCCGTCGAGCTGATCTCCATGATGGAGATGTCGAACGTGCCGCCGCCGAGATCGTAGACCGCCACGGTCTTATCGATGTTCTTGCCGAAGCCGTACGCGAGCGCCGCGGCGGTCGGCTCGTTGATGATGCGGATGACGTCGAGGCCCGCGATCTCGCCCGCGTCCTTGGTCGCCTGGCGCTGGCCGTCGTTGAAGTACGCGGGGACCGTCACGACCGCCTTGGCCACCTCCTGGCCGAGGTAGTCCTCCGCGATCATCTTCATCTCCTGGAGGATCATCGCGGAGATCTCGGGCACCGAGTAGACCTTGTCGCGCAGCTGGATGCGCGGGTCGTTGTGGGGGCCCTCGATGATGCGATACGCGACGTTCTTCAGGGCCGCCTGCACCTGCGGGTTGTTGAACTTGCGGCCGATGAGGCGCTTGACCGCGTAGACGGAGTTCTCCGCGTTCGTGACGGCCTGGCGCTTGGCGATGTGGCCGACGAGGCGCTTGCCGGCCTCGGTGACGGCGACCATCGACGGAGTCGTCTTGTACCCCCCGCGGTTGGCGATGACGACGGGCGTGCCGCCCTCGACCACCGCCACGCAGGAGTTGAACGTGCCCAGGTCGATTCCGATGACCTTTTCCATGCGAAGTGCCGTTCTCCTTAGGAGATGCGCAGCATACCGGAGGTCCATCGCGGAAGGCGAGCACGACGGAACGAAGGTGCGGCGGGCCGCGGTCGCAGATAGATTCCCAACGGCGGCCCGATCTCGGATACGGTTTCGCCATCGGTGCCGAGGGGTCGTGGCCCGCTCGAGGATCCGTTGGCCGAGCCCAAGTCCAGAATCCCCCGTCCTGTACGCGGAGCCGATCTCCGGTCGCTGCCGCTCTCGCCCGTGGAAGGGTTCGTCTTGTCGCGCGTGGACGGCCTCGCGACCGTCGCCGACATCGCCGATCTCACGAGCCTGCCGCTCGACACCGTGCTGACCACGCTGCTCAAGCTCGTGGGCCTCGACGCGATCGAGTGGGCCGATGGCTCGACGGGACTGCCCAAGGCGTCCGTGCGTCCACCCGCGGCACCGGTCGCGAGCGCCGCCGCGGCCATGGGGCCCAAGCCCGCGACCAAGGTCTTCGGTGCACCACCGCCTCGCGCCCAGAGCCAGGCCCTGGCCGACGAGCTCGGCGTGCCGCTCACCGAGGGCGCGGCCGCGATCGAGGCGATGCCGCTGCCCGAGGCAGGGTCTGCGATGCCGCTGCCCGACGCGGCCTCCGCGCCGCTTCCTGCGGAGTCGATGCCCCTGCCGGACGCGAGCGCGCCGCCCTCGACCTCCGGCCCGCGCGTGCGCCCGGCCGGGCTCCACGTGTACAGCGCCAAGCACGAGAGCGAGCCGCCGATCGTCGAGAGCTTCGAGGCGCACCCTCACCCGCGCCCCCAGTCGGGGCCGCTTCCTTCGCGCTCACCCACTCGCCCGCTCACCAAGCCCGCGTCCGAGCCGGCCTCGAGACCCGCGCCGGGCGACGCACAGCGCAGCGTGCCCGCGAGCGGGCCCTTGCCGACGCCACCGAGCGCGAGCGCCGCACCGGTCGACGCCACGTCGGGCACCACCGCAGCGGCCCCCTCCACGACCAGCGCTGCGCCGCTGGCCGCGCCGCCGGAGATCGATCTCCCCGAGGACAAGCGCAAGCGGATCGACGAGATGTACGTCGTGGTCGACCTGCTCGATCACTACCAGGTGCTCGGCATCGAGCGCGGCGCCGACCGGGCCAAGGTCAAGTCGGCGTACTTCGAGCTCTCGAAGCAGTTCCATCCGGACACGGCGTTCCGCAAGAACGTGGGCCCGTACCGCCAGAAGATGGAGGTCATCTTCAAGCGCCTGACGGAGGCCTACGACGTCCTCTCGAAGAAGAAGGCCCGCGACGAGTACGACGCGTACCTCGCGCGCTCCGAGAAGAGCCAGGAGTACGAGCAGACCCTCTCTGGACAGCATGACCTCGAGAAGGCGCTGGCGGCGATCGAGGCGGAGGAGGCGCGAAAGAAGCTGGCCGATCAACAAGCCGAGCAGGCCAAGCGCGAGGCGGAGCGCGCGCGCGCGGCCGAGCTCGAGAAGGCACAGCGCGAGCGAGCGCTCGATCAGCAGCGTGAGATCGAGCGCAAGCGCGCCGAAGAGGAGCGCCGGGCGAGAGAGAGTCTCGGCAGCGCGACCGCACCTGCCGTGTTCTCTCCGCGCTCGGGCACGAGCCCCGGCACGCGGCCGAGCCAGCAGGGCATGCCGGCGATTCGCCCTCCGACGCTGAGCGGCGGCGCGACGTCGAGCGGGACGCGGCCCCTCACCTCGCCGGGCACGGCGAGCTCACCGGGCACGACGAGCTCACCGGGCACGACGAGCTCGCCGGGCGCACCGCTCATGACCGAAGAAGCGAAGCGACGCGCCAAGGAGCTGCTCACGCGCCGCCTCGATGCCTCTCGCGCAGCGACCGCCGCGCCCGCGACGCCAGCTCCGGCCGCACCGCCTCCCACCAAGCCGGCGAGCAGGGACGAGGTCATCCGGGATCTCGCCGCGAGCCTCAAGGGGGCCGCGCAGCTCACGGGCGGCCTCGATCCCGCGCATCGGCACGTGCTCGATGCTCGCCGCTCGCTCTCGGAGGGCAACCTCGCCGAGGCCATGCGCAAGCTGCGCCTCGCGCAGGCGATGAGCCCCGAGGACCGAGAGATCCGGGCCGAGCACGATCGTGTCGCGCTGGAGCTCGCGGCCTCGCTCGCTGCCAACTACGCGGAGCAGGCTCAGTACGAGGAGCGGCATCAGAAGTGGGCCGCCGCAGCGGTCTCCTGGCAGAAGGTCGTCGACGGCCGTCCGAACGAGGCGAGCTGTCACTGGCGCTGCGCCAAGGCCTTGCTCGAGTCCTCCGGCGACACCAAGCAGGCCGTGCGGCTGGCGCAGCGTGCGGTCGACCTCGAGCCCAACAACGTCTTCGCGATCCGCACCCTGGGCCGGGCGTTCATGGCCGCGGGCATGACGCTCAACGCCAAGCGCGAGCTCGAGCGCGCGGTCGCCCTCGACCCGCGAGACGAAGCGACCAAGGCGCTGCTCAAGGAGCTCCGGGGCTGAGGTCCCGGGGCACGGCCGCGCCCGAGCGCGACGTGCGCTCCTGCCCATCCGCCGACGCCGTGAGCGATCACGGACGAGCTGCGATACAACCGCGCCGCCATGACCCGCCACTTCCGCACGCTCCTCGACCTCTCGAGCGCCGAGCTCGGCACGATCCTCTCGCGCGCACACGCGCTCAAGGCCGGACGTGGCTCCCCCGATGCGCCTCGGCCCCTGGCCGGAAAGAGCGTGGCGATCGTGCTCGAGAAGGCCTCGACGCGCACACGCGTCTCGTTCGAGGTGGGTGTCTTCGAGCTCGGCGGCCTGCCCGTGACGCTGATCGCGCGCGACACACAGCTCGGGCGCGGCGAGCCCATCGAAGACACGGCACGCATGCTGAGCGGCTACACGCACGCGATCGTCTACCGGACGTTCGGGCAAGAGCGTGTCGAGACGCTCGCCAAGCACGCGCGCGTGCCGGTGATCAACGGCCTCTCGGATCAGTTCCACCCCTGCCAGCTCCTCGCGGATCTGCAGGCCGTGGGAGAGGTCTTCGGACGTCGCGGCTCGGACTTCTCGGGCCTTCGCGCGGCCTGGATCGGCGACGGCAACAACATGGCGCATTCGTGGATCAACGCCGCGGCCCTCACCGGGCTCGAGGTCCTGCTCGCCTGCCCCGACGGCTACCGACCGAGCGAGTCCGTCGTGGAGAACGCGCGCAAGCTCGGCGCCAAGATCCGGGTGGTGAAGGATCCCGCCGAGGCCGCCGAAGGCGCGCACGTCGTGACGACGGATGTCTGGGCGAGCATGGGGCAGGAAGAAGAAGCGCGTGACCGGCAGCGCGCGTTCGAGGGCTACATCGTCGACGGCGCGCTCATGCAGCGCGCGCAGAAGGACGCGATCTTCCTCCACTGCCTGCCCGCGCACCGCGGCGAGGAGGTCGGCGCGGAGGTGATCGACGGTCCGCAGAGCCGCGTGTGGGACGAGGCCGAGAACCGCCTCCACGCGCAGAAGGCGCTGCTCGAGTGGATCGTGAGTCAGTGATCCGCGAGGGCTCGCTCACACTTCGAGCCGAGAGACGATTCAGCTCTTCTTCGTCGCCTGCGAGAGCGCGGTGCGCAGCGTGCCGAGCACGCGGTCGGCCTCGGCCTTGGTCGTCGTGAGCGCGGGCGCGAGGCGCACGACGTCTCCGCCGGCCGTGCTCGCGAGCACACCGAGCTCGCGCATCGTGGCGAGCACCGCCATCGCGTCGTAGCCCTCGGCCACGCGGATGCCGCGGAGCAGGCCCTGTCCGCGCGCCTCGGCGGCCGCGGGCAACGAGGCGTCCGCCGCCATCTCCGCGAGCTGGACACCGAGGTAGCCGCCGACCTCGTGCGCGTTCTCGACGAGCTTCTCCTCGTCGAAGATCTCGAGCACCGCGAGCCCCGCGGCGCAGGCGAGCGGATTGCCGCCGAACGTCGAGCCGTGCGTGCCGACGGGCAGGCCGTCTGCGAGCGCCTCGGTGAGCGCGATCGCGCCGAGCGGGAAGCCGCCGCCGATGCCCTTGGCGAGCGAGCAGGCGTCGGGGATCACGCCGCTGTGCTCGCGGCCGAGGAACTTGCCGGTGCGGCCATAGCCCGTCTGCACCTCGTCGAAGAAGAGCAGAGCACCGCGCTCGTCGCAGATCTTCCGCACGCCCGCGAGGTAGCCCTCGCTCGGGACGAGGATGCCGCCCTCGGCCTGGATCGGCTCGAGGATCACGGCCGCGGTCTTGTCGGTGATCGCGCCGCGCATCGCGTCGAGGTCGTCGTACTTCACGTGCACCACGCCGCCCATCATCGGGCCCATGCCAGCGTGGTACTTCGGCTGCCCCGTCAGCGTGACGGCGCCCATGGTGCGGCCATGGAAGCTCTGGTGGGTCGCGACGATCTCCACGCGCTCCTTGCGACCGTGCTCGTAGTGCCAGCGGCGCCCGAGCTTGATGAGCGCCTCGTTCGCCTCCGTGCCCGAGTTCGCGAAGTACACGCGCGAGAAGCCCGTGCGCTTGGTGATCTCGTCGGCCAGGAGCAGCGCCTTGTCGGTGTAGAAGAGGTTCGACGTGTGCATCAGCGTCGAGGCCTGCTTCGCGATCGCAGCGGCGAGCTTCGGGTGGCAGTGGCCGACCGAGAGCACGGCGATGCCGCCGGAGTAGTCGAGGTACTCGCGGCCATCGGCGTCCCAGATGCGCGAGCCCTCGCCGCGCACCATCACGAGCGCCGGCTGCCGGTAGTTGGAGAGGAGGTGCTTCGACTTCTCGAGGAGCTCGCGGTTGCCCATGAGGAGAAGCGATACCACGACCCTGGCCCGCCGGGATGAGACCAGGATCGGGGGCACCGGTGTGCCAGGCCCGCACGGCTCCCGGAGAGGACGGGGCGGCCAGCGCGCCATCTTGCGGGGGCTCAGCTCCGCGCGGCGTCGATCTGCTTGGCGGCGTCGGCGGCCGTGGTCGCGCGCCTCATCGAGCGGCGACCGACCATCACGTCGACCAGCTGCTTCACGCGGCGGCCGATGGGCTCGCGCACGTAGGGCACGCCGTGCTTCTTGCAGAGCGCCTCGACGAGCGGCTGCGCCTCCTGGAGCTTCTTCGGAGGCAGATCCGGGAAGAGGTGGTGCTCGATCTGGTAGTTCAGATAGCCCTGGAAGAAATCCGCGAGGTCCGAGCCACCGGTGAAGTCGGCCGAGCCCATCACCTGACGCGCGTAGAGCTCCGCGCGGCCCACCGGCCGCTCCTCGAAGCGGAACATGTCGTCGCCCGTGTGGTTCGGCGTGATGAGGCAGAACGTGTGCACGTTCGAGAGCGCCTCCGCCATCACGGTGTTCGCCGCCACGCTCGCGACGGCGCCGGGGCCGAGCGGCAGGAACACGAGCGGGCCCACGACGAAGCGACCCGCGACGTACGGCGCGATGCTCTTGAGGAAGGCGCGACCCTCCTCGGTGCGCGGATCGAACGCGCTCAGCATGCGCGTCTCGATCGGCTCCGCCTCGCCGACCTTCTCGGCCGCCATGCGCAGGTCCCCCTTGCGCTTGGTGGCCGCGAGGACCTGGAAGGTGTTGGGCGCGTAGTACGTGTAGCGCCAGGTCAGCGAGAAGAACGCGACGACCGCGAGCTTCACCGGCATCGGCCAGTCCGCGTCGCGGAGCATCTCCATGTGGTGCTCGACGAGATCCGGATCGGCGCGCTCTCCGGTGCGGTAGTGGTGGAGCACGTTGTGCTCGAGGTTCCACGCCTCGGGCTCCACCCAGTCGAGCCAGTCGCGCACGCGCGCCCGCAGGCCGCCGCGCGCGAAGCGCTTGCTGGTGAGGCGCTCGGGCACGCCCGGCACCTGATCCATCCCGCGGTGCGAGACGTGGTGCATGACGATGGTCCAGCGCGCGCTCGAGCCGATCGCGAGCGCCGCCACCGAGAGCGGGTTGGGCGCGATCCACGCCGTCGCGTAGCCGAGCGCGGTCGCGGCGCGGCCCCAGCGCTCCATCTTGCGGAAATGAGCGAGATCCTCGGGGCCGAGCCGGCTCGTGAGCTCCGCGCGGAGCGCGTCGATGTCCTTGGCGAAGGCGGCGAGGTCGATGGTCCGGGGCGAAGCCTCGGGAACTGCGTCGGTCACGGAGGCCGCGTGTCCCACTTCCCGCGCGAGCTGACAATCCCTTTCGTGTGTCGCCGAAGGCGTTTTCGCACTGTGCGCGTGCGGCGCTCTCGGTGCCTCGGCGCATGAGTCGACTCACGCGCCTCGATCCGCGCGACACGCGCTCTCGTCACACGTGGACCGACTCCTCCACGAACACGCGACGGAGCAGCCTGACGGCCTCGCGAGTGTCGCGCTCGCGCGCAGACGGCACGACCATCTCGTCGGCCGCCGTGACGAGGCGCGGGCCCTCGGGGGTCGCGTGCACGAGCACCACGGGGCCCTCGAGGCGCCGCGTCAGCGCGTCGCCGACGCGGACCACCACGCCCGCGCCGTCGCGCTCGACCGACCACGGACGCGGCCCGCGGAACCAGACGCGCACGTCGCGCTGGCCTGCGTCGCGGTAGCCCTCGCCCCGATGCGGGGGCTCGATCGCGAGCGGCTCACGCTCCGAGAGGTCCGCGAGGGCGATGGTGGCGCGCCGCTCCGCCACGCGGTGGAGGGTGACGGGGCCCCATCGCGCGAGCTCCGGCCACACGGCGGCCAGCTCGGCGACGACCTGTCGCGCATCGACGCTGCCCGCGAGCGGAAGACTGCGGACCTCACCATGCACGGTGTCGATTCGCACGTGGTTCGGGCTCGCCACGACCCGTGCGACGTGCTCGCGCAAGACGACCACGCTGCCCTCGTGGGTCAGGCGGTCGCTCTCGACGAGGGCGCCCGTGCGCCAGCCACTCTGCGCGCTGATCGTGAGGACCACGAGGCCGGCGAAGAGCGCGAGCATCGCGAGCGAGAGCGACTCGGTGGCCACGAGCAGCGTCGTGAGGCTCGTCTGGAGGCCGATCGCGACCGAGACGACGTCGTTGGTGCGGCGGAGAGAGCCCGGCACCACGACGGCGCCGCGACGCGGCCGCGCGCCGTGCGAGTCGATCGGCCGACCGCACCGCTCGCACCGTGACGCACGCGCGGCGAGCGGCGCCTCGCACCACGGACACGAGAGGCCCATGGGCCCTCAACGCCGTGCCCCACCGCCTCCTTCCCCGAGCGCGTCGAGCGCGCGATCACCGCGGGAGGATCGCGAGGGCGCCATCGACCTCGACGACCCTCGGTCGTACGCCGAAGGCGCGCTCGATCGTGTCGGGGACGAGCACCTCGCGAGGCGTGCCGTCGGCCAGGACGCGGCCGCGCGCGAGCACGACGATGCGCTCGGCCCAGCGCGCGGCGAGGGAGAGATCGTGGAGCACGGCACCGATCGCACGGCCTTCGGCAGCGAGCGCGCGGAGCACCTCGAGCAGCGTGTGCTGGTGGCCGAGATCGAGGCTCGCGGTGGGCTCGTCCAGGAGGAGCAGCGGCGTGTCCTGCGCGAGGGCGCGGGCCAGGTGTGCGCGCTGGAGCTCGCCACCCGAGAGCGTGCGCACGTCGCGGAGCGACAGCGACGCGACGTCCACGCGCGCGAGCGCCGCGTCGATGCGCGCCCGATCGTGCACCGCCAGCGAGGTGCCGCGGTGCGGGTAGCGACCGAGCTCGACCAGATCGCGGACGGTGATCGGCGCCTCGACGTGCGTGTCCTGGAGCACGAGCGTCGCGCGTCGCGCGATCTCGACGCGCGCGAGGGCCGTGACGCGCGCGTCCCCGAGGAACGCCTCTCCCTTCGCGAGCGGAACGAGCCCGAGCATCGCGCGGAGGAGGGTGGACTTGCCGCTGCCGTTGGCGCCGACGATGGCGACGCGCGCGCCCGGATCGAGGCGGAGCGACACGTCCTCGAGCACCGTGCGCTCGCCGCGCACGACGCTCGCGCCCCGCAGCTCCGCGAGCGCGCTCACGCCTGGCTCCGCGCGCGCGCGATCGCGAACAGCGCAGGCGCGCCGAGGAGCGCGGTGACGACGCCGACCGGCAGCTCGCGCGGTGCGAGGACCGTGCGCGCCACGAGATCGGCCAGGACCACGAAGAGCGCGCCGGCGAGCCCCGCGGCCGGCAGCAGCGCGCCGTGCCTGGCCCCGATCGCGAGGCGCACCGCGTGGGGCACGAGCAAGCCGACGAAGGCGATCGATCCGGCGATCGCGACGCTCGTACCGACGAGCAGCGCCGTGGCGAGCACGAGCTCGAGACGCGCGCGGCGCACGTCCACGCCGAGCACCGCCGCCTCGATCTCACCGAGCGAGAGCGCGTCGAGCTCGCGCGCGCGCCACACGAGAAAGAGCGTCGCGACGAGCACGGGGCCGGCGCCGCCGAGCACGTGATCCCACGTGCGCGCCTCGAGGCCCCCCATGAGCCAGTACACGATCTGCTGCGCGACGAGGTAGTCCGCCAGGCTCAACGCGACCACGACCGCGGTGACCGAGGACAAGAGGCTCGAGAGCGCGACGCCGAGCACGAGCAGCGAGATGGTGCGCTCCGCGGCGCTCGAGGCCATCAGCACGAGCAGCACCGCCGCGAGCGCTGCGCCGAGCGCCGCCGAGAGCGGGAGCACGCTCGCCGAGGCCGCGGCGAGGCCCGTCGCGATCGCGAGCACCGCGCCGAGGCTCGCGCCCGCCGAGACACCGAGCACGCCTGGATCGGCGAGCGGGTTCTTGAAGAGAGACTGCAGCGCCGCGCCGCTCGTCGCGAGCGCCCAGCCCACGAGGGCCGCGACGAGCACACGCGGCAGGCGCAGATCGAGGAGGACCGCCCTCTCCCACGCCTCGCCTCCGCCCGCGATCACGCTCGCCACGCGCGACGGCGCGAACGAGGCCGGCCCGAAGCAGAGCGCCGCGAAGGCGAGCGCCATGCACGCGAGGCCGAGCGCGAGCGCGAGCCCCCAGCGTCGAGCGACGAGCGCGCTCACGCGCTCACCGCTCCACGTTCTGTTGCGCGTCGCAGCATGCGGTCCCGTTGATATCCCGCGCACGCGCGTCCTGCACCCGCAAGAGGCCCGGTCCGAGGACGCGCTACCGCGCCGCGGTCGCCTCGTGCGATCGTCGCGCCGTTGTCGTCAGCCCCCCGCTCGCAGTCCGGCGCCTCCGGCATCACCGACCGCGGCGCCCACGTCGCGCCCCACACCGCGCTCGAAGGTGACGCGCTCGAGCACGTCGTCGCCGAGGAGCGCGCGCTGGATCGCGAACGTCTGCGTTTCGTCCTCGGTCTCGGTGCTGCGCTGTGGGGCGTGTTCCTGCCCGCATACCTGCCGATCGCGCTCTCGATCGATCCGCGGCCGCTCTGGCACTACCTCGTGCCCCACGCGATCGGCTGGGCCTCGATCCTCGGCGCCTTCCTGCACGTGCGTCGCGCCGAGCTCGCGGTGCTCCACGAGCGGCTCGCGCTGGCATTCGGCTTCGGCGTTCCGGCGCTGAGCATCGCGATCGTCTCGACGATGTTCCGCGGCATCGTGAGCCCCTTCGGCCACGGCACCCTCGTCGTGATCGCGGCCTACGCCGTCGCGGTCCCGATGCCCTGGCGGCGTGCGCTCCCATGGGCGCTCGCGCTCGCCGCGAGCTGGCCGCTCGGCGTGCTCGCCATCGCGACGCTCTCTCCTCCGCTCGCAGCCGAGCTGGGAGATCCTCGACTGCGCGCGGACTTCCAGGAGACCGCGCTCGCGCAGCTCGTGGGCGCTGCGCTCGCGGTGGTCGGACAGCACATGCAGTGGACCATCCGGCGTGAGGTCCTCGCCCAGCAGAGCCGTCACGACTACCGCATCCTCGCGAGGCTCGGCCGCGGCGGCATGGGCGAGGTCTTCCGCGCGCACCACCCCGGCCTCGACCGCGACGTCGCGCTGAAGATCCTCTCGCACGCTGGCGACGCGCAGCTCGAGTCGCGCTTCGTGCGCGAGGTCCGCGCGACGGCCGAGCTCGATCACCCCGGCATCGTGCGCGTCCACGACTGCGGCGTGACCGACGAGGGCCAGCTCTTCTACACGATGGAGCTGCTCGAGGGGCGCACGCTCGCGCAGCTGCTCGACGCGCGCGGGCCGCTCGATCCTCGCCGCGCGAGCTGCCTCGTGCGCGACGCGGCGCGCGCCCTGGCCACCGCACACGCGCGTGGCCTCGTGCATCGCGACATCAAGCCCGAGAACCTCTTCGTCTGCGACGTCGGCGCCCAGACCGACGTGGTGAAGGTGCTCGACTTCGGGATCGCCAAGAGCCTCTCCTCCGACGCGGGCCTGACCGCCGACGGCATGCTGGTCGGCTCGCCCCGCTACATGGCGCTCGAGCAAGCGCTCGGAGAGCGCGTCGACGCGAGAGCCGACGTCTACGCGCTGGGCGGCGTGCTCTACTTCGCGCTCACGGGGGCAGCCCCCGTGGCCGACTCGAGCGTGTTCGCCGTCGTCGCGGCACACGCGGCCGATCTCATCGTGCCGCCGAGCCACCTCGTGCCGGGGGTTCCGGCGGAGCTCGACGCGATCGTGATGCGCTGTCTCCACCGCGATCGGGACGCCCGCTTCGCGGATGCGGGCGAGCTCGCGCGCGCGCTCGACGCCACGGGCCTCCCCGACCGACACCGACCGCGGCGCGATGCGAGAGACGACGCGCGGCACGCACGCGGCGTCGATCGCGAGGCCGAGACGCGCGTGGCGCCGCGCGAGGAGGTCTCGCGTGGCTGAGCCCGCCGCTCACCTCGAAGGCACGCTCGACGGCTCGGGCGAGAGGCCCGTGCGCTCGCGGGCACGCCCGACGCAGCGCGTGCGTGCGAGGGAAGGAACGTCGCCCTCGACGACGCTCCTGCCCGGCGACGATCGGGAGGTCCGTGCGTCGATCCGGCGCCTTCGCACGGTGCTCGGCGTGGGCCTGCTCCTCTGGAACCTGATCGGCGTGCCCAACGATCTGCAGGTGACGCAGACCTTCGGGCTCCCGTACGCGGAGTTCACCTGGGCTCGGGTGATCTCGTCGGCGGTCCAGCTCGCGGGCTGGTCGCTCCTCTTCGTGCCGGGGCTCGGGCGGCGCGGCCTCCGCGCGGCCGAGACGATCTGCTTCGTCGGCACCTCCGCGGGGCTGGCCGCGCTCAACCACGGCATCGCCGGGCCCACCCCGCTGTTTCTGTCCTGCGCGCTCCTCGCGCAGGGCGCCTCGGTGCCGCGGCCGTGGCGCGAAGGTCTCGCCTCGCTCGGGCTCACGCTCGTCACCTACCCGCTCACCGTGCTCCTCGTGGACGCGATCACGCATCGCAACGCAGGCCAGTGGGGTGACCCTTCGATGCGCTTCGCGTTCCTCGACGGTCTCTTCCACGCCTCCTGCACGCTCGTCTTCGTCGTGGTCGCCGGCGACGCGCTGCACGGGCTGCGTCGCCGCGCGCTGACGGCCGAGCGCATCGGACGCTATCGGCTCGTGGAGCGCCTCGGCGGCGGTGCGATGGGCGAGGTGTGGCGCGCGCGACACCCGGGCCTCGAGCAGGACGTGGCGCTCAAGCTCGCGACGAGCGCAGCGGCCGAGGGTCGCCTCGTCGAAGAGGCCGCGATCCTCGCCGAGCTGACCCACCCCTCGACGGTGCGGCTCGTGGACCGTGGCCGTGACTCAGACGGTCGCTTCTACTTCGCGATGGAGCTCCTGCGGGGCGAGACGCTGGCCGCGTGCGTCGCGCGCAGCGGACCGCTCGATCCCTCGCGCACGAGAGAGATCGGCGTCGCCCTCTGTCACGCCCTCTCCGAGGCGCACGGGCGCGGCGTGGTGCACCGCGATCTCAAGCCGGAGAACGTGATGATCTGCGAGGGCGGCTTCGTGAAGCTGCTCGACTTCGGCGTGGCCTCGCGCCTCGAGAGGCCGCGGCGCAACGAGGGCATCGTGGGCTCGCCTCGCTTCATGTCGCCCGAGCAGCGGCGTGATGCCCCGCTCGACGTGCGCGCCGACGTCTTCGGTGTAGGCGCCGTGCTCGCGTTCGCGCGCACCGGTCGGAGCCCGCTCGACGGCGAAGATGGGCCGGACGTGCGTGCGCTCGAGCCTGCGCGCGCGGCGCTGCGCGCGAGCGGCGCGGACATCGACGCCGTGATCGCAGGGGCGCTCGCCGACGCCCCCGACGAGCGTCCAGCGACGATCGACGCGCTCCGAGACCGTCTCCTCGACGCCTCCACGTGAGGCGGGACTCGCGCTCAGAGCGTGAGTCACTTGCATTGACTCACGCTCTCACATTTCTTGCCGGAGGGTCTGGCCGCAGCCCCTCCCTCTCGCCGAGTGAATCGGCGAGAGCCTCCCTCCCGCCGAATCGAGCCCGTGGCACTCGCATCGATCAATCCGAGTGCCACGTGCTCTCAGAGCGCGTCGCGAAGACGTCGTGCCGCTTCGATGCAGGGCGGCGTCGTCGACTCGATCTCCATGGGCCGGATCGCGATGACGCGCACGTCCGCGAGCACCTCGTCCGCGCCCGGCACGAGCGACGCCAGCGCTGCGCGCGCCGAGGCCTCGTCGGCCGCAGGCACGATCACGAGCTCGGGGCGCGAGGCGACGATCACCTCCGCGCCGATGCGCGACAGGCCATCGAGTCCTCGTTCGCGCGCGACGTTGTCGACGCCACCGAGCGCGAGCAGCTCGTCCGTGAGCGTGCCCCGCCCGTGCGTGAAGCCGCCCACCGCGAGGAAGAGCGCACGCGGGCGCGGCGCGGGCGGCGTGCGGGACGAGAGCGACGCGCGCGTCTGGTCGAAGCGGACGAGCAGACCCGCGGCGCGATCCTCGGCGCCCACCGCGCGCGCGAGCAGGACGAGCGCCTCGCGCACCTCGTCGAGCGAGCGCCCCGACGGCAGGCGCAAGACGGGCACACCCGCGCCCACGAGCGCGCGCGCCGTCGCGGGATGTGAGTAGCTCGAGACCACGACGAGATCGGGCGAGCGCGCGAGCAACGCCTCCGCCGACGCGCTCACGCGCGGGGTGCTCGCCGGGTACGCGCCGGCCGCGTGCGAGTACGCCGGGTCGTCGACGAGCGGGGTCACCCCGATCACGCGATCCACCGGGACGAGCGACGCGAGCAGCTCGTCGCTGGCGAGCGTGAGCGAGACGATGCGCCGCGGCGCACGCGACAGGACCACGCGCTCGGAGAGGGTCGCGTCCTCGAGCACGAGCGAGGCGCCCTCCGAGACGAGGCGTGCGCGCCGCGACGACCCGTCGGTCTCGAGCGACGCCTGCACGGCCGAGAGCGGAACGCGCGCCGCGAGCAGCGCGACCGCGAGCGCGACGAGCGGGAGCACACGCTCGGCGCGGACGTTCACGCGCCCGGCTCCTGCGCGCCGCTCACGACCGACGGCGGCGCCACGACAGGACGAGCCCGAGGGCCGCGAGGAGGGCGACGCCCGCGCGCGCACCGACGCGCTCCGGGCCACGGCGCACGCGGCAGCCACAGCCGCTCGAGGTCATGGGCATCGCGCCCGCGTCGACACCGCTCGTGCCCGCGTCCTCGACGAGCGAGCCGGCGTCGGCCGCGCCCGCGTCACTCGGAGTGGCACTGCACTCGTCGCTGGAGCCCGCGATGCAGAGCGACACCACGCGGCTCATGCCCGTCGTGCGTGGGTCGACGAGCGCCACGAACGTGAGATCCGCGCCGGGCGCATCCAGCGTCACGCCGCCGCGTCCGCTCGCCCGCGAGGAGAACGTGGTGCCGTCGAAGGCCACCGCGATCACGTCGATGCTCGCGGCCTCCGCGCCGCCCAGCACCACCGCCGTCGTGCCCGACTCCACCGCGAAGTAGCGGATCGCCGCGGGGAACATGCGCACGGTGCGATCCTCGTACGGCGCGGTCACGAGCATCGCCGCCACGGGCTCGAACGCCGCACCGTTCTCCGGCCCACGCGTCGCATCCGCGCGCGGACCGAGGAACATCATCCACTCCGCGAGCGAGACGAAGGAGGCCTCGAACGACGAGGCGTGCGAGGCCCGCAGACGCTCGTCGAGCACCACGAGCCACTCGGCCCCATCGGTGCGCGCCGCGAGATCCTCCCAGAGCTCGCGCACGATCTCTTCGCCATGCAGCACCGAGAGGTGCTCGAAGACGATGCCGGTGCCGTACGTGTACGCGCCGCCCGCCGTCGCCGGGTCCACGCCGAGCGAGCGATCGGTGCGCTCCGTGTAGCCGTACGCGAGCCCCTCGAGATCCCGGAGCGCCGGATCGAAGCGCTCGCTCGCCCACACCGCCGTGCCTTCGGAGAGCACGCTGCCCTGCGTGCCGAGCGAGTCGTCGTAGGCCGCCTGCACGGCGTGGAAGAGCTCGTGGCTCGCGAGCAAGCGCGCGCCATAGCCCGCCGAGGGATACGAGGACCCGACGAAGTCGTTCTCCTGGATCATGTAGCCCGCGCAGCCGTCGCTCGTGCAGAGCTCGCGACGGAAGGCGCCATCGGAGCCCCCGCCGAAGTCGAGCAGGTAGACGTCGAAGAGGCCGTCGCCGCCGTTGTCGATCGGCACGGCCTCGTCCCCGAGCGGCGTGCGGTATCCCATCGCTTCGTAGCGCGCGAGCACCTCGTCGTAGACGCGACCGGTCATCGCCACGTGATCGGGCAGGCCATCGGCGTCCTCGTCGGCGAGCGGCACCGCGTGCCGGCCCGCGCGCGTGAAGTGAACGCGGAACGACCCGCCGGGCGAGACGTACGACTCGACCACGTCGGTCGCGTCGTAGCGCGGCGGCAGCTCCGTGGAGCCGGTCGTGTCGGGCCGCAGCTCGGCCACCGTGGGGCGCGCCTCGCTCGGCTGGCCCGAGCATCCGAGGAGGCCCGTGGCGACGCTCGCGCCCACGCCGACGACGAGCGCTGCGCCCTGCGCGCGCGCCGAGCGACGCCGACGCCTCGCGCGCACGGCGGGCAGGATCACGCCGAGCAGCAGCGAGAGCAGCGCGAGGCCCGCGCCCGAGCGTCGCTCGCTCTGCACCACGCTGCAGCCACAGCCACCGCTCGGCGGCGGCGCGACCGCACCTGCGTCGTCGGTCACGGTGCCGGCGTCCGCGGCGAGCGGGCCCGCATCACCACCACCGGTCACGCGATCGAGCGCCGCGCCCGGATCGACGATGCCGTAGCCGTAGAGGAGGTCGTGGCCCGTCTCGTCCGGCGTCGCGAACGGCGCGGGACGCACCGTCGAGACGAGCGCCTCGCGGAGCTCGGCTGCACTGAGCGAGGGCGCCGCGGACGCGAGCAGGCCGCCCACACCCGCGACGATCGGACACGCGGACGAGGTGCCACCGAACATCGTCGTGACGTCGCCCGCCGCGCCGCCCTCGGCACCCGAGATGTCGGTCGTCAACGTGCCCGTGGGCGCCGTCATCGCGACGCACTCTCCCGAATTCGAGAAGGACGCAGCCTCGTCGAACGTGTTGATCGCACCGACGGTGAGGATGCCCGGCACGGCCTGGAGCTCGTCGGCGTCGATCACCGACGCATCGTTGCCGGCCGCGAACACGACGAGCACGCCGCGTCCCGCGCGACCTTCGGTCATGAGCGTCTCGATCTCGCGCACGAGCGCGAGCGGCGCGGGCGCGCCGGCCTCGAAGCCCCAGCTGTTCGAGACGACCGCCACGTCCTCGTGCATGCGGATGAACTCGAACGCGCGCACGTCGGTGGAGATCGGGATGAGCGTGCCGGGCGCCCCGAGCAGGCGCACGCAGCGGAGCGAGCACTCGGGGCAGGTGCCGGCCACGTCGATGCCGTTGTCGGTCGCGGCGGCGACGAGGCCCGCGCACGCGGTGCCGTGCTCGTTGCCGCTCGAGCCAGCGAGGAACGAAGGGTCGTCGTCGTCGTCGAGCGCGTCGTAGCCGGGCAGGAGGTGCGGCACGAGGTCGGGCTGCGCGAGATCGCAGCCGTTGTCCACGACGGCCACCGTCACGCTCGGATCACCGTCCTCGCGCGACCACGCCTCTTCCATGCGGATCGTGTCGAAGAACCACTGGCCGTCGTAGCGAGGATCGTTCGGCGGCACCGTGATGTCGTGCTGCACGTGGACGAACCCGAGGTCGGGGCTCGCACCCTCGAGCTCACCGGCCCGCACGTGCGGCGCGAGGCGCTCGGCGAGCGCGAGCGCGTGCTCGGACGTGCGCGTCGATCGCACCGCGATGATGCCCGCGGCGCTCGAGAGCACCTCGTCGATCACGAGGTCGAGCCGCGCGAGCTGCGCCTCGTCGCGGACGCCGACGAGGATCACGCGATCGGTGCCGAGCTCCGTGCGAAAGCGACGCGCGCCCACGCGAAGCCACAGCGAGCCGTCGGTCTCGCGCACGAGCGTGCGCGTCGCGCCGCCCTCGACGTACGTGTGCGTGACGAGCGCAGCGACGCTCTCGACGCGGTCCGGCACCAGGGCCTGCGCGTGCGCGGACGCCAGCGGTGCGAGCGCGCACCACGACGCGCTGAGCCCCAGCAGCATCGAGCCGCGCGCGATCCTCGAGAGCTCGCTCGTGCGCGCCATGGCCTCAATCCATGAAGGCCCAGCGGACGCGGATCTGGCCGCCACCGCTCGGGATCGGGACGCTGCCCGACGTGTCGCACATCTCCTGGTTCGCGAGCGGGTAGTAGCCGATCACCTCGAGCTTCACGTGACGGCCGCTCGCGGGGCGCACGACGTAGACGTTGTGCGTCATCGAGACGCAGCCCGGATAGGTCCAGTAGCTCGAGAGGGCCGTCGCCGGCGAGCCGAGACCCGAGCCGTCGGGCACGAGATCGCACGAGCCCTCGGTGAAGTACGCCTCGGTGCGGTACGTGAGGCCGTCGGGCACCGCGGTGAGATCGTCGAACGTCGTCGCGGGCGCGGTGCGCGCGGCCTGCACGCACGAGGGACCCGACACGCCGCTGTTGAGGCGGATGATGAAGCGGCGGAACGCGATGTCCCAGTCCGGCGAGAAGAGCGCGTCCTCGTCCGAGATCTCGACCTTCTCGAGGCCCGTGTCGGTGAAGCGCGCGTACACGTACGACTGCGACGGCGTCATGCCGCCGCCGGTCGCGTCGACCACCGTGAGGAACTCACCCGCCGTCGTGCCCTCTTCGGTGATCGCGGCCGGGCTCACGGTGTCGAAGAAGTCGAGCATCGAGATGCTCTGGTCCTGGCACGTCGGGTCCATGGGCGCGCACGCGGGCCCACCCGCATCGGGCGGCCCTGCGTCGCTCTCGAGCATCGGCGCGTCGGTGCCCGCACCGCCTGCATCGTCGGTGGCAGGGTTCGAAGGACAGCCCGCGACGAGCGGGAACGAGAGCGTGGCGAGCGTGATCAAGGTCTTCGTGTTCATGGTCCGAAAGCTCCGAGGGCCGCATCGTGCACCGGCGCGGGGCGTTGGGCGAGGTTCCGTGTGACCTGCCGCGATCGCCGCGGATCTGGGGTCAGAGGATGACGCGCACGCGCGTGACCTCGCCCTCGCGGATCTCCACGGTCTCCTCGTGCGCGGGCCGTCCCTCCGCGCGCAGCGTCAACGCATGCCGACCGGCAGGGAGCTCGATCTGCATCGGCGTCTCTCCGAGCCTCCGGCCGCCCTCGAACACCTCGGACCAGGGCGTCGTCGTCACACGCAGCGTGCCGGTCGGCCCTCGCGGTGCCCGTGGAGGCGCCTCGCGTGTGCCCGTCTCGCGCGTGCCCGTCTCGCGCGTGCCCGTCTCGCGTGTGCCCGTCTCGCGTGTGCCCGTCTCGCGTCGGGGCTCCCCACCCGCGCTGGCGACGAGGGGGCGGAGCGCGAACGACAGCGAGGCGCGGTCCCCGCTCTGCTCGACACGCACCACGTCGTCCTCGGTCGCGTGCCCCTCGAGCGCGACGTTCACCCTGTGCTCGCCGACGAGGAGCTCTCGCTCGAGCGGCGTCACTCCCACTGCGACACCATCGATCGACACCGTCGCGCCGCTCGGTGCGCTCGACACACGCACGAGCCCGGACGGCGGCAGCGCGCGCAGCTCGACCGCACGCGTCTCGCCCTCGCCGAGCTCCACCTCGCGCGTGTCGAGCACCTCTCCCGAGAGCCCACGCACCTCGAGGTGCACGGCGCGTCCGGGCATGATCGAGGAGACGAGCGTCGGTGTGAGGCCGTGCTCGACCCCATCGACGAAGAGGCGCGCCCCCGCAGGCGACGAGGTGACCTGAAGGCTCGCGGTCCGCGGGAGCGACGCGCGCGCATCGTCGTCGCTCGGCCCCACGAAGAGCATCCCGAGCGCAACGACCGACGCGAGCGTGACGATCGCGACCGCGAGCGCGACCCACGGCCAGCGCGGCCGACGCGAGCGCACGATCGGCGTGGTGCCAGCGGCCGGCGGCACCGAGCGAGGTCGCACGACGTCGAGGCCCGTCGGCGGCGCCGGTACGAGCGCGCTCTCGTGTCCGTGCTCCGCGATGCCCGTCGACGTGAACACGGCGCTGGCTGCGCCGTCCTCGC
Organism: Sandaracinaceae bacterium; assembly: GCA_044376125.1. Taxonomy (GTDB): domain Bacteria; phylum Myxococcota_A; class Polyangia; order Polyangiales; family Sandaracinaceae; genus JAFLCL01. The sequence goes on from JBILLJ010000008.1 coordinate 29,033, forward strand.
CGAGATCGGTCGTCGGATCGCCGACGGAGGTGGCCGTCGGATCCGTCGTGCCGCCATCGTGCGGCAGCGGCTGCGTGATCGAGGGCGGCGCCCCGTCGCGCGCGTCGGGTGCGGCGCGCCGACCCGTCGGCTCGATCGGCGCGGTGCCCGCGGGCGGTGCCTTGCTCCCTTTGCGCTGGAGCTGACCGAGGAGGTGCTCTCGCGACAGCGACGCCGCCGCGCTCGCGCTCGGCGCCGCGATGCCCGCCGTGAGCGGCGCGGTGCCGGCCTGCTTGCGGCTCGCGACGGTGCCGGCCGCGCGCGGTCCGAGCGCGTCCTCCGAGAGCTCCTCGGCGCACATCTGTCGGACGAAGCGCCCGATCTCGACGGTGTCCGAGGGCTCGGGACAGCTGCGCAGGTAGGTCTCGAGATCCGATCGCAGCGCGAGCGCGTCGGGGTAGCGATCCTCGCGCTGCGGCGAGAGGGCCTTGAGCGCGATCGCGCGGAGCGGCGCCGGGATCCGCTCGAAGCGCTCGACGCGCGGCAGCTGGCCGCTCGCGCTCAGCTTGCGCGCCAGGCGCTGATCGCTCGGCGGAAAGAGGGCCTCTCCGAGCACGGACTCGAAGATGAGGATGCCCACGTTGAAGAGATCGCTGCGCGCATCGAGCGACTCGCCCCTCGCCTGTTCCGGCGACAGATACGTGTGCTTGCCCTTCACGATGCCGTGCTCGGTGCGATCGCTCGTCGTCGAGGCGGCCTTGGCGATGCCGAAGTCGGCGAGCTTCACCGCGCCGTCGAACGACACGAGCACGTTCGAGGGCGTGACGTCGCGGTGCACGATGCCTGCAGGCCGCCCGTCGATGCGCACCGAGTGCGCGTGCGCGAGCGCCTCGCACACGAAGCTCGCGATCTTGGCGGCGTGGTGCGCGGGGATCGCGCCGCTGCGCCCCGTGCGCTTGGCCTCGCTCAACGCCCGCAGGATGAGCGCGCGGAGATCGACGCCGCGCACGAGCTCCATCGCGAGGTAGAGCGTCACGCCCTCGTCGTCCGGCACCGCGCCGAAGTCGTAGACGTGCACGGCGTTCGGATGCGACAGCAGCGCCGCGAGCTTCGCCTCGTCGCGGAACATGCGGGTGAACTCGGGATCGGCCGCGAGGTGCGGGAGGATCCGCTTCACGACCAGCTCGCGCGCGAAGCCGTCGGGCCCCTCTTGTCGCGCGAGGAAGATCTCCGCCATCCCGCCCGTCGCGAGCCGGCGGACGAGCCGGTACGGTCCGAGCGGGATTCCGACTGCCATCGAAGCGAGGGCCATCGTACTCGAAGCCTCTCGCCGGAACGAGCCTCCGCCGCGCGGACCGATCAGGCCCCCGGGCTCGCGCCGTCGGCGAAGAAGACGCGGCGCACGCGCCTCGAGAAGAGCACCACGAGCGCGAGCGCGGCCACGGGCAGCGCCGGCGTCGGCAGGAAGATGCACGCGCCCGCGACCGCGAGTGTCCAGCCCCAGCGGCGCTGTCGATCCAGACCGCGCACGCCGAGCCACGGCAGAAGAACCCACGGCGAGCAGAGGACGACGACGAAGCCCGTCGCCGAGAGCGCCATGACGCCCTGCCCGTGCTGGATCGACCAGAGGAAATTCCGCAGGCCCGCGAGGTCGAGGCGCGCCGCGGGCATCCAGCGCGAGACGACCTCGAGCACCGCGTACATCGTGGCGATCAACGCCAGCGCGCCCAGCGCCCCGAGGCCCCGTCGCGTCCAGCGATAGTCGCTCTCTTCGCCGAGCGTCGGATCGGGGTCGACCCCCTCCTTGATCCGCTCGAGCTCGATCTGCGCGCGCTCGCGCTCACGCGTCACGTCAGCGAGGTTCGCCTCGGTGCGAGCGAGCCGAGCGCGCAGGGCCTCGATCTGAGAGTCCGCAGCGAGGAGGGCATCCCGGTACGTGCGAGCCTCGACAACGCGCGCCGGCGCGGGTTCCGCGCCACCACCGCCGTGCTCGCGTCTCAGCCGGGGCTCGAGCGGCGGCCGAGCTTGGGCACGGGGCCTCCTTCGATGGCCTGCCCCTGGAGGTGCTCGGCGAGCACGTCGTAGAGGATCGAGTCGGCGGCCTTGCGCGGAACGCCGAGCTGCTCGGCGAGGGCGTGGAGGAGACCGAGCTCCTGGTCGCTGTAGCGACCGTCCACCGCGGCGACGTGCGCGAGCTTGCGGATCGCTTCGAAGCGCTCTTCGCCCGTGTTCGCGGCCAGCCAGCTCGCGCTCGTGTCCACCAGCTCGCGGGCGCGCTCGGCGGAGCGCACGCGCTCGACCTCGGCTTCGGGATCCGACGAGTACGGCAGGAGGAGGTGCGCCAGCACGTTCCACGCGCGCTCGTCCATCGCACCGTCGATCTCGCCGAGCAGCATCGCGGCACCGACGAGCACGTCGCGCTCGTGAACGGCCTTGGCTTCGCCGGGCGCGAAGTCCATGAGGCTGGCGATCTCCGAGATCGCAGCATCGGCCTCCGACGTCGGCCGCCCCGACGTGCGCACCTCGCCGAAGAGCTGGAGCGCGCGCACGCGGATCGGCGTCGCCGGGTGACTGAATCGCGCGAGCAGCTCGCGCCGCTCGAGCTTCTGGAGCGCCGACAGCTGCTCGAGGAACGCGGTGAGATCGAAGCGCAGGTGCTCGGGGCCGAGGCCGCTCTGGATCTTGAAGAAGACCGCGACGGCCGTCGCGAGATCACCGCCGACCACGAGGAAACCGGCCCGATCGGCGCTGATCTCCGCGAGGCGGTCCCAGCTCTCCATGCGCCGCAGGAGCAGCGGCGGCGTGCGCGGCTCGTTCTGATCGTCGAGGCCGAACGCGGCCGCGGCCATGCGCGCGCGGTAGTGGCGGAAGGCGAGGTGCCCCACCTCGTGACCGAGCACGAAGCGGAGCTCGGGGTCCGTCATGCGCTCGACCAGCGCGCTCGTGAGCGTGATGACGTTGGGCAGGCCCTCGCCGAGCGAGGGCATCGCGCCCGCGTTCACCTCGCCGTCCTGCCCGACGAAGAGCTCGACGGGCTCGTCGAACGAGAGCGCGCGCTTCACCTCGTCCAGGAGCGAGGTGAGGCGCGGCGCCAGGAGCGGCGTCAAGCGCAGGTGCGAGCCGAGGATCAGATCGTACGTGGGCCGCGCGCCGCCCGAGTCGACGAAGTGATCGATGAGGACGTCGAGCCCGTAGCGCTCGAAGAGCCGTTCGAGGAGCGCACGCTCCGGCCCGAATCGGATCTCGTCGAGGATGTGGTTCACGCGTTCACGCGGACGCGAGCGCGGCGACGAAGCGGTCGAGATCCTCGCGCGAGTGACGCTCGGTGACCGCGACGAGGAAGTCCTTGTCGTGACCCGCTTCGGCGAACACCGGCCAGCGCGAGAGCGCCACGCCACCGAGGATGCCCTTGGCCGCGAGGGCGGCGAGCAGAGGCGCCGCCGCGCCATCGTGTCGGCGCACGGTGATCTCGTTGAAGGTCGGCGCAGAGAAGGGCAGCGAGTACTTGCCCGTCTCGAGCAGCTTCTTCTTGAGGTACTCGGTCTTCGCGAGGCACGCGCGACCCACCTCGACGAAGCCGCGCTTGCCGAGCATCGCCGTGCGCATCGTCATCGCGAGCGCGATGAGGCCGTGGTTCGTGCAGATGTTCGACGTCGCCTTCTCGCGGCGGATGTGCTGCTCGCGCGTCGAGAGCGTGAGCACGAAGCCGCGCTCCCCCTTCTGATCGACCGTCTCGCCGACGAGGCGACCCGGGATCTGCTGGAGCAGCTCCTTGCCGCCGCGGATCGCGAAGAGACCGACGCCGGGGCCGCCGAGCTGCGGCGGCACCGCGAGGGCCTGGCCCTCGCCGACCGCGATGTCGACGCCGAAGTGTCCCGGCGGCTGGATCAGCGAGAGCGCGTACGGCTCGTGCGTCGCGGTGACGAGCAAGACGCCGCGCGCCTTCGTGATCGCGCGGAGCGCCTCGAGGTCCTCGACCACGCCCACGAAATTCGGGTAGCCGACGACGAGCACGCCCGTGTCCTCACGGAGCGCCGCCTCCACCGCCGCGACGTCGGTGCGCCCATCGGCGCCGAGCTTCGCACGCGACACGAGCTTCTCGCCGTGGTCCACGTTGCGGAGGTAGGTCTCGATCGTCTGCACCGACTCGGGGTGCAGGCCGTCGCTCACGACGACGTGACGGCGACCGGTCACGCGACGCGCCATGAGGACCGCCTCGGCCGTCGCGCTCGCCGCGTCGTACATCGACGCGTTCGCGACCTCCATGCCGAGCAGCTCGCACACGATGCTCTGGAACTCGAACACCGCCTGCAGCGTGCCCTGCGACACCTCGGGCTGGTACGGCGTGTACGCCGTGTAGAACTCGCTCCGCAGAAGGAGCTGGTCCACGGCCGGCGGGATGTGGTGCTCGTACATGCCCGCGCCGAGGAACGAGAGCGCGCGCGCAGCGTCGTTCTGGTGCGAGAGCGCCTCGAGGTGCGCCATGAGCTGCGGCTCGGCGAGCGAGGGCTCGATCGCGAGCGGGCGGTTCAAGCGGCTGGCCGCCGGCACGTCGTCGAAGAGCGCGTCGACCGAGGGCAGCCCGATCGTCGCGAGCATGGAACGGATCTCTTCGTCGGTGTGGGGCAGGTACCGCATCGATGACCTCCAGGACGGCGGCGCTTGTAGCCGATCCTCGGGCGCGTTGCATGCGTCGAGAGCCCCCACACCGGGGCACGGGTGAGAAGAACGGGTGGGGGGCGAGAGGCCTGCCTGCGAGTACGCTCACGGGATGCGCGTCCTCGGCCTCACCCTCGCCCTCTTCGTCGTCGGCTGCGGCGCCGCCCAGCGCCCGGAGGCGACCGCGTCCAGCGCCGATCCCGAGGACCTGGAGGCATGGGAGGCCTTCCGCGCCTCGCGACACGACTCGCTCGCGGGCGAAGAAGGCTGGCTCACGCTCATCGCGCTCGGCTGGCTCGAGGCGCCCTCCACCACCGTCGGCTCCGACCCGGGCAGCGGGATCGTCCTGCCCAGCGATCACTGCCCTCCGCGCCTCGGCACGATCGCGATCCGCGACGGCGCGGCGTTCTTCACGCCCGAGCCCGGCGTCGCAATCACCGAGGGCGAGCGCGCCGTGACGAGCGAGATCGCGCTCACGCCCGACGATCCCGGTCCTCCCACGCTGCTCGCGTCCGGCCCGCTGCGCCTTCACGTCATCGCGCGCGCGGGGCGCCTCGGCCTTCGCGTGAAGGATCGCGAGAGCCCTGCGCGCCTCGCGTTCCACGGCCCCGAGGTCTTCGACTACGACGCGCGCTTCCGCGTGCCCGCCCGCTTCGAGCCCGCGCCCGAGGGCGAGACGCTGCCGATCGTGAACGTGCTCGGCCAGCAGGTGGACGAGCCGCTCGCGGGCCGGCTGCGCTTCACGCTCGAGGGGCGCGAGCACGTGCTGCTCGCGACGTGGGCGGGAGCGAGCCCGAGCGAGGGCCTCTCGCTCATGATCCGCGACGCGACGAGCGACGAGGGCACGAGCTACGGCGCGGGACGCTACCTCGAGGTCGATGCGCCCGCGGCCGATGGCACCGCGACGATCGACTTCAACTTCGCGTACACCCCGCCGTGCGGCTACACGGACTTCGCGACGTGCCCGCTGCCCCCGAGCGACAACGAGCTTCCCGTCGCGATCACCGCCGGCGAGCGCGCCCCCGACGGTCACTGAACGGATCTCGGCTCACCCGAGGCCGTGCTCCTTGGCGATGGCCTGGTTCTTCGCCTCCGCGCGCTGGAGCGCGGGCCGCGCGGCGAGGCGCTCGCAGTAGGCCGACACCGCGGCGCTCGGCGTGATCATCTCGAAGCGGACCATGTAGCGGAGCGTTCCGCCCAGGACCGTGTCGGCCATGGTGAACTGATCACCGCACACGAACGGGCCCTTGCCAATCGCCGCGTCGATCGCCTTCAGCATCGCCTCGTACTCGCCCCAGCCCACCGACGACGCCTTGAACGAGAAGCCCGCGGCCTTGGCCGCAGCGCCAGGCTCGATCACCGCAGGCGAGAACGCCGTCCACCGCAGGTAGGCTGCGCGGCGAGGATCGTCGAGCGCAGGTGCGAGCCGCCCCGCGCCGTGGCGATCCCCGAGGTAGAGCGCGATCGCTGCGTTCTCGGTGACCACGGTCGGTCCGTCGAGGAGGATCGGGAGCTTGCCCATGGGGTTGAGGGCGAGGATGTCGGGGGACTTGTGCGCGCCCGACATCATGTCGACCCAGCGGAGCTCGTAGGGACGACCGATCTCTTCGAGCATCCAGACGGTGTTGGCGGCGCGGCTGTACGGGTGGTGGAGGAGCGTGAGTGTCATGCCCTCGGTGTACGGCGCGCTCGTGTCAGCCTTCTGTCAGGAAAGCGAGACGCGAGAGCGACCTTGCGGGGTGCGCTGCACCCACGCAGCCTCGCGGCATGAGCGAGCCGTCGCCACCGGCCAAGAAGCCGCACCTCTCGATGCTGCGCACGTTCGTGCCCGCAGATCTCATCACCATGGTGAACGCGGCGAGCGGCATGGGCGCGATCCTCGCGTGCCTCCGCTATGCGGGCGAGCGCGAGGCGGCCTTCGCGATCGCGGCGTTCGTGCTCTTGCCCGTGGCGCTGATCGCCGACGTGCTCGACGGCGCGGTCGCGCGCGCGACGAAGCGCCAGTCCATGCTCGGCGCCGACCTCGACTCGCTCGCAGACGTCGTGAGCTTCGGCGCCGCGCCCGCCGTGCTGGGCTTCACGCTGGGCCTCGACGGCGGCTGGGACGCCGCCGTGCTCGTCTTCTTCGTGGCGTGCGGCATCAGCCGCCTCGCCCGCTACAACGCGACCGCGGCCTCGCTGTCGGACGCGTCCGGCAAGGTGAAGTACTACGAGGGCACGCCCATCCCCACGAGCCTCGTGCTCGTCGCGATGCTCGCGCTCGCCTTCTGGCAAGGCGCCGTCCACGAGTCGCTCTGGCTCGGCGGCCTCGTGCTCGGCCCCTTCACGCTGCACCCGCTCGTGCTCGCCTTCTTCCTCAGCGGCTGCGCCATGGTCAGCGGCACCCTGCGCATCCCCAAGCCCTGACCGGGCGCATTCCCGAGCCCTGACGGCGAAGCCGTGGCGGGCCAGCAGCCCACCGAGCGTCAGCGGAGCCAGTCGTAGGCGTCGCGGAGGGTCTCGCGTCCGTCGCGGAGCACGAGGTCGCCGTGGCAGAGCACGATGCGCTCGATGTCCCACGCGAGCATGCGATCGACCTGACGGCGTCCGAGCTTCCAGTCGCGCACGGCGATGCGCTCCATCCACCCGCGCCCGGGGCCGAGGTTCAGCATCAAGAGCGCCACCGCGCGCGTCATGCGCGAGGGATGGCGACGCAAGTTGAGCAGCGCGTCCGCCGTGATCATCGAGCCCGAGGGGCGGTGGAAGAAGACCACCTCCTTCTCGAAGCGCGCGGAGAAGTCGACCTGCGCGAGCTCGTCCTTCCAGAGCGCGTGCGGCTCGTCGCCGAGCACGTGGCCGAACGCGAGATCGGGACGCTTGCGCTCGAGGCCCGGGCTGCACGCGAAGAGCGCCTCGGGATACGCGCGCATCCAGTCGCCGACGTAGAGGTGGTGGTAGAGGCTCGAGGCCACGACCGCGCGCACCGGACCGAGCGCGTCCACGTCGCGCCGCATCTCGGCGTCGAGCGCGGCGGGGCAGTGCACGAAGACGCCACCGTCCGCGAGCTTCACGAGCGTGGTGCGCGTGCCGCACTCCACCCCGAGGAACTTCTGCGGGCGCGCCGTGGTCCAGACGTCCTTCGCGATCGGCTCGAGCATGCGCGCGAGGCTCGCACGAACCCCGCGCCCGATCACCGCTCGTGCGAGACCTCGCGCACGATCAACGCTCGTCGGCGCCGAGGTCCGGGGCGGCGCCGCGATCGTGCGTCTCGCCGTCGAGGTCGAGGCCGGCCTCGGCCTCGGCCACGCCACGATCGATCGCGTCCGTCGCGGCCGCCGTGAGGTGCGCGTCGCCGTTCGCTCCGTCGACGAAGAACGCGAGCGGCACGCCCTCGAGGTTGTGGTCGGCCATCGAGGTGCCGCCGCGCACGGTGAGGCGCCGCACGAGGTTGTTCCGCACGATCGTGATCGAGCTGTCGAAGCGCGTGTCGATCGAGGAGAAGCTCGCGGTCGCCGCGCTGGTCTCGACGATGCTGTTGTGCAGCACGCGCGTGCCGCGAGCCTGATCGAGCTCGATGCCCGTGTCGTAGAACGGGATGTCCGCGACGATCACGTTGTTGCGGATGACGCCGTCGTAGTGCCCGACGAAGAGCCCCGGGTACGGATCGTCGGGGTAGCTGCGGCTCGGCCCGCTCTCGACGAGCCCGAAGCCGATGCCGCGCGCGCAGTCCACGATGACGTTGCGCTCGACGACCGTGTCGCGGCTCCCGACCCAGAAGTGGATCGCGTGCTCCGCGAGGCCCTCGCCGGCGCAGTAGATGCCGACGAAGCGGTTCTCCGCGACGCGCCAGCCCCACGCGGAGTGCGCGTCGATGCCGCCCGTGTAGCAGCCGCCCACGGCGCGCTCGACGTGCGGGCGACCCTCGTCGGTCATCTCGAAGTGCGAGCACGTCACGGTGCCCGCATCGACGAACGCGTCGCGCGCGCCGGACGGATTCACCTTCAGGAACTGCTCGCCGCAGTCGAGGATGCGCGCGCGGTGCATCACGAAGCCCGTGAGCGTGGGGCCGCCGTCGTTGCCGTAGACGTGCACGCAGTGATCGACCGCGTGCGTGATCGTGATCTCCGCGATCGTCGCGTCCGAGGCCTCGACGGTGATCGTCTCGAGCGTCGTGTACTCGCCGTCGATCACGACGCGGCTCGCGTCGCCCGAGGCCGAGCGGATCGTGACGTTCGGCGCGCGGATCCGGATGCGGCGCGAGGCCTCGTCTCCGCCCATGCGGTAGGTGCCGTCGGCGAGCACGAAGGTCGTGCCGGCCGCCGCGTCGCGCACCATCGCCGGCAGCGCTGCGGCCATCGAGGGATCGACGTTCACCACGGTCCCCGTCGGCGGCCCGAGCGGCGCACACGTCCCGCCCGCCGGCACGAACGCGTCGTCCGACGGCCCCGGCGCATCGAGCCCCGGCGCATCGGCCGCCTGCGCGTCGGGTCCAGTGGCGTCGAGTGGCAGCGACAGCTGCGCATCGAGACCGGGCGCGTCGAGCGACGCCCCCGCGTCCGGCGCGGCCTCCGAGGGACAGCCCGCGAGGAGCGCGCCTGCGAGGAGCCCCCACACGCGGGCGTGAGCCGCGACGAGCCGCCCGACCGAGATCACGTTCGTTTGCATCGACGAACGATATCCCGCGCACCGAGTGCCCGTCCTTTGAGACATTGTGGTGATGCGACGCGCCCTGCCTCCGCTCGTGCTGTCCGGCCTGCTCCTCGGTTGCCCCTCGTCGTCCGGCGACGACGCCTCGATGAATCAGGATGCATTCATCGAGCGGCTCGATGCGGCGCTGCCCGATGCGCCGGGGCTCGACGCGCCCTTCGAGGACACGCCGGGCCCCGCGCCCGATGCGTTCTCGGATCCTGCGGGCGACGCGCCGACACGCACGCTGACGTACGCGGGCACCGACGCGATCTTCGCGAGCCCCGAGCGCGGCTTCTACCGCGCGGTCGACCTGCTCGCCGAGCGCGACCTCGGCTGGCTGCGCGACGAGCACCGACACGACTCGCTCGTGTACTCGTACGTCATGCTCGATCGCTTCCGCGACGGCGACATCGACGCGGACCACCTCACCCGTATCCGCGACGCGCTCGACGTCGCACGCCGCGCAGGCTTCGAGGTCGTGCTGCGCTTCGCCTACAACCTCGGTCCCTACCCCGACCCGGATCCGGACGCGCCGCTCTCGCGCATCCAGCGTCACCTCGAGCAACTGGCTCCCATCCTCCGCGAGAACGTCGACGTGCTCGCGGTCGTCCAGGCCGGCTTCATCGGCGCCTGGGGAGAGTGGCACTCGTCCACCCACGACCTCGACGCCGATCCGGCCGCGCGGCGCGCCGTCGTGGAGGCGCTCCTCTCGGCCCTTCCCCCTTCGCGCTCGACGCAGGTGCGCTATCCGCCCTACATCGGCGAGCTCGAGGGTGGCAGTCCGCTCGATGCGACGCGCGCTTGGACTGGCACGTTCGAGTCGCGCATCGGCTATCACAACGACTGCTTCGTCTCGAGCGACACCGACGTCGGCACCTATCCCGAGGACGCGATCGATCGCTGGAAGACCTTCCTCGACGCCCACACCGCGTTCGTGCCCGTCGGCGGTGAGACCTGCGACCCCTTCCCGCCGCGCTCGGCGTGCGCGAGCACGCTGGCGGAGATGGAGAGACACCACTACTCGTTCATCAACCGCGACTACCACCCCGACATCGTGCAGGGCTGGGCCGACGGTGGCTGTCTCGAGACGATGGAGCGGCGCCTCGGCTACCGGCTCGCGTTGCTCGACGCGTCGTTGCCGGAGCGCGTGCGGCCCGGCGGCTCGTTCCGGCTGCGGATCCACCTCAGGAACGAGGGCTTCGCGGCGCCCTTCAACGCGCGCCCCGTCGAGCTCGTGCTCACCGGAGCGAGCGGCCGCGACACCGTCGTGCTCGACACCGACGTGCGCACGCTCCTTCCCGGCGAGCACACGATCGAGGCCCGCGTGCGCGTCCCCGTGCGCGCCGCCGGCGACTACACCCTCGCGCTGCGCCTGCCGAGCGCATCGATCTCCCTGGCCGACACGCCCGCGTTCTCGATCCGCCTCGCGAACGAGGGCACCTGGCAGGACGCGACGGGCGACAACACCCTCGGCACCCTCACCCTCGACGACGCCGCGGGCGGGACGATCGACCCGACCGCCACCACGCTCGGCGTGCTCGACTGATCACCGCGACGGGCGGATCGCCACGACGCGTCCCGTCAGAACGTGAGGCAGCTCCGGAGCACGGTGAGGTCCATCCCTGCCTCCCGCACACCCGCCATCGCGGCGGTCGCCGAGCCGCGCGCGCCCGCGAGCGGCACGACCAGCGTGCCCACTTCCGTCGCGGTCCAGTCGGCGCCGTCCGTCGCCTCCGGAACGGTCAGCTCCGAGAACGTCATCGGAGAGCGCCCCGCATCGAGCGCCGCGAAGAACGGCACGCCACCACGCTGCACGCCGACCGTCATGAACGCGCTGCCTGCGAGGTGATCGGCCGACAAGCGCGGGTCGATCATGCCGAGTGGCACGAACGGCACGAGCTCGTGAAGCTGTGTGCACGGCATGCGCGGGATGCAGCGCACGACGGTCACGTGCGCCGAGTCCATCGGCCCCGGCGCGATCACCGCGCTCACGACCTCCGTGTCGCCGTCCAGGCCCGAGCCGAAGGCTGCAGGCGAGCTCGACATGCTGTCGACCAGCGTGAAGGACTGCTCGGTCCCCACGCGCCCGCTCCAGAGCACGAGGCCGCTCTCGGAGAAGCGCCCGACCATCGCGCCGCCAGCACCGCCCGAGATGCCTCGCGAGAACGTCGGGCCCGACGGAACACCGCTGGCCTCCTCGCGGTGACCGAGCTCGAGGCCGTAGAGCAGGAGATGCTCGCCATCGCCGTGCGTCGTGTTGGCGAACACGAACGTGCTCGTGTCCGCGAAGCCCATCGCGATGGCGCTCACGTCCACGGGATCCGCCAGGATCGAGATGTTGTTTCGGTAGAGGCTGATGACCGGTGCGCGCCACTCGGTTCCGTCGAACCGCGCGCCCCAGTGCCAGAGCTCGCGCACACCGAGCTGCTCGACCACCTCGAGCGAGGTCACGAGCATGCGGCCCATCGGATCGCGCCCCGCCGTCATGCGCGACGCGAGAGTCCTCTCGCCGTAGCGCCAGCCGGGGATGCGCTGCGGCGGGGGCACGTCGAACGTGCCGTCGGGGTGCGCGCTCACGATCACCCACTGCGGCTCGAGATCGGTCTCGGTGCGGAACACGACCATCGTGCGGACGTCGCGCCCGGCGTCCGAGAGCGGCAGCACGTGCACGTCGCGCAGGCCCGCGATCGGGAGCACGTCCGGCAGGTACATGCGCCCTGCCTCGAAGTTCTCGGGCGCAAAGAGACCACGGCCCGTGCCGCACGTCTCGGTCGTGTCCATCTGGCAGTCCGGCAGCCCCCAGGGGCGCACGCCGCGGGCGGTGTCGTCGCAGTCACCCTCGCGCACCGTCGAGGTCACGCAGCGCGCGGCCGGCGCCGTCATGGCCGCGAAGCCGTCGCGATCGAAGTCACAAGACAGGCAGCGCGTGCCGTCGCAGTACGTCCCCGCGTCGCACTCCGCGTCCGTCGCACACGGCGTCGTCAGCACGCAGCGTCCATCGACCGTGCACTCCTCGCCGGCCCTGCACTCGTCGATGGCGGTGCACGTGCGGAAGCACGCGCCCTCGAAGCACGTCTCGTCGGCACCGCAGCTCACCGTCGCGCAGGCATCGAAGGCGTCCGGCGGCGCATCGACGCCCGGTGCATCGGGCAGCGGCGCATCCAGACCGGACGCGTCGAGGCCCGGCGCGTCGAGGCCCGGCGCGTCGACGCCGGCGGCATCGACCTCGTCGCCTCCGGTGTAGCGGCCCCCGGAGAACGCCAGAGAGCACGCGGTCAGAAGAAGTGGCGCACCACCCAGCGCGCCGGCCCGAGCCAAGTCACGAAGTCGCACGCCCCGAGGGTACACGCGCGCCCACGTCGGTGCGACTCACTCACTCCGGAGCGCGTCGAGGCGATCGGCGATCGCGAGCACCCCGCGCCCCATGCGGGGCGAGTACCACGACAGGTCGCGACCGGAGACGAACACGACACGCAGGCCGTGCGCGCGGAACACCTCGGCGTCCGCTTCGTCGAACGGATGCGGCTCGTCGGGGAGCACGACCAGCTCCGGCGCGCGTTCGAGCACCTCCTCGAGCGTCACGCGCGGATAGCGGGTGTCTCGCGCGCCGACGCGCGCGTCCGACAGCGCGGGCCCACGCCCGAGGTCCGCAGCGAGCGGGTAGCGACGCGGGCGATCGGCGAACACGTTCGACGCGCCGGCGAGGTCGAGCGCGTCCGAGAGGAACGTCTCGCCGTGGATGGTCATCAGCGGATCCATCCAGATCGGGCAGAACACACGCAGCGGCACGCGGACGGCACGTCGCGCGCGCGCCTCCTCGAGATCCCGATCCATCTGCGCGATCACCGCCGAGCCCGTCGCGTCGAGGCCGAGCAGGGCCGCGAGATCGCGCACCAGCTGGCCCGCGTCCTCGATCGTCTTGGGGAAGCTCACGTGCGTCGGGATCGACGCGGCCTCGAGCGCGCGCACGATCTGCGGCGTGTTCTCTTCCTGGTTCGCGAGCACGAGATCCGGCGCGAGCGCGACGATGTCCTCGATGCGCGCATCCTTGGTGCCGCCCACGCGCGGCACGTGCTCGATCTCGCCGCGGGGCTCGACGCAGTAGTCGGTCCGACTGACCAGGCGCGCGCCGGCCCCGAGCATCACGACCGTCTCGGTCTCGCTCGGCACGAGCGACACGACGCGATGGGCGGGCGCGTCGAGGCGCACCTCACGGCCCATCGCGTCACGGATCGCGATCAATGATCGAGCGCACCGAGGAAGGCTTCGTACGCGGCCGCGTCCATCAGGCCGTCGAGGCCCGCCGTCGGCTTGAGCACGATCATCCAGCCCTTGCCGTACGTGTCGTCGTTCACGAGCTCGGGCTTGTCGGCGAGCTCGCCGTTGATCTCCACGACCTCGCCAGCGATCGGCGAGAAGAGCTCGCTCACGGCCTTCACCGACTCGACGGTGCCGAAGTTGCCGTGCGCCTCGAGCTTGGCGCCCACCTTGGGGAGATCGATGAGCGTGATGTCGCCGAGCTGCTCGACGGCGTGCGACGTGATGCCCACGCGGACGAGGCCACCCTCGATGCGCGCCCACTCGTGGTCCTTCGTGTACTTCAGATCACTCGGATAGCTCGCCATCTCGCTCCTCACTTCTGCCTGCGGTAGAACGGCGTCTTCACGACGACCGCCTCGATCAACTTGCCGCGGATCTCGATCCCGATCTTCGAGCCGGTCTCCGCGTGCGCGGCCGGCACGTAACCGAGGCCGATGTTGATGTCGAGCGTGGGCGCTGGGCTTCCGCTCGTGACGACGCCGATGGCCGCCCCGGACGGCGTCTCGCTGCCGCTCCACGCATGGATCGGATAGCCGTGGCGGCCGATGCCGCGGCCGACCATCTGGAAGCCCACGAGCTTGCGCGGAAGGCCGGCCTCCTTGATCGCGATCAGCGCCTTCTTGCCGAGGAAGTCGCGCGGCTTGTCGAGCTTGGTGACCCAGCCGAGGCCCGCCTCGAGCGGGTTCGTGGTCTCGTCGATCTCGTTGCCGTAGAGCGAGAGGCGCCCCTCGAGGCGCAGCGTGTCGCGCGCGCCGAGGCCGCAGGGCTCGATGCCCTCGGGCTTGCCCGCCGCGAGGATCGCGTTCCAGAGGCGCGTCGCGTCCTCGGGGTGAACGAAGAGCTCGAAGCCGTCCTCGGCGGTGTAGCCCGTGCGCGCCGCGATCACGCGCACGCCGGCCACGATGCCCTCGGTGAGCGAGAACGAGCTGAGCGACGTGATGGCCGCGTCGGCCTGTGCGTGCTCGAGCACCTTCGCGGCCTTGGGGCCCTGGAGGGCCAGGAGCGCGGTCTCGTCCGAGATGTCGGCGAAGCTCAGCTCGCCCTTCTCGATCCAAGGCTTGGCGTGCGCGCCGAAGTGCGCGGCGATCTTCTCGCGGTTCGAGGCGTTCATCACGATCATGAAGCGCTCGCGACCACGTCGATAGACGATCAGGTCGTCGAGGATCGTGCCGTCGGCCTTGCACGCGACGGTGTAGAGCGCCTTTCCGTCCGGCAGCTTCGTGAGGTCGCCCGTGACGAGCGAGTCGATGAACTCCTCGGAAGCCTTCCCCTCGATCTTCATCTCACCCATGTGAGAGACGTCGAACAGGCCCGCGGCCGTGCGCACCGCCGCATGCTCCTTGAGCAGGCCGGCGTACTGCACGGGCAGCTCCCATCCCGCGAACGGAACGATGCGGCCCCCGAGGGCCTTGTGAGCGTCGTAGAGCGGCGTGCGGCGGAGTGCTTCGGTCGTCACGGGGCGCGAAGCTAGAGGAGCCTGCGGGAGATGACAACCCATCGCAGGCGTGCGTTACCCTCAGCGCATGCGGGCGGCGATCTACGCGGCTGTTTGCACGATCCTGACCGCAGGGTGCGGGTCGCAGCGTCCCCGCCCAGCCGATCTCGTCGCCCTGGCTCGACGCATCGACGAGCGCTGCCCCGCGCGATCGCTCCCAACGCTGCTCGACCCGTCGAGTCCGACCGCGCCGACATGCCCCAGTGAGGTCTCCGAGCTCGACATCGAGCTCGACCGTGGTCTCGACGAAGTGGAGTTCATCCCCAACGCGTTCGAGCGTGACGTGCCGACGCCGGGTTGTGATGCCCCTTGGCACACCGGGCAGGACCTCGCGATCGTGGCTGCGCAAGCCACGCGCACCGCGAGGCCACGGCCCTGGGCACGGCGCCCACGCGATGGGGAGGACGCAGTCCTGCGCGCTGCGCTCGTTCGCTACCACCTGCGCCTGGCGACTGACGGTCAGTGGACGCAGTCCGAACACGACTTCGCACGCGAAGCGATCCTCAGGCTGGGCCTGATGGACGTGCGCGAGGTGTGGGGTGAGGCCGCGGCCCCCTACGCCATTCTTGCGTGCCGGCCTCGCGGCCCAGGTGTGTGGGAGACCCCCGACGCATGGGTCGACGGGAGGTTACCGGGAACGACCGCAACGATGCATGGCCCTCCCATGGCCTTCATCCTGCGACGAACCGCCGTGGACGGCGTCGAGCTGAGCGCGAGGGCGTTCCTGGGCGACGAGGACGAGACGCTCGCGAGTCTGCGCCGGGTCGGGGTCCACCCTCCGGTCGACGGCGTGGAGGGCGGGCTCACACACCTCGAGACAGAGCGAACGGTCGTCGTCGTCCTTCCGGGGTCGTCCATGCAGCTGGTCGTGAGCGCTCGCTACGACGACGAACGCCGCCGGTCGGCCATCGTGCGCGCCTTCGAGAGCCTTCGGTGGGACGGCGCCTTGCCAGTCCCTCCAATCATCGCGATGGAGGGAGAGTTGCGCTGGGTCGATCACGAGAGCGGGAGATGGGAGCTGTGCGACGCGCCGGGCATAGGCCTGGACGGGTACGCGACCCGATGTGTCTACGTCGAAGCGTCCACCCAGCCCTCACGATGCGGAGCGACATCGACCATGCCGACGACCGACGGCCAGTGGGTGCCAGCCTGCGAAGTGGATCTCGCGACACCGGCTGCGCCGTCTCGCGTGGTGCCCACGAGTGAGGGGCATCTACGCATCTCGGCGTCCGCCTTCGGTCATCCTGAGAATACGATCTCGCTCTTCGCCGGCCTGCGGGTCGTCAGAGCTTCGCGATGAAGCGCTTGGCGAAGAGGTAGGCGTCGCCGGGCCAGCGGGCCGAGACGTAGCGGCCGTCCTCGACGACGAAGGCGGGGCGATCGTCCTCGTCGGTGCCGCGCGCGACGAGGCTCGTGGGGCCCCGCACGAAGTCGGACTCCGACGCGAGCGCGGCGCGCACCTCTTCTTCCACGTACGCGGGGTACGTGCGGTAGTAGCGGCCGAGCTTCCACGCGGTGAGGAAGTACGCGGTGCGCTCCATGTAGCCGGGCAGGCACGTCGTCTTCCTGCCGCGCAAGACGCCGGCCCGCGCGGCCACGAGCACGCCGTGACAGATCGCACCGACCGGGCGATCGAGCGCGAAGAACGCGCGCACCTTCTCGAAGAGCGCCTCGCTGCCGAGGTACTGGCGCATGCCGGGCGCGTGACCGCCCGGCAGGACGAGCCCGTCGAAGGTGGAGACGTCGAGGCTCGACCACGACAAGGGCCGCTGGAGCTCGGGGCTGCCCTCCATCTCCCGGTAGAAGCGCTTGGGCTCGGGCTCCGCGCCGAGCTGTCCGAAGAGCACGCCGGAGAGGAGCAGCGGATCGCACGCGGGCGCGCTGCCGCCTCGCTCCGTCGCGAACACGACCTCGTGGCCCGCGCGCACGAGGAGCTTCCACGGCACGGCGACCTCGGTGACGTCGAAGTCGGTGTCCGGAAGGGGGATCCACACGCGCGCCATCAACTCACCTCTTCGTCGGGCGACGGCATGCGCCGCATCTGGATCTCTGACTCGAGCGCGTCGAGCAGCGTCGCGAGGGTCGGCCACATCGACTCGGTCGTGAGCACCACCAGCTCGCTCGTGTCCTCACCGTGCAGCGACGCGATCCCGTCGTAGCCCGCCAAGATGCCGCCGAGCACCACCACGTCCTCGCGCGCCATCGCGAGCCGCACGGCGACGAGGCCGGGGCCGGTGGGGATCGAGCGAGCACGTCGTCGCGCTTCCACGGAGGCGGTTTCTTGTCACACTCCGCGGATGCGAGCTTCTCGGGCCGGCTTCGCCTCCTTCGTGTTCTTCGCGGTGTTGCTGGGCGCGGGCGCAGCGAGCGCACAGACGGAGTGCTCCCCTTCGATCCCATGTGGGGGCGTTCAGAACTGCATCTATCCGGAGCGGTTGGGCGATGAGACGGGCATCTGCGTGCGCCTCGGCTGCGGAGGACTCACGGAGACCGTGCGCCTCGCGGGCGCCTGCTTCGGGCCGCTCGGCGGCACCGCGCGCGATGCGTTCCTGAGCGGCGACTGCGACGGTGATCTCGTGCCGAACGGCATGGAGCTCGGGGCGCTCTGCGATGGCGGCCCGGTCATCTCGCTCGCCATCACCGGGCGCGTTCAGTGGTACGCGTCCCAGCGCTACGACGTGACGGACGGGGCGGCGATCGCACCCCGCGACGCGACCTCGAACGTGCCCGACGCGATCGGCATCGGCTGCGACGCGGGCCGCGCGTGCCCGCCGCTGCCGAGCGCGCCGGAGCTCGCGTCACGCTGCGTGTACCTCGTGCGCGATCCGATGGTCGGCGAGATCGGCGTCTGCACGTACTACGTCGACGATCGCGACGATCGTTCGTGCCTCGCCACGTCGTTCGTCGGCGACGGCTGCCTCGTCGACTCCGGCGAGCCGAACGAGCGCTGGGAGCACGGCGACTGCGATGCCGACGGCCTCATCAACAAGCTCGATCCGCACGTGTGCTCCGAGCTCGAGCTCATGGGTCAGATCTCCGAGGGCTTCGCCGTGTGCGCGCCCGGCACGGTGGACACCTCGACCTGCGCAGGCGAGGTGGGCGAGATCGCGAACGATCAGTTCGGCTGCACCACGGAGGTGTCGGGCGCCTTCGCGCCCTTCGCGTACTGCTGCCGCAGCTACGAGGACTGCCCCATGCCCTTCGAGCCCGGAACCCCATCTCGGGCGCGGTGCGTGTTCCTCGCGGACGACTCGATGGGCAACCGCGTCGGCGCATGCACCTACGACGGCACCCTTCATCCCGACGACGACAGCTGCCGCCGACTCGGGCTCCCCTTCGCGCCGGGCTGCTTCTCGGGAGAGGTGGGCTATTCCGCGTGGGCCAACGGCACGTGCGACCTCTGTGATCGCACGCTGAACTACGCCGACGATGCCGTGTGCTCCGTCTGCCCGGACGCGGGCGCTGCGCCGAACGAAGACGCGGGCGTCGCCTCGATCGACGCGGCGGTGTCGCCAGGGCTCGACGCGGCCACCGCGGATGCGGCCACGGCGGACGCGGCCACCGACGACGCGCCCGGCCTCGATGCCGCAGCACCGCCACCTGCCACCTTCGCTGGCTCGGGCTGTCGCTGCAGCCTCGCCCACCGCGCCGCGAGCTCTCGCGCCCTGGCGTTGCTCGTATGTCTCGGAGCCCTCGCCACGCTCGCTCGAGGGGCTCTTGGCCGGCGACGACAACGGTGAGACCGTGGAGGGATGACTTCGCTTCGTCCCCTCGGTTGGATCGCCTTCTTCTCCCTCGCCACCTCACTCTTCACGACGCAGACGCTGGCCGAGCCCGGCTGCTACGACGACATGGGCTCGTGTCGCCCCGCCGTGAGCCTCGGCCCCTGCGACGCGACCTGTCCCACGGGCTTCTGCATCGGCGCCTCGTGCGTGGATCCCGAGGCCTGTGCGCTCCCCTGCGGCACGATGGGCGAGTGCCCACCGCTGCGCCTCGGCAACAACACGTTCATGCCCGAGGGTGGCACCGGCGAGAGCTGCTTCTACGGCACCGGCTGCGGCGGCTTCACGATCGACGCCGACGCGCTCACGACGAACGACATGACGGGGCGATGCCTGCACGCGCCAGACACGGGCGTCGTCGCAGCGCTCCGCGGCGACTGCGACGGCGATCAGGACCCGCTCGTCGCCGAGGGCGTGGGGCAACACTGCCGCCTGCAGCTGTATGTGGGACCGCGGGCCCGGATCAACACGCCGACCTGCAACGCCGGCACCTGCGGCGCGGGCTGCGTGTCGGGCTTCTCGCCGCACGGCGGCTCGGTCTGCGCGAGCGACGCCGCGAGCGGCTACGCGTGCAGCAGTCCATCCGAGTGCCCATCCACCTTCGACGTGACCGCCACCGGATGCATCCCGTACGTCGCTGGTGGCACCTTCCGCTCGGGCGCGTGCTTCTACGGCAGCGTCTGCGGCGAGCTCGGCGCGTGCTTCGCGCTCGATCGCGCCGACATGTCCGGAGGTCGCTGGTTCGAAGAGGCCTATCTCGCGGGCGACTGCGACATGGACATGCTCACGAACGCCGACGATCCCGCGGACTGCGGTGCGCAGGTCGTCGTGTGGACGGGCACCGATCCGTTCCTCGACGCGGGCACGCGTGAGGGTTGCTTGTCGTCGGGCCTGCTCTGCACGATCGGTGACTGCTCGCGGCTCGACCTCTGCGCGCCCGGCGGTGCGATCGGGCTCGCGTGCGAGCCCGACAACGGGGCCTCGCCTCGCTACTGCGCGGATCGCCTCGGTGTCGACGCGGAGTGTGTGCAAGCCGGCGGCGCGGGCGCAGACCGGCTCCTCGGCGTCTGCATCCCGAGCGAGCCCGCGGACGACTCGTGCGGCACGGGCGCGGGCAGAGCTGCTTCGCGACCGACCCCAGGCTCGATCCGGCGGACAGCTATCACTCGGGGGACTGCGATCGCGACGGCCTCATCAACGGCGTGGATCCCGACGTGTGCGTGCCCGAGAGCCGCGACGCGGGCGCGATGACGCAAGCGGACGCCGCGTCGCCGCCCGAGGTCGATGCTGGAAGCACCAGCACACCGGATGCAGGCAACGGCGGCCTCGACGCCGCGCTCGAGGAGGGCCCCGACGCAGGCGAGCCGGGTCGCTTCGCGGGCTCGGGCTGCTCGTGTCGCGCTCACGCCCAGACCTCGAGCAGCGGTGGCCTCGCGGCGCTCGCGGCGCTCGGCCTCGTGCTCGCGCGTCGCCGACGGCGTCGCGCGCACTGAACGCGGCGGCGCGTCCAGAGTAGACTCGCCGGCGATGCGCTCTCGCTCGATGTCCGTGCTCGCGCTCGCGAGCCTCACGATCGGTCTCTTCGCCTGTGACGGTGGCGGTCTGCCGCAGGGCTGGCGCGAGACACCGCCCGGAACGGGACCCGAGGTCGTCTGGGATCTCTATGCGGAAGACCTCCCGGTCATCCCGCTCCCCAACGACGTCGCGACCTGGCCGGATCCGACGTCACCGACGGGCCTGCGCATCAACGCGAGCCGGGTCGCGCCCACACACCTCGAGCGTCGCACCCTCGACCTCTTCGATCAGCTGGATGGCTGGGGCACGTTCGCGCCGATCTCGGTGGCCTTCGATCGAGACCTCGATCTCGAGGACCTGCTCGATCGGCAGGGCGGCTCCGAGCGCTTCCACGAGACCGACTTCCCGCGTCACGCGATCTACCTCGTGGACCTCGAGACGGGCCTGCCGGTCCCGCTCGATCTGAACAGCGGCAACTTCCCCTACGCGACCACCCGGCCCGATCAGTACTTCGATCACGATCCGCGCGCGGGCGAGTCGAACATCCTCTTCGAGACCGTCGAGGAGGACGACAACGGCAATGGCCTCCTCGACGTGGGCGAGGACTCCGACTTCGACGGCGTGCTCGATCACCCGAACACGCTCGATGGCCGCCTGACGGGCGATCCGCTCGAGACCGTCGATCGCATGGCGTGGTTCTACGAGCGTGAGACCCGCACCCTCATCGTGCGCCCGCTCCTGCCGCTCACGCAGCGCCACCACTACGCCGTCGTGCTCACCGATCGCCTCGTCGGCGTGGACGGACAGCCCGTGCGCTCGCCCTTCGATCACGTCCACCACCCGCGCCAGACGAACGAGCTCGCGCCGCTGCCCGAGCACTTCGCCGCGCACCCCGAGCTCTACGGCTCGCTGGCCTCGGAGGGCTGGGAGGGAGTCGCGTTCGCGTGGATGTTCACGACGCAGTCGGTGACCGACGACATCGACACGGTGCGCGAGGGCCTCTACGGCCGCGGCTCCATGGCGTACCTCGCCGACGAGATCCCGCTCGACGTGGTCCCGCTCCCGATGCAGGGCGGCCGCGGCTGTCCCGACCCCGGCGCGCGCGTCTTCGTCGCCCCCGGCGATCAGTTCCGTGAGGCGGTGCGCACGCTCGGTGCGGCCGCCTTCGATCTCGACGAGACGGCGGTCGAGGAGCTCGATCGCAGCTACGCGTCGCTCTCGCACGTGGTGACCGTGCTGCTCGAATCGCCCTATTTCTTCGAGGATCCCGAGAGCGAGGATCTCGAGGACGCGTTCGAGATGGACTACGTCACGGGCGAGGCGCGCCGCACACGCCAGACGCTCACGATGACGATCTACGTCCCCGAGGAGAGCGCCGATCACCCGCAGCCGTTCTCTCCCGTCGTCTACGTGCACGGCCACGGCAGCAACGCCGCCGAGGTGCTCATCTACGGCGGTCTCGTGCTCCAGCACGGCAACGCGCTCGTGACGATCAACGCGCACGGCCACGGGCTCGAGCTGAGCCCTGCGCTCCGCACCGTCGTGCGCACGACGCTCGGCGGCGCGTGCTTGCAGGGCACGGCCGACGCGCTCGCGCTCGGCCGCGCACGCGATCTCGACGGCGACGACACGGTCGACAGCGGCTCGGACTTCTGGACCGCGTACATCTTCCACACGCGCGACTCCGTGCGTCAGACCGTCATCGATCAGCTCAACGTCTTCCGCGTCCTGCGCTCGTTCGACGGCACGCGCCGCGCGGGTCAGCTCTCGCTCGCGCTGCCGACCGGCGAGCCCGACGCGGAGGTCCTCAGCTTCGACGGCGACTTCGATCGCGACGGCGACGTCGACCTCGCGGGCGACTTCGACGGCAACGGCGTGCCCGATCTCGGCGGCCCGAACGTCCGCTACGCGATGGCCGGCGGCTCGCTCGGCGGCATCATCACGGCGCTCACGGCAGGCGCCGAGCCGATGATCACCGCGTCGGCGCCGGTCGTCGGTGGCGGAGGCCTCTCCGACGTCGCGATCCGCACCGAGAACGGCTCGGTGCGCTCCGCCATGATCCTTCGCCTCATGGGCCCGCTCATCCTCACCTCGATCAGCGAGGGTCCGTCGGAGCGCACGTCGTGCACGGCGGGCGAGCGCTCGGTCACCGTGCACGGCCCGCTGCTCGACGACGATCAGCGCACCGAGATCGCGTGTGTGGATCCCGACCTCCTCGGCGCCGACGACGTGCTGCTCGTCCGCAACCTCTCGAACGGCGAGGTCTCCTGCGCGGGCGCGACGAACCACGAGGCCGGTCGCTTCCGCGTCGGCATCGCGTCGGACGTGGGCGACCGCTGGGTGATCGAGGTCTACCGCGACGCGCTCGGCCTCGTGGACTTCGGCGACTGCAGCTTCGAAGGTGTCGCGCCGCTGCCCGCACGCACGATCAGCACGTGGGAGGTCGGCCCCGGTGATCCGGGCGATGGAGAAGGCCTCTGCGAGAGTTGCGCGACGTGGGGCGTCACGCAGTTCGTGCAGGGCGACGACCTGAGGGCGCCGACGTCCGGCTTCGGCCGCAAGCGCCAGACGCCCGAGCTGCGGCGCCTCGTGATGCTCGCGCAGATCGGCCTCGAGCGCGGCGATCCCATCAACTACGTCGGTCGCATCTTCCTCGACCCGCTCACTGCGCCCGACATCGCGCCCGAGCCGCGCAGCATCCTCGTCACGCACACCGACGGTGATCCGAACGTGTGCATCGCGACGGGCTACTCGATGGCGCGCGCCGCAGGCGTCTTGCCGTTTCTTCCGCCCGACGCGCCCGATCACCTCGCGGAGTACCGCGCGCCCGCGAGCTTCGAGACGGTGCATCCGGGCTTCGCGTCGCCCAACGATCTGCTGCTCGGCTACCACGCGATCGAGGGCCTCGCGCGCCTCGAGCGTCATCCGGCCATCGGCTCGATGGGCCCCGGCGCGGGCGATCAGTTCCTCGTGGACGTCGACAACCTGAGCGACGGCCTCTCGTACTTCTCGCCGAACGGCCGCGACCCACTCGCGGCGGACATGGGAGGTCTCGCACCCCAGCGCCCCGACACGCCCCTTCGCTGGTCGCGTCGCTCACGCGCGATGTCGAGCCCCGACGACGTGGCGGTGTGGGACTTCGCGGAGGGAGAGCCCACGTCGGGCCTCGTGAGCCCCTACGTCGAGCCGCGCGGCATCCACGGCTTCAGCGCGATCTACGACCCGAGCTCGCCCTTCGACATGGCCGTCTACATGTTCAACATGCTCGGCCGCTACATCGGCACCGACGGTCGCGATCTCCCCTATCTGAGCGACCCGACGGGCCACCACTGCCTCGAGGACTCGAGCTGCGACTACATCCGTCGCTGACGCATCGAATGGTTGAGCTTCGTTCGAGACTCGACGCACACTCGCCGTCGATGACCACGTCACGCAAGCTCGCCTTCCTCGTCGTCACCTGTCTCACCTTCGCGCTCGGCTCTCCAGCCCGGTCACACGCTCAGGACGCCACCGCGACGAGCGGCGATGCAGCTCCGGCGGAGCAGACCAGCGAGGAGGCGACCAGCGAGGTCGTTGCACAGACCCCCGAAGCGCCCGCTGCGTACCAGGAGGCCAGTCCCGAGGTGCGCGTCGCACAGGCCCTCGGCGTGGACTCAGCCCAGCTGCGACTCGACGACATCCACCGTCGCAGTCGCTCTGCGACCGCGCTCTACATCAGCTCGTTCGTGCTCCTCGGCACGGGCCTGGGCGGGATGGTCTTCGGCACCGTGCTCCTCGTCGGCGGCTCCTTCGGCGGCTCGACTGGTGGCGCGGGAGCGGCGCTGTTCGTCGGAGGCGGCGTGGTGGTCCTGGGCCACGTCATCACGCTCGCGCTCGCCATCGCGTACGACGTCGGCTCGGGCAGCCGCCGTGACTCGCTGTACCGAGACCACCCCGAGCTGCGAGCCCGTCTCACCGGCGGTCCCGGCGACGTCGGCCTCGGCCTCGCGCTCGACTTCTGAAGGCGAGGCTCGGCGCTGCCGAGCGCATCAGTCCGTATTCCGCCCAGCGCGCATCACCCTGCGAGCAGCTTGTCGAGCTCTCCGCTCTCGATGAGCTTGTCGAGATCGTCGGCGCCGCCGACGAGCGTGCCCTTCACGAAGACCATCGGGAAGGTGGGCCAGCCGGTCCACATCTTGAGCGCGTTGCGCTTGCGCCACTGGCTCAGGTAGCTGCCCTTCTCGATGTAGGTGAAGCTCACGCCCTTCTTCTTCAGCGACTTGCACGCGCGGCTGCAGTTCGGGTTCTGCCCCATGCCGGCGACGACGACGTCGGTCTTCTTCATCGCCTCGAGGACCTCGTCGACGAGCTCGCGGTGGTTGTCGCTGATCTTCTGGCGGATGGCGGGGTGGATCTTCGACTCGTCGAGGACGTGGCGCGGCATCGAGCTCTCCTTGTGGTGGGGCCTCTTTACGTCGGGGCCTCCCCAAGACAAGTTCGCGCCGCCATGAGCAAGGTTTCTTCAAGCTGCCTTCGCGCGTCCGTGATGTTCGCGCTCCTGCCCCTCGCGTCGTGCTCCGGATCGGACGCCGCGCCCGAACCTCCGACGACGACCGAGATCGAGGCGCCGCCGCGCGGTGGCTCGAGCATCGCGCACGGGCGCGGGGAGCGGCGCACCGAGACCTCGGGCCGCACGTGGCAGGAGGAGGCCGACGATCTCCTCGACTTCTACGATCCTGCCTACCGCGCGCTCTACACCGAGAGCGCACGCGCGGCGTGGCTGAGCTCGACCGACGTCTCGCCCGAGCACACGGGCGGTCGCACGGCGGCCGATCAGTCCTTCGCGTCGTTCACGGGCTCGGTCGAGGTGATCCGTCGCGCGCGCCTCTTGATGGAGCACGAGGACGAGCTCGACGATCTCACCCGCCGCCAGCTCCGCGCGATGCTCGTGCTCGCAGCCCAGGCGCCGCAGACCGACCCGGATCTGGCGCGCCGTCGCGTCGCGGCCGAGGCCGCGCAGAGCGCGCGCCTGGACGGCTTCCAGTTCTGTCTCGATCGCCGCGCGGACGGCACGTGCGCGCGCCCCGTCATCACGAACGATCTCGACCGCATCCTCACCGAGTCGACCGACCTCGCCGAGCGCCAGCGCGCATGGGAGGCCAGCAAGGAAGTCGGCACGACGCTGCGCGATGGCCTCGTCGAGCTCCGCGACCTGCGCAACGGCGTCGCGCGCGAGATGGGCTATCACGACTACTTCGAGCTCATGGTCTCGAACTACGGCATGACCGTCGACGAGATGATGGAGCTGCTCGCGCGCCTCGTGGACGAGGTGCGGCCGCTCTACACGCAGCTCCACTGCTGGGCGCGCCACCGCTATGCGGAGCGCTACCACGCGCCGCAGGTTCCGGACGTGCTACCGGCGCACTGGATCGGCAACCGCTGGGGGCAGAGCTGGCCCGGCCTCGTCGAGGGCGTGAACATGGACGCGCTGGTCGCGGGGCGTGAGCCGCAGTGGCTCGTCGAGCAGGCCGAGCGCTTCTACGTCTCGATGGGCTTCTCGGAGCTGCCCGACTCCTTCTGGACGGCGAGTGACCTCTATCCGGTCCCGCCGCCCGCCGCAGGCAGCTCGGTCCAGCCGCGCATGAAGAACGCGCATGCGAGCGCGTGGCACGTGGACCTCGAGAGCGACGTGCGCTCGCTCATGAGCGTCGAGAGCAACTGGGAGTGGTTCACCACCACGCACCACGAGCTCGGGCACATCTATTACTACACGAGCTACTCGCGCCCCGAGGTGCCTTATCTGCTCCGCGAGGGTGCCAATCGCAGCTACCACGAAGGCATGGGCGACCTCATCGCCCTCGCCGCGTCGCAGGAGCCCTATCTGCGCGAGATCGCGCTGTTGCCGGAGGGTCAGGAGGTCGACGAGACGGCCTGGCTGCTCGACTCCGCGCTCACCGGCCCCATCACGTTCCTGCCGTGGTCGGCCGGTGTGATGAGCCACTTCGAGCGCGATCTCTATGCGGGCAACCTCCCCGCGGATCAGCTGAACGCGCGCTGGTGGGAGCACGTCTCGCGCTTCCAGGGCATGGGGCCGCCGAGCGCACGCCCGGCCGACGGCTGCGACGCGTGCACCAAGACGCACATCAACGACGACCCCGCCGGCTACTACGACTACGCCCTCGCGAACGTGCTCGTGTACCAGCTGCACGACCACATCTGCCGCGAGATCCTCCACCAGGATCCGCACGCGTGTAACTACTACGGTCACCGCGAGGTCGGAGACTTCCTCCGCGGCGTCATGGCCCCCGGCGCGAGCCGCGACTGGCGCGAGGTCCTTCGGGAGGCCACCGGCCGCGACCTCACGGCCGAGCCGATGCTCGAGTACTACCGCCCTCTCCTCACCTACCTCGAGGAACAGAACCGCGGCCGCACCTGCGAGTGAGCGAGTCGACCCGGGGCGGGCGCGCGCGGCTGGCCCTCGCCGCTGGCCCACGCCGCGAGACGGCGGTAGAGGGCGAGCCCGACCCGGAGCTCGCCCATGCGCCTCGTCCTCGCCTCTTCGCTCGCCCTCGCTGCGCTCCTCGTCACGAGCGCCGCGTCTGCGCAGAACAACCAGCGCGCCACGGAGCAGTGCAGCGTGCTCCGTGCGATGCAGTGGCTCGACAACGCCACCGCGCGCGGCGGCAGCGCCCTCTCGCCCGATCACCGCGGCATGGTGGACACGCGCGAGCGCGTCGCGTGCGGCACCGGCGCCGAAGCAGCCGCGACCGAGTACTGGCCCAACGGCACGATGCTCCGCTCGGGCGACACCTGGTATTTCCCGAACGGGACGATGTACCAGTCGGGCTCGGGCGCCTGGTACTACTCGAATGGCACGATGTTCGTGTCCGGGGCCACCTGGTACTACCCGAGCGGCACCATGCTCGCGTCCAACGGCACGTGGTACGGGCCCGATGGCTCGATGTCCTCCGAGACCGGCCTCCTGACGCTCGCGCTCTCGCGCATCGAGCGCTCCCGTGGCGATCAGCTGCTCGGCCTGCGCAACCAGGAGACGAGCGACTTCTGGCGAATGGTCTACCTCGTGTCGCTCGTGTGGGAGGCCACGCATTGAGCTGGCCTCGCCTCGCGCCGGTCCTCCTCGTCGGCGTCCTCGCGCTCCTCGCAGGCTGCACCAACGGCCACACCGCCGTCGTGCAGCTCCAGACCGACCTCGTGCCAGGGCTCGAGTTCGACGAGGTCTTCGTGCAGGCGACCGGCCTGCGATCGCGGCGCGCGAACCTGCGTGACGACTACGGGCGACCGGTGCAGGTGGCGGAGATCACCGGCGTCGCGGCGGGCACCGACCTCGCGGTCGAGGTGTCTCTGCGACTGGATGGTCGAGAGATCGTCGCGCGGCGCATCCAGCGTCGGGTGCAGCGCGACACCATCTTCGGCGTGATCATCACGCGCAACTGCATCGAGATCGCGTGCCCCGCGCCCGGCGCGCCCACGGCGACCGAGTGCCGCGATGGTGTGTGCGTGCCGCCGGACTGCGAAGAGACCGACACGTGCACGCCGGACGACTGCGAGACCGACTCCGACTGCACCTCCACGATCGACTGTGTCGTCCCGCGCTGCGCGCTCGGCGTGTGTCTCGAGACACCGGACGCCACGCAGTGCGGCGCGGACGAGGTGTGCTCTCCGGTGAGCGGATGCGTGCCCGTCACCGCGGCCGATGCGGGGGCGCCCGATGCGGCGACCGATCCCGACGCGTTCGTGCCGGGGCCCACGTTCGCGCTCCACCACCTCGCGCCGGGCGGCACCTCGTGGACCGTAGAGCCCGTGTCGGGCGACTTCCCCACCGTCGAGGAGGTCGAGGGCGTCTTCGCGCCCGCCGGCAGCGGGCAGCTCGTCGTGATCACGCACACCGAGCTCTTCGTGGTCGATGTCGCGACACGCACGTTCCTCGAGCGTCTCGCGCGCGACCCGATCCTGCCCGAGCTCGCCGGCGTCGCCATCCAGGACGCGTACACGGTCGCGGAAGACCTCTTCGTGAGCGCGCACGACACGTGGATCTACCGCTGGGCCCATGCCACGCGCAGCGCGAGCCTCACGCGCTTCCTCCGCTACGAGGATCTCGGCGCCGACTGGCGCGGACCACTCGCGCCGCCGTGGTGGGAGATGCACGCGTCCTTCGTGGTGCCGAGCAACGAGACCGGCTGGGCACGGCCCGACGCCGCCCGCTCGCCCTGCGGCGCGGCCCCGATCACGAGCTACGCCGTCTTCCTCAGCTGGGACGGCTTCGGTCCCGCCGCGATGACGGAGACCATCTACGACGGAACCTGCTTCCAGTTCGTCAACCGCGCGTACTACGGCAGTGGCGAGTACGCCCCGTTCGCGTTCCCCGGTGCACCCGCCGACCCGTTCACGATCGACGCGATCGAGTGGCAGGACGGACTCTGGATGTTCACCTCGCCGCGCTGAGCGCAGGCGTCAGGGCCCCACACCGTTGAGCGTGTCGACGACCGAGAGCACGTCGCCGAGATCGTAGAAGTCCACGGTGACGAAGTTCGGCAGATCGCCGCCGGCCTCGTCGCGACAGGCACTCACCCGCTCCGTGAAGAAGGGATCGTGATTGACCATCTCCGCCAGATCCGGGCCAGCGACTGGGTTGGTGAGGAAGTGGTTGAAGACCCAGAGCGAGCGATCGCGACTCCCGCGATCCTCGGCACACGAGAGATCGCCCGGTGTCGCGGCCGAGTACGGATTCTCCCAGGCCCAGTCGTAGGTGTAGAGGTGCCACGGCTGCGGCGCGTCGCGATCGTCGGTGAAGACGATGACCCGCTCGTTCCGCGTCACGAGCTCGCGGAGCGTGGGCCACGCGTAGCCCGCGCCGGGCAGGGCGTCGGGCACGTGGAGGTACGCGTCGAGCCCGCTCTCGACGAAGCCCTGCTCCACGCGATCGGCCGGCGCGTGCGCCTCGAACACGATCACCACCACGTCGTGAGGGTGGCAGTCGAGGAAGAGGCGGAGATCGCGCAGGCCGTCGGCGAGCGGGCGACGCCCGATGCGACACGAGCCGTGGCAGAGCTGCACGGTGTCGTCGCGATCGACGTACACGTCGAGCATGAAGCCGCGCACTCCGTCCTCGAGCTGACGCCAGAGTCGGAAGTGCTGGTTCGGCGCGGAGAAGTCGTCCTCCTCGCTCGACATCGCGTTGTGCGTCATCGCGAGCGCGACCTCGTCGAGGCGGCGGTCACAGAGCGCCGCGTGCCCGTTGCACGCCAGGACCGAGCCCGCGTCGAGATCGACCGGTCGCTCGCAGCGCGCGCCCGAGTCGTAGCCCGCGTCCGCGCGGGGCGGCGTGTCGAGGAGCTCGGGCGCGTCCGAGGGCGCATCGAGCGCTCCTCCGGAGCCGGCGTCCGAAGGCGCGGGGCTCTCGCTGCACGAGGACACGAACAGGCCGGCGAGCGTGAGGACGACGACGCGCGAGGTCAGCGAGGTCATCGGAGGATCGGTGCCTCGCACACGAACATCGAGACCGGCGTCATCGGGTCGAAGTCGAGCACGCCGCAGAAGCGATCGTCCCAGACCCGCGTGCGCGGCCGCATGGACACGCAATCCTGTCCACCGCCGGAGGCGGTGCGGCTCGACGGCTCGCTCGCGGCCCAGCTCTCGAAGGCCAGCGCCGCGCCATCGGTCCACTCGAAGGCGCCCTCGGCAGCGCGGTCGTTCAGACCGAGCCACGCGTCTCCGTCGACGACGCGGCTCGAGATCGCGGAGTTCTCCATGTTGTCGTCGATCCGGACGAGGTCGTACGGAGGGAAGCCGCGGCACGCCATGAGCGCGCCTTCCCACGGCATCGTGAGGCCCGTCGTGCGGCAGAGCTGGTAGACGTGGCCCGCGTGGAGGAAGGACGCGCAGCTGACGGTCACGCCCGCGAAGCTGCCGCCGCAGATGCTCTCGTCGACGTTGCCGTCGCAGTCGTCGTCGCGCGCGTTGCACGTCTCGGGGCCCCTCGTCGAGTCGCACGGCCCTGCGTCTCGTCCGCCCGCGTCGGGCGGAACCGGCCCCGCGTCGGGCATCACGAAGAAGACGTCCTCTGCGACGACGGCCGCGTCGATCGGCTCGGGGGCCGCGTCGTCGAACGGCGCATCGAGCCCGGGCGCATCGGGGAGCGCAGCGTCGGGCGGCCGCGCGTCGATCACGCGCGCGTCGAGCGACGCGCCCGCATCGGCCCCGTCGCCCGCGAGCGCCGAGCGATCGATCAGGCACCCGGGCAGGGTAGAGGACACCACGACTGCGACGACGATGAGAGCGCGCACGTGGGCAGAGCGTAACGCGGACGTCAGCGAATCGTCACCGTGCTGACGTCGTCCGTGTAGCCCGCGCTACCGCAGCCGCTTCCCACCTCGCGCGTCGTCTCGTACCGGAAGGTGTAGGTGGGCCCCGTGATCGGCGCGAAGGTGAACGTGCGGGCGATGCTCGTGTCGCCGCTGGCGATGGAGAAGCGACCCACCTCGACGGAGTTCACGAGCAGGCGCACGTCCTGCGTGTCGCAGGTGAGGCCGTTCGAGGCGAGCACGAGGTTCGTCGTGACCTCACGGATCGACGAGAGGCTCGTCGTGTGTGTCGCCTGCACGTAGTCGCCCGCGCGCCAGTAGTAGAGCATCGCCGCTGCGACGCGGTCGTTGCCCGTCGCGGGGAACGGGATCGTCGTTCCACCGCCGGACGAGAAGGCGTCGGTCGCCGTGAACGCATCGCGGCCCGCATCGACGAGCACGAACGCGTCGCGGCCCGCGAACGCATCGGGTGGCGCGAACGCATCGATCGGCACGAACGCGTCGAACGCGAGCCGCGCATCGATCGGCGCGCCCGCGTCGTCCGACCGCGCCGCGTCGATCGTGAAGGGCGCATCGAGCATCGCCGCGTCCGGGAAGGCGAAGCCCGTGTCGGGGCTCGATCCGGCGTCGGCGCCCGCGAGCCCCGCATCACGGCGGATCGTCGTCCGTCGCTCGTCGCAGCCGAGGGCGCAGGCCGCGAGAGAGAGCGAGACGCCGAGGAGGATCGCGAAGCGATGCATGCGCATCCCACGAGCGTGCACGAGCCGACGTGTCGACACAAAGGGCGCGTCAGGCGGCGCCTGCGGCGCGCGCGCCGTTCTCGGACAGCCGCTCGAGCTTCGCCGGCACGATCTTGTGCCACGGCGTCCCCGCGATCGGATCGCGGCGGACGTGGTCGGTGAGCTCGTTCACCGCGACGCCGCGCATGCGCTCCACGCCCGTGGCGTCGCGGTAGGCGAGCCCTTGTCCATTGGGCAGGGACAAGCTCCCGACACGCATCGTGTCGGTCACCTCGAGCTCGACCTCGGCCTGGCCGCGTCGCGTCGTGAGGAGGACACGCTCTCCGTCGACGCAGCCGA
The DNA here is from genome assembly GCA_044376125.1 of Sandaracinaceae bacterium. Lineage (GTDB taxonomy): Bacteria > Myxococcota_A > Polyangia > Polyangiales > Sandaracinaceae > JAFLCL01. The sequence goes on from JBILLJ010000008.1 coordinate 60,831, forward strand.
GCGCCTCCGCGTCGCGCGGGTGGATGCGCAGCGTTCCGTAGCGACCCTTGCGATGCCACGAAGGATCGCGCACCGCCGTGTTCGCCGTGTCCGTGCGGCGCTCGCCCGCCGCGAGGAGGAACGGATACTCGGGGTCGCGCGATGGCGAGGTGCTCGTGAGCTCCGCGAGGCTCGGCACGAGCTCGGGGATGTGGAGCGCGATGCGGTGGCCCGGGTGCCCGACCGCCTTCCAGCTCGCCGCGGTGTCGCTCTTCGCGAAGACGAGGCCCGACGGGGACGCGAGGAGCGCGTCGAAGAGGCGCTGCGCCGCGACCGGCGCGGGCCCGCGGAAGCCTGCGTTCGCAGCCGCACGTCGGTGACCCATCACGTAGAGCTGCGACATGCCCCAGACCACGGCCGCGTTCGACATGCCCTCGGGGAGCGAGTCACCGAGCGTGCGGTAGAGGAGCACCGCGAGGTGTCGCCTCCGGCGCTTGCTGAGCGCCTGCATGGCGAAGAAGGTGGCGGCGTACGCCGCGGTGCCGAGGCGGCGCGCGGCGCGCAGCGGCACGTAGTCGCGCTTCGAGAGCGTGCCGAGCGCCTCGATCAGCCGCGCGTGGATCTCGGACTCGGGCAGCGTGCCCGGCCGAGGGGAGAAGACCGGCTGTCGCACGTGGAAGGCGTTGTCGGGGAACTCCGTCGCGAAGAACGTCGCCTCCGCCTTCTCGAACTGGCTCGAGGCCGGCAGCACGTAGTCCGCGACGCGCGCGGTCTCGGTCATCGCGACGTCGATCACCACCGAGAGCTCGAGCGCGCGGATCGCCTCCCGCATGCGCTTGCTGTCGGCGAGCGAGTGGGCGGGATTGCCGCTCTCCACGATCATCGCGCGGAAGCGCTTGGGATGATCGGTGAGGATCTCGTCGGGGATCACGTTGCAGGGAATCAGACCGACGATGACCTTCGCGCCCGTGACGGGGCTGCGCTTCTCGACGCGCGGGCCCCGGCCCTTGCCGACGCTCGTGTCGCCCTTGCTGGCCTTGGCGAGCGAGAGGAAGGGCACGAACGCGTTGGCGGTGCCCTCGCGCCCGTAGTGACCGGTGAGCACCCAGGTGAGGCGCTGGAGGTAGCTGCCGAGCGTCGAGTGCAGGTTCATCTGCATCCCGAGATCCTCGAGCACCGAGCAGCTCCTGGCGCGCGCGATGCGCCGCGCCGCCTCGCGCAGGAGCTCGAGCTCGACGCCGCAGATCTCCGCGCACCGGGCCACGGGGATCCCGCGGAGCGCGGGCGCGATCGCCTCGTAGCCGCTCGTGTGCGCGTCCACGAACGCGCGGTTCACGAGCCCCTCCTGCTCGATGATCCCGACGAGCGCGGCCAGGCACCACGCGTCGGTGCCAGGCGCGATCGCGAGGTGGATGTCGGCCATCGCCGCGGTCTCGCTGCGCCGCGGATCGATCACGATCATCGTGCGCGCCGGATCCTTGGCGATCTCCTTCAAGACCACGCGCGCGCGCGGAAAGCCGTGCGAGTGCCAAGGGTTCTTGCCGATGAAGACGGCGACCTCGCAGTGCTCGAAGTCCCCGTGCGTGCCGGTGCCGAACATCTTGCCCTGCACCCAGAACTCACCGGTCTTCTCCTGCGCGAGCGCGTTCGAGCGGTACTTCACGCCGAGCGCGTTGAGGAGATCGTTGCCGTACGCGCCGCCGAGGTGGTTCCCCTGTCCACCGCCGCCGTAGTAGAGGATCGACTCGCCACCGTGCCGCGCCACGACCTCGCGCAGGCGGGCGGCGACCTCGCGGATCGCGGTGTCCCAGTCGATCGCCTCGTAGCTTCCGTCGGCGCGGCGACGCATCGGGCTGTCCAGTCGATCGGCGCCGTTCTGGTAGTGATCGAGCCGCTGCGCCTTCTCGCAGAGGTAGCCCTGCGAGATCGGGTGCGCGTCGTCGCCGCGCACCTTGAGGATGTGGCGCCCGCCCTCCCCCCCCGTCATCACCTCGACGCCACAGTTCAGGCTGCAGAGGGTGCACGCCGTCTTGCGCCACACGGGCGCGCGCTCGTCGGTCATCGAGCGATGGTGCCTGGACGCGAGGGTGCGTCAACCGGCACGGCGCGACACGAGGGCCCCGCGCGCGCTACACCCGCGCGATGCGAGAGCTGAGGCTCGTGAAGGACGTGCGCGCGTCGATCGACGCGGGGCACCCCTGGATCTACCGGGACGCGCTCGAGCGCTCCGACGCACGGGCCGGCGAGCTCGTGCGCGTGGTCGATCGTGACCGCAGCACGCTCGCGATCGGCTACGCCGACGAGGGCGTGATCGCCCTGCGCATCGTCGCGCGCAAGAAGGGCGAGCTCGAGGGCGATCCCGTCGCCTCGCGGCTGAGCACGGCCCTCGCGATGCGCGCGCCCTTCGTCGGCGCGGACACGACGGCCTTCCGCTGGGTGCACGGCGAGGCCGATCGGCTGCCGGGCCTCGTCGTCGACGTGTACGGCACCTTCGCCGTGGTGCGCTTCGACTCGCAGGGCGCCGAGCGCTTCGTGCTCGGTCCTTCTGGCAGCACCGACACGCTCGTCGCCGCGCTCCGCGCAGCGCGGCCGTCACTCACGGGCGTGCTCGTGCGCAAGGGCCGGGGCGAGTCGAAGGAAGTGCGTGTCGTGTGGGGAGACGCGCCGCCCGAGCTCGTGCGCGTGACCGAGCACGGCATGGTGCTGCTCGCGGATCTGCGACACGGCCAGAAGACGGGCCTCTTCCTCGATCACCGCGAGTCGCGGCACCGCGTGCGGGCGCTCGCGCGCGGCCGCGACGTGCTGAACCTCTACGGGTACACCGGCGGCTTCTCGATCGCCGCGGGCCTCGGCGGCGCGCGCAGCGTGCAGACCGTCGACGTCGCCGACGCGGCGCTCGCCCTCGCGGAGGCGGGCTGGGACGCGAACCAGCTGCCCTCGGGCGCACACACGACGCACACCGAGGACGTGCCGCGCTTCCTCGAGCAGGCGCGAGAGCGAGGCGCCCAGTACGACCTGATCATCGGTGATCCGCCGAGCTTCGCGCCGAACGAGGCCGCGGTGGCCAACGCGATGCGCAGCTACCGCGCGCTCCACCGCGCGTGCCTCCGTCTGCTCAGGCCGGGCGGCCTCTACCTCGCCGCGTCGTGCTCGAGCCACATCGGCACCGAGCGCTTCGATCGCACGATCCGCGAAGCGCTCGAGAAGGTGCCGCGCCACGTGCGCATCCTCGAGCGCTGGGGCGGCGCCGCGGATCACCCGCGCCTGCCCGCCTTCCCCGAGGGCGACTACCTCAAGTGCGTGCTCCTCGCGATCGAGTGAGAGCACGTGTCGCCGAGCGCTCATCGAGAGCGGTGAGCTCGGCGGCGGCGCGCGCGACGGCGCGAGGCCAGACCGAAGAGGCCCGCGAGCGCGAGCAGTGGAACCGCGGCGTCCGCGCGTCGATCCGAGACGCGGCAGCCGCAGCTCGCGCTGCTCGTCGGCCGCATCCACGTTCCCGCGTCCACGCCGGGCGGGACGTACGCATCGGAGGTCGCGGACGTGCCCACATCCGCGCGCCCTGCGTCGGGCGAGCCTGCCGTGCCCGCGTCGGGTGTCGGCGCGGAGAACGGCACGATCTCGAGCGCGTCACACACGATGCCGATCATGTCGCCGACGGGCTTGCCGCTGTCGTCGCCGAGGTGGACCTCGTAGTCCACGTCGGCCTCGAAGCGGAACGTGCCGAGCGAGTGCTCGGCGGCAGAGGCCTGATCGATCGCGACGTCGCTCGAGCCGCCCGCGTGCGTGATCCGATACGGGGCCATGCGGCTCTCCGCATACGGCGCGGCCGTGTGCACGACGAGCTCGTAGTCGCCCGCGGTCGCGAAGCGAAGGTGCCAGGTCGCGTAGTTCGACGGCGCTGCGTCGTCGATCGCGTTCGTCCAGCGGAGGCTGCCGCCGTAGCCCGCGTCGGTCGCCGTGCGCCAGTAGCGGAGGTCGCCGCCGAGGAACACGCACGCATCGCCGTCGTCGATGATCCGGCCGTCGGCAGGCACCGGATCGCACGTCGGCGCGGGCGCGCCCGTCCAGAACTCCGCGCCCATCTCGTCCCACACCGTCTCGAGGCCGCCCCAGTAGCGCATGAAGCGCTCGTCGTAGACCGAGCAGCCCGTGGGCGTGCAGCCGTTGTAGTAGTGCGTGACGGTCTGGATCCACTCCATGTGGCCCGCGCCGCGCACGACGACGGAATTCATCCACGCGAGCGCCTGCTCGCGCGTGTCGACGCCGTCGATGTAGACGCTGCGGATCACCATCGCGATCGTGAAGTCGATCGCGGCCTCCACGTTGCCCGCGATCGTGAGGATGCGATCGCCCTCGCGCATGAGCGTCTGGTCGTAGGTGCCGGCGTCGAACTGGAACATGCCGAGGCCGCCCTGCCTGTCTGCGCACGGACCGTCGCCCGCGCCTGCGATGACGGGACCGCCCCCGCAGTCGACGCTGTCGGGCCCCTGACACGCCCACGTCGCCTCGCTCCAGCAGTGCGCCAGGCCCGTCTCGTTGTGCGCGATGCCCGCGAGGAGCACGCCGTTCGTGAGGCCGCGCGCCGCCGCGGCGTCACGGATCTGCGTGAGACGCACGCGACGCTCGGCCGCGGTGAGATCCGCGGTGACGACGTCGACGGGTCGCGGCTCCTGGGCGCAGCCGGCGACCAGGGTCGCCATCACGGAAGCGAGGAGGATCGAGCGACGCAGCATGGGCCGATGGTACGTCGAGGACGCCGGGGCGCGCACGCGGACCGCGAAAGACGACCGTGTCTCGTGCCCTGCGAGCAACCATCACCGAGTCGAGCTCGGAGACCATGAAGGGATGGATCTCCGAGCCGTCTCTCTCGGCGCAGGCGCGGCGCTCTCTCAGCGAGGCGTCGTCTCGCAGAGGATTCCGTAGACGCCGGCTGTGCAGGTTCGCGCGTCCCAGAAGCCACCCTCCAGCGCGACGCAGCCCTCGACGCCGTCGGTGTAGGGCTCCGACATCGCCCACGGCTCGAAGCTCGGCGAGCTCCCGTCGAGCCAGCGATAGTCTTCGTCGGAAGCTGCCGGGACACGACTGGGGCTGTCCGTGAGCCCGAGCCAGACGTCGTACATCGCCCAGGCGCGAACGGCGTCCTGCTCCTCGGCCGTCTCGAACACGGCGAGGTCGTAGCGAGCCGAGAAGCGCCTACAGATGTCGCGGGCGAGATCCCACCCCGCCACCGCGCGGCAGATCAGGTACGAGCTCGAGCCCCTCGTGAGGGCATCGCACGTGAGCGTCCCTCCACCTTCGAGGGGCACGATGCACGCGCCGTCGTCGATCGTTCCATCGCAGTTGTCGTCGACGCCGTTGCAGGCCTCGACCGAAGGCACGCAGCCGACGAACGCGTCCGGCACCACGAACGCGTCCGGCACCACGAACGCATCCGGTGGTGGCACGACGAAGGCATCCGGTGCGACGAAGACGTCCGGCGGCGCGAAGGCGTCGCGCGCCCACGCATCGGCGCCCGGCGGCGCCCACGCATCGGGCACGGGCGCAGTGGCGGCGTCGATCGACGCGTCGAGGCCCGGAGCGACGAACGCATCGGTCGGCGAGGCGCCAGCATCCGCTTCGTCCCCGCCGATGGCCGAGCGGTCGATGAGGCAGCCAGGGGTCCAGAGGGCAAGCGCGGCGACACTCGCGAAGCAGGCGCGCGGAGACCAGGTACGACGAGCTCCGTTCACGGCCGCGAGCATGCCCGACCACGTGCCACGCCGGAATCCCGAACCGTGGCTGGCACGCCGCCCACGCGCGCCGTGGCCTCTTTCGATCGCGCAGGGCTCGGGCCAGCCTCGTCGCATGGAGATCGCCTGCTACCAGGTCGACGCGTTCACGACGCGTGTGTTCGAGGGCAACCCCGCCGCCGTGTGCCCGCTGCCCGCCTTCCTCGACGACGCGACGCTCCAGGCCATCGCGTTCGAGAACGCGCTCTCGGAGACGGCCTTCGTGGTGAAGCGCGACGACGGCGACTACGACCTCCGCTGGCACACACCGGTGCACGAGGTCGATCTCTGCGGGCACGCCACGCTCGCGACCGCACACGTCCTGCGACACCTCGAGGGCGATCGTCGCGACACGCTCCGCTTCGTCTCGCGCAAGAGCGGTGTGCTCACGGTGCGAGCGAGCGGCGAGACGCTCACGCTCGACTTCCCGTCGCGACCACCCGTCGCCTCGAGCGCACCGCCGGGTCTGCTCGACGCGCTCGGGCTCGACGCGACCGAGCAGCGCGAGGCCGAGGTGCTCCGCTCGCGCGACCTCGTCGTGGTCCTCTCGAGCAGCGATCGCGTGCGCGCGCTCGCGCCGGATCTCGGACGCATCGGGACCTTCGAGTCTCTCTACGCCGTCACGGTCACGGCGCGAGGCAGCGGACGCGACGCCGACGTCGACTTCGTCTCTCGCTTCTTCGCGCCGCGCGAGGGCGTGCCCGAGGATCCCGTCACGGGCTCCGCGCACTGCACGCTCGCACCCCTCTGGGCCGCACGCCTGGGAAAGCTCGTGCTCCGCGCGCGCCAGGTCTCGCGCCGCGGCGGCGAGATGATCTGCACGCTGTCGGGCGATCGCGTGCTCCTCGAAGGCAGCGCCGTGCTCGTGAAGAAGGGCACCTTCCTCGTGCCCGACGCGCGCTGATCGCGCTCACGGACATCACGCTTCGATCGGTGCATCCTCTCTGGATGCGCTCGATCGTGGCACCGCTCCTCGTGCTCCCACTGTGGCCCGTGCTCGGGTGCGAGGCGCGCGCGCCGAGCGAGGACGCTGCGACCCTCTCCGACGACGCCGGTCTCGACGCGAGCGCGAGCGCGAGCGAGGACGCGGGGCCGCCGCCGCCTCCGTGGCCGAGCGGCCTGGCCGCGCTCGACGCGACGCGGCGCGACTTCCAGCTGCGGCGCGCGATCGTGCACCTCCACTCGCCCCTCTCGCACGACGCGTGCGACGGCGAGGGCTGGGTCGACGGCGCGCTCGCAGACACCGCGTGCTTCGATCACCTGCGCAGCGCCGCGTGCACGCTGCACATGGACACGCTCTGGCTCACCGACCACGCGCCGCACGTGGAGGAACCGGGCTTCGAGGCGGCGCACTGGGCGAGCCGGCCTGGCGACGAGCTCGTGCGGAGCGAGGCGGGCGACGTGATCGCGGCGCGCTGGGCCTGCGAGGATGCGCACCGCGTGCTCGTGATGGTCGGCTCCGAGAACGAGCTGATGCCCGTGGGCCTCTTGCGTCACCCGAGCCTCGATCCGGCCGTGCTCGCAGATCCGGCGCAGCTCGGCGCGATCTACGACGCCGATGGTGCCGCGGCGGCCGCGGTCTTCCGCGAGGCCGGTGCGCTGGTGCTCTACGCCCACACCGAGGGTCACACGCTCGAGCAGCTGCGCGGCACGCAGCCCGACGGGATCGAGATCTACAACACGCACGCCAACGTCGATCCGAACATCCGCGAAGAGCACCTCGGCCTCGGACGCCTCGACTACGCGCCGATGCTCTTCCGCTTCACCAACGCCGCACACAGGCTCGAGCCGGATCTCGCGCTCCTCTCGTTCCTCTCCGAGAACGACAATGCCCTCGTGAAATGGGACACGCTGCTCTCGGAGGGGGCGCGCGTGTTCGGCACGGGCGGCTGCGACGCCCACGAGAACACCTTCACGATGGAGATGCCCGATGGCGAGCGCGGCGACTCCTATCGACGGATGATGTACTGGCACACACACCATCTCCTCGTCCGCGGCGAGGGCCGAGACGCGATGATGGAGGCGCTCGGACACGGCCGCTTCTATCTCACGTTCGAGGCGCTCGGTACGCCCGTGGGCTTCGACTTCGTGGGCACCGATCCGCTCGGCGCGACGTGCGAGATGGGTGACACCTGTGCGGCGGGGACGACGCTCCGTGCGGTGCGGCCGAGCCTGCCCGCGGGCTTCCCGAGCGATCCGCCGCCGCGCATCGAGCTCCGCATCCTCCGCGCTGCCGAGGGCGGCGCCGTCGAGGTCGCCCGCGGAACGGACGATCGCCTCGAGCACGTGACCGAGACGGTGGGTGCCTATCGCGCCGAGGTGCGCATCGTGCCCGAGCACGCCCGCCCCTACCTCGGCGCCTTCGCCGACGAGCTCGTGCGAGAGGTCCCCTGGATCTACTCGAATCCCATCTACGTCGACGGGCCCTGACGTCGATGCCCCGAGCTCAGAGCATGAGTCACTTGCATTGACTCATGCTCTGACGTCTCTTGCCGGAGGGTCTGGCCGCAGCCCCTACCTCCCTCCCGCCGATTCGAGCCCGTGGCACTCGCATCGATCGATCCGAGTGCCGCGTGCTCTCAGGGCGTGATGCACTCGCAGTGCGGAGCACGATCCGCGGAGAAGACACAGGCCTCGCCGCGCGCCTGGTGAATGCAGGACCGTCCCGGTTTCTGCAACTATGCAGGACCGTCCCGGTTTCTGCAATTATGCAGGACCGTCCCGGTTTGGCGCGACGTGGGGCCAGGGCAGCGCGTCTTCGAGCGCGAGCGCGAGCCCCAGCAGCGTCGCCTCGTCGTGGAGGTGGCCGGCGAGCTGCACGCCGATCGGCAGGCCCTGGGCCGTGCGCGCGAGCGGCAGCGAGAGCGCGGGCTCGCCCGTCGCGTTGAGGATCCCGGTGAAGGGGAAGTGATCGAGGATGCGCGAGCGCGTGGTGTCGAAGTCGAGGTCGGTCGCGAGGTGACCGAGAGTGGGTGGCAGTCGGCCGAGCACGGGAGAGAGCACCACGTCGTGATCACGACGGTGCCCCGCATACGCGCGAGCGAAGCGGCGCAGTCGGCGCACGCTCCGGACGAGCGCGCGCGGCTCGCGCTCGCACCAGGCCGAGAGCCCCCGAGTCCAGGGCTCGAGCTTCGATCGGTCGAAGCTCGGGTGGACGAGGATCTTTCCACCGCGATCCTGGAGCCACGCCACGAGCGCCCAGTAGCGAAGGAAGTCGTCGATCACCTCGGCGGAGAACGGACAGGCGATCTCGTCCACGCGGTGTCCGAGCGACTCGCACGCACGCGCGGCGGCTCGCACCGCGTCACGGATCTCCGGATCGACCGCACGACCGATGGGCGAGCCCGTGAAGTAGGCGATGCGGAGCGAGCGGCCCTCTCGCCCGCCGCGCAGTGCGCGAACCGGGCCGATCGGCTTCTTCGGCGAGAGCGAGCGATCGAGCGCCTCCCACACCGCGACGGTGTCCCGCACCGTGCGCGACACGACGCCGTTGACGGCGATGTTCAGCGGCAGGAGCTCGGAGCCCTCCATGTCGAGGCGCCCGCGCGTGACCTTGAGCCCGACGAGGCCGCACGAGGCCGCGGGGATGCGGATCGAGCCGCCCCCATCGCTCGCGTGCGCGACGGGCACGACGCCCGCGGCCACGAGCGTCGCCGCGCCTCCGGACGAGCCGCCGCTCGAGCGCGTCGGATCCCACGGGTTGCGCGACGGGCCGCGCGAGAGCGGCTCGGTCGTGCCCGTCATCCCGTACTCGGGCGTCGCGCTCTTGCCGAGGCTCACGAGGCCCAGGCCCTCGAGCGCGCGCACCGCCCGATCGGTGCGGCGCGAGACGATGCCCTCCACCGTGCGCGTGCCCCAGCCGATCGGGACGCCCTCGACGTGCGCGAGATCCTTGATGAACGTGGGAACGCCCGAGAGCGGAGCGCCCGCCGCGGGCCGGGCCTGACGCGCACGCTCGAAGCTCTCGGTGACGAGCGCCCCGAGGTGCGAGGCCGCCTTGGAGCGGTCGATGGCGCTCTCGATCACCTCGCGACGCGACACCTCGCCACGTCGGATCCGCTCGGCCGTCTCGACGGCATCCCAGTCCTTCATGCGCGCCACCGTATGCGAGCCGCGCGAGCGGGGAAAGCCGCGAACGGCCAGACGTGGCCAGAGACGGGTCAGGGTACACAGACGCGGAACACGTCGGACGGCACATCCGTGGGCGCGCCCGCTCTCACCTGCCCCTGGCGGTTGTCGCCCCAGCAGTAGAGGGCGCCTCCCAACGTGATGGCACAGGTGTGTCGAGTGCCCGCGCCGATCCCGACGACGGGACCCAGATCGATGTGCGTCGGCACGTCGAGGGCGTCAGCGAGGCCGAGGGCGATCTGCGCTTCGGCGTTGCGCCCCCAGCACTGCATGCGGTCGTCGACCGTGAGGGCACAGGTGTGCAGCCCTCGTGCGCCCATGGCGAGTGCGCGATAGCGCTCGACACCGACCCGCTCGAAGCGCGTGCGCGCGTCGCGGTCGCCGAGGCCGAGCGACCCCTCGACGTTGCCGCCGGTACACCAGAGCCCTCCCGCAGCGTCGAGCGCGCACGTGTGCACGAAGCCACCGTCGACCGACGCGATCGAGACCCCCTCGAGGCCCACCGTGGCAGTCGGTGTCGGCAGGGCCCCGGAGGTGGCCCCCGTGCCGAGCTGCCCCGTGTCGTTCGCGCCGAAGCAGCGCAGTCCGCCACCGCTCGACACGAGGCATCCGTGGGTGTGGCCCAGCCCCGCGCTCAGGATGCCCGAGGACGCGAGCACGGTGGGCACACCGACGTCGTCGATCGCGCTCCCGAGGCCCAGGAAGCCCTCCGCGGTGTTGCGCCCCCACACTCTTGCCTCTCCCGACGAGGTGACCAGCACGCTGGTGATGAAGCCGGTGTCGAGATCCACGACGCTCGTGTCGGCGAGCGCGACGACTGGCACGCCCGACGGCGCCGCCACGCCGTGGCCGAGCTGTCCCTCCCAGCCGCGACCCCAGCATCGCACACCCGCATCCGTGCGCAGACAGACGTGCTCGAACGCGCCACTGATCTGCCGGGCCCCGTCCAGCACCGCCGTCGGACCGCGAGGACTGACCCCTTCGCCGACGGGCCCGGTGCCCGTCTGACCGATGGCGTGACTTCCCCAGCACATCGCGACGGCGCCGCTCCGAATCGCACACGTGTGGCTGTCGCCAGGCTCGACGGTCTGGAACGGGTTGGCAGCGTCGCAGAGCCCGCTCACGCACGCGTCTCCCAGACACGAGCACGCGCGGCAGGTTCGGCCTCCCGCGCCACATCGTTCGAGCTCGTCACCGGTCACGCAGCGCGACGTGGTCGGCTCCCAGCACCCCGTGCAACAGGCACCCTGCCGACACGTGCCACCGCCGGGACATGGGCTGCCCTCGGGACAAGCATCGGAGTCCGCGGGGACATCGGCCGCGGTGTCGGGCAGTGGGCTGTCGAGTGGACCGTCGAGGAGCCCATCCGCCGAGGGCGCATCGATCGACTGCGCGTCGATCGGGGAGGCATCGATCGAGGAGGACTCGTAGCCGAGGCGCCCGCACGAGGAGCCTCCGAGCGCGGCGAACAGGCACGCTGCGCGCGCGACGACGCCGACACGGACTGACCTGCTCCGCCCCACGAGCTCAGTACGCTCCCAGGTTCGGCGAGCCGTCCCAGCACGCACCGTCGGCGTTGCCAGGTGCCCAATCCACCGAGGCGCCACGCCCGAGCACGGGGCTGCCCGCGGCGGGTCGCAGATCGGCGGGTGCGGCCGCGAATCGCGGGTCCTCTCCGTAGATCGACATCGGCTCGGAAGTGAATGGCACGTCCGAGCCAGTGGCGCTCGGGTCCCCGGCGGCCCACCAGAGGTTGTGATCCATCGTGAGGCCCTCCGGCACGGTCCCCGCGATGACGTAGGGCAGCGGCACGCTCGTGGCGAACACGTTGTTGCGCACGACGATGTCGCGGTTGTGCAGGGGAGTCTCGGTCGGGGAGCCGCAGTCGAAGCCGATGTCGAGCATGAACATGGCCTGGCTCGGGGCGCTCGAGAACCAGGTGTTGTGCGCCACCTGGCAGTCGTGACAGCTCACGAAGCGGAACGCGCGGGCTGTCTCGATCATCACGTTGCCCCACGCGCGGCCCGTGCAGTCGCCCCCGACCAGCAGACCGAAGCCCGTGCGTTCGACCACGTTGCGGTACCAGAGCGATCGCCGCGAACCGCCCTTGATCTGGTTGAAGCTCCCGCCATCGTGCGCATGGCAGCCCGCGACGATCACGTCGTCGACGGCGACGAACGAGACCAGGAGATCGTTCTCGCGCGAGAACGCGAGCTCGTCGTCGACGAGCGTGACGTTGCGCGACTGGCTGAACTTGATCGCGTGGCGACCGGCGTCGTGGAGATAGCTCCGGTGCACGACCACGTGCTCCGTGAGCTCGACATACGGCGCCTCTCCGCTCGCGAAGTTGAACACGTGCGCGCCATCGGGCGCGCCGTGGATGTCGAGGCCGTCGACCGCCACGTAGCGTGCCCGCACCAGCATCATCGCCGAGGTGCGACCGCAATCGAGCTCGGCCGCGCGCGGCCCGCCCGCCGAACGAAGGACGATCGGGCGCGCGGCGTCGCCACGGAGATCCTCGAAGTAGGTGCAAACGCCCTCGCCCGCGTAGCGACCGGGCGCGAAGCGGATCTCGGTACCTGGGCTCGCGAGGCGGAGCGCCGCGAGCGTGGAGCGGACCGCGGTCTCGGGGCTCGCGCCGTCGCGCGAGTCGTCCCCGTCGGGCGCGACGTGCACGACGCGCGATGGCGAGAACCCGACGTACCAGTCGGGCAGGAGCCCGGCGGGATCGCCGCACGAGGCGAGCGAGGCGTCGAGACCGGCCGCGTCCAGGCCCGGCGCGTCGACGAGGCCCGACGCATCCGGCGCGGACGCGTCGAGACCAGGTGCGTCGAGACCGGGCGCGTCGTTCGCGGGCCCCATGGCAGCGTCCCCCGTGGCAACCGGGTCCGGACAGCCGATCAGCAGCAGAGCACAGACGAACCCGAGCAGACGAAGCGAGGGCCTGTTCACCGTGAGAAGTGTGCGGGGCGCGTCCCACCGAGGGAAGCTCCTCCGTTGGGAACGCCGGCGGACGAGACCTCAGCCCTTGCGGCCGACGCCGAGCTTCTTCATGCGGCTCTGGAGCGTCGTCGGGGGCAGGCCGAGGATCTCGGCCGCGCCGCCCTCTCCGTAGATGCGGCCACCCGTGTGCGCGAGCACGCGCGCGAGGTGGCGTCGCTCGTTCTCCGCGAGCGTGACGAGCGCCTCGCTCGGCGGACTGGCACCTTCGAGCAGCGGTGTGGCCGGACTGGCACCCTCGCTCTCCGAGAGCCCGAGCTCGCGCGGGCCGAGGCGGTTGCTCGTCGCGACGAGCGTCGCCCGCTCGAGGAGGTTCGCGAGCTCTCGCACGTTGCCAGGCCAGCGGTGTCGCGCCAGCGCACGCAGGCCCGCGTCGGTGACGACGAATCCACGCTTCCCGGTGCGCGGCTCGAGCTCGGAGAGGATCGCGACGACGAGCAGCGGCAGATCCTCGAGGCGATCGCGCAAGGGCGGCAGCGAGAGCGGAAAGACGTCGAGCCGAAAATAGAGGTCTTCGCGGAAGCGCCCTTCTGCGACTGCCCTCTTCAGGTCCACGTGCGTCGCGGCGAGCACGCGCACGTCGAGCTTCTGGGGCCGATCGGCGCCGACGGCCTGGACCTCCCCCGTCTGCAGCACACGCAGCAGCTTGGCCTGGAGATCGAGCGGGATCTCCCCGATCTCGTCGAGCAACAGCGTCCCTCCATGGGCGCTCTTGAAGCGACCGAGTCGGTCTCGACTGGCCCCCGAGAAGGCCCCTCTCACGTGCCCGAAGAGCTCACTCTCGAGCAGGTCTCTCGGGATCGCGGCGCAGTTGACCGCCACGAAGGCGCGATCGCGGCGGGGGCTGGCGCGGTGGATGGCCTGCGCGAGTCGCTCCTTGCCCGTGCCGGTCTCGCCGAGGACCAGCACCGGCGTGCTCGCGCCCGCGACCTGCTCCACGCGCCGCACGAGCGCCTTGATGAGCGGCGAGCGGCTGGCGCCGAGGATCGCGTCCTCGCGCGCCGACATCTGCTCCTCGAGCGCGCGGGCATGGTCGAGCGCTTCTTGTCCGAGCTCGGCGAGGCGACGCGCTTGCTCGTGGCTCTTGATCGCGAGCGCGAGGATCCGCGCGTACACCTCCACGAGGTCGACGACGCTGCTCGGGTACGAGACGCACTCGCGCCGATCGAGCGTGAGGATGCCGAGCACCTCGTCGCCGGCCGCGAGCGGCGCGATCATGCACGAGTGGCCGTGCGGGAGATCGAGCACGCCGTCGAAGGGGTCACCGTCGCCGTGCGCGTGATCGTCCTCGGTGTAGGCGCGCGCGCGGCGTGTCTCGAGGGCCTCCTTGAGCGACGGGAAGTCGTCCAGCGTCAGGCGGTGCTGGCGGACCACCTCGCTCGCGAGCGGCCCCTTCGTCGCGCGCGGACGCAGGGTCCGACCATCGGGCTCGAGCGAGAAGACCACGGCCAGGTCGTAGGGCGCCAACCGGGAGAGGCCCTCGAGGCCCCGGCGCAGGAGCTCCTCGAGCGGGGCGTCGGCGGCCACCCGCGCGAGCTCGGCGAGGTCACGCGTGGGGGAGTCGGGCTCGAGGTCGGGTGCGCCCAGACCGGGCAGCGTGCTGGCCATGACGACGGTCTGACCCGGCCGCACCGAAATGTCGATGCACCGAAATGGCGGTGCCATGTAGGGGACGCCTCAACGTTATTTCGGTGCGCCCCTGAACATCCTCCGCGTGTCGGCGCACCGACACGCGCCCCGCAGAGGTGTCGGACCTCGGATTTCACCCATGTTTCCAGGGAATTCATGGAGTGGCGGGAGAACCCGGCCGCCCATGGAGCGTTGGCATGGTCTGCGCTCTAGGGGTCGCCACGGGCCGAACGAAAGGGCCCGGAAGGAGATCTCGGATGCTCACGATCGGCGACACGCTGCCCTCTTTCTCGCTCCAGGCCGTCACCAGCCTCACCCCGGGCAAGGAGTTCGAGACCGTCACGGACCGCTCCTACGGGGGCAAGTGGAAGGTGCTCTTCTTCTGGCCGATGGACTTCACGTTCATCTGCCCGACCGAGATCGCGGAGTTCGGTCGCCGCCACCAGGACTTCCTCGACCGCGACGCGCAGGTCCTCGGGGCCAGCACCGACACGCACTTCGTCCACCTCGCGTGGCGCCAGAGCCACCCAGACCTGAAGAGCCTGCCGTACCCGATGCTCGCGGACACCAAGCGCGAGCTCTCGAGCGCGCTCGGCATCCTGCACAAGCAAGACGGCGTCGCCCTTCGCGCGACGTTCCTCGTCGACCCCGACGGCATCATCCGCTGGGCCTCGGTCAACGACCTCTCGGTCGGTCGCAACGTCGACGAGGTGATCCGCGTGCTCGACGCGCTCCAGACGGACGAGCTCTGCCCATGCAACTGGAAGCGCGGCGAAGCGACGCTCTCGGGCGGCGTGAAGGACGCAGCGACCGCGGAGTGACCCGAGCCCACCCCATCGAACGCGCCCGGGCCGTGACCGCACGCCACGGCCGAGGCGCACGCACACACCACGAAGAGGAGCGCGCATGCTGATCCCCGAGACCCTCGACACCGTCGCCTCGCTCGCGCCGAGCAGCGCCACGAGCGCTCCGGGCCCCACCGGCCTCGAGCACGTGCGCCAGTCCCTGCCGGACGAGGCCGCCGACCTCAAGCTCAACCTCCAGTCCGTGCTCGCCGACGGCACCCTCTCGGCACCGCGACGCTTCGGCGTGGCCATCTCGGTGGCCTACGCGTCGAGCGACACGGTCCTCGCGCACGCGATCGAGTCCGAGGCCGCCAAGCATCTCGAGGCGAGCACGCTCGCCGCCGTCCGCGAAGACGCTCGCACGGCCGCGGCCCTCATGAGCATGAACAACGTCTTCTACCGATTCCGCCACCTCGTCGGAAAGCCCGGATACGCGCAGATCCCCGCGCGCCTGCGCATGAACCGCCTCGCAAAGCCCCGGACGAGCAAGGCGGACCTCGAGCTCTTCTCGCTCGCAGTCTCCGCAGTCAATGGCTGCGAATCCTGCGTACAATCTCACGAGAACGTCGTCGTCACGCACGGCCTCACCGAGCAGGACGTGCACGACGCGATTCGCATCGCCGCGACCGTGCACGCCGTGAGCGTGGTCCGGTCCTGGTGACTCGACCACCCTCCGTGTCGCGCCGGACGATCCCCGCCCCGAAGTCCACCCCCAGAGTCCGCCCAGCCATCCACCCAGCCATCCACCGACCCACGACTCGAACCGAACGCCCGAGGAGAACACGATGACCAGCAAGTGCCCCTTCAACCACGCCACGACGGGCGCGGGGACGAGCAACACGGATTGGTGGCCCAACAAGCTCAACCTGCGCCTCTTGCGCCAGCACTCGGCCAAGTCCGACCCGCTGGGCGGCTCTTTCGACTACCGCGCGGCCCTCGCGAAGCTCGACTACGACGCGCTCAAGCGCGATCTCGCGGCGCTGATGACGGACTCGCAGGAATGGTGGCCCGCCGACTTCGGCCACTACGGCCCCTTCTTCATCCGCATGGCCTGGCACAGCGCGGGCACCTACCGAGTCGCCGACGGACGCGGCGGTGGTGGACGCGGACAGCAGCGCTTCGCACCGCTCAACAGCTGGCCGGACAATGGCAATCTCGACAAGGCCCGACGCCTGCTCTGGCCGATCAAGCAGAAGTACGGACAGGCCATCTCGTGGGCCGATCTCTTCATCCTGACGGGCCACGTGGCGCTCGAGTCCATGGGATTCCGGACCTTCGGTGTCGCCCTCGGCCGCCCCGACACGTGGGAGCCAGACGAGGACGTGAGCTGGGGTGAGGAGAAGAGCTGGCTCGGAGCCGACAAGCGCTATGTGCCCTCGGGCGCGCGCGACCTCGAGAGCCCCCTCGCGGCCGTGCAGATGGGCCTCATCTACGTGAACCCCGAGGGCCCGAACGGGAACCCCGATCCGGTGGCGGCGGCCAAGGACATCCGCGAGACGTTCGCGCGCATGGCGATGGACGACGAGGAGACCGTCGCCCTCATCGCCGGCGGTCACACGTTCGGCAAGGCGCACGGCGCCGGCCCGGCGAGCCACGTCGGCGAGGAGCCGGAGGCAGGCGCGATCGAGGAGCAGGGCTTCGGCTGGAAGAGCTCGTACAAGAGCGGCAAGGGCCCCGACGCGATCACGAGCGGCCTCGAGGTCACGTGGACCACGACGCCCGCGAAGTGGAGCCACGACTACTTCACGCTCCTCTTCCAGCACGAGTGGGAGCTCACCAAGAGCCCGGCGGGCGCGCACCAGTGGGTCGCCAAGGGCGCGGACGCCGTCATCCCGGATGCATACGACCCCTCGAAGAAGCACCGCCCGACGATGCTCACGACGGACCTGTCACTGCGCTTCGATCCGGCCTACGAGGCGATCTCGCGCCGCTTCCTCGCGAACCCCGAGCAGTTCGCCGACGCCTTCGGTCGTGCGTGGTTCAAGCTCACGCACCGCGACATGGGGCCGCTCTCTCGCTACGTGGGGCCCGAGGTCCCGAAAGAGGCCCTGATCTGGCAGGACCCGATCCCGCCGGTCGATCACCCGCTGATCGACGACGCGGACGCAGCGGCCCTCTCGGAGAAGATCCTCGCCTCCGGTCTCACGCTCTCGGAGCTCGTGACCACCGCGTGGGCCTCCGCGTCGACCTTCCGCGGCTCGGACATGCGCGGCGGCGCCAACGGCGCGCGCATCCGCCTGGCACCGCAGAAGGACTGGGAGGTGAACCAGCCCGCACAGCTCACCAAGGTGCTGAAGGTGCTCGAGGGCATCCAGGCGGACTTCCAGGCGAGCGCCCGGGGCGGCAAGAAGGTCTCTCTCGCGGACCTCATCGTGCTCGCGGGCAACGCGGCCGTCGCCAAGGCCGCAGAGAACGCCGGTGTGAAGGTGAGCGTGCCATTCTCGCCCGGCCGCATGGATGCCAGTCAGGCCCAGACGGACGCGGACTCCTTCGCCCCGCTCGAGCCCGCCGCGGACGGCTTCCGCAACCACGAGAAGCCCGACCTGGGCGGTCCGACCGAGGCCTACCTCGTCGACAAGGCCCAGCTGCTCGGGCTCACCGCGCCCGAGATGACCGTGCTCGTCGGCGGCCTGCGCGTGCTCGGTGCCACGGTGAACGGGAGCAAGCACGGTGTCTTCACGGACCGTGTCGGCACGCTCTCGAACGACTTCTTCGTGAACCTCCTCGACATGCGCACGGCCTGGGCGCCGCTCGATGCCAAGGCGCTCACGTTCACGGGCCGTGACCGCAAGACCGGCAAGGAGCGCTGGACCGCCACGCGCGCCGATCTCGTGTTCGGCTCGAATTCCGAGCTCCGCGCGATCGCGGAGGTCTACGCGAGCGCGGACGCCAAGGACAAGCTCGTGCACGACTTCGTCGCCGCCTGGACGAAGGTGATGAACGCCGATCGCTTCTGAGGCGGATTCACTCGGAGGGACTGACCATGATGAAGATCGACATCGGCATCGAGAGCGCGCAGCGCGAGGCCATCGCCCAGGGCCTCTCCCGGGTGCTCGCCGACAGCTACTCGCTGTATCTCAAGACCCATTACTTCCACTGGAACGTCACGGGCCCGATGTTCCAGACACTGCACCTCATGTTCGAGACGCAGTACACGGAGCTGGCGCTCGCGGTGGACCTCGTCGCCGAGCGCATCCGTGCGCTCGGGGTGTATGCGCCCGGCACGTACCGGCAGTTCGCGGCGCTCTCCTCGATCCCCGAGGAGGACGGCGTGCCGAAGGCCAAGGAGATGATCGAGCGGCTCGTGCAAGGGCACGAGACCGTCGCCCGCACCGCCCGCGAGGTCTTCCGCCTCGCGGACGAGGCGAACGATCAGCCCACGTGCGATCTCCTCACCCAGCGCATGCAGCTGCACGAGAAGACCGCCTGGATGCTGCGCTCGCTCCTCGAGTAGTCACCAGGAGTGCCGTCGAGTGTGGCGAACGAGGCGAGGGAGAAGCGTCCTTCTCTCTCGCCTCGCCGCGTTCCGAGGATCCCGACATCGTCGGGGCGAGTGACGGACGACCCCGAGGTGCGTCACAGCAGACCATCGGATCGCGCGGTGGCCCGGGTGTCAGTAGGCGCAGTGATCATGGATACCTTCCTCCCAAGTCACGAAGAGATCGCGAATGCGAACCCGCTGCGGCTCGGGTGAACCTTCCGCCAGAAAATCGAGAGAGACTGACAACGACGCCTGCCCCTCGTCCACGAGCGACACACGAAGAAAGCCGTGCGGCTCGAGCCCCAACTCGGCTGGAAGGACGCCGAGAGGCATTGCCCGGGCCTCCTCGCAGGGAACGCGTACGAAAAGGACTCGGCCGAGACCGCTCAGCGGCGGCAGCCGATGCGCTCGGTGGCGGCGACGACGTCGTCGTAGAGGATGGTCGAGGACTCGGCGACGGTGAGGCCTCGGGAGGCGAGCTCGTCGCGGCTGCGCTCCCAGGTGTCGAGCTGGTAGTAGGAGTCGAGGAAGAGCTCCTTGAACAGCACGTCATCCTCGCTGCGGAACTCGAAGCCCTCGAACGGTACGGGCTCGGTGCACGCGCTGAAGGAGCAGCCGCCGGGGTGGAAGCGATCGCGGAGCCACGTGCCCACGGGCTCGCCCGGACCGAAGCGCCCCACGGGCACGTCGTCGATCCACGCCTCGAGCGCGCCGTCGCTCTCGCCGACGGTGTTCACGTGCATGCCGAGCTCGAGGCAGATCCAGCGATCGCGCTCGAAGCCGCCCTCGGCCTGATCGGGCGGGACGAAGGTGTTTCCGTAGTAGTAGGTGGTGCCTTGATCGCCGGCGCAGCCGGGCACCGCCGTGCCGTCGTTGCAGCGCCCCGAGCGCATGCGGAACCAGTACGCGTAGAACGAGAACGTGTTCTCGAGGCTCGCGTCCCAGTCGAACCAGAAGCCCTGATCGCCGGGCGGCACCGTGTTGGCGAGTCCGCTCGAGGAGAAGCTCGCGTCTCCGGCCGAGAAGCGGATCCAGTGGTGCGGGTTGGGCGCGATGCCCACGAAGCGTGCGTGCAGACGCACGTAGAGGTCGGGCACCGCGCGCGAGAGGAGCACGCGCGGGGCGGCGCCGATGTACATGTCCTCGCGGAGCTGGTCGTGCGTGACGGTCGCGCGGAGGTGTCGAGCGCCCGCGTGGGCCACGTCGCTCGTCTCGACGAAGAGGTGCGCGGTGTCGGCGCTCGGCGCATCCCAGCGCCCCCAACCCGACTCGAAGTCGTCGAAGAAGAGCACGGCCGGATCGTCGGCCAGGCCCTCGTCGCCGGGGTGTCGATCGCGGAGCAGCCCCGTGCTCGGCGCGTCGTCGACGGACGCAGCCGCGTCGAGACCGGGCGCATCGAGACCGGGCGCATCGAGGCTGGGCGAGGTTGCATCCGCTCGCACGCCTGCATCCTCGATGCTCGGGGTGCCACACGCCGTCAGGACGACGAAGAGCCAACCAGGGAGTCGCCGCATCCCGCGACTCTCGCAGGTCGCACGAAGCCACGGAAGCGAAGGCTACCAAGGGCCCGTCGCCAACGGGGGAGGTCGCTGGCATCCTCGCGGCATGACTCGACTCGCTGCCACGCTCGCGCTCGTGCTCGCCGTGGGGCTCGTGCCCCGGCTCGCGTCGGCGGACGCGATCGGTCCCTGCCCCGACGGTCAACAGGTGGTGGTGAACCCGACGCCCGCGGGCTCGATGCACCACGGCGGCTTCCACTGCGAGCCCGACCCGAACGCCTCGCGCTGCAGCACCCTGCCGGGCGTGCGCGGCGAGGGCGCGCTCGCGCTCGCCGGCCTCGGCCTCGCGGCGCTGGTGCTCGCCACCCGTCGACGCTGAAACGCATGCGGGTCCTCGTCACTGGCGCTGCGGGCTATGTCGGCGGGCACGTCGTCGCGCGGCTCTCGGCCGAAGGACACGAGGTCACCGCGCTCGTGCGCAGCGCCTCGGGCTCGCCCAGCGGCGCCGGGCGTGCGTCCGCGTGGCTGACCGCGCGGGCGAGGCTCCTCCTTCGTGATCTCTCGGAGGCGATCGATCCCGCGGCGCTCGAGGGACACGATGCGTGTGTGCACCTCGCGGTGCTGTGGCCCGAGACGGGGGCGCACCCCGAGCTCGGCGATGTGAGCGCGTGCGTGCGCCTCTTCGACGCGCTCGGCCGCGCTGGCGTGGGCCACGTGCTCTACGCGTCGTCGGCGGCGGTGCACCGCCCATTCGCGGGGCGGATGACGGA
Source organism: Sandaracinaceae bacterium (assembly GCA_044376125.1). Classification (GTDB taxonomy): domain Bacteria; phylum Myxococcota_A; class Polyangia; order Polyangiales; family Sandaracinaceae; genus JAFLCL01. The sequence continues at coordinate 81,930 of JBILLJ010000008.1, forward strand.
GGCCGATCGCATCGTCACCGCGGATGCATACGGCGCGGCGAAAGCGAGCAACGAGCACTTCCTCCACGCGAGCGCGAGCGAGCACGGCTTTCGCGCGAGCGTCGTGCGACCGGGCCCGTGCGTGGGCCTGCCCGCCGACCCGGACGCGCGACCGCGGACGCCGCGCGCCATCAGCGACATCGTCGAGGCGCTGCGCGAGGCGCGCACAGTTCGCGTGGTGCAAGGCGAGGGACGCCAGCTCACCGCATGCACCGAGCTCGCGGAGGTGATCGCACGCAGCCTCGTGGACCGCAGCGCGCCCTCGCCGCTCCTCTCTGTGAGCCGCGCCATGACGACGTGGGCCGAGGTCGCGACCCGCGTGGCCGCGCGACTCGGTCGCGAAGGGCTCGTCGAGATCGCGCCGCGCGAGGCGCCTGACGCGCCGACGTTCGACACGACCGCGCTCGAGCGCTGGCTCGGCCGCCCCCTCGACGCCAGCGCCGCCCTCGAGGCGCACCTCGACGCGATCAGCGCGCTTCGAGACCGGGACGGTCCTGCATAATTGCATTGTCGCGCCGCCGGCCCCGAACGCCCCAGTTTCGTGGGTGGCGAGAATGCAGGACCGTCCCGGTTTCTGCAATTATGCAGGACCGTCCCGGTTTCTGCAATTATGCAGGACCGTCCCGGAATTGGCGGGACCTCCTCTGGGCCGCCTCGAGGAAGGCCGCCAGGAGCGGGCTCGGATCGATCGTTTCATCTCCTTCGACGCGCCACTCCGGGTGCCACTGCACACCGACGAGGAAGCGGTGCTCGGGAGAGCGGATGGCCTCGATCAGGCCGTCCTCGCTCGAGCGCGCCTCGACCTCGAGGCCGGGCGCGAGGCGCGCGATCGCCTGGTGATGGACGCTGTTCACGCGGCCCTCGGTGGCGCCGAGCACACCCGAGAGCCACGCGCCCTCGACGATCACACCGTGCTCGTTCCGATCGTAGGAGGCCTGATCGCGGTGCCGCGCTGCGCCCTCGACGCACGTGGGGATGTCCTGGTGGAGCGACCCGCCGAGCGCGACGTTGATCAGCTGGAGGCCGCGACAGACGCCGAGCACGGGCTTTCCCTTCGCGAGGAAGGCCTCGAGGAGCGCGCGCTCGTACTCGTCGCGCGCCCGCTCGCCCTCCCACTCGGGCCGGAGCGCGGCCTCACCGTAGTGGCCGGGCCAGACGTCCGAGCCGCCCGCGAGGAGCAGGCCATCGAGCGCCTCCGCATAGGCCGCAGCGTCGATGCCGTGCGTGTGCGTGAAGGAGCGCGGCTCGGGCACGAGCACGGGCAGCGCGCCACCGGACATCACCCAGTGCGCGAGCGCGTGCTCGAGGTACGCGAGCGGCTTTCCGCCGAAGAGCGCGCGTGTGGGATCCGCAGCGATGAAGCTCGCAGAGACGCCGATCGTCGGCAGCACCCGGCCAGGATAGCCCACACCACGCGTGGGATCGGGCGAGGGCAGCCCGAACCTTCTCGTGGCCAGCCAGAAGCTTCGGGCTGGGCCACGAGAAGCTTCTCGGAAGTCGCAGGTCAGCGGAGGCGGAACGCCAGACCGAAACCGACGTGGAAGAGGTCGACGACGTACGAAGAGGCGATCTCCCAGAAGGGCGCGCCCGCGACGATGGCGATGCCGATGGCAGGATCGGGGCGCCACGTGAAGCGGAGGAACGCGCCTGCATCGAAGACGGCTGCCGCGGTGCGAGCCTGGGTGTCCACGGCGTACGGCGCGAAGCGAACGCGCGCCTCGCTCTCCCAGTACGTCGGCCCCGCGTAGAGGTGCAGACCGAGCGAGAGCTCGCGCGCGGCTCCGCCGAAGCGGAGCGTCGGACCTGCGGTCACGTGCGTGCGGAGGCGGTGGGCCATCGAGCTCACCTCGGAGGCGTCCACCCAGGGCGCGAGCGCGGAGGGCTCGGCCTCGTAGCCGAGGCGAAGGCCGAGATCGAGCGCGAGATCGACGTCGCCACGCCCGACGGTCCACGACGCGGTGCCGTGCAGCTCGCCCCCGAGCGCGCTCTGGCCGCCGATGCCGTACGTGAAGACGCCGTCGAGAAAGACCGAAGGCGCAGGGTCGTCGGCAGAGGCGCGCGATGGATCGACGCCGAGCCACACGAGGGCCGCAACGAGTGAGACGAGGCGAAGCGCGGCCCGAGTCATCGCGCCGCTCCGAGCGAGAAGAGGAGGCCCTGCCGCATGGAAGGGCCGATCGCGCCGCCGTGGTCGGCCTCGAGCACGCTGCCGCGCACGCGCAGCCCCTCGTACCCACGCCCCTCCACACGCGTGACGAGCTCGCTCACGAGCGCGATCTGCGCAGCGCCGGTGAAGCGCGCCGCAGTCACGAGCAGCGAGCCAGGACGCGACGACGAGCCCGCGGCGCGCCTCGACTCCTCTCCGAAGATCACGCCGCCGTCCTCTCCCATCGAGGGGTCGGCTGCGATCACGTGCGCGAAGTAGGGGCTCGGCTCGTCGCGAAGGAAGGCATAGAGCGCGAACAGCCCACCGAGCGAGTGCCCGCTGAGGACGCGCTGCGTGACGTCCGTGCGGTACGCCGCGTCGATCCGCGGACCGAGCTCCTCGGTCAGGAAGGCGAAGAAGCGATCGGCGCGACCGGTCGAGCGCGAACCGGCTTCGAGCGGTGGTGGGGCGAAGTCGATCGTCCGCGTGGTCGGGTCGCCGGGATCGTCCGCCCGGCTCACGCCGACGATGATCACCGAGGGGACGAGGCCCTCGCGCTCGAGGGAGGAGGCGTGGCCCGTCATGAGCGCGAGCTCACCGAGGAACTCCGCGTCGAGCTGATAGACGACGGGATACCGCGCGTCGGGCGAGGCGTCGTAGTCGGGGGGGAGCCGAACCGAGACGGTGTAGTCCACACCGACGCGCTCGGAGGCCACCCTGCCGAGCGACTCGATGCGCCCGGTGGTGGGAGGTGGAGGTGCGCCGCACGCCGAGACCAGGGCCACGGCCGCCGCGAAGATCGACAGGCGAGGTGTCATCGGGCGTCGTGTCCGGAGGACGCGCGGGTGTTCAATCGATGCGACACGAGGGTGCGCACGGAGGCTGGCGCGGCCGTTGCTGAGCGGCGCGCATGACTTCGCTCGTGCCAGTCCGTGCCTCGGCGCTTCGCGCGCTGCTTCTTCGATCGGTGCTCGTCGCGTCGCTCGTCGCCGGTGTGCTCTTGGGCGCGCCCCGACAGGCCCATGCGAGCGACGGCTACGAGGTCGGCTTCGCGGCCGCGGGGGTGATGATCCCCTCGCTCGCGCTCGACGTGACGTTCATCGTCGCGACGGCGACCGGTCTCACGTACGAGGACCAGGGCTGGGCGATCGCGCAGACGATCTGGGCCGTCGCGAGCATCGGAGCGTGCGGCGTGGGCATCGCGTACGCAGCGCAGCAGCCGGGCTTCGAGGGGCTCGCGGGTGGGCTCGCGCTCGTCGGCGGCGCGCAGGCCGTCTACCTCGGCTACGCGATCCACGCGCTCGCGCGCGGTGAGTGGGACTCGGCCCCGTACGTGGACGAGGGGCTCGCGTTCGGTGTCTCGCCCCTGCCCGACGGCGCGATGGTGAGCTTCGGCCTGAGGACGTGAGCTTCGTCAGCGCGGGGGAACGCTCGGGCGAGCGAGGCGCGCGAGGGTGCTATCGTCGCGGGCGATGATGAACGGCAAGAAGGTCGCGGTCGTGCTGCCCGGCCTCAACGTGAAGGGCACGCTCGAGCGCACGCTGCGCGCGATCCCGAGCTCGTACGTGGACGTCTCGGTCTTCGTCGATGACGGCTCGACCGACGGCTGCGGCGAGCTCGCAGCGAGCCTGGGCTGCGTCGTGATGCGGCACGCCAAGAACCTCGGCTACGGAGCGGGCCAGAAGACCGGCTACCGCGAAGCGCTCGCGCAGGGCGCGGACGTCGTCGTGATGGTGCACCCGGACTTCCAGTACAAGCCCGAGCTCGTGCCCGCGATGACGGCGATGGTCGCGCACGGCGGCTACGACGTGGTGCTCGGCTCCCGCCTCCTCGTGCGCGGCGCGCTCAAGGGCGGCATGCCGCGCTGGAAGTACGTCGTGAACCGCGGGCTCACCATCTTCGAGAACACGCTGATGGGCTCGGGCCTGTCCGAGTTCCACACCGGCTATCGCGCGTTCTCGCGGAAGTTCCTCGAGGAGATGCCCCTGGCCGAGTGCCGCAACGACTACGTCTTCGACAACGAGGTGCTCGCGCAGGCGATCCACTTCCAGTACGCGATCGGCGAGATGTCGTGCCCCGCGCACTACTTCGACGAGATGCAGACGATCACGTTCGGGCCGGGTGTGAAGTACGGCATCGGCTGCGTGAAGACCGCCTCTGCGATGCGCATGCACGCGCTCGGCGCGCGCACCGCCCCCTTCCTCGATCGCGGCGCGCGCAAGCTCGTCGACTGGCAGGAGGGCAAGCGCGTGGCGCCCGCCACCTCGAGCGTCGGCGCGTCGTGAGCAGCGGGGCCGAGACGCGCATCGCGGTCGTGGGCCTGGGCTACGTGGGCTCGGTCGAGGCGGCCGTGCTCGCGGCGAGCGGCCGCACCGTGATCGGCGTCGACGTGCGAGAGGCCGTGGTCGAGGCGATGGCCGCGGGCCGCGCTCCCCTCGCGGAACCGCTGCTCGAGGATCGGCTCGCGAAGGCACGCGCGCTCGGCACGCTGAGCGCGACGCTCGACCTCGATCACGCGGTGCGCCAGACCGACGCCGCGCTCGTGTGCGTCGGCACACCGCGGGGCGCCGACGGAGAGCTCGACACGACGGCGCTCCTCGGCGCCGTCACGTCGCTCGCGCGCGCCGTGCCCGAGGGCGCGACGTACTCGATCATCGTGCGGAGCACGGTGCCGCCGGGCCTCTACGCCGCGGCGCGAAGCGCGATCGACGCCGCGCGCGCACCGGGCGCGACGATCGGGCTCGCGCTCAACCCGGAGTTCCTCCGCGAGGGAAGCGCGGTGCGCGATCGCGAGGAGCCGCAGCTCGTGGTCTATGCGGCCGACGCCGCGCACACCGAGGACGCGATCCGCGCGATCTACCGCGAGCACGCGGCGCGCCTGGTGCCCTGCGATCCCGCCTCGGCCGAGGTGCTCAAGCTCGTGAACAACGCGTGGCACGCCCTCAAGGTGAGCTTCGCCAACGAGGTGGCGCGCATCAGCCGGCCGCTCGGCGTCGATCCCTTCGAGCTCATGCAGCTCCTCTGTCGGGACACGAAGCTCAACACCTCGGCCGCGTACCTGCGACCAGGCATGCCCTTCGGCGGCGCGTGCCTGGTGAAGGACATGGCGAGCCTGGCGACGTACGCGGAGCACCACGACGTGCGCGTGCCCGTGATGCAGCACGTGCTCGCCTCGAACGACGCGCACCTCGCGCACCTCGTGGACGCGGTGCTGACGCACGGCACCGCGCACGGCGCGAGCCCCTCGGGCGGTCCGCGGCGCGTGGCGATCGTGGGCATCGGCTTCAAGCCCGGCGCGCCGGACGTGCGCGACTCGGCGCCCGTGGCGATGGCCATCGCGCTGCTCGATCGTGGCCTCGCCGTGCGCGTCGCGGACGCGAACGTGCTCGACGCGCGCGTGCCGCCGCTCGGCATCGACGCGCTCAAGGTGGCCCTCGGCGACCCGCGTGCGGTCGCGTGCGAGACCGTCGAAGAAGCAGTGCGCGGAGCGGACGTGGTCGTCGTCGGTCATCCCGCGGAGGCCGATCGCCACGCGCTCGTCGCGCTCGCCGACGCGATCAAGGGCCGCGTGCTCGACGTGAGCGGAGAGCTCTCTCGCGCGCTGAGCGAGCACGAGCGCCGCTCGCTCGCCCCCGTGGACGTCCTGCGCGCGCACGCCTGATCAGCGCGAGTCGGCGCCGAGCGAGAGGAGCCCGGAACGGCGTCGCTTCCGCTCGCGAAGAGCGTGCCTGTACGTCCCGAGCACCGAGCACGGAGCGCACACGCCGCACGACTCGCGGCACTGCGGGGTCACGGCCATCCTGGACCCGATGAGCGCGCTGCCCGAACGTCCGCGGAAGCTCCCTCTCCTCGAGGCGATCTCGTGGTTCGATGCCGATCCCTGCGCGCTGTCGCCGCTCGAGATGTTGAAGCGCTACGAGAGCGGTTGGCGGCACAGGGGCGTGCTCGCGGACGCGAGCGCAGAAGAGCTCGCCTACGTCGGCCGTTGACGGCGTAGTACAACTCCCCCGCGCATGGCCGACCCCCGCATCCTGATCCTGCCCACGCATCCCGGCGTGCAGTACCACTTCTGTCGATCGGGTCTGCCGATCTGGTTCCTCGGGCACTGGGACCAGTTCCACTACTGGCGGCCGCAGCCCGCGAACGTGCAGAACGTGCTGCCGCGCTTCGAGGACGCACAGCTCGACTACGGTCCCGAGGACTTCGCGCGCCTCCTCGACGATCGCGACGCGGTGGGCTGGCCCGATCGCTTCGACGTCGCGTGGCTCATGTTCAACTGGCAGTGGAAGCTCTTTCGCGAGCGACCCGGCAGAAAGCTCTATCGCGTGTGCAAGCACGCCGAGCTCGAGCGGCACGAGTGGGAGGATCTGTTCTCGCGCGAGGGCTGGCGCGTCGTGAGCTTCTATCCGAACACCGTGGCGTGGCTGCGCGAGCACATGAAGGTCGAGGTGCCTTACGTGCCGCTCGGCCTCGATCCGGAGGCCTACGGGCCGTGGGAAGGCCTCGCGTCGGCGAAGGACGAGCAGGTGGTGCTCTCGATCATCCACTCCTACAAGGAGCGCGGCTGGCACCACCGGAGCTACCTCGAGGCGATGCGCGACGTGCCGCACCGTCACGTCGATCACCTCGACGACGCGCAGGAGAAGGTCAGCTACGACGGCCTCCAGCAGCTCCTTCGGCGATCACGCGTCTACCTCCACGACGGAGAGCAGGAGTACACGATCACGCTGATCGAGGCGCTCATGACGGGCATGCCGATCGTGAGCTTCCGGATCCCCGGCATCGAGCGCTACGTCGTGCACGGCGTGAACGGCTTCGTCGGCGACGACGCGAAGAGCATCCGCGAGCACTGCCGGCTCCTGCTCGAGGACGACGCGCTCGCCGAGCGCATGGGCCGAGAGAGCCGCGCGATGGCGCTGCGCGACTACCACGAAGATCGCTGGGCCGCGGACTGGCAGCGCATCCTCCGCGACTTCGCGGCCACGTGAACGCGCTGCGGGTCGCGTCCGGCCCGCAAGAAGGGATTCCGTCGGGCCACACGTGACGCCACGGCGGCGAGCGCTCCACGCGGCGCGCGCTTGCGTCGGGCGTCGCGGTGGTGTTGCCTCCCGCGCATGGCACGCCCCAAGGGAGCCGCGGACGCGAGCGCGTTCGACGCCGAGTACTACCGCCGGTACTACCAGGATCCGCGGACGCGCGTCGCGGGGCCCGAGGACACGGCGCGCCTGGCGCGCTTCGTCGCAGGGTATCTCCAGCACCTCGGCATCGCGCCCAGGACGGCGCTCGATCTCGGGTGCGGGCTCGGCTGGTGGAAGCCCGCGCTGTCGTCGCTCTACCCGGAGCTCCGCTACCGCGGCGTCGAGCACAGCGCGCACCTCGCGAAGGAGCTCGGCTGGGAGCAGGGCTCGGTCGTCGACTACGGTGGCGCGCGGGCCGACCTCGTCATCTGCCAGGGCGTCCTCCACTACCTCGACAGGCGCGACGCGCTCGCGGCGATCGCGACGCTGGCGCGCGTCACGAAGAAGGCCCTCTACCTCGAGGCGCTCACGAAGGAAGACTGGGAGCACCACGTCGATCGCGCGCGCACGGACGGCTCGATGAAGCTCAGGCCAGCGACGTTCTACCGACGCGCGCTGGCGCCGCACTTCGTGGCGTGTGGTGGTGGCCTCTACGTGCCGCACGCGAGCCCCGTCGTGCTCTTCGAGCTGGAGAAGGGGCGTTGATCGCGAGCACGCCGCGGGCGACGATCTCGTCACCTCGCACCTCTGGCCCGACGCCTCTCACGTGACCTACCGCGCACCGACACCGCCACAGCCAGAGCGTGAGCGCCCGCGCGGCACGGTCGTGCGCATGCCCGACTCTCCAGAAGACGAGGCGAAGCGAATCTCGAACGAGCGCACGGCGCTGCTGCGCGAGGAGAGCCGGCAGATCGCGGAGGCGATCGAGCTCGAGCGCGCGCAGTTCGATCGTGTCGTGCGGGTGGCCGGGGGCGCCATGACGGTCGTCGGGATCGGCCTGGCCGTCCTCGCACCGCTGAGCACGCGGGGCGCGACGGTGTCGGGCATGGCCCTCGTGTGCGGGCCGCTCGCGATGCTGCTCGGCGGCCAGGGCGCGACACGCGCGGAGAACGTACCGCCATGGCTGAAATGGACGTACGTCGCGGGCGCGATCCTCGGCTCCTTGCTCGGAGGCAGCGCGCTCCGCTGATACGCGTGGCCTCGCGCGGCGCCGGAACCGTTGTAGGCTCGCGCCCCCATGGACGTTCTCGTCGTCACGCCGGAGCTCGTGCACTACCACGGCTCCTCCACGCTCGCGGAGTCCGCGGGCGCCCTCAGCAAGGCCCTTCGCGGGCTCGGTCACAAGGTCAACATCGTCTCGCCGCTCTGGGCGTCGATCGATCCGGGCGCGCGCCACCTCGCGCGGCGGCTCGTGCGGCTCGAGGTCGCGAGCGGCGGGGGCACCAAGACCTTCGCGCTCTTCGAGGGCAAGACGACGGCCGGTGTCGACGTCTCCTTCCTCTCCGAGCCCTCCCTCTTTCCGGCGGACGCGACGGCCGACGACGAAGGCACTGCGGGCGCTGCGCGCTGGGGCGGCTTCGCGCGCGCCGTGATCGCGCTCGTGAAGCGACGCGTGGATCAGGGCGAGGGACTGCCCGACGTCATCCACCTCTTCGGGTGGCAGACGGGCATCCTGCCGTGCTTGCTGGGCGAAGACGCGGCGCTGTCGGCGACGCCGACCGTGTTCACGGTGCACGACCTCTCGCGCAGGGGGAGCTTCGAGCGAACCCAGCTCGGCGAGCTCGGCCTCTTGCCCAAGCACTTCGGCATCGAGGGCGTGGAGTTCTTCGGGAAGATCTCCGCGCTCAAGGCGGGCCTGCAGTTCGCCACGCGCATCGTGGCACCCTCCCCCTCGCTCGCGTCGCGCTTCCAGGTCGAGGCCGGCGGCGCGGGTCTCGAGGGCGTGCTCCGCGCGCGTGGTCGTGCGTTCGTGGGCGTGCCCGACGGCGTCGACGCCTCGATCTGGAATCCCGCGACCGACCCGCACCTCGACGTGCGCTACGACGCCGTCGAGATGGGCACGCACGGCGTCGCGAAGCTGCGCAACAAGGCCGCGGCGCAGGTCGCCTTCGAGCTCCCCGTGCGCGACGACATCCCGCTCACCCTCGCGGTCCTGCGCGATCGCGCGGACGAGCGCGCCTTCCTCGCGATCCTCCCGCGCATCGTGAAGAACGACGTGCAGCTGCTCGTGCTCTCGACGGCGCCGCTCCACGAAGACGTCGCGGATCTCGCGCGTCGCTTCCCCGACCGCGTGGCGGCCAAGGGCGAGGCGCCGCTGCCGATGCTGCACCGCGCGCTCGGCGCCTCGGACCTCTGCGTGCTGCCGTCGCTCGACGACGCGTTCGGGGTGCTCGCGCTCCAGGCGCAGCGCTACGGAGCGCTCCCGATCGGGCGAGCGGAGGGGCTCGTGGCCGACGCGGTCGTCGACGCCGACGCTCAGCTCAGCTCGGGCACGGGCTTCACGTTCGAGGAGGCCGCCGCCGAGGCGTTCTACGGCACGATCATGCGCGCCGTGAGCGCGTTCCGTGATCGCAACCGCTTCCGCGCGGCACAGCAGCGCGCGATGGTGCGCGACCACTCGTGGGATCGCAGCGCGCGCCTGGTCGAGCGCGTGTACCGCGGCCTGCGCAGCGCGCCCGTCGAGGCCGCGCCCACGGCCTGACGCTCACGCACCAGGCAGCTTCGCGTCCGCACCGCGCACGTACACGGGGACGAGCGCGGAGGGCTCGTCGGCGCCGCGCACCGCGTGCATCTCGAGCGCCTCCTGCGCGAGCAGCGTGGCGCTCGGCGCCGCGAGGACCTCGGGCAGGAGCGCGACGCCAGGCAGCGCGGCCTCGAACACCGCACGATGCACACCGACGGCCGAGCCCACGAGGCTCGCGGTGCGCGCGTCGCCGACGATGGCCGCGAGGCGGGCGGCGACCTCGGACGGTGCGCCGTGCACATCCTCGAGCAACGGAACGAGCGCGCCGGCTGGGCCGCCATCGGCGTAGGCCGCGACGAAGACCTCGTCCTTCTTCGCGTCGATCGCGACGAGCCGCAGCGAGCCGCTCGCGGCGCGCGCGAGCACGCGGCTCGTGCGCACGCCGATCATCGGCGTGCCGTGCGCGAGCGCGAGGCCCTTGGCGGTCGCGACCCCGATGCGAACCCCCGTGAACGAGCCGGGGCCGAGGCCGATGGCGAGCAGCTCCACGTCGCGGATCCCGAGGCCAGAGAGCGCGAGCACCCGATCGACGTGCGGCAGCAGGGTCTCGCCGTGCTGGTGCATCACGCGCGCCTGCATGGAGGCGCGCACGGCCCCGTGCTCGAGCAGCGCGACGGCACCGATCTCCGAGCTCGTGTCGATCGCGAGAATGCGCACGGCCGAGCTATAGCGCATGGCCGAGCGATGCCGTGCCGCCTCGGGCACGCGGCTGGGCTTTTCGCGCGATCGGAGCGCAGGGGGTAGGCTGGGGAGCGCCCCGTGACCACGTCCCGCCCGCAGTCGCCCGAGACGAAGGCCGCACCGACCCCGCCGTCGGACGCGGCGATGCGCCGCCTCGCGCAGCTGCCATTCGATCCACGAGACGAGCGCACGATCGATGGGACGGCCCGCTGGATGGGCACGCTCGGTCGCTTCCAGGTGCTGGCGGGCGCGCTCGGGCTGCTGCTCGCGGTGGGCGCCGTCGTGGCCTGGACCTTCGGTGCGGTGATGGCGCCCGAGGTCGAGTCGGACACGACGCCGCCTCTCGTTCGCCTCGGCGAGGTCACGACCCCGCAGCTCGTCGGTGCGGTCGCGGTGGTGGTGTTCCTCGCGCTCCTCGTCCTGCGAGGAGGCGTGCTCCTCACCGACGCGGCCGAGGACCTCGAGCACCACATCCACGCGACCGACGAGGACGCCCCCTACCTCGAGGATGCGTTCGTCGCGCTGGCCAAGGCGTTCTTCCTCGACGCGGCGCTCGTCGCGATCGTCGGCGGCGCGCTCGTGTGGCTCGGGAGCCTCGCATGACCGAGACGCTCGCCGAGCCGCGTCGGCCCCGCCGCGAGGAGGACGCGACCGCGCCGTTCGTGCTCGATCGCACGAGCACGCGGCCTCCGCCGGCACCGGACGATCTCGAGCCCGAGTCGATCGCACACGTCGAGCACGACGGTGAGCACGACGGGGTCGTCCACCTCGTCTCGCGGCGCAGCGATCCGAGCGAGCGCGGTGAGACGCCTCACGCCCCCGAGACCACGGCCGACGAGGCCGCACCCTCGGGCGATGCACGCGCGCTCGCCGCGCACCTGACGGAGCCGCGCCTCGATCGCGCCGGGCGACGCGCCGTCCGGCTGCTCGCGTGGGCCCTCGCGATGGACGCGCTCGTGCTGCTCACGCTCGCGTCGATCAGCCTCGGTCGCCTCACGCGCGAAGGCGCCGGCGCGCCGGATCTCCTCATCGGTGGCGTGACCCTGGTCCTCGCCCTGCCCTGCCTCCTCGGTGCGCAGAGCGCCGCGCGCATCGGGCGCCGCGGGGCGACCCCGACGACGGACGCACACCGCTTCGCGCAGAGCGTGGGACACCTCCGCGCGCTCTTCGTCATCAAGGCGACGGTGCTCTTCACGACGCTCGGGCTCGGCTGCTTCGCCTTCTCGCTGGTCGCTTCGCTGCTCGCGCTCCTGTGAGCGAGCGCGCCGCGGCCGGCGGACGCGTGACTAGAGCCTCGGCATGGACCAGCCGACGAAGTGGGTGGAGCCCAGCATGTCCCTGAACGAGGTGGCCGAGCGGGTCCCGGGTGGCCTTCGCGCGATCTCCCGCAGCGGCCTCCATCGCGCGCCGCTGGACGGCGCGTCGCTCGAGGACGTATGCGCGAGGCTCGGGCTCTCGCTCGAGGACGCGATGGCGATCATCACGAAGACCGCCGACGAGTCACGGCACCGCGGGGAGGCGCCGCTCGGGGCGCTCGACGCTTCGGACCTCGCGCTGCGCATCACGCGCACGCACCACACCGCGACGTTCGAGACCGCGCACCTCGCCCTCGGGCTCGCGCGTCGGCTCGCGCGCGAAGGCGAGCCCGTGCTGGGCACCATCGCAGAGCTGGTCGAGACGCTCGTGCTCGAGCTGCACACCCACATCGATCGCGAGGATCGCGGGGTTCTCTCGCGGGCGCGCACGCTCCTGCGGCACGGCGTGTCCAAGCACTCGCGCGAGGGAGATCTCGAGCGAGCCATCCACGCCATGCACCTCGATCACGAGGCGATGTCCCTCCTCTTCGCCGAGCTCCGCGCGCGCGCGAGCGGCTACCGGGCGCCGATCCACGCGCGCTGCCTCTGGCGCGGCCTCTACGAGCTCCTCGAGGAGCTCGAGGCGGACGTGCGCTTCGCACAGTGGGTGGAGGAGCGGCTGTTCTTCCCGCTGGTCGTCCAGCTCGAAGAGGACGCGACGCGCCGGCGCGCGGCCTGACCTCGCATCCAGCTGGTCTCGACGCCGCAATGCAACGTTCCCGCTCCGGTGGTCCGCTCGCGCCCGCCGTGCGCCCCGGCATCAGCCGCCGCAGAGGGTCAGCCCACCGACCGCCAGTGCGTCGATCTCACCCGCGCGTACCGCGACAGCCACGACCACATCGAGCGTGGTGGCGGTACGGCGCACCACGAGCTCGAGGTCGCGTCCCATGCCGCGCACCGTCGTCAGGCGCCCCGACGAAACGAGAACCGGCACGATCTGCCGCGGCGCGCTCGCCCCATCGGCCGCGTTCCAGGCCGCCACGAGGACATCAGTGCCGGTCGAAGACGCCGACGTGTCCCCGACGAGCATCGCGAGCACGCGCACATCCCCTGCGACCTCGAACTCCCAATCGACGAGGCCTTCGCTGGGCAGTGCGAGCGAGGCGAGCTCGATCTCGGCCTCGATCTCGCCCGCGGCGCAGGTTGCACCGCATGCGCAGCCTGTGCGTGTGCACGTCGTCTCCTGGATCCTCACCTCGGTGAGCGCCGTCGTGCATGCGGGGGCATGCGCGATGACGACCGTGCGGTCCTCACCGACTGCGGCGCGCGCACACGGGGCAAGGTCGACCGGGGCGACGGCCGCGCCGTCCCCGACGAAGAGGCGGACTCCGAGCCCCGGCGCGCTCTCCTCGACCACGACATCGCCAGCGGTGCCGCGCAGGTGGTGTCCGGGTTCGGCTGACAGTTCTGCCGCGCCCGGTGCGACGAAGCTCCACGAGGAAGTGCCGCGGATCGCAACGAACGCGGTGCCGCCGGCGAGTGCGCCGACGGTCGGTCCCGAGCGTGGCGTCCATGCGCAGCCGCTGAACCGCGAACACAGCGAAGTCGCCGCGGCGCCGTCCGTGTCGTCACCGAACAGCGAGCCGGCGCCGCGCGCCGAGACCCACGCGACCGAACCGAGCGAGGTGGCGATGGCGGTCCCATCGCCCGCCACCGAGATCTCGCTGGCGGTGGTGCCGAGCGGAAGGCGCAGCGCGCCACGCGCTGCGGTCGCAACGACGGCGGTGTAGCCACCATCGACGTCCGCGAGCGCGTGGTCCCTCAGCACGTCGCCCGCGACGAGTTGCAGACTGAGGTCGCGCGCGGACGAGACGCCCGTCACGGCGAGCCCGGCGCGCGTGGTGCCGAGCACGGCGCGCAGCTGGCCATCGGGCACGCTGCGGACGGTTCGCCCTGGACGCGGCTCGCAGTACGCGCCCCGCCCAGGGACGCAGCGCGAGGCGCACGGGTCGAGCCCTGGGGCATCTTCGCGGTGGGTGTCCACGACGCTGCTGTCCTCGGATCTGGCATCTTCGGAGCCAGCATCGACGCGGCGTGCGTCGCGCGTGGGGCCGGGGTCGAACAGAAGCGTGCAGCCGCTCGCGGCGAGCGTGGTGAGCAGGATTCCGGAGCGCACGGACCTCACCACCGCACGCTCCCGTCGTCCGCGCTCACGGTGTGTGACGAGCGCTCGTCGCTGCCCGAGAGCAGGCCCACGACGAGCAGCACGGCGCCGACGAGCGCGATTCCGATCGAGACGTCGGCGAGCTCCGGCGTCCAGTCGAGATGCGGCTCGCAGTCTGGGCTCGGACAACGCTGCAAGCTGTCCCAGCCGACGAGCGTGGCCGTGAAGAAGCCGGCGAACGCCGCCAGACCGACGCCCGAGACGATCGCGCCAGCGACGACGAGCTCGTCAGGCCAGCCCGCGTGCACCGGCGACGTCGACGCAACGTCGATGGCCTCTGGAACCGGTCCGAGCTCGGGCTCGGTGGGCTCGGAAGCGGGGCCGAGCTCGAGCTCGGTGGGCTCGGAGCCCCGCAGCTCGACCGCCGCGTCGCTCGCGGGCTCGAGCCGCAACGGCGCGAGCAGGATCTCGTTGTCCTGCCCGTCGAGAAAGACGATCACCGCAGTCACCGGGCCGACCAGTCGCTCTGCGAGCGCGAACGTGACCCACGGTTGGCCAGGCTCACCCACGAGCACCGGCGTGGCGATTGGACGCGTACCCACGCGCAGCTCGAGCCGCACGTCGGGCGCACCGACGCGGACCCGGACCTGCGCGGCATCGCCACCCACAGCGTGCGCCACCGACCGCGCCTCGAGCAGCGCGTGGGGCGCCGAAGACGCGCGCTCGGCCTCGACCCACCCGCGCGCGAGACGCGAGAGTTCACTCGGCACCGGCAGCCCATCGATCGCGAGGAATAGGCGGGCCGCAGCGCGCGTGCCCTCCTCGTCGCGGCGCGCGCTCCGCGCCAGCATCGTGCGGGTCACGACGTGCACATAGCGGTCGTGCTCAAGACCTCCGGCGGCGAGCGCCGCCTCGTAGCCAGCGAGGGCGAGGGTGAGATCTCCTTCGTCGAATGCGGCGTCCGCAGCCGCGATGGGGTCACCGATCGACTGGGCGCCAGCCGACATCGGCAGGATGGACAGACACACGGCGAGGCAGAGGGCGGTTCGGCAGACCATGGGCAGCGCGTGTGAGACACGAACGGTAGCACCTCCAGACGAGCGGCGGACCGCGCTCAGATGCACGAGGGGGGCACCTCGACGACGCACTCTCGCCGCACGCAACGCGCCACGCCGCAGCCCGGCGGCAGCTCGTTGGGGAGGCGGCAGTCTGCGCCGTCATCCCAGCAGAACGTGGCCGAGTCGCGATAGGGCCCGCTGCCGAAGCCGAAGGGGACCTCGCTCGGGACCTCGTCGAGCCGTGCGGAGAAGCGCCCGTTCATCGCCTTGCAGCCCTCGTCGAGGCCACAGATGCGCGCGAGGAAGCGGCCCCAGAGCACCTCGCCCGAACGGCCCACGATCTCGACGTCCACGGCACCACCCTCGATGTCGCTGCCGCGACCGGAGACCGCACCGCCGAGGCGCTCGCGGACGGCAGCACCTTCGTCGCCCGTCCAGCGCCCCACCTCGAGCGAGGGCACGAGGATCCCGAGGTAGGCGAACGCATCCTCGTCGCTCGCATACCCGAGATCGAACGTCGCATTGGGGCCGGGCTGTCGACGCGCCCCACGGGTGTCCGTCCACGTGAGCCAGTCCTCGGCGACGAACCCGGTACGGTCGAGCGACTCGGTCGGCCACGAGACGGCCCCGCCGGCGCTCCACACGTGCGTACGGCAGCTACCACCGAGCGGCGGGTAGCCGTCGGGCACGGCGAGCCCGTTCGGACACCCATCCTCGGGGCCAGGCGGGGGCGAGCCGGGCGAGACTGGCGCGGGGGACGTCTCGGGCGAACGACAGCCCGCGAGACCGAGCGCGAAGAGCACGAGGGACGGGGCGACGCGGATGGGGGACATGGTTGACCTCAGGACTCGGAGACTGGAGATGAATCGGTTGCTCTCGCGGCCGCGCGAAGGCGCGAGACCTGCGCATTCAGAAGCGCACCGAGAGCGCGCGGCCGTCGAATGAGAGGCGCCCGTTCCGCACCGGTCGCGTGATGAAGTTCGAGACGATGCAGAGCGTGAGCCCGACGATCTCGAGGCCGCCGAGCACGGCGACGAACACGCCGTCTGCTGCGTGGTCCTCGCGCGTGACCTGCACGAACGGACCGGCGACCGGCACGAGCAAGAGACCGAGCGCGACCTCGTCGCCCTGGTCTTCGTAGGTGAAGGCGCCGAAGCCCGCGGCGAGGAGCCACGACGCGAAGGTCGTGATCGCGCCGGCCACGTAGAGGCCCGGGTGCGGCTCCTGCGCGGCGTGATCTGGCAGCGAGGCGGTGGGCGCCTCGGGTCGCAGCTGCGCCCCCGCGGGCGAGGCCGCGAGCACGACGGCTAGGGAGACGGACAGGACGAAGCGAACGAGCGTCATGCAGGTGCACTGAGCAACCCACATGCCACGTGCAGACGCCCTGTTTCGGGCGGAATCATGCGCCTCGCACGCTCCGGCGTGGCGGGGTCGGACGTACGTCCGTACGGGCGCTGGCCGCTCCCGCCTCGGCTACGATGCGCGCGTGGATGCCACCAAGACACTCCGCCGCGAGGTCCCCGAGGACGCGCGCCCGACGCCGGCGCTGCTTGCGGTCGTGGTCGCGGGCGTGGCGTCACGCCGCTCGGTCGCGCTTCGCGGCGAGGTGTCGGTGGGACGAGGACAGGACGCCGCGCTCGTGCTCGAGGACGACTCGCTCTCGCGACGGCACTTCGTCGTGACCCCCGACGACGGCGGCTGGGCGCTGACCGACGCTGGCAGCCGCAACGGCACCTTCGTCGACTACGCGCGCGCCGAGGGGCCGACGCCGCTCCGAACCGGGAGCGTCGTGCGCGCAGGCGCGTCCATCCTCGTGGTGGTCGCGGACGCCGCGCGGGCGCGCGACGCAATCGGGCTCGCGCACGGCCTGGTCGGCGGCGGTGCGCTCGCCTCGCTGCGACGCCGGATCGAGACAGTGGGCCCGTCGACGAGCGCGGTGCTCGTGCTGGGTGAGACTGGCACGGGCAAGGAGCTCGTCGCCCACGCCGTGCACACAGCGAGCGGGCGGAGCGGGCCGTTCGTGGCCGCCAACTGCGCCGCGATCCCGCACGCACTCTTCGAGTCGGAGCTCTTCGGCCACGCCCGTGGGGCCTACTCAGGCGCTTCGAGCGCGCGCCCCGGGCTCGTGCGCAGCGCGCACGGCGGCACGCTCTTCCTCGACGAGGTCGGCGAGCTGCCGCTCGAGGTTCAGCCCAAGCTGCTGCGCTTCCTCGAGGACGGGGTCGTGCGCTCGGTCGGCGAAGATCACGGGCGCGGCGTGGACACGCGTGTGCTCGCCGCGACACACCGCGACCTGCGAGCGCGCGTCGAGCAAGGCTCCTTCCGCGAAGACCTCTTCCACCGCCTGGCTGGCGCTCGTCTGGATGTCCCATCACTCGCGGAGCGGCGGGAGGACATCCCCTCGCTCGCGGCACACCTGCTCGCGCGCGAGGGGCTCGCGATGCCGATCACCGTGGACGCGCTCGAGCGGCTCGTGTGCGCGTCGTGGCGCGGAAACGTACGCGAACTCCGCAACGCGGTGCTCGATGCGGCACGCAGCGCACGCGCCGAGGGCACCGAACGGATCGAAGTCGCACACCTCGAAGCTCCGCCTCGCCCGTCGGGCGAAACGGCGCGCACAGCCGTGGACGACCCGCGGCGCGAACAGATCGAGCGCGCGCTTCGCGAGGCCTCCGGCAACGTGACCGAGGCCGCCGAGCGCCTCGGCATGCGGCGAGCGACGGTGTACGAACTCATGAAACGCTTCGGGATCGATCCGCGCGCGCATCGCTGAGCGGGGCGCGTCGCGCGGTCAGCGCGCAGCGAAACAGTCTCCGACACTCGTCGCAGCGCCGCGTCGGATGGTGATCGTGCGGCGATCCTCGATGCCGTCGCGGCGCAGGACGAGTCGATGGCGGCCGGCGGGCACGTCGATCGAGAGGAAGGTCTCGCCGAGAAGCGCGCCGTCGAGCCAGACCTCCGCCGGCTGCGCGCAGCGCGCGCTGAGCGTGCCGTTGCCCCGCTCGGCGCGGGGCAACGCGCTCTGAACTGGCTCGGCCGCGCTCTCTACAACCCTCGGCTCAGTCGCTGCACGTGCGGTCGCTGCGCCCCCGATCGGCGCACGCTCGGCCGTTGTGGGCTCGGCCGTCGCGGGCTCGGTCGGCGCGGGCTCGGGCGGCGCGGGCTCGGGCGGCGCGGGCTCGGTCGGCGCGGGCTCGGTCGGCGCGGGCTCGATCGTTGCGAGTTCGGTCGGCGCGGGTGCAGCGGGCAAGGCGACTACGGCGAGCACCGCGAGCACGCCGATGGCGACGACGAGCGCTGCGAACCAGACGCGTCTCGTCTTCGGGCCCGGCGCCTGGCTCGTCGCAGGCAGCGCGGGAACCACGGCGGACGCCATCGCAGGTGGCGTGTCGAACGAGAGCTCGAGCGCCGCCAGCTGGGCGCGGCGGGCGCGCCGATCCGCGCCGAGCAGCGACTCCATCCACCGCGCGACATCCGCGGCGCTGCACGGCGCCTCGCGGGCGCGCAGCTCGTCGAGCGCGTCCGCGACCGCGCCCGCCGTCGGGAAGCGCTCGGCGCGCTCGGGCGCGAGGCAGCGCTCGACGATCTCCACGACCGACGCCGACAGACCCGGTGCGATCGCGCGCAGCGCCGGGCGTTCGTGGCTCACGACGCGTAGGAGGATCTCCGCACTCGAACCCTTGCCGAACGGGCGCTGCCCGGTCGCGAGCTCGTGCAGGAGGACCCCGAGCGCGAACACGTCAGCGCGGCGATCGACGTCGTGCCCGAGCGCCTGCTCGGGGGCCATGTAGCTCGTCTTTCCGCGCACGTGGCCCGTCTCGGTGCGTGCGAGCCGGCCCTCGGCCTTCGCGACGCCGAAGTCGGTCACCTTCACGGCTCCGTCGAAGCCCACGAGGACGTTGCTCGGCGAGACGTCGCGGTGCACGAGATGCAGCGGACGGCCCGTGTGGTCGCGGGCCTCGTGCGCCGCATGCAGCCCGTGCGCAGCCTCGGCGAGCGCGTAGAGCGCGATGTGCAGCGGGATCGGCCCGAGCCTGAGGAGCGCCGAGAGCGGCGCGCCGTCGACCAGCTCCATCACGAGGAAGTGTGCGCCGCCGTTCTCGCCGAGCTCGTAGATCTGCGTGACGTTGCGGTGGGACACCGTGGCCGCGAGGCGCGCCTCGTCGAGGAACATCGCGACCGTCTCCCGCTCACCCGCGAGGTGCGCGTGGATGCGCTTGAGCGCGACGTGGCGGTGAAAGCCGCCGGGCCCCGATCGGCGCGCGATACAAACGCTCCCCATGCCGCCCTCTCCGAGGACGGCGAGAAGCTCGTAGGGCCCGAGCGAGCGCGGCCCATCGGGCGCGACGAGCGAGGGCAGGTGCACCGGCGCGGGCGTCTCGAGCCGCACTGCGCGCGGGACGCTGACGGTCTCGGCCTCGGACATCAGGTCCAGAAGCTAGCAGGACGCCGAGACCCACCGAAGGCAGATCTCGGCGTCCCCGATGCGGCGCTCAGCGGCTCGGCGGCGTCGGGCAGAACGGCCGCGACACGCCGACGTCACTCGTCGGCCGCGGGTCGGTGCACTCCGGAGACGTCGCGTCCTCGGCGACGCACACGCACGACGAGCCCGCGACCTCGGTGCGGCTCCCCGGCGGGCACGTGATGGCGTGGCAGCGCACGAGCTCGCTCGCGAGCTCGGCGGTCATCGTCGACGGGCGGCTGATGCACGCGCAGCCTCCGTCGATCGCCGTGCCGAGGCTGCCGAGGTTGCAGGACACGAGGCCGCACGCGCGATCCGCGGGCGAGCGCTCGGTGGTGCCCTCGGGGATGCAGCGCATGTCGTCGAGGTGGCGTGCGGTGGACGGGTCGAGCTCCTCGCCGGTCGGCCGCTCGTACCACGCGCGGCTCGGGACGAGCCCGGCGCCGAAGAGGAGCTCCATCGCGCCCTCGCGCCGGCCGTTCAGGAGGCCCAGCGAGACGAGCTGCTGGCAGCTCTCGCGCGAGAGGTCGAGCCCGGCGGGCTCGAGCGAGGACTCGCCGGACGTGACGGTCTCGGCGCCGAAGAGCTGCGTGGCGATCTGCTCGCAGGCCGCGTTCGCTGTGCCCGTGCACCGCGCCGTCACGCTGCCGCCCCGCCACTGGGTGACGACGAGCCTCGACTCGCCCGTCGGCGTGCCCGACGAGGACGCGGTGACCCGGAATGCGATCTCCGTGAAGGTCCGGGTGAGCTCGATGCCACCGTACGTGGAGTCGGGCGTCGTGTGCGGCACCCGTTCGGCGCGGATGCTGTTCGCTGGCGCGCTACGGAACTCGACGACCTGCATGGTACTACCCCCATCGGGGTGCCTGCTGTGGTGGATCGTGATCGTCTCGACGCGCTTGCCCCCGCCCGGCACGTCGATCTCACGCGTCATCCGCACGGTCTCGTAGTGGGGGTTCAGGAAGTCCTCTCGGGTGTGCTGAACGACCGTACCGTCGGGCAGGGTCTCCGGAGGGAACTCCATCGGAAAGAAGTGGACGTCATGCCGGCGCGCCCAATCCGCGACTAGATGGATCAATCGCTCGAGCCCGAAGTTGAAGCCGTTTTCAATTGCGGCGCCTCGCACATCATCGGGGATGCCCTGCGACAGCTGATCGATCGTCGCCGCACCGTCGACCGGGATCGGGCTGCCGTCGGCCGGCGCGTAGCAGTCCGCGATCGCGGTGGCCACCGCCCCGTACGTCTCGACCTCCGCGGTGCTGCCCTCGATGCACGACTCCACCGTGTAGGGCTCGAGCCCGAGCTCGCCGGCCCGCGCGCCGGTCGTCATGCCGGCGCACGCGCCGTCGAGCAGCCGCTCGAGGCGCCGGACGTCCGCGCCGCCCAGGCTCAGGCTGAAGCCGCCGTCGGCGCGGTGCGTGAGGCTCGAGCGCGCCGGGCGCGCGGCGACCTCGTCGGCCGAGGCGTACTGCCCGCGGCCTTCGGCGACCGCGCGGCAGTGCGCGTCGGCCATCGCACCCGGGTGGCTGCTGCCGCCGAACGCGCACGCGCCGATGCGGAGCACCTCCGCGTCGAGCAGCTCGCCCGCCGCATCGCGCATCAGCGGCAGGCCGCAGAGCGCGATCTCGGTGCCGGGATCCGCGACCGCGTCCCCGAGCCCGAGCCGGCCGACCCGGCGATCGTGGCTGGTGAACCAGCCGAGGAACACCGACGCGGCCTCCGGGCGCAGCGCGTGCGTGCGCATGCGGTCGGCGCCGGCGACACGCACGATCGGCACCGGCACGCCCGAGGGCGCGGGCGCCGGCCGCGCGAGCGCATCGCGCAGCGCCGCGAGGGCGCGCGCGGCGGCGCGCTCGTGCTCGCTGCCGGGTCGGATGTCGGTCGCGGCGCAGTCGAGCAGGGTGAGCAGCGGCCCCTCGAGGCCCGCGAGCCCGCGGGCGGCCACGACCGTCGCGACGTCCTCGATCCCCGCGATGCACTGGCGCGGCGTCATGCGGCCCACGGCGCGCGTGAGCTCGCTCGTGCGATCCTCGTACGCGCGAGCGTCGCCGCGCCGGTGCGCGTCCTGGGTGCGCTCGAGGAAGTCCGAGCGGCGGATCGTCGCGGCGAGGCGCGGCGTCCCCGGCCCGGTCGTGTGGAAGACGACGTCGCTCCGGCGATCGCCGTCGAGGTCGACCGCGACCGGAGGCGTCGCGCCGTCGATCGGCGCCGAGCTGCGCACGGTGCTCGTGCCGCCGAGCCCGCCGGTGCGGAACGTCGCGACCTCGAGCTGCTCGGTCGTGATCGTGCCGACCGTCGTGCGGATGCTGCGCGACGTCGAGACGTCGAGCAGCCCGTCGCCGTCGACGTCGGCGACCACGACCGGCGCGCTCGTCGGGAACGAGCCCAGGCCGGTCGGCACCGGGATCGAGTCGGCGAAGCGCCCCTCGGCCCAGCGCAGGATCCAGAGGCGATCGGTCGAGAGGAGCGCGAGCTCGGGCACCGCGTCGCCGTCGAAGTCGCGCAGCGCCATCGGGCGCTCGAGCGCAGCCCGGGGCACCGCCGGATGCCGGGTGTCGGCCGCGATCCAGCCGCCGTCGCCGCGCCCGCGTCGGGCGCGGACCGCGAAGCCGGTCGACGGACCGTCGAGGTCGAAGCCCGCCGCGACGAGGTCGGCGCGGAGATCCCCGTCGAGGTCCGCGAGGCGCGCTTGCACGGACGGCAGGAGCGACGACGGCGCCGCGAGGCTGGCCTCGGCGCCCGCGCCCCACGTGCCATCCGCGCGCGAGAGCTTGGTGCGCGTGGTGATCGACGTGGCGCCCGCGTACACGAAGACGAGGTCGTCGCGTCCGTCGCCGTCGACGTCGCCCACGAGCGGCGGCCGCGCCGCGACCGCGACGCCGTCGCCAAGCCGCTGTACGCGGCGGGCGAACCCCGCGGTCGGGCTCGACACGTAGGTAAGGATGCCGAGGCCCGCGCCACCGGCGATGCCGTTGCCGGTCACGACGACGTCGTCGCGGCCGTCGCCGTTCACGTCGGCCACGACGACGGGCGTCGTGGGCATCGGGTCGCCGAGGCTCGTCGTGATCGGCGAGGCCGGGCCGGTCGCGCGCACCAGCGTCACGCGCAGCGCGAGCGTTCCGGTGCCCGACGCGCGCACGAGCTCGAGCACATCATCGCGTCCGTCGCCGTCGAAGTCGCCGACGTGCGCCGGTCGCGCCGGGAAACCGACGTGCGCGATCGAACGCGTGGTGAGCACGGCCGACGTCGCGTCGGTGCGCAATTCGGCGTCGCTCGCTGCGACTCCAGCTGTCTCCGGAGCGCACGAGGGAAGCAGCGCGAGCGCGGTCACGCAGATCAATGATGTCCATCGTCTCGAATTCATCGGTGTGGGACAGGCGAGCCCGACTGCAGCGGATGTGCCGCGCTCTGGCCCTCGGATATCCGCCGGATCGAGGCCGCGCCTCGCGTGGGCGGGCCGCGCATCGGACGTACGTCCGTACGGCAGCGGCACGTCATGGAGCACCGAGCCCTGCGTGGTGGCGGCGACGAACGCGACCACAGCAGCGACCAGATCCGGACGCGCGGCGCCTGTGGCCGGCGCGATCACGTACAGCACCTCCGCGCGGGCCCAGCGCGCCGCGAGCTCGGCCTCGTCGTCCGCGTGCACGGGGTGCAGATCCGCGGCGCGCAGGCCCAGACCCCGCGCGCCGACGTGCACGAGGGCGGCGACGGGGCGCTCACGCAGTGAGAGTCGGAAACCGCCGCGCACGCAGATGGCCTGTGCGAGCGAGCAGGGTACCGACGCACCACGATCGAACCGCTGCACGCTCAGCTCCGCGAGCGGCGCAGGGACGTCGATCGCGACGGCCGGCCTCGACGGCAAGACGATCCGCGACGGTCCGTGAGGGCTGTGCTCGGTGTCTCGCACGGCGCTCATCGGAGCACCCGCGCGAAGAACGCCGCGGAGCGCGCGACGGTCCAGTCGGGCGGCACGTGGCCTCCAGTGGGGAGCGAGCAGAGCGTGACCTCGAGGCCGGGGTCGCACGCGCCCCACACGGTGCATTCGGGCTCCGCGCCCGGCGCGCCAGCAGCGGCGCAACCGTCGGCCGATACCCAGTGATCCCGCTGCGCGAGCGTGGCCGCGAAGGGCACGGTCGGATCGTCCTCACGTCCCGAGAGCCAGACCGGAAGTGCCACGCTGCACGCGACCACGGGACCTCCGGCGATCGTCGTCGCGAGCGCGCGCAGCAGTGTCGGTCGCGCGCAGGCCACCGTGTTCGCGAAGTAGCCGCCGAGGCTGCGGCCGAACGCGACGACTCGTCCGGGCTCGATGCACGCCTCACGCTCCGCGAGGCGCGCGACGAGCGCGTCGAGCAGCGCGATGTCCGGCCCCGTCGTGCCGAGTGACCACGCGGGCATACCGCGCGCGTCGGGCAGGGCCTGCGGGTAGACGATGAGCGCGCCTGGCAGCGCCGTGTCGAAGCGCGTCGCGTCGCGGAACGCGCTCGCCCTCCAACCCATGCCATGGAACGCGAGCACGAGGGGCACTGGTCCGGGCTCGAGCGGGACGTCTATCCACGCGGTGCGCGACACGCCGTCGACCTCGAGCGCGAGCCAGCCCGACGTGAGGGTGCACGGAGCGGCACCGGCGCGACCAGCGTCGACTGTGGCAGCGTCGAGGTCGGCTTCGGCGGCAGCAGCGTCGAGCGGGGCCGGCGTGGCGTCGGCGAGTGTTGCGTCGACGACCCCGAGCGCCGCAGCGTCGTCGGGCGCTGCGGCGCCGGGCGCGGTATCGAGCGCAGCATCGTCGACCGCGGTCGTGGCGTCGGGCCGTGCATCCGGCGCTATCGCTTCGACGAGCGCGGCGTCCGCGGACGTTGCGTCGGCGTCGGAGATGGTGGGAGGGCACCCGGAGAACGAGAGGGCGAATGCGAGGAGGATGATGGGGGAGCGCATGGCCGCACCGCTTCGCAACGCGTGTGCCCAGCCGTCGGCGTCTGTCACATCCGGGCGGCCCACCTCCAGCCGCCGATCCGAGTGCTCGCCGGTCAGAGCGTGCGGAGGCGGAGCGGCTCCTTGCGCTTCACGCGCTTGGCGCCGGGCGGCGGCTCGGGGAGCACGCCCTCGGCGTCCGCGAGGTCGGCCACGAGGTCGTGCTCGGCCGCGCTCGTCACGAACGCCTTGCGGATCTCGCCGCGCTCGGCCGTGCCGTTCGCGAGGTAGACCTTGCCGTCGATCTCGGGGGCCTGGCCCCACCAGCGGCCCTCGAGGAGGAAGTCGCTCTCGTCCGAGACGCCCTCGACGAGCACGTCGACCTCGCGACCGATGAGGGCCTTGGTCTTCTTGCGGGTGATCGCGCGCTGCACCGCGTGCAGCTTGCGGGTGCGCGCCTTCTTCACCTTGGCGGGCACGTCGTCTTCCATCTCGAACGCGCGCGTCTGCTCCTCGTGCGAGTACGTGAAGACGCCGACGCGATCGAGCTCGGCCCACTCGACGAACTTCACCAGCTCCTCGAAGTCCTCGTCGGTCTCGCCGGGGTGACCGACGATGAAGGCCGAGCGGAAGACGAGGTTCGGGATCTTGGTGCGCAGCGTCTCGACGACCTTGCGCTGCCGGTCGATGCCGTGACCGCGCCGCATGATCTTCAGCATGCGATCGCTCGCGTGCTGGAGCGGCATGTCGATGTACGGGAGCACGCGCGGGTGCGAGGCGAAGAGCTCGACGAGCTCGGGCTTGAGCGTCTCGGGGTAGAGGTAGAACACGCGCACCCAGCGCACGCCCTTGACGTCGGCGACGCGCGCGACGAGCTTGGCGAGGTCGCTGCGATGGGCCTTGTCCTCGTCGAGATCACGGCCGAACGAGATCGTGTCCTGCGAGATGAGGTTGAGCTCCACCGCGCCTTCGGCGACGAGGCGCTCGCACTCCGCGACGACGTCGTCGATCGTGCGCGAGCGCTGCTTGCCGCGGAACGTGGGGATGGCGCAGAAGGCGCACGTGCGGTTGCAGCCCTCGGCGATCTTCACGTAGACCGAGTGCCGCGAGAGCGAGGGCAGGCGCGGATCGGTCGCGCGCAGCGTCCACTCGGCCGGGTTGCCGACCATCATGCGCGGCGCGTGCTTGGGGTCCTCGAGGATCGCGCCGAGCTTGAGCATGTCGCTCGAGCCGAGGAAGTGATCGACCTCGGGCATCTCGACCGAGAGCTCGTTCGCGTAGCGCTGCGAGAGGCAGCCCGCGACCACGAGCCGCTCGAGCGAGCCGGACTCCTTGAGCTGCGACATCTGGAGGATCGTGTCGATCGACTCCTCCTTGGCCGGCCCGATGAAGCCGCACGTGTTCACGACGACCACGTCGGCCTCGCTCGCGTCCTCGACGGCGCGGTAGCCCGAGAGCCCCGAGACACCGAGCATCACCTCGGTGTCGACGCGGTTCTTGGGGCAGCCGAGGGAGATGAAGTGGATCTTGCGGGCAGTCGGGACGTTCACTGCGGGCTCCGGGAAGCCGCCATTCGTGGGTGACGGGGCGGGCGGCGTCAAGAGCCGTGCGGCGCGCCTCGACGCGGCCAGGGCTCGGCTCGGGCCCTCTGCGCGTCGAGCGCGAGGCGCGAGGTCACGGGATGGTGAAGGTGCGCTGCGGGAGGATGGTCATGCGGCCGGGCACGGCGGCCTCGAACGCGACGACCGCGAGGCCGTGCACGGTGCCGCGCACCATCCACGAGAGCGGGAGCGGGATGCGGAGATCCACGCCGCTCGCCATCGAGACGAGGCGCACGCGCACGAGGCCGGGCGTGCGGAGCTCGGCGCTCACGACGCCGGGCGCGCTGCGGATCGCGGCGAGGAGGGCCTCGTCGGCGCGGGCACCAGCGGGCAGCTGGATGTGGAGCACGGGCTCGCGCGCCTCGCGGTTCGCGTGCACGGTGAGCTCGAGCGAGCTGACGTGACGCGCGTCGCCGGGCTCGCCGACGATCGAGAGGCCGAGCGGTGCATCGCCCCGCTCGTCGAAGCGCCCGAACGCGAGCGACTCGGCGCGGACGACGACGGGCCCCTCGGTGCGCACTGACACCGACGGACGCGCGCCCGCGCCCTCGAGCGCGATCGCGGCGAAGCCGTTCTCGAGCGTCGCGGTGAGCGTGCGGCCATCCACCACGACCGTGACCGAGTCGCTCGCAGGCGGCGCCCCTTCGGGGGTGGAGAGGACGCCGTACGCGCCGGCGGCGAGCCACCAGAAGAGCGCCTCGCCACCCGCGCGGATCGCGATGTGATCGTCGAACGCGGCGCCGCGGAGCAGCTCCTCCGCGAGGCCGTGCTCGCCGAGCTGGTGAGCCGCGACCGAGAGCGCGAGGGTCGCGACGAGCCGCTCGAGGGGCTGATCGCGCGCGGTCGAGGGCACCACCACGCGACCACGCGCACCGCCGCGCTCGATCGTCTCGAGGTGCGTGACCACGCGATCGAACATCGCGCGACCGTACGCATCCCGCGGATCGGCCAGGAGCAGCGCTGCCGCCGAGCGCGCGAGGAGCGAGGGCTCCTCGGGGTAGCGACGCAGGCCGCGGCGGAGCTGGCTCCGCTCGCGCGCCGCGAGCTGCGCGACCGGATCGAGCGCGCGCTCGTAGGTGTCCGCGAGCTCGAAGACGCCGCCCGGAGAGAGCGCGGCGAGCACCGCGGCGCTCTCGGCCGGATCGCCCGAGCCGTAGCCACCGAGCGCGCTCCGCACGCGCTGCGCGGCCGCCTGCGCGGCCTCGTCCTCGCTGTCGGCCGACGACCACGCGACGAGCGCGCCCGCGAGCGAGAGACGCGGCATCACGCCGAGCCGATCCTGCTGGAGGCTCGTGCGCAGCGCCTCGTCCACGGGACGACCGGCCATCGTGAGCGACCACGCGACGAGGCCCGGGTCGCGCTCGCGCGCGTCACCGAGATCGGGGTCGAGGCCGAGCGCGCCCGGACGCATCACGACGACACGACCGACCGCGTCCCGACCGCCCTCGGGGCCCTCGAGCGTGAGATCGAAGCGCGTGCCACTCGCCGACGCGAGCGCCGCGCGCGTGCGGATGGGGTGCAGGCCTCGATCGACCGCGTGCTCGGAGCGCGCCGTGCGGACGGCGCTTCCGCCGTCGAGGAAGCGGAGGATCGCGTGGCCGTGTCCGGGGCTCGTGCCATCGAGGCGCACGCGCACGGGCACCGACGTCTCGCGCGGGATCGCGAGCGTGCTCGGTGCGGAGAAGGAGAGCGCCCCTTCGCCCTGCGCATCGAGCGAGAGCGAGAGGTCGCGGCTCGCCGTGCTCGTCACGCGGAGCTCGACCTCCACGGGCTCGCCGACGCGCACACGGCCGGGCAGCTCCCCTTCGACGATGAGCGGTGAGCCCAGGAGCGCATGACGGATCGCGAGCGCGGGCACGCCGGTCGCGCTGACCGCGATGACCGCGATGCCCCACGTGCGGGGCTCCTCGTCGAGCGCGAGCACGAGCTCGCTGCCGTCGAGCGAGACGAGGCGGCTCGCGCCGTCGGTCGTGCGCGAGGGGCGACGCAGCGCGAGCGCATCGAGGGGGATGGCGAGGCGCGCCGGGACCGACTCCCAGAGCTGGAGCGCGACGCCGGCCGAGGCGCTCTCGGGGCTCGATGGGATCCCGACCCAGCCCTCACCCGAGCGCTGCCCGAGATCGAGCACGGTCGCGCGACCGAGCTCGACACCCGTGAGGCGCGCGACGAGACCGTCTTCGCCGACCGACTGCGCGTAGGGCGAGCTCGAGGGAAGCACACGCGCGGTCGGGTCGACCACGTCGTCACCGGTGCTCGCGCGACCGTCGGGCCCGAGCGAGTAGACCTCCCAGCCCGGCAGCGGCTGCCACGCGCCGTAGCGCGCGCGACCATTCACGGGGGCGAGGACGAACGGGCGGCCCCAGCCATCGACGAGCTCGCGCGTCGTGAGCTGACCGATCGCCTGATCGTAGAGCTCGGTCGTGTGCGCCAGCCACGTGGAGGGATCGCCCAGGCGGGCCCACGGGATGTCGTAGCCGTTCTGCAGCACGAAGCGCCGGAGCGCGACGAGCAGGCGGAAGAGGCGCTCGCGCGTGATGCGGCGCGCGACGTTGTCGTACGTGAACGCGGGGTCGTACGCGCGGAGCGCTTCCACGGTGATCGGCTCACCGCCGAGCCCGGTCGCGCCCTCGCCGCCGAGATCGCCGCCGTCCGCCACCGACGCGACGATCTGCGCGTTGAAGTCCCACCGGCCGTTGGTCTCGATCGCCACGTCGTCGAGGTGCTCGGGCACCGAGGTCGCGACGCGCTGCTCGATCGCACGGTAGAGGAGCGCGAGGCGTCCGGTGAGGAAGCGCGCCTGCGAACGCCACGGGTCACGCAAGAGCGCGAGCGTCGTCGGATCGCTCGGCGCGGGCACCGGGATCGCCTCGATGCGCGGACCGTTCGCGCGGAGCACGAAGGGGGCGGCGGCGTCGCGCGACGTGGTCACCGCGAGCGCGGCCTCCACGAGCGCGAGCGTCGCCTCCGCGGGCTCGGCGCGCGTGGAGACGTCGAGACCGGGGATCTCGATCTCACCGTGTCGCTCGGCCTCGTCGAGAGGGATCGCGACGACGAGCGCGCGTGTGTCCGGCACCGAGTCGAGGTGCACCCGCGCGCCGCCCGTGCCCGCCTCGACGCGCGGGCGCAGGGCGTACCAGTCACCACGCACGACCAGCGCCTGCGCCGCGCCACCGCGCACCTCTCGCTCCTCGGCACCGAAGAGGGGCCGGGCGAGCACGAGCAGACGCCCGCTCACGCCCTCGGGGATCGTGACCTCCGCCGTGGTCTCGCCGCCCGCGATCACGGTGGCTGCGACCGCGCGCATCGAGCCGTGCTCGAGCACGCGCACGGAGATCGGCAGACGCTGCGCAGTCGCGGCGCGCGCGACGGTGAAGCGGAGCGGCTGACCTGCGCGGGCGTAGGGCGAGGCGAGGCGCACACGCGCCGCCCCGTCCGGATCGAGCGCGAGGCAGGACTCGAGGCCCTCGGCGCCGCGCACGAGCACGTCGATCGCCGTCGCGGCCTCGCCGCCGCAGCGGTCCTGCGCGCCCGCCGCCAGCGCAGCGAGCGCGGGGAGATCGAGCACGGCGATGCCACTCGCGTCGGTCGTGCCACGCAGCGAGCCGACGCGCGGGCCGCGCAGCTCCACGTCGACACCCGCCGGCGCGGGCGTTCCGTCGACGTCGACCGCACGCACGTACACGCGACCACCGAGGCCCGGGACGAGCGCACCACCCTCCACCGAGAACGTCGCGACGCGCTCGACGCGCGCGACGCGGATCTGCGCGCTCGCGTAGCCCTGACCTTCGAGCTCGTGGGCCGCGCGCACGCTGATGGGCACGTCCTGGTAGCCGCCCCCGATCCCAGGCGCGCGGTACGTGTAGCGAGCGCGGCCGCGCGCGTCGGTGCGGAGCGGCGCGCGGCGACGCTCCTCGTACGAGCGCGTGTCCTCGACGTCGAGGATCGCGCCCTCGATCGGTCGCCCCTCTTCGTTGCGGACGACGACCTCGACCTCCATCGTGCTCGACGGCTCGACGACCCAGCGCGCCGGGGCGATCGCGACGAGGAGCTGTCCCGAGCGCGACGTTGCGCCGAGGCTCACCGTCTCTCGCGACTCGAGGCGCTGCTCGCGCTCACCGGAGACCGCGTGCAGCACGACGGTCCCGACGGCCTCGCGCGGCAGGCGGAACACGTGGTGGGCCAGGCCCGAGCGATCGGTCGTGAGCTCCACGCGCGGAAGGAGCTGACGCCCTGCGGCGTCGAGCAGCTCGAGACGCACGGGCAACGACGCGAGCGGCTGCTCCGTGTGATCCCGCGCGAGGATCGCCACCGGCAAGAGGCCCTCGGGCGCGGGCCGTTCGCGCAGCGGAACGACCTGGATCTGCCGGCCGATCCGCGTGCGCACGCCGAGCTCGAAGCGGCGCTGCACGCTGCCGCGCGAGGCGCGCAAGACGACCTGGAAGGACTCCGGCGCGTCGTCGGGGATCGCGAGCGCGACGAGCGCACGCCCGTGCGCGTCGGTGCGCGTCACGATCGGCTCGGCCGTCGGATCGAGCGCCGTGGTGAGCTGGATCTCGGTGTCGGGCGCGAGCCGCAGCGTGCTCATCCCGAGCACCTCGTACGCGGTCACGAGCCAGCGCAGCTCGCGACCTCGCACGCCTTCGAGCGAGCCCTCGAGCTGGAGGTCGAGTCCGCGCACGGCGCCGGTCGGTCGCGCCGTCGCGCCCTGCGCGAGCGCGAGGCTCGGAACGAGCGCGGTGCACGCGAGCCCTGCACAGAGGACCGCGGCGAAGAGCCCCGCGGTGAGGAGTCGGAGCGTGTGGTGACGCATGGTGTGGAGGAGGCCGTGACGGAGGGTGCGGTTCGGGCGGTTCATCGGATCCCCTCCGCGAGCGCAGGGATCGGATCGAAGGGGATGGGCTCCGGATCGGGCGGCCGTGGCGGCGGCGATCCTTCGTGCTCGGGCGCCTCGGGCTCTTCCCCTCGATCGGCGATGACGACCTCGCGCGAGGCGAGCACCGCGACGGGCAGATCCTCACCGCTCGCCGGCTGCGCGTCGTCCCACGCCGAGACGCCGAGACCACGCAGCGAGCCGCCCGCGCTCCATCGCGCGGGGATCGGGAGGCGCACGTAGCCACCGGGCGCGATCGAGCGGAGCTCGAGGTGGAGCGTCGAGCCCTCGACCGCCGCCGGCGCCGCACAGCGGCTCGAGAGCACGTCGCGCGTCGCCTCGTCCAGCTCCGCGCCCGCAGGCAGCTGGATCTCGACGACGGGACGCACGAGGACGCGCGTGCTCCGGTTGCGCACCACGAGGCGCAGCGCCGAGCGGGTCTCGCGCGCACCAGTCTCACCGTCCCACGAGAGATCGATCGGCGCGACGCGCCGCGGAGCGCGATCCCATGCGAGGCCGTAGCGCACCTCGACCTGACCGAGCGCGAGCACGCCGCCCTCGAGCGAGAAGCCGACGACGTGCTCGCCCGGCCGACCGATCGAAGGGATCATCGCGACGACCACGCCGTGCTCGACGCGCGACTCGACGGGCGCACCGTCGAAGGTCACCGCGACCTGACCACCGGGCGTTCCGCGCGTGAGGCGCGAGGCCGCCGCGCTCGCGAGCGCGCGTCCCTCCGTGGGCCAGTAGGCCGCACCACGCGCCGAGCGCGCGAGCGTGCGCACGAGCGGCAGCGCGCTCCGCGGCTCACCGAGCCCGAGGTACGCGAGCGCGAGCAGCGACGTCGGCACGAGGCGGGGCTCGACGCTTCCGTCGCCCTCGTCGGTCTCGAGCCACGCCTGATCGCCGACCACGACGACCTCGCGCTCGGCGCGGCGCAGCATCTCGCGCGCCCGTGCCGCCTCGGCGTCTCCGCCGCTCAGCGCGAGCGCAGCGGCCACGCGCACGGACGTCGTGACGTCCGAGCTCCGCGCACCTTCGTTCGCAGCCTCGGTCGCGATGCGCGCGACGGCCTCGCGCAGGAGAGCGCGCAGGCCCGGGCGAGCGTCGGAGCGCACCGCGGGCGAGAGCCCGATCAACACCGCGACGGCGTCCCGCACCATCGACGGCTGACCGTAGTAGCGGCGCGCCGTCTCCGGCATCTCGAGATCGGCCCCCGAGAGGAACCGCAGCGCGCCGCGCACCTCGTCGTCGGTCATGCGCTCGTCGGCCCAGAGCGCGCCGACGGTGCGCGCGATCGCGGCTGCGTCGTAGCCACTGATGAAGAACTGCGCGTCGCCGTAGTCGGTGCTGCGCACGATGGTGTGGTGGATGCCGTCGAAGAGCGGCTGCGTGACCGGCTCGCCATTCATCGCGAGCGCCCACGCGGCCCACGTGCTGTCGCCGCCGTCGCGCGCGGTGCCGGCCCACTCGACGGGGCTACCGAACATCGCGCCCGCAACCGAGAGCCGCACCTCGCCGGGCCCGCGCGCGAACGCACCCTCGGGCACCTCGAAGCGCAGCGAGTCACCGCCCTCGACGAGATCGAGCCTGCGCATGCGAACGAGGCGAGCATCCTCCACCACGTCGATCGGACGGCGCACGGCGTCGAGCGGCGTTCCGTCTGCGGCGAACGCCCGCACGAGCAGCGTCGCGTGACCCGCGCGCCGCGCGCGCACCTCGACGATCCCTTCGGCGGCATCGCGCGCCTCGACGTTCATCGTGGCGGGCGCGCCGAGCTCGACGATCGCGTCGCCCTCCACCGACACCTCGACCCGCACCGCGAGCAGCCGCGCGGTCCGGTTCTGGACGCGCACGGGCAGGCGGATCACGTCACCGATCGACGCGGCCTCCGGCACGGGCGCGTCCACCATCGCGTCCTGATCGACGCGCAGGTCGCCACGGCCCGAGGTGATCCAGCCCGAGCTGGTCCACGAGATCGCCTCGAGGCGGTAGGTGGTGAGCGCATCGAGCAGGGGCACGGTCACCTGCGCGCGTCCCTGCGCATCGAGCGCGACCTCGCCGACGAAGTGGAGCGTCGCGGGGAACTCTTCGCGCACGAGCGTGCTCGACTGTCCGAGGAAGCTCGCGGCCTCCGCGTCCGTCGCCCGGTCGTCGCTGTCGAGGATCCCATCCGCGTCGCGATCCGCCTCTTGCTCGTGTGGCTGCATCTCCGCGCCGGCGTAGTCCTCCGCCGCCCGGCGATAGCGGCCGGGCGCCACAGGGGCGGGCGCGGCCTGAGCCGCGGGTGCGCCCGTCGCCGTGGCGTAGCCTCGGCCCCCACCGCCCTCGCCGCCCATCATGTCGGCCATCTCCATCATCGGCTCGTCGGGCATCGGCTCGGCCGACTCTTCGGTCGACGTCGCCGTGACGACGCTCGAGGTGCGCTCCTCTTCGGCGGCGAGCGAGAGCTGCGAGTACGCACGCGCCATCGCACCGAGCACCTGCTCGCCGGGCGCGATGCGCGAGAGCATCTCCATGAGCTGGTCCTCGCCCGACGCCGTCGCGTAGATCGTGCCGCGCGGCACGACACGCTGGAACGGATCGCGAACGTCGTCGCCGTTGCCCGGTACGCCGTCGGGGCCCGGCGAGCTGAGCTCCCAGTCGATCGCACGCTCGGTGAGCACGACGACGGGCCGTCGTCCCGTCACGCGACGCAGCACGAACGGCCGGCCCCACGGATCGACCAGCTGATCGCCGCTCAGCACGCCGAGCTGCACGAGGCGCGAGAGCCAGCGCTCCGGCGGCTCGTTCGCCGACGCACGCTGGGCCGCGCTGTCCTCGCGGTTCACGAACGCGGCGAGCGCGACGAGCAGGTGCACCAGGCGGCGCCGCGCCACGCGACGCGCGATCGCATCGAAGCTGAAGCTCGGATCCGCCTGCGTGAGCATCGCGGCCGTCATCGCCTCACCACCGAGCGTGCGGTGATCGCCGTAGCCCTCGGCGTGCATCTGCGCGAGCACGTCGAGCGCGAAGTCCACGCGGCGACCGTTGATCCGGAGCAGACGCGCGCGCGCCTCTCGATCGGCGCCGAGCGCCTCCACGCGCTGCTCGAGCTGCATCATCACGGGCCCGAGCTGTCGTCGGTAGAGCTCCTCGCGCATGCCGATCGGATCGCGCAAGAGGCCGGACGTCTGCCCCCAACCGCCATAGCCGTAGCGTTCCTGGTCCCACGGGCGGATCACGATCGGCGGCGGCGGCATCGTGAGATCGTCGACGCTGGCGCTCATCGCGAGCGTCGCGCGCAGGAAGCGATCGTCGGCCGGGGCGTAGGGCGTGCGCATCGCGGCGCGGAGCTCTCCGTCGATGTAGTCGCGCGCCCAGTCGCTCTCACCGCCCTGCATCGCCTCGTCGCGCACGACGAGCGCCGCCCAGCCCTGCCCCACCGTCGGTGCGGCCGAGGCGCTGAGGGTC
>JBILLJ010000206.1:0-12167 GCA_044376125.1 Sandaracinaceae bacterium
GACGCGCTCTCCCAGTGTCGGCCGTTGGGGATCTCGAGCGTGCCGAGGTCTTCTTCACCCGCGAACGCACGCACCGTGATGGGCTCGCCGTCGCCGCGCTGCCAGGCGTCGTCCGAGACGCCCGCGCCGAGCTCGAGCGTGCCGGTCGTGGGCGCATGCGGCAGCTCGATGACGAGCACGCCGTGCGAGGGCGGCCCCGACGAGATGCACGAGCGGAACCAGCCATCGACGCACGAGGGCTCGGCGGCGAGCGAGACGCCTGCCTCCATGCAGTGCGGCGCGCCGCCGGTGCACGGCTCGAGGGGCGCATCGGCCGAGGCGCGGTGCGACATCGAGACCTCGTCGAGGTGGTGGGCGACGTGGTAGCCGCGGAGCGCGCGCGCGGCGAGGAGGAGGAAGCCGAGCACGGGCAGCGCGAGCACGAGGTGCGCCCAGTGCGTCGTGAGGAAGATCCGCGCTCGCTCGGGCACGCGCGCCCACTGCGCGACGAGCCACGCGCCCGCGCGCGTGCGCAGCGCCTTGGCGCGAGGCGGCCAGCGCTGCTCGAGTACGTACGCGAGCACGAGCGCGAGGCCGAGGAGCGTCCCGACCCAGCCGAGCGCGCCGCGGGCGCCGAGGCCCGCGTAGCGCACCTCGACGCGCTCGGTGCCGTCGGGGATCTCGAGGCGCATGAGGCGCAGGTGCGGGCTGTCGATCACGCGCTCGAGCGCGATCGGGATCTCGCGCCCGTCGGCATACGCGCGCATCGGGGGCGCGTAGGCGCGGCGCACCACGACCTCGCGCGCGCCGCTCGGCTCGAACACCACGCGCTCGTTCTCCCAGTGCACGACGCGAGGGTGTGCCTCGCCATCGAGGTCCGAGACCGTCTCGCCCGACCAGCGCTGGAGCTCGTAGACGCGCGCCTGCCCGAGCGTCGCGAGGAGCGTCGTCTGGCTGCGCAGCGGAAAGGGCAGGTCCGCGAAGCCGACCACGTAGCGCACGTTGATCGCGCGGAGCGCGTCCGGATGCGTGCCGTCCGACGTGTTGCGGAAGGCCTCGCCGACGAGGACGCCCGTGATGTGCCCGGGCACGTGCGTGAAGGCGGGCGAGGCCTGCCCGAGGTGCGTGCCCTCGTGGAACCAGAACACGCGGTAGAAGCCCGCGTCGCGATCCTCGTTCACGCGACGCTCGCGCACCCAGCGCCACGCCTCCTGCCAGCTCGACCACTCGCCGAGCGCGTTGCTCGAGACGTACTCGCGCTCGATCACGAGCGTCGAGAAGGCCTCGGGCGCGCGCACGAGGAACGGCGCGAGCGCGGCGAGCGAGAGCGCGAGGCCCACCTTGCCGCGCGTCGTCTTGAGCCACTCGAGCTGCGAGCGCCACACGCGCGAGGCGAGCTCGCCGATCACGACGCCCGCGAGCGCGAACGCGATCGGCTTGGCGATCGTCATCATGCGCGGGAACACGATGCGCCCGAGCGACGGCATGATGCGCAGCATGTCGGGGCCGAGGAGCCAGCCCGGCGAGCCGATGATCATCGCCACGAGCGCGGCGGCCGCGAGCGCGCGACGGCGTCGATCGGCCACGGTCGTGCCGCCCGAGAAGAGGCCGTAGGCGAGGCCGAGCGCCGTGAGCACGCTCGTCCAGTGGCCGCCGCGGAGGATGCCCTCGCCCGTGAGGAAGCGGTGTCCGATGTCGGGCGTGCCGGCGTAGAGCTGACCGTGATCGTCGAGCCACGCGGTGAAGCCGAACATCGGCAGGAGCCACCAGAGCGAGATCAGCCCCGCGACGCCGAGCACGGGGATCATGCGGCGCAGATCGACGCGCAGATCCGTCTCGGTGCTGGTCATGCGCACGAGCACGAGCGCGGGCAGCACGCTGCCGATCGCGAGCAGCGTGGCCTGGTGCGAGAAGAGCGCGACGCCGAGCCAGAGCGCGGCCCAGGCGCCGTGCTTGCGCGCGCCGCCGTCGAGGAGCTCGAGGAGGTCCGCGATGCCGACGAAGAACGCCGCGATCGCGAGCGACATCGGCCAGACGCCGTACTGCACCTCGTAGAACCAGCCGGCCTCGCTGTGATCGCCGAAGTCCGCGAGGTAGATCACGCCCGCGACGAGCGAGCCGACCACACCGGCGCGGAGCACCCGCGCGAGGCGGTAGACCGAGAGCGCGACGAGGATGCGGAAGACCGCGATCGAGATCGCGTAGGTCTGCGTCCAGGCGAGGTGCTGCGTGAAGAGGCGGACCGTGAGGATGAGCAGCGTGCCGGTCGCCGTGTAGACGGTGTTGAGCGGGACGCCGTTCTCGATCAGGTCGGTCCATCCGCGGAGCGAGCCCGTGGACGTGAGCAGCTCCCACGTGAGCATCGCCTTGCCGAGGTGGCTGCCGTGGTCCCAGCTGATCGGGGGCGACAGATCGCTCGACAGACCTGGCCAGAGCTGCGCGATCGCGACGACCGCGAGCACGAGCACACACACGAGATCCCACGCGCGGGAACGGTCGCTGTCGGGGGGCGCCATCGAAGCGGCGCGACCCTACCAGCGGGCCGAAGTCGCGTCACGGCGCGGCCGCGCCGAATTCGTCGGCGCCGATGTCCGGCGTCGCGTCGCGCATGCCGCCCTCGAAGTCGAGCGGCGGCGCGCCCGTCCCGCTGCCCTGGTCGATGCACGGATCGCCGACGCCACGCACGAGGTGGTAGTCGCCCGGTGCGATGGGCAGGCCGCAGCTCCCCGCGACGTTGTGCACGCCGGGCCAAATGACGGCCGCGGTGCCGACCGCGTAGAGGAGCCGGCCGGCTCCGGTCATACCGACGTCGATCGCGTTGTAGTCGAAGGTCACGGGCAGGATGGACGACGACGCGAAGCGGACGCCGTAGGCGATTCCACCGCGCGCGAGGAAGACGTTGTTCGTGAAGGTGCCGAAGCGCACGGGCACGCTGCCGCCGACGTCGAGGCCGATCGTCGTGGCGCCCCCGTCGGTGGCGGCGCCCGCGTCGAAGGTGTTGCCGACGACCTCGAGCGAGGCTGACGCGATCGGCGCCATCGCCTCGAACGAGAGCGCGAGCCCGACCTGCCGCGCGCCCGTGCCCGCGTCGACGACGCTGTTGACGATGCGGCTCGCGCCCACGGGGTTCGAGACGACGATGCCGATGCCTTCCTCCGAGTGGGGCGCGAGCGTGACGAACGCGCGCTCGAGGCTCAACGGCGATCGGTTCGCGCGGATGCCATATGCAGCGCGCAGGTCTTCGTCGGTGCGCACCTGCACGTCGAAGAGGCTCGCCTCGATCGCCAGGCCGATCTCGAGACCGACCGCCACGCGCGCGGCTGCCCCGAGGCTGACCGTGAGGCCATCGACGGTCACGCGACCGTTGACGAGGCGCAGGCCGAACGTGCCTCGCCCCATGCCGGTGCCCGTCGAGCCGGCGGCTCGGATCGAGCTCGCGTGGAGGTACGGAGCACCGCCGGCGGTCGCGTCGATGCCCACGATCGTCGGCGCGGAGCCCTCGACGAGGAGGCTCGACTCGACGACGAGCGGCGCTGCGTCGCCGATCACGTCGAGCGCCGAGAGCGTGTCGCTCGCGCGACTTCCGAGCGGCACGACGAGCTCGCAGCGCTCGAGCGTGACGGACGCGCCGGCGTCGACCGTGACGGCCGCGCTCCGCGTGCGGCCCGCGGCACCGTCTTGCGAGATCGAGAGATCGCGCAGCGCTGCGGTGTCCGCGCGGACCTGGACGCCCGTGGCCGCGCTGGTGTGGATCGTCGTGATCGAGGTGGACGGCAGGTGGCGCCACATCGCGTCGAAGCCTCCGCGCACGTCGACGGAGTTGCGTGTGACGAGGTCCTCGGCGTACTCGCCGCTCTGCACGTGGACGATGCGGTCCCCGAGCACCGGGAAGCCGCCCGCGCCGGCGACCGCGATCGCGTGCGCGAGGGTGAGGAAGGGATCGGCCGCCGTGCCGGCGCCCATGTCACTGCCGGTGGTCGCGACGTACAGACCGACGCACTCGGGCTCGTCGGCGTCCGCGATCGCATCGCGGATCCGGCAATCGTTCGTGACGCCATCGCCGCAGCGGAGGGGCGCGCCGGGGTAGCTCGTCGGGTCGCCGTCGTTGCAGTCACCCTCGCACTCGCTCCAGCCATCGGCATCGAGATCGTCGACCGAGCAGCTCGGGCGCGCATCGATCCCCACCACGAACGCATCGGGATCGAAGGCATCCTGTTCGGAGGCGGCGTCCAGCTCGAACGCATCGGGCTCGAACGCGTCGGGCTCGAACGCGTCCGGGAACGGCGCATCGGTCCCTGGTGGAACCCACGCGTCGAGGCTCGCGTCGATGCGCGCGATCGCGGCGTCGGGCGCGACGCCCGCGTCCGTTCGCGACGCATCGAAGTCCGAGCCTGCATCGACACGCGGGCTCGCATCGAGCACCAGGCCGCAGCCCCCAGCGATCGGGGCGAGCACCAGACCCAGCGCTGCGAGGCCCCGTCGCAGCGCGCGCGATCCAAGTGAAGACATGAATCGATGGTAGCAGCAGGCCCGACTCAGAGCGTGAGTCACTTGGATCGACTCATGCTCTGGCGTTTCTTGCCGTCCCGCCGATTCGAGCACGTGCCACTCGCATCGATCCATCCAAGTGACACGTGCTCTCAGAGAGAAAGGAGCGTCGTGGAGAGCACGAAGCTGCCCGCGTCCTCCGCGCGCTCGCCGCCGATCACGACGTCGTAGCTGCCGGGCTCGAGCACGAGGTCGAGGCGCGGCGTGTCGCGGCTCGCGCCGACGCGGCTCGCACCACAGCCGGTGTACACGCGCAGGAGCGGGCGCATGAAGCTGGCGATCACGTCGAGCACGACGCGGCTGCGCGCGGCGACCTCGAGCCGATACACCGCGTCCGGGCCCGCGCCGGAGCCACAGACGCCGTCGTCGCCGAACGCGTCGCGGAGGCCACGGGTCGTGCCGCTCGTCATGCCGGACGCCGTGATCGTCGGAGCGCCCGCGCACGCCGCGTCCACGGGCTCGAGGCTCCACGCGAGGCCGTAGCTCGCGGTGCCTCCTTCACGCGCCTCGACGAGCGCTTCGTAGTCGCCGGGCTCGAGGATCTGCTCGAGCCGCGCCGAGGCCTGGCAGCTGCTGCCGCGCGACTCGGTGCATGCAGTCCTGCTCGCGCCCGCGTCGCAGCCCGAGAGGATCGCGAGACGCACCGGCGGTGCGCTGCCCGGCGCGGTCTCGTCGGGCGTGGCGACGAGGCGCACGCGCGAGCGCTCGCTCAGCGAAAACGGATGCACGCGCTCGACCGACGCACGCACGGTGCCGTCGCAGGCCGTGCCGAAAGCGTCGCGACCACCGGTCGTGTCGCCGCGCACGCTCGCGGTCGTGGAGAGCGCAGCACCGTCGCAGATCGCGTCGGCCGACGGCGTGACGGTCGCCGTCACGGTGAAGCCCGTCGCGCTCGACATGAACCCGAAGAGCGGACCGGCCTGGACCTCGAGCGTGTAGGTGCCGGCGGGCACACGGCGACGCGCGTAGGTGGACTCCTGCAGACCCGAGAAGAAGCTGCCACCCGGATCCCAGTAGTTGCACGAGCCGACCGCGCTGCTGAAGAGATCGCCGCCGCGCTCGCCACACACTGGCTCGAGGAATGCGCGGTAGTTGATCTGCATCGGGCCCGAAGGCGGCGGGCAGTCGGGGCACGGCGGCGTCGGCGGAGGCGGCGTGTCGAGACGCACGGTGACCTCGACGTCGCTCGTGGTCGCGAGGGTCAGTGTGTAGAAGGCCGAGGCGCCGCAGGAGCCGCTCGGCGGCGACATCGCCGCGTCGGTGATCGTGGTTCCGTGGGTGGGCTCGCCGACGGTGAGCGCCGCGCCAGGGCAGCTGAGGTTCGCGGGGTGACAGGCCGTGTCGAGGAGATCGATCGCACCGTCGCAGTCGTCGTCGACGCGGTTGTCGCAGTGCTCGGGCAGCGTCGCGGCGCGCGTGGGATCGAGGTCGTCGCAGTCGGTGCCTCCGCACCAGCGCGCGCCCGAGCCGTCGCCGTCGCGATCGGGGCACGCGGTGCAGCCGGGCCCGACGACCGCGCTCCAGTCGCACGTGCTGTCGGCGCCGCAGACGTCGTTCGTGCACTCGTTGCCGTCGGCGCAGTCCGCGTCGGTGGTGCAGCAGTTGTCCGAGCCGTGGCCGCAGCTCGACATGGAGAGGCAGTAGTCGAGCGTGCAGGGGTCGTGATCGTCGCAGTGCGCGTCGGTGGTGCACTCGGTGTCGATGCACACGCGGAACACGGCATGGCAGTACGCGTGCGTGTCGGGATCGCCGTCTTCGCAGTCTGCGTCGGTCGCGCACGAGGGGCCGATGTCGAGCGCGACGCGCGGCGCATCCGAAGACGGTGCGTCCGCCGGCACGCTGCCGGCGTCGAGCGGTGTCGTGCCCGCATCGGTTCCGTCGATCGACGAGTACGTGTCGCACGCGCCGAGCAGCGCGAGGACGACGAGGGACAGGGCCGACGCAGTGCGCGCCGCGAGCGAAGAGCCGCGATGGGTCATGGCGGCACCTATCGTTGCGACGTCGCGCGGCTCATTCATGCGCGCCGCGCTCGCTCGATCGGGTGTGTCTGCGGGCCGAGACGCCTCGTGTCGCTCAGCCGCTCACGGCGGAGAAGCGGGCGAGGCCGCGGTGCCACACGAGCGCGGCGAGGGCGGCGAGCAGCGCGACCCAGCACCACTGTGCGCCGAGCTGCACGACGATCGCGTCGCGATCGAGCGCGCCGGTCCAGAGCTCCACGGGGAAGCCGAGCTGATAGCGGAACGGCAGCCAGTACGGGAGATCGCGCACGAGCGGCGGAAAGAGCGAGAGCGGCACGAGGTAGCCGCTCATCACGAAGTAGCCCGCGAGCCACGCGTCGATGAGTTTGATGCTCGACTGCGTGTAGAGCGAGAGCGCCCCGATCGCCAGGTTCGCGAAGAACGCGATCGCCCACGCGCCCGCGATGGCGAGCACGCCCAGGAGCGCGAGCACCACGTCGTGCACGAGGTGACGACCGCCGGTCGCGAGGAGGATGGCGATCGAGACGGGAAGCGCGATCACGAGGCGCAGCGGGATCGCCGAGAGGCTCTCGACCGCGTACGCCCAGAACGGATGCACGGGGCGCATGAGGCGCAGCGCGAGCGTGCCGTGCACGACCTCGTAGTTCAGCGTCCAGCTCGCCCAGACCGCCGTCAGCTGCCGCACGACGAAGGCGACGAGGAAGTACGCGACGAAGCGATCCCCGTCGTAGCCGCCGACGGGCCCGGTCTCGGCGACCGCGAGCCAGAGCGGCAGCATGACGAGCGGCATCGTCGTCGTGAGCATCCAGACGAGGAGCTCGGCGCGGTAGGCCATCGCCTCGTGGAAGCCGATGCGGAGCATCGTCGGCAGCGCCACGACGCCGCGCAGGAGCGGGTGCTCGCTCACGGAGAGCCCTCGCTCGCCGACGCGGCGACGTGCTCGCCGGGCACCTCGCGCGACGCTCGCGTGCGCGCGAAGAGCTCGGCGAGCACCTCCTCGAGCGGCGCGGCGACCACCTCGAAGTCGAGGATCGGCAGGGACGCGAGCATCGCCTGCGCGCGCTGCGCGAGCTCGGCCTGGGGCACCGACACCACGGCGCGCGTCGGCTCGTGCGAGACGATCGCGCCGAAGCGCTCGAGGTCCGCGCGCTCGACGGGCGTTCCGAAGCGCGCGGTGATGCGCTTGTCGGGCCGCACCTTCGCGACGAGGGCTTCGACCGAGCCGTCGTAGCTCAGCGCACCCTTGTCGATGACGAGGATGCGCGGGCAGAGCGCGAGCACGTCGTCCATGTAGTGGCTCGTGAGCACGAGCGTCGCGCCGTGTCGCTCGTTGTAGGCGCGCACGAACTTCCGCACGGTCTCCTGCATGGTCACGTCGAGGCCGATGGTCGGCTCGTCGAGGAAGAGCACGCGCGGCGCGTGGATCAGCGCGGCGACGAGCTCGCACTTCATGCGCTCGCCGAGCGAGAGCTCGCGCGTGGGCTTCTTCACGAGATCGCCCAGATCGAGCAGCTCGACGAGCTCGCGCACGCGCGCCTCGAAGTCCTTGGCGGGCACCTGGTAGATGGCGCGGTTGAGCTCGAAGGTGTCCACGGGCGGCAGATCCCAGAGGAGCTGCTGCTTCTGCCCGAGCACGAGCGTGACCGACTCGAGGAAGGCCGTGCGTCGCTCGCGGGGCACGAAGCCCGACACGGTGCAGGAGCCCGACGTCGGATGGAGCAGGCCCGCGAGCATCTTGAGCGTGGTGGTCTTGCCCGCGCCGTTGGGGCCGAGGAAGCCCACGCGCTCGCCGGCCCCGATCTCGAAGTCCACGCCATCGACCGCGACGACCGTCTCGTAGCGACGCGCGAAGAGCGCACGGAACGCCGCCGCGAAGCCCGGCTCGCGCTTGGCGACGCGGTACTCCTTGCGCAGCTTGGCGACCACGATGTCGGGGGCGGGCACGCGGGCCGGGATCATGACCCATCGCGCGTGGTAGAGCGCGCGCGATGAGCATCGTCGTCGGCGTTGACAACGCGCGCGCGGGCGTCCGAGATCGCGCGGCATGGGCCAGCCCAACGAGCCGTTCGACCTGACGCTGCCGTTTCCGGTGCTGCATCCGTTCGCGCGCGAGCACGTGGCCGAGGCGCTCGGATGGACGCCCGCGCAGCTCGACGACCTGCGCTTCGGTGGGGCCGTCCTCGTGGAGGACGCGCTCGCCGAGCCCGGCCTGGGCTTCGTCTCGGCCGAGGCGAGGAGCGAGTCGGATCCGGGCGAGCGCTCGTGGCTCTTCGGCTCGGAGGCGGTCGTCCGCGCGCTTCGTGCACGAGGGCACGACACGGAGCGGTGGGAGCTCACCTCGCTCTTCGTGCCGGATCTCGCCAAGGCGCCGTGGCACGGCCTTCGGTACCTCTATGCGCGCGTCTCGCAGCGCATCGACTTCTTCGATCGCGTCGCGCTCGACCCGAGGCCCATGCACGTGCACGGCGACGTCGAGCGCATGATCGAGGCGCTCTTCGCGAACGGTCGCGGCGGGAGGATCTTCAGCTGCCCGACAGACGCGTCCGAGCTCGACACGCTGCACGTGGTCGGGGCCGACGAGGCGGCACAGCTGCCGCGCGGCCTTCCACCCGGGGAGATCTGCACTTCGCTCTCCGACGTGCTCGCGCACCTCGAGCCCGGTCTCGATCTCGCGAGCCTCGTCGTCTCGGGGAGCGCGGTCCCGGCATCGCAGCTCGCGCGCCGCGACGCCACGCTCCCGATCGTGCGCGCCTTCGGCCTCGCCGTGAGAGACGACTGACTCGCAATGATGAGCGACGAGTGACGCTTCGAGCGAGCGCCGACTCGGT
The DNA here is from genome assembly GCA_044376125.1 of Sandaracinaceae bacterium. Classification (GTDB taxonomy): domain Bacteria; phylum Myxococcota_A; class Polyangia; order Polyangiales; family Sandaracinaceae; genus JAFLCL01. Next base: position 9,335 of record JBILLJ010000206.1, read on the forward strand.
CAGAGACAGTACGCGCCGCCGACACCAGGGACGTTGCCGCAGCGCAGCCCGCACGCGCCGCACTCGCGGCGACGGATGCGCGCGCCCTCGCACCAGATGGCGGTCGTTCCGTCGCAGCGGCCCGCGAGCGTCTCGCCCATGCAGGGGTCGGGCGGCGGCGGATCGATCGGCCCGACGTTGCTCTCGATCCAGCTCCGGCCCTGATCGACGCGCGCGTAGTTGTCGACGCCGACGCAGGAGGGATCGCCGTTCGAGAGCGCGCCGATCACGTAGACCTGTGCGCCCTCGCGGATCATCAGCGGCCCCCCCGAGTCACCGAAGCACACGCCACGGCGCCCCATGCCGTCGATCGAGACGTACTCGGGCGAGACGTCGACGATGGGCTCCGCAGTGAAGCGGCGATCGCCCGACGCACCATCCTCGCGCTGCCCATATCCCGCGGCCTCGGCCGTGCGACCGACGAGGCCGGTGAGCGAGCTGCCATAGACCGGCACCGGCGTGAGGCCGGGAACGGACGTCGTCGCGTCCGAGCTCAACTCGAGGAGCATGAGATCGAGGCTCGGATGGGTGATCGCGCGACGCACCGCGATCTCGTGATCGAGCCGATCGGGGTTCGCGCCCACGGCGATCGAGCCGCTGCCGCCCTCGCAGTGTGCGGCCGTGAGCACCCAGCGCGGCGCGATGACGAGGCCCGAGCAGAGGCCGCCGCCGAGCTCGACGCGCGCGATCGCGAGCACTTGCCCCGGCGTGAGCATGAGCGTGGTGTCCTCGCGCGTGCCGAAGAAGACGGCGCTCGCGCGCTCGTCTCCCGGATCGCAGAAGGCCGCGTCGAGCGCCGGCGCCATCCCGGCGTCGGGGACCGGCGTCGCCGACCAGGCGTCCGCGCGGGGCGAGCCTGCGTCGGAGCCCATGAGCACCGGCGGTGGCGCGCTCGGGTCGAACGTGCGGCTCTCGAAGCGACCCTCGCAGGCACCGAGCAGCGCGATGGAGATCGCGAGCCCAGCGGTGACGCTCTCGCGCGAGCGGAGGTGTGTACGCACGGCCTCTAGTGGAGCGACGCGGTGGAAAACAGTCAACGCGACGCGCTCGCCCCCCGATCCGTGGACGTTTCGGGGTGTGGTCAGTGCCAGGCGCCGATCAGCGCGCCCATCGCGGTGTAGGCGACGGCGTGGTAGCCGGCGTCGATCGCGACGAGCGTGAGCGGGCGGCGCTCGAACAGAAACGTCGTGGTGAGCGCGGTCGCGATCCAGCCGACGCCCGTGGCCGCACCAGCCGCGACGCCGAAGCCCACGGTGGCGTCGGGGCCGAGGAACATCGCGAGGTTCGTGGCACCGACGAGCGCGCAGAGCGCCGCGCCGCCGAACACCCGTGGAAGGCCCTTCTGGAGCTCGGCGTCCTCGAGGCCGACGAGGCGCTGCCACGCGCGACCGAAGAGCAGCGGCGAGTACCAGAGGCCGCCGAGCACGAAGGTGAGGAGCGCCGCGCAGACGATCGCCGGCCAGTGGAGCGTGGAGGGATCCATGGGGGGAGCAGAGCAGGTGCACACACCGCGCGCGGGCGCTTCCGGGACGAAGGCGCAGATCCGGAGGACGAGCACGCTCTGGCGGAGGACGAACCTGCAGCCACTTTCGGGTAGATCCACGGCATGGAACGAGCCCCCGAGCGCGAGGCCGCCCCGATCGACGACCTCTGGCCGCGCGCGATCGGGATCCCCGCGTTCGGCGTCGCGATCCCGCTCGTGTTCGGTCTCTACGGCTCGCTGCCGTGGACGAGCCCGCTCGTGTGGCTCGGGCAGCTGCTCTTCCTCGCGCTCTCGTTCGCGCTCTGGCACGGCAACCGGCACCTCCTCTTCGCCACGGCCGATCGCTTCGACTGGCTCGAGCGTCCGTGGCTGCGCGTGGGCCGCCTCGCGCTCGGCATCGTGCTCTTCACCGCACCGCTCACGGTCGCGGTGCTCGCGGCGTGGGCGCGCCTGCGCGGTGTGCGGGGCCTCGATCTCGACACGACGCTCGCGGTGGTCCTCACCAACGTGATCTGCGTCGTGTTCGTCGCGCACGTGTACGAGACGGTGCTGCTCGTGAAGCAACGCGAGGCCGACCGCGTGCGTGTGGCCCAGGCCGAGCGCGCGCGCATCGAGAGCGAGCTGCTCGCGCTCCGGCGTCAGATCGATCCGCACTTCCTCTTCAACTGCCTGAACACGATGCAGGCGCTCGTCGCCGAGGATCCTCCGCGCGCGCTGCGCTTCAACGGGAGCCTCGCGGCCATGCTCCGCTACCTCCTCGACACGAGCGACCGGCAGCTCGTGCCGCTCACCGAGGAGCTCGCGTTCGTCGAGCGCTACGCGGAGCTCTGCTCGCTCCGCTTCGGCGACGCGTTCCGGCTCGAGATCGAGAAGGCCGAGGGCTGGGACCGCACGGACGTCCCGCCGACGAGCCTCCAGCTGCTCGTCGAGAACGCGCTCGCACACAACGCGCTCAGCACCCGGAGCCCGCTCGTGGTGCACGTCGCGCTCGATGCGCGGGGGCTCTCGGTGCACCACGCGCGGCGGCCTCGGCCCGACTCCCGCGGCGCGGGCATCGGCCTCGAGAACCTGCGCGAGCGCGTGCGCCTCGCGTACGACGGCGCGGTCGCCATCGACGCGGACGACGAGCGCTTCGCCGTGCGCGTGACCAGCGTCGCCTCGCAGGCGGTGCCGGCGTGAGCGGTCCGCTGCGCATCGCGGTGATCGAGGACGAGGCGCCCGCGCGGAGGCTCCTCCTGCGCCTGCTCGCGGAGCTCGCGCCCTCCGCGCAGGTCACCGCCGAGCTCGAGACCGTCGCCGAGGCGCGCGAGT
>JBILLJ010000331.1:0-3284 GCA_044376125.1 Sandaracinaceae bacterium
CACACGCCTCGGTCTCTCCTCTCGCCCGGAGCCTCTGTCCGGGCAGGCTCAGCATCAGCCGCGTCTCGGGACCGCGCGGCTCGATGCTCATCCAGATGGGGCTCGACATCGATGTGGACCTCCAGGAGCATCGAACCGCTTTCATGGCGCGTGTGCGGGCTTCGATCCGCTGCACACGGGCCTCAGCTGCGAGACCGACGAGCACTGCCCGAGCGGCGGCTCCTGCGCAGCGGGTCTCTGTCGGTGCACGACCAGCGCGGAGTGCGGCGCCGCAACGGGCTACGGCTGCACGGCTCCGATCGACGGCTCGGCGGCGATGGGCCAGGTCTGCCGCGCACAGTTCAGCGAAGAGATCGTCGGCGTGCGCGTGTACAGCGACGCGAGCGACCGCTGGGTCAGCTCACGGCGCATCTGGAACCAGCACGCCTACGCGGTGACCAACATCGACGAGGACGGGACGGTGCCGCGGACGAGCGCGATGCGCCGCAATTGGTCGACCGCGGGGCTCAACGACTTTCGCCGGAACGTGCAGGGCGACCTCGTGCCGCTGGCCGGGCCGGACCTCACGATCGGACGCGGTGCGTGTGCGGCATCGACGGCCGTGCTGACCGCCGAGGTGTGCAACCGCGGCGCCGAGCCCGTCGACAGCGGGATGATCGCCAGCTTCTTCGACGGCGATCCACGCACCGGTGGGGCTCCGATCTGCGAGCACGCCACCGAAGGCTGGCTCGAGCCCGGCGAGTGCGAGGCGGTCAGCTGCGCCTGGCCCGAGCCCGCGCCGACCGGGGCCCGCGAGGTGTGGTTGTGGGTGGACTACTCGGACGCGAACGTCGAGTGCGTCGAGGACAACAACATCGCGCGCATCGACTGCATGCTCGAGTGAGCGCTCCCGGACGGCGTCTCAGCCACCGTCGAGGTTCGTGCGGAACTCGAGCCCGTTCGTCCGATCGACGAGAGCGCGCGTGTCGAGCTCGAAGGACACGAGGCGGCCGTCCGGTGTGACCCACAGCGCGCGCTCGGCGGTCTGCGGGAGCCATACGCGGTGGCTCGGCGCGGCCGTCGGCTGATGGGATGCAAGGCGGTGGCGCGATCGAGCGAAGCCACCACGTTGCGTGCCGATCGAGTTCGCGCCATGGCTTCCGATGCACATCACCGTACGCGTCGGGCGCACGAAGCAGATGGTCCGGACGAGCGCGACGCTCGCGCTGATCCTTCTGGGATGTGGCGGTGTACCCGCGCGCGATCAGGCGCGCACCGCTGCGGAGCTCTCTCGGGACCGACCGGCATCGCTGTCCGACGAGCTGCCCGAGGCCACGCGAGAAGGGCTGCGGATGGATCTGCACACGTTGAACGCTCAGATCGATCGCGCGCTGGCGTCGGAGGAGTCGGCTCCCGTGTTGGACCTTCTGGGCTGGGCCGCCGCGCTCGAGCTGAGCGAGCCTCACTGCGAGCTCGAGTGCGAGCGCCGTCTGCTCTTCCTATACGACGGACTCGCGCTGATGCACGCAAGCCACTTCGCGTTCTCCACCGCAGCACCGACAGAGGCGAACGCGATGTACGACCGCATGCTCGCCCGCTCGCCGGCGCTTGCACGCTGGGCGATGGGACGCGTGCTGACGGCCACGAGCGACCCAGCAACGGTCGGCCGCGTGCTGGAGCGGCTCGCCGGCCGCGAGCGCGATGACGGGCACCTCGAGCGAGCGCGCTACTACCTCGAGTGGGCGCTCGCGACAGCGCCGAGCGCGGCTGCCCACGCTGCTCTCGGAAGCATCTGCTACCGCCTCGGAGACCTGAGCTGCGGCGATACGGAGCTAAGCGCGCTCGACGGCAGCGCCGAGGCCGAGTCGATCGCGCGCCTGCGCGATGCGGCCCGCGTGGCGCAGGCGCCCGCGACGGGGATCGAGGCGCAACTCGCGCGCGCCGAGGCGATGGCGGTCCTGCACCGCGACATGGACGCCATCGCGCTTCTAGAACAGCTCGCGGAGGAATACCCGGACGACGCGCGTCCGCTCGTGGCCCGCGCGCAGATGGTGTTCCTCGAGCTCGCCAACCTCCGCGATCCGGTCGCGGGTGGGCTGCGCGCAGCGCCGTACCTCGAGCGTGCAGCGCACTTGTCGCATCGCGAGGCGCGCTACTACGAGCTTGCGACGCTGGTGTGGGCACGTCGGGTTCTCTCAGAGGGCTCCCCAGCCAGACACGCCGAGCTGGCGAGTCAGCTGGAGGAGATCGTGACCGGATTTCGCGAGGTGGATCCTGCGACGGCGGGCGCAGTCGACTTGTATGGACGAACGACGCTTGGATGGATCGGTGTCGACGGCGTGACGGCACCCACACTGGCCGACGGGCTCGCACTGCGGGCCCGCCATCCGGACAACGTTCACCTCTTCCGAGTGTCGTTGCTCCTGGCGGCCGCGGGTGTCGGTCGTCCGTCGGCTGAAGTGTTCGTTGGCTTCGACCAAGAGAGAGACACGACGACACTCGTCCGCGTCGCGGTTGCCCTGCAATGGGATGACCCGACGTTGCTCGGTGAGACGCCCGCCGGCGGTGAGCTCGGGGCCATCGTGCTGGCGCTGCGCGCGCATCACGGCCTCGCGGCGTGGCCCGAGGTGGCAGAGGCATATCGGACGCTTGCTGAGCGGGCCGATCCAGCCAGTGCTGACCGCCTGCGCAACGGGCTCGCGGTTGCGTTGTGGGAGGCTGGCGATCACGCAGGCGCACGTGCGCTGCTGGAACAGCTCGCCGGGCCGGCGGCGGAGCTGAACTCGCTCGCGACACTCGATGCGGATGAACGCGACGCGACATGGCGCGAGCGGCTGGAGGTGCTGCGGGCTGGCGACGACCCGGGAATCGCGTGCGGTGCAGCGCGGCTGCTGCGGATGGCTGGCGCGAGCAGCGACGCGGATGCCCACGCCGCCTGCGCGCGCCCAGGCACCGGTCTGCCCGAGCGAGACGGCACCATCTCGAGCGGCAGCACGTTCCAGTTCGAGTTCGGTCTGTCCTCGCGCATCGGCTTCCGCTCGAGGCTGGAGGTCCAGCTCGAGCCGTGGCAGCTCATCGCGCCATGACCCACCCTCGCTCGAAAAGGAGCGAGACCGGCGCAGAGTGTGGCGATGCGAACGGTACAGCTGCACGACTCCGATCGACGGCTCGGCGGCGATGGGCCAGGTCTGGAGCGTAGTCCGGATAAACGGCGCCTCGGTTGCCCGATCTGAACGTCGGCGTCTCCATGAACCACCCGTTCGATGGTCTCGGAGGCGCTCATCGAGGTCGAGCGGGGGTCGCGG
>JBILLJ010000087.1:0-37702 GCA_044376125.1 Sandaracinaceae bacterium
CATCCGTGGGAGCGACGCGAGGCTCGAGCACCGCTGCTCGAAACGCGCGACGCTCGGCCTCGTCGAGACGCGCGCAGGCCAGGAGCGGCGCGGGGTCAGCATCGTTCTCGGCGAGAATCGCGCGCACCGCGGCAGTCTCGGGGCGGTCCGCGGGGCCGGGCGCACCGAGCGCCAGCGTGAGTGCGCCGTGCACTGGCTCGGTCACGTCTCCGAGATCTCGGCTCTCGCGGCGGTGGTGTGAGAGCACCGCCATCACGGCCCGATTGAAGCGGTGTGCACCCAGGATCCGCGTCGTGCGAGGAAAGGCGCCTTGCAGCGTGACGAAGAGGCGTTTCCACATCTGCTCGCGATAGACGGCGAGGCGGGCCGAGGCCCCCGGAGCACGTTCCACGACGGCCTTCATGTGGGAGTCCGCCACCGGAACCGGAGGAACGCAGAAGGTCCCCCGCTGGATCACGAGTGGACTGGCGAGCACCTCACCCATGCTGCTCGCCAGCTCGCGCCACCAAGGCGGACAGGACGGATCTCCCATCACCCGCCCTCTCGCGCACGCGCGATCCGCGAGAGCTCGGCGAGCATCGCGGGGAACGGAGGGATCTCGTCATCCCACTCGAGGACGGTCGGAAACGGCCCGCCGCGTCGCCACGCGTCCGCGTAGAGCGCGAGCACGCCATTCGCGACGGCGCGATCGTGCGTGTCGTGCAAGAGGCCGTCGGGGCGCGGCTGGTGGCCAGCCATGTGCACGTAGAGCACGCGCTCCCAAGGCACCCCCGCGAGATATGCGCGTGGGTCGAAGCCATGATTCTGCGCGGTCACGAAGATGTTGTTCACATCCAGCACGATCCCGCAGTCCGCCCCCTCGGCGACGCGCGCGAGCATCTCCCACTCGGGCATCTCGCGCGGCTCGAGCTCGAGGTACGACGAGATGTTCTCGACGCCGAACGGCAATCCCACCGCGGCCGTGACTGCGCGGATCCGGGCCACGGCGTAGGCGACCAGATCGTGCGCACAAGGCACGGGCAAGAGATCGTGGTGTGAGAGGCCACCGGACGCGCACCACGCGAGATGGTCAGTGAAGAACGGCGCAGAGACCGAGTGTGCGAGCGCACGGAGCGCCGCGAGATACTGGAGATCGAGCGCGCCGGGACCCAGCAGATCCAGGCTCACGCCGTGCAACACGACCGGAAGCGCACGAGCGATGGGTGCCAGTCGTACCGATGGCAGCGCCTGAGCTCGAAGATGGTTCTCCGAGACGATCTCCACGAAGTCGATGCCCGTGGGCCGACCTTCGTCGAGCGCCCGCGCGAGCTCGCCCACGTGCTGGGGCCGGAGAGCGAGACCGAGACCGTCTCGACGGACTCCAGTCGGGCCCATCCCGGTGAGGCACCCCATCGGACCCGGCGTCACTCCGGTCTCGCCGGGCCTTGTTCGTCGCCAGGTTGGTAGTTCACGCCCTGCAAGGTGACCGTGCGAAGCCAGACGACCAGGGTGTCGAGCTCGCGGCGTGACAGGAGCTCGAAGTGTGGCGGCATGTTCTGCGCGGGGTTCTCGCGCTCGGTGAGCCCCGAGACGCCGAACGAGATCGACGACCGCATGCGCCGCTCGGAGAGCCCACGAAAGCGCGCGATGCCTTCATCGACGGTGATGCCCGGGGGCACTTCGACCTTGAACGCGCCCCCGTCGCCGGAGTGGCAGTTCACGCAGCCCGCCTCCGAGAACACGACCTCGGCGCTGCGGCCGCGGTCCACCGCCGTCTCGACGCAGCTCCAGCCCGTGCACGTGTTGATGGCGCGGCAGTCGTGCTCGAAGAGCTCACCCCATGGGTGCAGCATCATCCCGCGGCAGCTGTTCGTCGCTGCACAGGACGCGTGCGTGCTCACCACACCGGGCCGCGCCTCGCCGAGGACCATCGCGCTCTCCGCGCAGGCCAGCTCGAATTCGTCGAACGAGATCGCGCCGTCGCGGTCCGTGTCGATGAGGCCCACGGCCTCCGGGAAGCGGTCCGCGCCGAGAGTGGGTCGCTCTTCGCCGTCGCAGTTCGTGTCCACGCCATCGCCCGTCCGCTCGCGCGCTCCCGGGAGCACCGAAGCGTCGCGGTCATTGCAATCACCCATCGCCGCCGCGACGCCATCGCCATCGACGTCGGTGGGCAGGGGCGCCATGGCGTCCATGCCGGAGCAGTCTTGATCGATCGTGTCGCCCGGCACTTCGGGGGCGTCTGGGAACACGCGGTTGTTGAGGTCGTCGCAGTCACCGTCGCGCACGGTCACACCGTCGCGATCGACATCGGCGATGGCGGGGTCGACCGCGGTGCTCCCGCACGCGCCGGTCAAGAGCGCGAGCGCCAGGCTCGCCCGGCGCGCCGACGACGGAGACTTCGAAGAAGGACTCGAGTGGTTCCGTGTGCTCATGAGGCTCCGACTGTCTCTCGCGTGGCCGACCGAGACCATGCGGCAGGTTGTCGCACCCGAGGCCCCGCACGCCCCGGCCTGTCGTGGTGAAGTGTCCGTCGTGAATCAATCCGTCGTGAACAAGAGCCGGGTCTCTCCGGCGGGTACGCGAACGTAGAAGGTGCTCGGCGTGTGGCTGTGGTGCTCGATCTGTCGAGCCATCATGCCAGAGCACGAAAGGACGCCCGCGTCACCCACGGCCACGCTGAGGCCGTTCGTGAGCTCGAGACTGCTCGCCTCGAGCGCCACCACCACGAGCGTCGTGTGCATGCGCGTGGTTCTCACCGCGAGGAAGCCGCCCGACGTCGAGGTCACGAGCGCGGAGACGTCGGGCGCGAGCTCGGGGGCATCGGCGATGGTCGCCCCCGCGGTGAGCCGCTCCGGCACGTCGTCGAAGTGTGCACACACCGCTGGATCGACCGGAGCGTCCGCGGACGGAACGTCGGACGGCTCGCTCGCATCGGGCTCGACGACTTCCACCCCGCATCCCACCCACACGCCCATCAGCCCGAGGAGACACGCGCATCGGACGAGCTCGGTCATCCGGCAAGCGTGTCGGCGGAAGCGATCTCCGCGCAACCTCCCCGCGCTTGGATGCACGTGTTGTGCGGCCCAGCCCTGACGACCCGTGGCAAGGTCGCTTGTCATCATGCGGAGCCGCCGTCGCCCGCCCCACCGAGCCCCGCGTCCGTTCGCTTCGCGAGGCGCGTGGCCTCCCTCGACCCGAGCGCTCGGTTGGGTCATTCTCCGCATCTCGAGCGGCGTGTCCCCCACCATCGGCTCCGGTCCGGGGATGCCGTTCCCGGCCTACATGGTCAGCGACCACTCGACGCTCGGAACACCGGGGGCACTGCGTCAGCTGCGCGGTCGCTACCGGGGTGTGGCGCCCGCGCTGATGCCGGGCGGAGTCCTGTGGTTCAGCGTGGCGGGCAGCCCGCCGTTCCTCACGCTCCACTGACCTCGCTCTCGGAGGCCGTCGGAGAGCGCGTCAGCGGGCTCGCCGACCGTCCTGCGCCGCGATGCGTGCTCGCAGATCGGTGGCGATCTCGTCGGCGACCACACGCACGCGGCGGAGCTGGCGCACGTCTCGATGCATCACGAGCCACGCCGTGCGTGCGCGCGGCGTGTCCACCGAGGAGACCTCGACGAGGCCTCCGCTCGAGTGCGCCAGTGGCGTGGGCAGCATCGCGAGGCCCACGCCCTGACGCGCGGCCATGGCCATGCACAGCATGCTCGAGGTGCGCAGCGCGACCTCTGCGCCCTGCGCGTGCGTCGCGAGCCAGCTCGCCTCCGGTCCCGTCGTGAGGATCCCGATCGGCTGCACGATGGCGTGACCCCGGAGGTCGGGCCCGGGCTCGCCGCGCTGCTCGAGGTAGCGACGCGACGCGTAGAGGCCGTAGCGCATGCGGCCGAGGCTCCGGGCGCGCAGCTCGGCCCCTTCTGGCTGCACCATGCGCACGGCCAGGTCGGCCTCGCCACGATCGAGGCTGGCCTGGGTGCTCGCGCCCACGAGCTCGATCACGATGCTCGCGTGCTTGCGCCGCAGCCGCGGCACGACCTCCTCGAGGAGGTGCAGGGCGGTCACCTCCGTGACGGCGACACGCACCACGCCCTCGAGCCCGTCGTCGTCGGCGAGCGCGCCGCGCTCGAGGCGACCGATCGCGAGCTCGAGGTCCTGTGCGGTGGAGAGGAGCGTCTGCCCCGCGCGCGTCGGCGTGTAGCCCTTGGCGCTCTTCAAGAAGAGCTTGGTGCCGAGAGACGCTTCGATCGCCGCGAGCCGGCGAGAGGCCGTGGGCTGGCTGAGACCGAGCGCGCGGGCCGTGCGCGTGAGGGTTCGTTCGCGCGCGAGCACCACCGCGAGGCGCAGATCGTTCCAGTCGAGCATGCCGAGATCATTCACCGGTGCATGACGGTCATGCAAACCCATGCATGGCCCGTGGCGCCCGCGAGCGGCATGGTCTCTCTCGAACCCACGACGGCGCGGCCGTCTCTGCCCAGGAGCCATTCGCATGATCTCGATCCCCACCACGCCCCGCGTCGCTTCCACGCTCGACCCCGTCACCGCGCCGAGCCGACCGAGCTCGGTCGGCGCGCGTCACCTCGCGGCCTCGCTCGCCCTCTCGGGCGCGCTCGCGGCTGCGGGGTGCGGCGGCGGCAGCACCGCCGCGGACGCGGCCACCACCGACACCTCGGGCGGCGAGAGCGCGTCGATCGTCGGTGCGTGGCGCTCGGCCTGCCTGCCGCAGGGCGAGGCGCAGTCCTTCTCGCTCGACTTCGACATCACGGCCTCGCGCTGGAGCCTCGACTACGACGTGTTCGGCGACACCTCGTGCGGCGCCGCGTTCCTCACGGTGCACATCGAGGGTCCATACGAGATCGGCGGACCCTCCGCGGTGGAGGGCGCGCGCGAGGCGCGCTTCGGCTTCGATCGCAAGACGATCACGGCACACGCCGAAGGCGCGGCGGGCTACCTCGGAAGCCTCGAGGGCTGCGGCGACGGGGCCTTCGTGGTCGGCGAGGCCGAGGACATCTCGGTGACCGGCTGCGCGCCGATGGGCCAGCGCCCCATCGCCAGCTGCGGCCAGGACTACGACCTCGTGTCGGTGGACGCGACGAGCCTCCGCTTCGGCGCACGCCCCGCCGACAACGACCTCTGCACGCCTGCAGCGCGCCCGAGCGCGCTCTCGCCCCTCGCGATGTCGCGCGCGGAGTGAGACAGCGCGCCATTCGCACGCGACGGCGCCGTGCGAGGCGTCAGCGCGTGAGACGTCGCGCGATCGAACGCGGGACCTCTCTCGCGGATCGTCTCGCCATCCATGGTGTCAGCGCGCGCAGGGGCTCATCGACGTCCTGCGCGCTCAGCGCGATCACGTTGTCGATCGCGGCCTCACAGATGGCATCTCGCGACGCGGTCTCGCGCCCGTGCGCGTGTCGGATCAAGTCCTCGAGCAACCAACCGCAGGTCTGCATGGCAGCGTGAGCGACGAGGCGAACCATCGTCTCGTCGTCGAAGATCTCGAAGTCGCGCTTCGCCGTGGGCCAACGCGGCTGGTGGAGCGTCAGACGCTCCAGCTCGGGGACGATGCGCGCACGGTCGACGTCTTCCACCACCGGCACGAGGTGGATGAGCGCCACGTGGCGGTCGTAGGGGTGCGGGAGCGCGAGGGCTCGCTCGACCGTTCGTCTCCGCAGCGTCGCCGACACGCTGGTGAACAAGTGGGAGACCCGGCCGAGATGATCAGCGAACGTCCGATCGTCCTCACGGGTGTACGCGTTCCACGGGACAGCAACGGTGTCCTCTCGCTCTTCCTCGGTGAGCTCGGCCGCGTCGAAGTAGGGGAACGCGTAGCGCCGTTCCTCCTGCGTCGCGTGCGCGCGGAGGATGGCCACCGCCTCCGCGCGGAGCGCCGCGGGCAGGGTGCGGTAGAGGGCAATGCTCGTGCTCGGCAGTGACCCGCTCGCGGAGCGCTGACTCTTGAGGGACCGCCAGCAGCGGTCGACCGTCTCTGCCGGCCACGCGTCGACGCGCTCTCGCGCGTGCATCTCGCTCCAGAGCTCGTGGTTGGCGAACAGGGCGGCTCGATGCTCGACCCAGCGTTCCTTCCGAGGCGCATCGAGGGTCTTCACGAACGCTTCGTGGAGCTGGTGGTAACCGATCGGACCCTCGCTCTACGGCGCCGTCCCGTCGAGGATGCCGGCGAGCGCCTCGTCTCGATTCGCCTGGGGAAGGAAGCGCGCGAGGCCGAGCATCGCTTCGATGCGTCTGCGGCCTCCGGGCATGTCGAGAACGTGCCGGATGGCGCTCTCACGCACGAGGGATGGCCAGAGGGTGAGCTCGTCCGCCTCGGGCGCGAGGCCAGGCTCGATCGCGACGAGCGCGTGCAGGAGCGGGACGCCTTCCTCCGCATCGAGGTGCGCGAGCTGCGCGCGTCCGAGCCGGACGGCGGACGTGGGCTTGGCGAGGCTGTGATCGATGGCAGACGCCAGCTTCCAGATCGACGGCATCCTCGGCGCTCACTTCCAGAAGTCGTAGAAGTTGAACCAGTTGTCGGGGGCCTTCTTCACGGCCTCTTCGAGGCGCTCGGCGTAGAGGCGCACGTAGCGCTCGAGGGCCGCCTTGCGGTCCTTGCGCGGCAGCTCGATGCGCTCGGCGAAGGGGTGGCAGTTGAGGTCGTAGCGGTGGGTGCCGCGGCTCAGGCCGAAGGTCGTGTAGACGGGGCACTTGATCGTCGAGGCCAGGAGGAACGGACCGAGCGGGAAGGCGGCCTCGGCGCCGAGGAAGGGCACGCGCATCACGCGCTCGGCGGGCGCGCCGAGGGGCACGCGGTCGGCGAGGATCGCGATGATGGCGCCCTGATCGACGAGCTCCTTCACCTTGATCATCGCGTCGATGCCGCCCTCTGGATCGAGCTCGAGGACCTGCGCGTGCGCTTCGGGATCGAGGCGCGCCAGGGCCTCGTTCAGCATGCGCGCGTTCTTCGTGTACATGAGCGCGTAGAGCGGCAGGCTCTCGTTCTTGCTCGCCATGCGCATCGCGTAGAACGAGCCGACGTGCGCGCCGAGGAGGATCGCGCCCTGCTTGCGGTCGCGCAGACCAGCGAGGATCTCGTGACCGTCGCGCGTGACCTCGAAGTACTCGGTCTTGCCCGAGACGAGGAAGAACGCGTCGAGCGTGCACGCCACGAAGCGGAAGAGGTGCGCGTAGAGCTCGCCGAAGCTCGCCTCGTGGCCATCGAGGCGACGGTAGTAGAGGCGCAGCGACTCGCGGACCGCGCGCGTCGTGACGAGGAAGTAGAGCGTCACGAAGCGGGCGATGAAGCGCCCGAACGCGCGACCGAAGAAGGTCGTGAGGAAGACCGTGAAGCGGATCGCGAGCGCGCCGCCCCGCTCACGTCGCGTGAGCCACTCCGCCGTGGTCGGTGCCGCCTCTCGCGGTGCGGGCTGGCCGGGCTCGGCGTCGGGCTGGCCTGCGGACGGGTCGGTGGCGGGGGTGCTCACCATGGCGATCGCGCGTCGTGTGATGGCGTCGCGCACGTGTGTCAAGTGCCGCGCCGGTGCGGCTGACGAGCTCGCGTGTCTCCCTCGTGCCGTCGTTGCTCGTCGGGTCGGGTGCGTCTTCGTCCGCTACGGGGGCGGGAACGGGCTCGCGTAGGCGGGGTTCGTGAGGAACGTCGGATCGCTGAGCGCCTCCAGGAACGCGACGACCGCGTCGATCTCGTCGTCGGTCGCCGTGAAGCCACGCACGAGGCCCGAGCGCAGTGGGCTGAGGCGACCGTCGCCTGCGAGCGGGCCGCTCTCGATCAGCCGCCCGCCCCGCGCGTAGTGCTCCACGACCTCGCGCAGCGTCTCGATGCTGCCATCGTGCATGTAGGGCGCGGTGTGCTCGACGTTCCGGAGACTGGGTGGCCGGAACAGACCGCGATGACGCGGGTCGAACGTCAGCTCGTAGAGGCCTTGGTCGTACGGCGGGTAGCTGCCGTCACCGCCTACGTTGTAGAGCCCGTTGTTGAAGAAGGTGAGGCGGATCTCGGTGTCCGACGCGTCTCGGTAGTTGGTCGTGAGCTGCGTGCCGCCATGGCAGTGGAAGCACTCGAAGCGCTCTCCGTTGAACAGTGAGAGGCCGCGTCTGGCCTCCTCGCTCATCGCCTCGCGGTCGCCGGCGAGGAAGCGGTCATACGGGCTGTCGGCGCTGATCAACGCGCGACAGAAGCTCGCGAGGGCGAGGAGGATCTTGCCCATCGTCGGACCGCTGCTCGACTCGGGAAAGGCGCGCCGGAAGAGCTCGACGTACGTCGCGTCGGCGGCGAAGCGACCGAGCACCGCTTCCACCTCACCGTCGGTCACGCCCAGCTCGATCGGGTCGTCGTTCCGGAGCGGGATCGCGATCTGATCCTCGAGGTGCAGGAGACTGGCGCTCGCCCACGTGAGCGACGCCGCGTACGCGACGTTGCCCAGGCCCTGGCTGTTGCGCACCAGCACCTGCCCGGTCGAGCCCGTCGGTGTCTGGCGCCCGTCGCTGAACGCGCGGGACTGCTCGTGGCAGTCCGCGCACGCCTGCGTGCCGTTGGCCGAGAGGCGCCGGTCGTAGAAGAGGTGCCGGCCGAGCTCGATCTTGTCGGCGGTGAGCGGGTTGTCCTCGGGGATGAAGGGCGTCTCGAAGTGATCGGGCAGCCCGAGGAGGACGCGCGGATCCTCGGCTGGCGGACCTTCGGTGGGCGGGGCCGAGTCGCACGCACCCAGGGTGAGCGCGGCGAGCACGACCAGGCGCACGAGGGGGCGCACCGGATCACCGACGGTAGAACGCCGTGCCGGCGCCCGCGCTGCCGGTCGAGATGTCGAGACCGACGTTGTCGAAGATCTGCGCGCAGTCCTCCTGCATCGGCGACGAGTGGCACTCGACGCCCGGTCCGGTGCCGATCACCTCGAAGGTCATGGGGTCGTAGACGTTCGAGACCATGTCGAGACCGGACACGAGTGCTCGGAGATCGAGGCCCACCGAGCTCGTCCGCAGATCGAAGTCTGGAAGCGTCACGCTCGGCGTGTTCACGAAGCCGCAGCGCGCGCGATCTTCGAGCGCGAGCATGCCCTCGGCCGCGCAGTCCGTGCTGCCGATGTGGAGGTAGCCCTCGCCCGTTTCGGCGCCAGCGGTGACGGTGAAGTTGAAGACGAGGTGGCGGTAGCCCGAGTTCCACGACCAGTACATCTCGTCGAGGGGCGACGGCGCACCCTCTGCGCTGTACGTCGAGATCGTCTCGGCCATGAGTGGCTGCGGGACACCGACATCGAAGCTCACGCGTGCGACGTCGCCGACGCGCGTTCGGCCGCGGATCACGTCGTTGGTTCGCGCCGTCCCCTCGGCGAACGCGATCGCGCTGCCTTCGCACGTGCCCTCGGTGTTGCCCGTGAGATCGATGAGCGAGACCTGTCCTGCCGCCGTGGTGAGCTGGAACGCGCTCTCGTCGAGCTCGACCGGCACCTCCGTGCCCGCGGCGTCGAAGAAGCGGAGATTGCTGATGTAGAAGCGGAGGTCACTCGGGCCGATGGACACGTCCGACGACGGTCCGAGCCCGGAGATGGTGGAGGTGCAGCCCACGACGGCGCCATCGGCCGTGGCGGCGAAGCGCAGCTCGAAGGGCTCCACGGGCACGGACGAGGTGCACCCGTTGGCGCCGAGCGCGCTGACGCCCAGCGCTGCCGTCAGACCAGCGCGGGTGAGGAATGATGACGTCGTGGACATGACCGCGAGGGTGCGTCAGCGCGGTCGAGACGTCATCGGTTCTCGCGCGCCTGCGACAATCGACCGCAGCGGTCGGCTCAGCCCGGGAGCACGAGCGGGCGGCGGAGGAACACGTGCATCGAGCGCCGCCACATGAGGCGCGTGTGCATCTTGGCGATCAGCCAGTTGTCCTCGAAGGCGCGCCAGTGCGAGACGCCACCCTGCGCGGCGGTGAAGTAACGGACCTTCGTCGGGACGTGCACGAAGGGCACGTCCGCCCACGCGAGGCGCACGACGATCTCGGGATCGAAGTCCATGCGATCGCCGGGCGTGCGCGTCGCGAGCGCGGCGTCGATGGGATAGAGGCGGAAGCCGCAGAGCGGATCGCCCACGCGGTCGTCGCCCACCTCGCGCCGCGTCCAGAAGATCGTGATCTTCCGCATGATCATGCGGTGCGTGGGCGCGGTCTCGTCGAAGATGGGCTGACCGAGCACGCAGGCCTCGGGGCGCGCGCGCCCGATCTCGAGGAAGGTCTCGATGTCGGCCATCTCGTGCTGGCCGTCGGCGTCGACCTGGAGCGCGTGCGTGTAGCCGTGCTGCTTGGCGAGCTCGAAGCCGGTCTTGACGGCCGCGCCCTTGCCGCCGTTGACCGCGCGTCGCGTCGTGATCGCGAGGCCGTCCTTCGCCAGCGCCTCGACCGCGCGGCGGTTGTCCTCGCCGCTCGCGTCGTCGACGACCACCACGTGCGGCAGGAGCGCGCGCACCGCGAGCACCACATCACGGATGGTGCGCGGGTTGTTGTACGTGGGGATCAGGATGCAGGGCTTGAATTCGGCCACGCGGGGGCCGGTCGTGTTCCTCGTCGGCGGCCTTGTCAAATCGGGGTCTGCGGCCGCTCGCAGGTTCGATCGGGCTCGTGCGGCGGCGTGCGCGACGGCCCGCGGACGGGGACCCTCGCAACACGACTTCACGCACGCGCAACGCACCGTGGTTTGCCGCTGGGGTCGATCGCTCGCTACGCTGTGCCTCCATGGAACGCCCCAACACGATCCTCGGTCTCACCGGTCACCTCGTCCGCACGAAGTGGCAGGCGCTCTCTCCCCGCGGTCGCACGGCCGCCGTGGTCGTCGCCGCCATGCTCGGCGCCTCGGGCGCGTTCGCGGTGAAGGCCGCGATGAATTGCGGCGAGTGCTGCGCGGCCTCGAGCGGCTGCCCGATGGCGGCCGAAGCGGCGGCGCACGGTGACGCGGCCCCGGCCGACGACGACGTGCCGCCCTGTCACCGCCGTCGCTGATCGCTCCAAGCGGTGCCGCAAGCGCGTTCGCCCACCCTCGGGGCCTCGATCCTCGGGGCCTCGATGCTCGGCGTCGGCGCGTGCCTGATCGCGTGCGTCACCGCGCCCGGCTCGCTCGCCGCACAGCTCGCCCTGGAAGGCGCGCCGCGGCCGAGCTCGCCGCCGGCCTCGGTCTCGCCCGTGCGCTGGCCCGACGTGGCGTTCGATCCCGCGAGCGACGTCTTCCTCGCCGTGAGCGGCGCAGGGCACGTCGGCGGGCTCCTCGTCGCCTCGAGCGGTGAGCCGCTCGGCGCGCCCTTCGTGATCGACGAGGCGAGCATGTTCGCGCAGGCGCCGCGCGTGACGCACGTGGAGGGCGCAGGCTTCCTCGTCGCCTGGCACGAGACGGTGGGCGACGCGACGGAGCTGCGTGGCCGGCTCGTGCGCGCCGACGGCTCGTTCGCGACGGGCGATCTCGTGCTCTTGGCGGTGGGCACGAACTGGGAGATGGGCGCCGCGATCGCGAGCTCGCCTGCGAGCGAGGTGGCGCTCGCGGTGTGGCAGTCGATCCCCGAGCGGCAGATCGTCGCGCAGCGCCTCGACGTGTCGGAGGCTGCGCTCTCCGCGGGTGGTGCGGCCGTGCGGCTCGGGGCGCCGATCGTGATCGATCCGCGCGCGATCTACTTCCGCGATCCCGCCGTCGTGCACCACGCCGGCAGCGATCGCTTCTTCGTCGCGTATGCGGACTGCGAGGCCGACGCCGCGTGCGCGGTGCATGTGCAGCGCCTCGACGCGGGCAGCGGCGCGCGTGTGGGCGAGCCCATCCTGCTCGAGGATCGGCTCGATGCCGGCTACGTGCCCGAGCTCGTGTCCATTGCGCACACGGGCCGTGTGCTCGCGGTCTGGTACCTCCGCGCGGGCTTCGCTGCGTCGTTCCACGCGCGCACGATCGACGCCGATGGCGCGCTCGGTGAGCTCGTCACGGCCTCGCTCGTCGGCAGCTACGACGCCAACGGCCTCGCGTACGCGCCGGCCTCGGGCACGACCGTCTTCGTGAGCCACGGGATGGGCGCAGAGGACGTCGCGATCGAGCTCGACGCGGACGGACGGCCGCTCGGAGAGCCGATCGCGTTCGGCGTGCCGGCCACGACGGGCAACTTCAACCCGCGCATCGCGGCGAGCACGCGCGCGCCGCGCTTCCTCGCGGTGACCTCGACGGAGTTCACGTCGCTCACGACGCAGATGCTCACCACGGCGAGCCGAGATCCGTCGCTCACGCTCGACGCGGGTGTGACGATGCGTGACGCAGGCGCGAGCACCCGCGACGCCGCCGACGACGGGGCGAGGGGGCTCGACGCCTCGCTCGGTCCCGGCGCGTCACCGGGCTGCGCGTGCACCGTGTCGACGCGCGCGGGGCACGCGAGCACCGACGGTCGCTCGCTCGCTCGCGTGTCGTCGTGGCTCGCCCTCGCGCTCGTGCTCGCGCGTCAGCGCAGGGCGTCGGCGAAGCGCGCGAGGGCCTCGGCGAGGGGCACCGCGTAGCCCACGCCGTCGGTGTGATCGGCGACGTGCATCGCGACGGGCGCGCCGCTTGTGTCGCGGAGCAGCTCTCCGCGCGAGGCGATCACGTCGTGCATGAGGAGCGGTCGATCGAGGTCGACGCGAGGCGACGCGAGGTAGCGCATGTTCGCGAGCGTCCCGCAGTGACGGCCCGTGGGCGCGGGCACGAAGGGCACGAGGTGCCCGGGCACGATGCCCGTGTCGGCGAGCACGCCCACGTGCTCGGAGACGGCGCCCTCGAGCAGCATCCCTCGGCGGGCGATCGAGGACAGGGACGCGCGATCGAGCGGCGGCGCGCGGAGGTTCTCGACGCGCACGAGCGCGAGCTCGCCATCGATGGCGATCGGACCGAGCACACGCGCGTCCCGGTGGCTCGTGAGCGTGACCGCGCGCGGGGCCTCGATCGTGCCGAGGCCCGGATCCGCGAGCGTGAGGACCATGCCGTGGGCGACGACGACGCCCTCGAGGAAGAGGCCGAGGCCGACGTGCAGCTGGACGAGGCTCGGGTGAGGCAAGGCCCTCTCCTCTCCGCGATGGGGGCCGGTCGCGGCGCGTGCGGCGCGTGGTGCGAGGTGAGCGCGCAGGCTCGCGTCGCGATCGGGCTCGTCGTGCTGGGGATCACGCAGGGCCTCGCCGAGCGCGATCGGGGTGAAGGTCACGTCGCACGAAACGCCCTCGATCGTGGGCGATCCTGCGATCGGTGCGAGGCGCCCGCCGAGCGCGGCGACGAGGCCGACCAGCTGTCCCTCTGCATCGAGCGCGGGTCGCGCCAGCGCACCGTGAGCTCGTCGACGACGTGCATCGCGGTGAGCACGAGACCGTCTCGCGACACGATCGTGCCGCTGCCTCGCTCGCCGACGTGCACGGTGATCTCGGCCGCGCGGGCGAGCCAGCGATCGAGCTCGCGCTCGAAGGCCGTGGGCTCGTTCGGCGCGCGCGCGCTCGGCGCGGCCTGCGCGGCGCTCGGCGGAGGCGTCGCTTCGCTCGTCGTCTCGGGGGTCGGGGCGGACTCGTCGGCGCGCGAGGGTGCGCCACACGCGAGCGTCGCGCAGGCCCCGACGAGGCACACGAGGCGAACACCGCGCGCGCGATCGCGGCGCGCGGGCGCTCGACCCGACTGGAGATGGTGGCGACCCATCGCAGTGTCTTCTGGCGCGCTCACGGAGCGCCATGGACCGCGTGCGCCGGGACGGCCTTGGGTGCGCCGATCAGATCGTGTCGAGGGCGTCGGGCGCGCAGAGCTCGAAGTCCTCGAGCGCGCGATCGGTGCTGCGGCCGCCGACGACGAGCACGAGACCTCCGGCCAGCGGTGCCACGGACGCGTCCTCTCGCGGCGTGACCAGCGCGGTCTCGACGAAGCTCGGGGTCGAGCCGCTCCACGTGACGCGATCGACGTCGGCGACCGGACCGTCTGCGTCGCGTCCACCGACGAGCCAGCCGCTCGTCGCGGTCTGTGCGAAGGCGAAGCCGGTGCGAGGTCGCGGCCACGTGGGCCCGGCGCTCACGGCACAGCGCGATGGACAGCCCGTGACGACGAAGGTCTCGCTCGTCACCTCGCCGCCCTCGTCGAGCGCGCCCACGTAGAGCGCCGCGGTGCCGTCGGGCGAGCGCACGAGCACACCGCCCGAGAGGACGCGGGTCGGTGCGCCGTCGGGCCCGAAGGTCTCGACGTCCTCGTGCCGCGCGGCCGTCGTCGGCACGAAGAGGAACGTGCTCGCGCCCGTCTCGTTGCCGCCTGCGACGAGCACGCCCTCGGCGTTCGACCACGGGCTCGCGGCCGCGTCGCGCCGCGCATCGGGCAGCATGCTCTGGCTGATCGTGCGATCGAGGGCGACCCACGAGATCGTGGGCGAGCCCTCCGCGCCGCGCGCGCCACCGACGACGGCGAGGCCGTTGCCGGAGAGATCGACGAGGCCCGAGCGCTCCCCGGCGCCAGCGTGCACGGCCGCGGTCGTCGGGAGGCCGACGCCCGAGGTCATGTCGAGGAAGAACGTCTGGCCTGCGGCCACGACGAGCACGTCGTCGGTGGAGGCGAGGCGCAGCGCGCGCGCGCGGCCGACGGAGAGATCCGCGGTGAGCGAGGCGTTCGAGCCCTGGCTCGAGGTGAGGAGCTGCGGGGTGAAGCGCTCGCCCGTGGCGGCGGGGCTCGAGGCGCCATCGAGGCCGCCGACGATCAGCGCGATCGCGTCGGCGTGCACGAGGGCCGCGCCGGATCGCGGCGTCGCGAGGCGCTGCGTGCCGAGCGTCGCGCACGTGCCGCGCGGGACGACGGGCACGCGCACGAACGGAAAGCCGATGGCCAAGAAGCTCGGCACCGCGCCGATCGAGGTGACGCCGTCGCGCACGAGCTCGACGCCCAGGCGCGTGGGAAGGACGTAGCTCGCGATCGTCACGTCGAGCTGGAAGGTGCCACCGACGAGGTCGACGCCCTGATCGCGCGTGGGCTGTCCGTCCTGCGCGACGAGCACGCGCAGGCGACCGCTGCCCGCGCCTGCGACCGGATCGGTGCCCGCGAGCGAGACGATCTCGACCGAGAAGGGCGCGCGCGACTCGTTGCACGCGGAGAGCCCCGCGAGCGCCATCGTGGCGGCCAACGCACGGCCGACGTGCGCGCTTCGGTGCTCGGGGCGAGGCAGGAGGGAGCGTGCGTCTCGGTCGCGCGACATCGAGCGTCGCGATCTAGCCCGCACCGCGTCGCGCGTCGATGGCGCGGACCCTTGCCGATCCTCAGAGCCTCGGACGCCAATAGTGGGGGTGGCGGTTGGTGTGAGCGATGGCCACGACGATGCGAGCTCCCCGGATGGTTGCGACGACGAGGCGGAACGGGAAGGACCTCAGACCGAAGGCCCACGTCGAAGCGTTCGCCGAGGCCGATCACGCGTGGACCGCTCCGAGGGAAGGCATCGGCCTGCGCGGACCTCAGCCGCACCTCCGCGACGAAGCGGGCAGCGAGCTCGCGGTCCTCGCTCCCCTACCACTCGGTCGCCGCCTCGAGCTCCAGGGCCGCGTCGGGGTGAAGCGGCAGGGTCACCGCGGGTCGGTGTGTCGACGGAGGCGCTCCTCCATCGACTCCCAGCTCACGAGAACGACCTCGCCTCGCTCCATCGACTCGAGGCGCGACGCCACCTCTGCGCGCCAATCCTCGCCGATGGCCATCGTTTCCTGCGCGAGGCTGTCGCTCAGCTCTCGAACCAACGCGACCCGCGCGTCACGGGGCAACGTCAGTGCGTCTGCGAGGATCTTCTTCGAGGCCGAAGTCACTCAACGAGCATAGCATCGGCGCGCGGCCACGGGCATCGCGCGTGGGTGGGCGCGGTGATATCAACGACGCGCTTGCTCTCGCGATCGTTCGGAACCGACGTCGGTGCCTTCGCGTCGTACGCGGCGCGCGCGCACGAGGGCACGCTGTCGTGGCTCGACGGCAACGACGGCTCGTCGCGCGGGCGCTTCTCGTTCCTGGGCGTTCGGCCCGTCGAGACGATCGTCGTGCGCGCCGACGATCCGGATCCGCTTGCGGTCTTCGATCGCCTCGAGGCCGAGCGCGAGCACGACGTGCGCGGCGAGGCCGTGCCGGGCCTGGCGTGGTCGCACGTGCCGCGGTGGATCGGCGCCATCGCCTACGACCTCGCGTGGAGCCTGCGCGCCTCGCTCGGCCTGAGGCGCGCGCCCGTCCACGCACGCGCCGCGCACACGCGGCCCGGTGCGCCGCTCGCGTTCTTCCATCGCTACGACGCGCTGCTCGTCGGCGACGCACAGATCGACGAGGTCTCGATCCTCGCGGACGACGAGGCCGCGGCGAATCGCCTCTCGTCGTTCGTGACCACCGAGCTGCTCGCCTCTTCGCGCGCGGAGGCCACGGTCGGCCCGCTCGCCGTCGAGCCGCGCGAGGTGCACGCGCGCTCGATCGAGGCCGCGCTCGAGCTCGTGCGCGACGGCATCGTCTACCAGATCAACCTCGCGCGGCGCTGGAGCGCCTCGGTGGAGGGCCTCGCGCCCGGGCGTGCGCTCGCTGCGGCGAGCTCGCTCGCGAGCCCGGTCCCGCAGGGCGCCTACCTCGAGCTCGGCGATCGGGGCGCGGAGCTCGCGCTCGCCTCGCGGTCGATGGAGCGCTTCCTCTCGTGGGATCGCGTGAAGGGCGTGCTCGAGACGCGGCCGATCAAGGGCACGATCGCGGCGAGCCCCACCACGCGCGAGGCGCGAGAGCGCGCGCTGCTCGCGGATCCGAAGGAGCGCGCCGAGCACGCGATGATCGTGGACCTGATGCGCAACGATCTCGGTCGTGTTGCCGAGACGGGCGGCGTCGAGGTCGCGGGGGCCTTCGAGGTCGAGCCGTACCGGCACCTCCACCACCTGGTCTCGACGGTTCGTGCGCGCACGCGCCGCGACGCGACGCTGCGCGAGGTGTTGCTCGCGACCTTCCCGCCCGGCAGCGTGACCGGCACGCCGAAGCTCTCGGCGATCGAGCACATCGAGGCCCTCGAGCGCTTCCCGCGCGGCTTCTACTGCGGCGCGATCGGCCACGTCGATCGCAGCGGTGGGCTCGATCTCTCGGTCGCGATCCGCACGATGCAGCTCACCGCGGGCGAGCTCACGTACTTCGCGGGTGGAGGCCTCGTGGATGCGAGCGACGTGACGCGCGAGCTCGACGAGACCGAGCTCAAGGCGCGTGTGCTCGAGGACACGATCGCTTCCCTGCGGCGCTGATCGACTCCGAAGTCGTGGCCGGGCTTCGTTCTCGCTGGGAACGTTCGTCGGTTCGGAGGACGCAACGGCGACGCGGCATCGCCGACAAGGGGGCATGACGCGGGTGCCCTACGATCAGGCGGCCAAGGCGCTGCTCCAGACTGCCCTCACCACGCTCGGTCGCGCGGAGATCCAGCACGAGGTTCCGCCGGGGGAGCCTGCGTGGGTGGACGTGCTGTTCGAGCCCAGTCTGGATGCTCCCTCCGGCCCGCAGCACGGACTTCTCGGCGCGATGGCGAGCAGCACGGCGCTCTTCGAGCCCTTCAGCGAGGCTCCGAGCACGAGCGACGTCTGGGCGTGTCTACGCAAGCAGCTCGCGCTCGGTCGAGGGCGCACGACGCTGCCGACGCTGTGGATCCTCGCGGCCGCGCGACCCTCGGCCGTGATCCGTGCCTTCGCCATGCGAGCGCGGCGTGGGTGGCCGCGAGGCGTGTACGCGAGCGCGTCTCATCGGGGGCTGCCCGTGTGCCTCGTGGTCACGAGCGAGCTGCCGGTCACTCGCGCCACGCTGCTCCTGCGGCTGATGGGGACGGGACGCACGTTGCTCGCCGCCGTGCGCGAAGCGCGGGCCATCGAGCTCGACGCGTGGGAGCACCGGCCCGCGGTGGCCGCGTTGAGCGTGCTACGTTTTCGGCTCGACTCGATCGAGCCCGACGAGGAGCTGGCGATGGAGATCACCGAGACGTACGAGCAGTGGGAGGAGCGCGTGACCCGCCTCGCGCGCGAGCGCGCCATCGAGGAGGGCAGAGCCCAGGGCGCTGCCGAGGGCAAGGCCGAGGGCAAGGCCGAAGGCAAGGCCGAAGGCAAGGCCGAGGGCAAGGCCGAGGTGATGCTGCGCCTGCTCGCGCGCCGATTCGGGACGCTGGAGCCGGAGGCTGTGCAGCGCGTACGCACCGCGCCCGAGACGGAACTGGATGCGATCCTCGATCGGATCCTCACCGCGTCCTCCCTCGCCGAGGCGCTCGGCTGAGGAATCGAGAAAGAAGTCCTGTCGGGATCGATCCGGTGGGAAAGAGAGACGGGCGTGAGTCGATGCGAGTGACTCACGCTCTCTGACCTACCGGCGCGGAGCGGCCGCGCTCAGCGGCAGAACTTCTCCCACTCGGGCGGCAGCGTCTTGCCGAGCATCCGCTCGGCGCCGGCCTTGTCGAGGAGCACGAAGCGGAGCGTACCGGCGTAGCCGATCTCGCCCTCCTGCTCGATCTCGACGCCGACGTCGAGCAAGCGCCGGTGGTCCTTGGCGATCCAGCTGCGACCGACGAGCGGCACGCCCACGCGGATCGCCTTGCGGAGCTTCGCGTCGAACGAGACCGTGAAGCCGAACTTCTGGCGGAGGCCGATCAGCGCCCACGCGGCGACCTCGTCGGCCAGCGTGGAGACGAGACCTCCGTGCATGATGCCGGGCGGCCCCTGGTAGCGATCGGCGGGCGTGAAGCGCGTGACGATGCGCTCACCGCGCGCATCGCCCTCCGCCGCCTCGCGCTCGAAGACGAGGCGGAAGCCGATGGGGTGATCGGGCGAGCACCCGAAGCACGGCTGGCCTGCGCCGAAGAGGTGACCGTCGAGGACTTCGCGGGGAACGTCGAGGGACATCGCGTGGACTGTAGCGTCGTTCACCGTCCTTCGGCCGCTCCCGGGCGGCGCCCGCGACGCCGTGAGCGTCTTCGATGGACGAGCGAGCGTGCCCTGCGCGACGCTCGTGGCTCCCCCCACGCGTGCGGAGGTCTCGTGATCTCGACGTCTCGATCCGTCTCCTCGCTCGCGCTGGCCGTGGGCCTCGTTGCCGCTGCATGCGACGGCGCGCCTGCACCCGACGACACGGGCGTGCCTCTCGATGCACCGCCGGATCTGCCGCCGGCGTGCGATGCGATCCTCGTGCTCGAGCAGCGCTGCGCGCTCGGGGGCTGCCACCTGCCGCACAACCCACGCACCTCGCTCGTGCTCACGCGCGAGTCGATCCAGGCCGGCGGCACCGTGGGACGCGTCGTCGCAGGGAGCCCCGAGGCGAGCCTGCTCTACCTCCGCATGACCGACACGAGCGCGGGGCCGCTCATGCCGCTCGGGCAGTCCAGCCCGATCCCCGAGGTCGAGACGATCCGTCAGTGGATCGCCGACGGCGCGAGCACGAGCTGCGACGTGCTGCCTGCGCCGCCCGACGTCTACGACCCCAACCACCTCGATCCGAGCGCGATCTTCACGTGCACGAGCCCCACCGTGGACGCGTCACCTGCGCGCGTGCGCCGCATCGAGCGCCGCGAGTGGACGCACGCGGTCGTGAAGCCGCTGGCGGGCACGTGGTGGGGCTCGATCGCGCGCGACAACCCCTTCGCCACGCCCGAGAGCCTGCCGTACTCGACGTACGCGCGTGGCGTGACCGTCGATCCCTCGACGCTCGATCTCTACTTCCTCGTCCTGCCGGAGGCGCCCGCGATGTGGGCCGTGAACGATCCCGCGGGCGGCGCGGGAGACTTCATCCCCGGCACGCGCACGGTCGGCGTCTACAACGACCCCGAGCTGCGCTGCATCCACCAGGACGCGATGCCGGACGACGCGTGCATCGACCACTACGTCGACACGCTGCTCCGCCGCGGCGTGCTCTTCCGCGAGCCGACCGAGGGCGAGCACGCGCGCCTGCGTGCGCTGCTCGTGAGCACGCTCGCGGCCGAGGGCGGCGACACCACGCAGCGCCAGGCGAGCCTTCACCACGTCACGCAGGCTGCGTTCCTCACGACGGGCGCGCTCTTCCGCAGCGAGCTCGGTGAGCCGATCGAAGGCGATGCGGCGATGCGTCGGCGGCTCACCGCGGACGAGATGGCGCTCGCGCTCGGGCACGTCTTGAGCTCGCACCCGACGGGCACGCCCGTGCCGCTCGATCTGCCCGCGTCGCACCCGGACAGCGACGCTCCGCTCGGGCGCATGAGCCTCGTGCGGCAGGCGGCGGACGACGGCACGATCTTCGAGCGGTCCACGATCCACGCGATCTTCGAGGCCTACCAGGGCGGCCGCGACGCGAGCCGCCCCGACCTCTCGGGCGAAGAGGACGATCGCGATCTGCCCTCGCGCGGCGACTACTGGATCGCGGAGAACCTCCTCCAGTTCTTCCGCGAGTGGCTCGACTACGAGGGCGCGCTCTCGGCCTTCAAGGACACGCCCGGCGGCACGAGCCGCTACGGCGGGCCCGATCGCGGTGGCTCGATCTTCGATCGCACCACGGGCGGCTACGGCAACCTGCAGGACTCCTACTACGGCTACGAGTCGACGATGGTCGACCAGATGGACGACACGATCGCGCGCGCGGTGATCGAGAGCCACGAGCGCGGAGAGGACGTGTTCGCTTCGCTCTTCACCACGCGGACGTGGCGCCTTCCCTCGACGCTCGTCGACACCAACGGCGTGCCCTGCACCGACGAGGCTGACTGCACCGAGATGGGCTACGAGAGCTGTAGCCCCATCGGGATCTGCGCGAACTCGATCTCGGGCTCGACGACGACGATGGCGCGCGTCTACGGGCGCGAGGACATCCCGAACACGCCGGACGGTCGCTGGGTCGAGATGCCGGCGACCGAGCGCATGGGCGTGCTCACGCATCCCGCGTGGCTCGCGGCCCACGGCGGCAACTTCGAGGACGACGCGAGCGCCATCCACCGCGGCCACTGGATCCGCGAGCAGCTCTTCTGCGAGACCGTGCCCGGCCTCGAGCTCGTGTCGGTCGAGGCGCGCCTCGTGCCGAGCGATCCCTCGCGCTCGGCGCGCATGCGCCTCGTGACGAGCGTGGAGGACCCGAGCGCGAACCCGTACTCGCCGACGTGCATGGGCTGTCACTCGCTCATGAACTCGCTCGGCTATCCGTTCGAGATCTACAACCACGCGGGCTTCCTCCGCGCCTACGACCACGGCCCGGGGATGACGCAGGTGCCACCGAGCGGCGCGAGCACGATCTCGCTCGCGCCCGACCCGAGCCTCGTCGGCCCTGTGCGCGACGCGGTGGACCTGTCGGAGCGGATCGCGGGCTCGCGCGTCGCGCGTCGCTGCTTCATCCGACATGCGTTCCGCTACTTCATGGGCCGGAGCGAGACCGAGGCCGACGCGTGCACGCTCGCCTCGATGGAGTCCTCGCTCGACGCCGACGGCTCGTTCTTCTCGATGGTCGAGACGCTGGTGGCGAGCGACACGTTCCAGATGCGCACGCTGAGCGGGAGGGACCGATGAGCCACGACGACCCTGCGATGTCGCGTACTGGGGCGCCGAAGGCGCGAGCAACACGGCGCGATCTCCTCCGGGCCTTCGGCCTCGGTGCGGGCGGGCTCGTGCTCCTGCCGCTGCTCTCGCGCATCGCGAGCGCCGGCGGGATGCAGCCGCGCCGCTTCGTGTTCGTGGTGGAAGGCAACGGCTTCGAGCCCGTCACGATGCTCTCGGACGCGGCGCGCGCGGCCATCGACGCGAGCGCGTCTTCGCCGATCGGCGACGATCGCTGGTGGCCCAACAAGGTGGGTCACGGCTCGACACTCGAGATCGCGAGTGGCCTCGAGACCGCGAGCGCGCTCTCCCCGCTCGCGATGGGCGGTGACTCGCTGCTCCCGCATGCCGCGGTCGTCTTCGGGCTGAGCTCGAAGATCGTCGGAGGCGGTCACTCCGCCGAGCACGGCGCGCTGAGCTCCGCGCGCACCATCGCGAGCGTCGCGGGTGGCGAGACGATCGACGCGCACCTCGCCGCGCTCTCGCAGGTGCGGAGTGGCAGCCCCTTCGATGCCGTGCGGCTCGGCGTCGCGCCCGACGCGGGCCGCCCGCTCGACTTCAACACCTGCGCATACGGCGCGGGTCGGAGCGCGCCGCTCATGCTCCAGCCCGCGGCCGCGTACAACCTCCTCTTCGGCTCCATCGCGACCGACGCGGGCCGCCTCGCGTTCTCGCGGCGCGGCGAGCTCCTCGACTTCGCGGCCGCCGACGCGCGCGCGAGCCTCGCGGCCTTCCCTTCGTCGAGCGCCGAGCGCGCGAAGATCGAGGCCTACCTCGCGTCGCTCGAGGAGCTGTCGCGACGACAGGCGCGCATGGTCGAGCTCGAGGCCGCGCTCTCGGCGGCGCGGCCCGCGAGCCCCGAGGAAGATCCCCGCTACACGTCGGACACCGCGCTCGAGCGCTTCGCGGCGCAGATGGAGCTCGCCACCGCGTCGCTCCTCGGTGGCATCACGAACGTGTGCGTCGTGGGCTGCGGCACGGGCGGCGACTTCAACGTCAGCTACCCGGGCATCACGTCCGTGGGCCGGCACGATCTCCACCACGGCTCGGACGCGAACGCGTCGTACCGCGACGCGATCCACGAGGTCACGCGCCGCCAGGTCGAGATCATCGCGACGATGGCGCGGCGCCTGCTCGCGACCCCCGACGTCGAGGGCGGCACGATGCTCGATCGCACCGTCATCGTGTACGTCGGCGACAACGGCGAGCAGCACCACAGCCAGGCCCTCGAGTTCCCGGTGCTCCTGCTCGGCGGCAGCGCGCTCGGCCTGCGCACCGGCGGTCGCACGCTCGTCTATCCCGGCGAGCGCGCGGGCTCGAGCCATCGCCAGCTCTCGAACCTCTGGAACACCATGGGCTACCTCGCGGGCGAGGAGCTCGACCGCTTCGGTCACGAAGGCCCGATCCGCGTCGCCGAGGGCCCGCTCTCGGAGCTGATGACATGAACACGCGCTCCTGGGGCTCCCTCTTCGCGCTGGCACTCTCCTTCGGGCTCGTGCCTGCGTGCAGCTGTGAGCCGCGCAACGCGCGCCCGCGCGACACGGGCGGCGGCGGCACCGAGATCGACGCCGCCACGAGCGGCATCGACGCGCAGATCACACCCGGCATGGACGCGCCGTTCGTGTCCTCGGACGCGTGGAACATGTACGCGCTCGAGTCGGGCCCGGGCTGCGAGACGGCGCGCGCGTGCACGCCCGTCGCGCCGGGTTGCAGCGGCGTCGAGGTGTGCGGCAACGGGCTCGACGACGACTGCAACCTCGCGGTGGACGAGGCCTGCGGGTGCATGCCGGGCACGGTGCAGAGTTGCTTCGCGGGACCGCCGGGCGCGCGCGACGTCGGCGCGTGCAGCGACGGCACCCAGCGCTGCGAGGGCACCGGTGAGTTCGGCGAGTGGGGCCCGTGCACGGGCGGCATCTCGCCGGGCGCCGAGACCTGCGATCTCCTCGACAACGACTGCAACGGCTGCGCGGACGAGCACGACTGCTGCGGTGGTGAGCTCTCGTGCCCCGGCCCCGGCGATCCGCGCATCCCCGCGGCGCGTCCCTTCGACGACGTGATGCTCGACGGGACGCTCTTCTTCATGGGCTCGGCGTCGTCGTGGTCGTGGACCGTGCAGGGAGGCCCCTGCGACGCGGTGATCCCGGTGCCGACGTTCACGTCGAGCGGCGCGAGCACTCCGAGCTTCCGCTTCACGCCGACGCTCTCGGGTGACTACACGGTCACGATGCGCGTGCGCACGAGCGACGGTGAGGAGCTCGAGTGCACGTTCCTCGTGCACGTCGCGGGCGAGGGGCTGCGCGTGGAGCTCTGCTGGCAGCCGATCACGGGTGTGGGCTCGAGCAGCGATCTCGATCTCTATCTCCACGAGCCCGACACGATGACGCCGTGGTTCTCGGGCCCGGGCAACGTCGTCTCTCCGGGCGTGACGCTCGGCCATTCGTGCAACTGGGCCAACTGCGCGCCGGGACTGCGCTCGAGCCTGCCGCGCGCGTCGTGGGGCCTCGCGAGCTCGCCGCTCGATCGCTGCGATCGCGGCCCTGCAGGCACGGGCTGGCGAGGGATCGGTAGCTGCCCCAACCCACGCATCGACGTCGATGGGCACGGCTCCTCGTTCGAGCCGCTCCACGGCTTCCTCGAGAACATCAACGT
The DNA here is from genome assembly GCA_044376125.1 of Sandaracinaceae bacterium. GTDB lineage: Bacteria > Myxococcota_A > Polyangia > Polyangiales > Sandaracinaceae > JAFLCL01. The sequence continues at coordinate 24,128 of JBILLJ010000087.1, forward strand.
CGACGACCCGCGCGACGGCCAGCGCTTCCGCGTGATGGTCCACGACTGCTCGGGCCCGAGCTCGCACCCCGTGCTCAACGTCTACTGCGGAGGCTTCCTCCGCGCGACGATCGGCGCGGCGCCCGACACGCTCACGCTCCCTGGCGGCACGGGCTGCTCCGCCGACGCCGACACCGTCTGGCGCGCCGCCGACGTGCTCGTCCACGTCGATGGCGCCGGCGTCACGACCGACTGCGACGTCACGCCCATCATCGCGCCCGGCGGCGGCGCTCGCCTCACACGGGGAGACCTGTCGTACTGACATTCCGGGGTCCCCCCTCGCAGCCCGATCCGAGGCCGCGATCGATCCGTTCCCCGAACCCCCTCTCGAACCGCACCCGGCCGAGGACGAGGTCGCGCACCTGGATGGCTGCCTCTGCCAGGCGGGTCGCTGTGGCTGGGGCACGCAGCCCAGCGGCCGCGAGGCATCTGATCAGGTCCCGAGTGAGCGCCTCAGCTCCGTCATGTCCCCGCGCGAGACGCAGTGGAAGGCCACGTACGTCTTGGGTGTGCGCTGCGGGTTGCCCTTGTTGTCGACCGTCTGCTTGATCTCGTCGAGCGCGATGACGTTGGTCTGCGCGCAGTCCGTGCAGAAGCCGAGCTTGAGGCTCAGCCAGCGATCGCTCGCGGTCGGTCGTGGCGCGCTCGTCAGCACCGAGAGATCGCCCTGGTCGAGCAGTGCCCGCTTCATCGAGTCGCCTGCGCCGATGTCGTAGGCCGCGCGATCCGGCAGGACCGTGCACCACGAGTCACAGCGCTCGCAGAACACGCGGTCCTTGCTCATCGAGATGCCGACGCCGGTCGAGAAGCCGACGATGGTCACGGCCTCGGCGAGCCAGACGAAGCCGAGGAGCGCGCCGCTCACGGCCGTCGTCGAGGAGCTGCCCACGCTCCAGGTGCCGGTGTCGTAGATCTGGAGGATCGCGCTCGCGAGGAAGATGGGATCGAAGACGTCGCTCACGGTGACGGGCACGTCGAAGCGCTGGAAGGTCCCGTAGATCCACGGCAGCCACGACACCGCCCACGCGAGCACGCCGAGGAGGAACGCAGCCAGGACGACGATCGCGCGGCTGCGCACCTTGAAGCGATGCATCACGCTCGCGCTCGCGGCGCCCACCACCGCGCCGAACGCGACGGTGAGCAGGAACTCGACCTGCACGATCGGGATGTAGAGCGTGCCGTACGCGTAGACGATCGAGAGGACGATCGCGGCGAGCATGCCGGCCCCGAGGCCCGCCACGACACCGACGATCGGCGTGCGCCCGCTCGAGACGTAGGGCGCGAGGCCGCTCGGGCCATCCGCGCTGCGGTACGGGGCATCGTTCGCGCTCATGTGGTCAGCGTACGTCGCCCCGCGTCGATCATCGAGGCGCCCCGAGATCCGTCACGCCCACGTGTTGCGGGCTCGTGTGGTTCGTTCGACGATGAAGGTGTGTCGGTGCTCATCTACTACGCGATCCCGTTCTTCCTCGTGACGGTCGCGCTCGAGGCGCTCGGCACGACGATCGCGCGGCGCCGCGGCGTGGCGCTGCTCGGCTACGAGACCAAGGACACGTTCGCGAGCCTCACGATGGGCGTGGGCAACGTGATCCTCGCGGCGATCGCCAAGGGCGCGTGGATCCTCGTGTGGACGGTCCTCTGGGAGCACCGCCTCTTCGAGCTGCCGGAGAACGCGTGGTGGGTCTGGGCGCTCCTCTTCGTGTCCGAAGACTTCTGTTACTACTGGTTCCACCGCGTGAGCCACGAGAGCCGCTTCTTCTGGGCGGCGCACGTGAACCACCACTCGAGCACGCACTACAACCTCTCGACCGCGCTGCGGCAGTCGTGGACGACGCCGTTCGTCGGAGGCGTGTTCTGGCTGCCGCTGCCGCTCCTGGGCTTTCCGCCCGCGATGATCCTGGTCCAGCAGGCGATCTCGCTCCTCTATCAGTACTGGATCCACCTCGAGTGGGCCGGGCGGCTCGGGCCACTCGAGTGGATCTTCAACACGCCCTCTCACCACCGCGTGCACCACGGCCGCAACGCGCGCTACCTCGACCGCAACCACGGCGGGATCCTCATCGTGTGGGATCGCCTCTTCGGCACCCTCGAAGAGGAGCGCGAGAAGGTCGACTTCGGCCTCACGAAGAACCTCGAGACCTACAACCCGCTGCGCATCGCGTTCCACGAGTGGGCCGCGATCGGTCGTGCGCTCCTCGCCGCTCGGACGATGCGCGAGCGGCTCGGCGTGGTCTTCGGCCCGCCGGGCTGGAAGGCCGATGGCACCGGCGAGACGAGCTCGGTGCTCCGTGCGCGCGCGCTCGAGGCCGAGCGGTCGGCCGCCGAGTGAGGCACGGCCCCGCCCGTCGTCGTGCCGTTCGCTCGAGCGGAAGACCTCGCGCGCGGTGCGCGTACCGGTGAGGCCGGGAGGGCGCCCTTGCTGAGACCGAGTTCGACGCGCGGTTCCTACGAGAGCACGCGCGTGACGCGCAGGGGCACGCCGTCTTCGGGGCCCATCGTCACGTTGCGGCGCACGCGCTTGGACGGCGTCGGGGACTCGGTCTCGAGCTCCACGCGCGAGAGCAGCGTCGCGAGGAAGATGCGCGCCTCGTGCTCGCTGAACGCCGCGCCCAGGCAGCGTCGGTGGCCGCCGCCGAACGGCAGGAACTCGGTCGGCGCGGGGCGACGCTCGAGGAAGCGCTCGGGCCGGAACGTCGCGGGGTCGGCGTAGATCGCCGGGTCGCGGTGGATGCCCTCGATCAGCACGATCACGGGCGTTCCCGCGGGCACGACGAGGCCGGGCTCGAGCTCGAAGGGCACCCGCGCGAGGCGCGGCGCGTCGGTGACCACCGGCGAGATGCGCATCGTCTCGTCGATCACGGCGCCCACGTACGGGAGCTTTGCGATGGCCTCGGGATCGGTCTGCCCCCGGACTTCCTCGGTGAGGCGCGCGAGCACTGCGGGGCGTCGCAGCGCGTGGTCGAGCACCCACGCGAGCGAGATCGCCGTGGTCTCGTGGCCCGCGACGAGCATCGTGAGGAGCTGGTCGCGGATCTCCTCCGTGTCCATCGGTGCGCCGTCGTCGTACTTCGCCTCGAGCAGGAGCGAGAGCACATCGGCGCGTCGATCGATCCCGCCCGCCGCGCGCCGCGACGCGATGAGGCGATCGAGCGCCTCGTAGAACGCCGTGCGCGCCGCGAGGTAGCGGCGGAACGGCGGGAACCACGGCGTCTGCAGCACCGGCGCGAAGACGGCCAGCGGCGAGAAGCCGTCGAGCATCCCGAGGAGGATCGTGCGCAGCTCCGAGCGCGCATCGACGCCGAACACGGTGCGCAGGATCACGGCGAGCGTGAACTCGGTCGTGAGCTCGTGGGCGAGGAAGCGCTGTCCCTGGCGCAGGCGAGACACGTGCTCGAGGGCGATCTCCTTCATCTGCTCGCCGAACGCGCGCAGGCGCGGCCCGTGGAGCGGCGGCGTGAGGAGCTTGCGCTGTCGTTTGTGTTCGGGTCCGTGCGTCACGAGCACCGAGCGCGCGCCGAGGACACCGCTCAGCGAGACCGCGGCGAACGTCGCGAACGTCTCGGGGTCGGCCGCGAAGATCTTCTTCGCGTGCTCGGGCGAGGCCGTGGCGAGGATCGGGCCCGCCAAGCTCTTCATCCAGTGCGTGCGCCCGTAGCGCACGATGTTGCGCTGGACGGCGTCCTCGGGATCGAACGCGTAGTGGAGCATCTGCGCGATCGCGGGGCGTCGCGGGCCCAGGAGCGTGAGCGGCGGCATCACGCTCAGCCTACGCGCGCGCCCGGAGCCGAGAAAGCAGCTCCCTCACGGGTCTCTCCGCGAGGTGCGCGCGCACGATCGCCGCGCGCATCGCGTCTCGAGTCCGCCGTCGAGCCATCGAGTCCGCCTCACGTCGGGTGGGATCGAACGATCTGCCAGTGCTCCCACACGAGCTCGGGGTCCACGTCGGCGTAGCCGCGCTCGATCTCGAGCCTGCGCACCACCGCGTGTGGCATGGCGGTGCACACCGCGCGGTCACGCACCGCGAGCACCTCGCGCTCGACCAGCGCTCGACCGAGCCGTCGCTCCTCGGCCTGGAGCAGCGCGACCAGCGGCGGAATGGGCGTGAGCGCGAGCTCCGTCGCGCCGCGGCTCGCCGCGTGTCGCCCGTGACCCGGAGGCCTGCGCGCGTCACGGCGTCGACGAATTCTCCTCGACCTGCCCAGGGTCCGGGCACGAGCCACGTCATCTGCGCCATCGAGGCCGAGCGTACGACGTGTCAGTGCAGGATCGCCGCGCCGTTGGGGCCGACGCGCGTCGTCGTCGTCTCCATCGTGGTCTCGGTGCGGTGGGGACGCGACGTGGGCTCGCTCGTCGTGCGTACGGGCGTCGTGGGGGGCGGGCCCTCGTGCGTCTCGCCCGGGCCCGTGCGCGGAGGCTGGTCGGTGCTGGTCTCGTCGGTGCTCGTCTCGCCGGTGCTCGTCTCGCCGGTGCTCGTCGTGCGGGGCCGCACCGGTCGCGGTGGATCCGTGCTCGCCGCGTGGGTCGTCTCGGGCTCCGGCTCCACGACGGGCGGCTCCACGACCTCGGCCGTCGTCGTTGCGGGCGGCGTCGTGATCGTCGTCGCGGGCGGCGTCGTGATCGTCGTCGCGGGCGGCGAGGTGGGAGGCAGTGGCGAGACGGTCACGTCGGGCGTCTCCTGGCGGAGCCACCAGGCCACCACGCCGAAGGTCCCGGCGCCGAGCACCAGCAACGCGACGATGGCGGCCGCGAGCGCGTTGCGCGAACGACCCGAGTCGCTGCGGAGCTTCACCGTCGTGTCGCGCTCGAGCACGAGCGTGTGCGCCTCGCGCGGTGCCGCCGCGCCGGGCGCGAAGGCCGGCTCCCACAAGAGGCGACCACGCTCGGAGGCGAACGGCAGGAGCGCCACGGCCAGCTCTCGCATCGAGCCGAAGCGCTTCTTCGGGTCCTTGGCGAGCGTGCGCATCACGATCAGCTCGAGGCCGCTCGGGATCCCGTCGCGCAGCTGGCTCGGCGGCACGATCTTCTTGTTCGCCATCTTCTCGAGGATCTCGAGGAACGAGTCGCCGTCGAACGGCAGCGAGCCCGTGAGGCACTGGTAGAGCATCACGCCGAGCGAGTACTGGTCGCTCTTGGCGTCGGCGAAGCGGGCGCCGCGGGTCTGCTCGGGGCTCATGTAGCGAGGCGTGCCGATCACGGAGTTCGTCGCCGTGAGGCGGACCTCGTCCTGGTTCTGCGCGATGTGCGAGATCCCGAAGTCGAGCACCTTCACGATCTCGGAGCCCGCGCGCGTGTGCGCGAGGAAGATGTTCTCGGGCTTGAGGTCGCGGTGCACCACGCCCTCGTCATGCGCGGTGGCGAGCGCCGAGCACACGGGGAGCATCAGGTCGACGGCCGCATCCACGGGCAACGGGCCCGTCTGCTCGAGGCGATCCGCGAGGTTCTGACCCTCGAGGAATTCCATCACGATGAACGGGATGCCCTCCGACACGCCGACGTCCGTCACGTCGACCGTGTGCGGGTGTCTCACGCGCCCCGCGGCCTCGGCTTCGCGGAGGAAGCGCTGCGTCGAGCTCTTGCTCGCCGCGAGGTGCGGCAGGAGCACCTTGATCGCCACACGCTTGTAGACGGCTCGCCTCCGCGTCACGCTCGTGCCGCGCGCGCCCGAGATCAGCACCGGCAGCGGCGGCTCCGACGACTGGATCCTCCCCGTCGCCATCGTCGGCGGCGTGCTGGTCGTGGCGGGCGTGACGACCGCGCTCGCGGTCGCGCTCCAGCCCGGCTACGAGCACTCGGATGTCGGAGGCGTCGTCACGACGTTGCGGCTGCCGTGACGGTCGGTCGTGTGGCTCTGCTCGCGATGTGTCTCGCGCCGCTCGCCGCCTGCGCGGGGCGAACGCAGGTGGTCGTGCGTGTCGACGCCGATCGCGCGGTGCTCGAGGATTCTCGGTACGACCACCTCCAGATCGAGGTGCGTGCGTTGTCGGATCCGCCCGATGGGCCGCCTCGTCTCGACGAGCTTGCCTACGTGTTCCCTGAGCCTGCCCCGACGCCGCTCCCGTTCGACACCGTCCTCACGCCGCAAGGGGGCGACGTCTCGCGGCGGTACGAGGTCGTCGTGAGCGCAGAGGACGCGGACGGCAACGCGTACGTCTCCGTCGCCGCCATCAGCGGGTACGTCCCCAACCAGACGCGTGTGCTCCACCTGCGTCTCACCAGCGACTGCCGCGATGTCTTCTGTGGCAACGGCCTGACCTGTCGACGCAGCGTCTGCGAGAGCGCCGAGATCGCGCCGCTCGCGTTGCCAGCGCTCGGTCAGCCCCCTCCGGACGTGACGGCGTGGGATGGCGGGATCGCCGACGACGCAGGCGGGATGATCGACGCAGGCGACAGGGACGCGGGCGACATGGACGCGGGCGACATGGACGCGGGCGACATGGACGCAGGCGTCCTCGACGCGAGCGAACCGGACGCCACCGTCCCCGACGCGGGCGTCTCGTTCACCACGACCGAGCTGCTCACCATGGCCAGCAGCGAGAGCATTCTGCACGGTCTGTCGGTGTGCAGCGCACGCGACGGCAGCTTCATGGCAGCTGCCGAGCGGCTCGCGCGCAACCTCGCGCTCTGGGACGACGCGCGAGGCGCGCGAACCCTGTCTGTGCCCGTCGCGGCCACGGCCGTCGCGTGCCGTCCGTCCGGCACGGAGCTCCTGGTGGGTACGGAAAGCGGGATCGTCGTGCGTGCCTCAGCCACGAGGGATGCTCCCTGGAGCGAGGAGATCGTCACGGATCCCGGCGCGATGGGCATCGACGGCCTGGGCACCGCAGTCGCTCTGAGCGGCACCTATGGCGTGGCCGGGGCACCAGCGCGCGGCCGTGGTGCGGCGGTTGTCCTCGACGCCGACCTCGCGTCGGTGATCGCCACCTTGACCTCGACGGACACGGTGGGGGTCGCCGATGGCTTCGGATCGAGCGTGGCCATCAGCGGTGACGGCCAAGTGATCGCGGTGGGCGCACCACAAGAAGACGGCCTCAACACTGGAGTCGGCGCGCTCGAGGACGATGGCTCGACGAACACAGGCGTGGTCTTCGTCTTCCTGTCGACGGAGTGGGGCACCAGTGTCGAGACCACGACGACGCGCATCAAGTCTCCCGCGCCCGTGGCCAACGCGCTCTTCGGGTCCTCCGTCGCGCTCGATGCATCGGGCACGTGGCTCGCAGTCGGCGCGCCTGTCGACGGAGCCTCCACCACGACCGGTCTCGTGTTCATCTACCGACGCACTGGGACAGGGTGGACGTACGTCACCATGCTGAGCGCGCCTCGTGCGGGTGACGGCGACCGCTTCGGTGCGGCCGTGTCCTTCAGCGACGATGCGTCGATCCTCGCGGTGGGAGCGCCGGGCGAGGACTCGACCCCGGCGGGCATCGGCAGCCCCGTCGACGAGGGGGCACCGGACAGCGGCGCCGTGTACGTGTTCCGGCACGAGGGGTCCACGTGGACTCCGCTCTTCGTCAAGGCCCCGACGCTGACGGACCCCTCGGCCCAATTCGGAGCGGCGGTCGTCGTCGCTGGAGACGGGCGCACCGTGTTCATCGGAGCACCCGCGACCGCCCTCGGTGGGTTTGGGGCCGTCTACCGCCTTCGATGACCTGACCGACGAGCCCAGCGGCGCGAGAGGGCTGGTCACAAAGGTCCGGGTCGTGGCGACATGCAGGCGATGCAGCCACTCTCGACCGCCCCGGACGGGGCCAACGCCCAGGACACGGACGATCCCGTGCTCCGGGCCATCCAGGCGGGGGCGTTCCGTGACGCGACCGCCCTCGCGGCGCGCCTGCACGGCCCCTCGATCGGTCGCCTCTGCATGGCGATGCTCGGCAACCAGGCCGAGGCCGACGAGTGCGTGCAGGAGGTGCTCATCGCCGGACACGACGCGATGGGCGACTTCCGCGGGGAGGGCACCGTGCGCGCGTGGCTCTTCGGGATCGCGCGGCGCATGTGCGCCAAGCGCCTCGAGATGCGCGGGCGTCGCGAGCGGCGCCTGCGCCTCGTGCACGACGCCGAGCAGGACGCGCGCTTGCCCGACGAGGTGCTCGAGGCGCGGCGACGCGCGCAGCGCGTGAGAGACGCGCTCGAGGAGCTGAAACCGAGCGAGAGAGACGCGGTGGCCATGCGCTACCAGGCAGGCCTCGACTACGCGGAGATCGCGGCGGCCTGCGGGATCGACGAGGCGGCGGCGCGCAAGCGCGTCAGCCGGGGCCTCGCGCGGATGAAGGAGCTTTTGGCGGAGGTGGAGCGATGACCTCGCGTGCACAGAAGATGGAGCAGTACCTGGACGAGCTCGCGCTCATCGTGGACGGCGATCGCGACGCGATCGCACGACACGCCGACTTCCTCGCCGACGACGACGAGGCGCGCGACCTGCGACACGAGGCGAGCGGCGTCGTCTCGAAGATCGCCGCGGCCGGCGCGGACTACGTGCCGCCGGCGGATCTCGAGGCGAAGCTCCTGGCGGCGCTCGACGCGCGTGGCGGTGCGAGCCACAAGGAGAGCGACGCGTCGTTCTCGTCGGGCCGCAAGACCGACCCTGGCTTCGCGCTCGATCCGGTGCGCGCCGCCGAGACCCGCCCGCTCACGAGCCCGAGCGCGCCCTCGACGCCGTCGCGCGAGCAGTTCGGCTCGACGGTGCGCGCGAACGCGTTCGGCGACGCCGGCCCGACGACGTCGGGCGAGATGCCGCGCACGATCCCCGCGACGAACGTGATGCCCGCGATCTCCGCCGAGGAGGTCGAGCGCCTCGCGAACGAAGCGAAGCCTTCCGACAGCCTCGCGAAGCCCTCCGAGAGCCTCGCGAAGCCCTCCGAGAGCCCAGCGAGCGCTTCGGAGGAGCCCGCGAAGGACAACGTCGTCTCGATCGAGAGCGCGCGGGAGCGGGCCGCGAGCAAGTCGTCGGAGAGCCCGAGCACTCGGAGCAACAGCCGGAGCAGTGGCGCGCCCAGCAAGATGGGCCGCGTGATCATGCTCTTCGGCGGCTTCACCGCGCTCGCAGCGGCGGCGGCCGCGGCGGTCGTGGCGGTCGGCAGCATGGGCTCGGGCTCGCTCGGCTCGATGCTCGGCTCGGCGGGGACGAGCGGCGGGACCGAAGAGCCCGTCGTCGCGAACGCCGAGGCCACCACCGCGCGCGTGCTCGAGATCGTGCGCGCAGCCGGCGGTGATCCCGGCACCGGCGTCTCGGTGCGCGCGGCGGGCGGCAGCTTCGCCGAGGCACAGCCCGATGGCGTCGTGCCCGCGGGTGGCACCATCCGCACCGATGCGCGCACGCGCGTCCGCCTCGCGCTCTCGGACGGCTCCGAGCTGACGCTCAATCACGGCACCGAGCTGAGCTTCGACGCCGAGGTCCCGCGCCGCTTCCGCCTCGGCTCGGGCGAGCTGCTCGCGGACGTCGAGCACATGGAGAACGGGCCCAACGCGTCGTTCACGACGCCCACGGGCACGGTGGAGGTCGTCGGCACGAAGTTCGATCTCACCGCCACGGACGAGCTCGCGAGCGTGCGCGTCACGCGCGGCAAGGTGCGCGTGTCGAACGGCGCGGGCACCGTCGAGGTCGATCAGGGTGAAGAGGGCGTCCTGCGCACGAGCGGCGCGCCCGTGGTGTCGCCCGCGATCGATCTCGCCCGCGCCGTCGCGTGGGCCGACCTCGGCGGCGACAGCGCCACCGCGGGCATCGTGCCCGAAGAGGAGGTCTCGATCCCCGGCATCGGCTCGCTCCGCGCGCGTCGCCCCGGTGAGCGCGAGGATCGCGAGCGTCCGCTCGCCGTCTCGAGCGCGAACGTGCGCATCCGCATCAGCGGCAACGTCGCGCGCACGGAGATCGAGCAGGTCTTCCAGAACGACGGCGCCGCGGAGCTCGAGGGCATCTACCGCTTCCCGCTGCCCGCCGACGCGCGCATCGCGCGCCTGGCGCTCGACGTGAACGGTGAGCTCGAAGAGGGCGCGTTCGTGGCGCGCAACCGCGCACGCCGCATCTGGACCGGCGTGATCCGCAACGCGACGCCGGTCTCGGAGCGTCGTCCGACCGAGGACTTCATCTGGGTGCCCGGCCCCTGGCGCGATCCCGCGCTCCTCGAGTGGCAGCGCGGTGGCAACTTCGAGCTGCGCATCTACCCGATCCCCGCGCAGGGCAGCCGCCGCGTCGTGCTCGCCTACACGCAGGTCGTGCGCCCGCAGGGCAGCGAGCGCCGCTACGTGTACCCGCTGCCTGTCTCGCGCGACGGCTCGACGCGCATCGGCGAGCTCAACGTCGACGTGCGCATCAACGGCGCACAGGCCGTGCGCACCTCGGGCTACGCGGTGACGCAGAGCGCGGACACGAGCGCGACGACGCTCAGCTACCAGGCGCGCGACTTCGTGCCGAACGGCGATCTCGTGATCGACTACGCCCTTCCGGGCGGCGAGGGCGAGCTCGCGTACTGGGCCTACCAGGGCGACGCCGCGGCCGCGCCGCCGGAGCGCAGCCGTGATCGCGACCGCGAGGTCGTGGATGCGCAGCGCCAGATCGCGGCCGACGCGCGCGGCTACGTGACGTTCGCGCTCCGCCCGCGCCTTCCGGCGCGCACCGAGGGCCGCACGCACGACTACGTGATCGTCGTGGACTCGAGCCAGTCGATGGTCGGTGAGCGCTTCACCCGCGCGAGCCGCCTCGTCACGGGCCTGCTCGCCGAGATGGATCGCCGCGACCGCTTCACGGTGCTCGCGTGCGACTACGAGTGTCGCTCGATGGACGGCGGCGCGGCGGTGAACGCGAGCACCGCGGGCAACGTGCGCATGCACTCGCCCACCTCCGACGAGGTGCGCGCGGCCGGTGAGTGGCTCGGACAGGTCGAGCCCGCGGGTGCCTCGGATCTCGGCGCCTCGCTGCGCCTCGCGGCCCGCGCGGCGAACCAGGGCACGACGGACGCCTCGCGCGAGGTGCACGTGATCTACGTCGGCGACGGCGTCGCCTCGGTCGGTCACCGCGCAGCGGGCGCGCTCGCCGAAGAGGCCGAGCAGATCGCGACGCGCGAGCGCGTCTCGATCACCACCGTCGGCATCGGCGGTGACGCGGACACGGTCGCGCTCGGCGCGATCGCCCGCGCCGGTGGTGGACACTACGTGCCCTTCGTGCCGGGCGAGCGCACCAGCTCCACCGCGCTCGCGGTGCTCGAGACGACGTACGGCGTCTCGCTCGAGGACGCGACGTTCGAGCTGCCCGAGGGCCTCTCGGACGTCGCGCCGACCGCGCTCCCGACGATCCGCGCAGGCGAGGAGGTGATCGTCTCGGCGCGCCTCGATCGTCCTTCGGTCTCGGGCGACGTGATCGTGCGCGGCACGGTCGGCGGCGAGGCCTTCGAGCAGCGCTACCCCGTGACGGTCGAGCCCTCGACCTCGGCGGGCAACCTCTTCGTGCCGGCGCAGTGGGCCTCGAGCACCATCGAGCGCCTCGAGCTCGAGGGCCGTGGCGAGGACGAGGCGCGCATCATCGCGCTCAGCAAGGCGTACTCGGTGATGTCGCGACACACCTCGCTGCTCGTGCTCGAGAGCGAGTCGATGTTCCGCGCGTTCGGCATCGACCGCGAGGCGCAGCAGCAGGCGGCGTGGACCGGCGACGAGGCCGCGGAGGGCTCGATCAGCCTCGGTGAGCTCGGCGTCGAGAGCGAGACCGATCTCCTCCAGGGCGCGGTCGCGTCCGCTGGCGAGGCCGAGTCGGCCGGCGCGACGGGCACGCTCGGCGGGCTCGCGGGCCACGGGCGTGGCGGCGGCGGCACGGGCTCCGGCTACGGGGCTGGCGCGAGCTTGGGTGGCCTGCGCGCGCGCCGCTCGGCGGCGCCGATGGACGGCGACATGGCCGGCCTCGACGACTCGATCGCGCGGGCCGATCGCGCGGCGGAAGCTCCTCTGGCCGAGCCTCGCGAGGCCTCGCGCCAGCAGGTGGCGCGTCGCCCCGCGACGACGACGGCGGCCCCTGCGGCGCCGATGGCCGGCGGTGCCGCGATGCCCACGGTGCCGATGCAGCCGCGCGGCCCGGGCCAGTGGATGCGTCGCGTGTGGGTGCGCGTGGGCGACGTGTCGAGCTCCAACGAGATCACGTTCCGCGAGCAGGAGGCGGCGCGTGTGGCGGAGCAGAACCTCGCGGCGCTGCCCGACAGCCGAGATCGTCATCGCATCGCGGTGCGAGCGCTCGCGCGCGCCGGCAACGTGAGCCGCGCCCTCGAGGTGGCGGACGCGTGGATCGCGCGTGACCGCATGGATCCCGAGGCGCTCGCGGCGCGTGCGGATCTGCTCGCGCGCTCGGGCCGCCGCGACGAGGCCCTGCGCGTGCTCACCGGCATCGTGGACCTTCGTCCCGACGACGCCGTCCTCCAGGAGCGTCTCGCCAACGCGTTCGATCGCGCGGGCCAGAGCGAGCGCAGCTGCAGCCACCGCGTCGCGATGGCCGAGATCGACACGACCAACGCAGACCGCGTCGGCGCGGCGGTGCGCTGCGAGCGCGCGACGGGCCGCAGCTCGATGGCCGACGTGCTCCTGCGCAGCGTCCGCGAGGAGCGCACGCGAGAGCGCGCGGCACGCGTGGCCGGTGAGGCCGCGACGCCGCTGCCCTCGCGCGGCGATCTCTTCCTCGACGCGAGCTGGTCGGGTGGCGACGACGTCGACCTCACCCTGATCGCGCCCGATGGAAGCCGCATCTCGTGGATGGGCGGTCGCACGAACGTCGTCGCCACGGCGCCGACGGCCTCGGGCACCGAGACGCTGGGCCTCCGCTCGGCGACCGCGGGCAACTACCTCATCGAGGTGAGCCGCACGTCGGCGACGGATCGCCGCCCGATCACCGGCTCGATCCGCGTGCGCGTGCTCGACGCGACCGAGACGATCCGCTTCACGCTCCGCGGCGACCGCGAGGTGGTGGGCCGCGCGATCGTCCGTCGCGAGCAGCGCATGGAGAGCGTCGGCGGCGGGGGCTGGTGATCGCACGGCCGCGCCACCGTCACGCACGGTGAGCGGCCCGCACGGTGAGCGGCGTCGTGGGTGCGAGACACCCGCGACGCCGTTCGCGTTCGCCCTGTTTCATGGGCGATCCGCACGTTCTGCGCGATCGCTCGGCGCAAGTCCCCGACCGTCGTGTGAGGTGTGGCTCTCGGTCCTCTTCGTCACACGCTCGACGCGCACCTCGATCATGGGCAGACGCGACGATCGTCGCGGCCGTCTTCGCCACACGGTCGACGCGCACCTCGATCATGGGCAGACGCGACGACCGTGACGAGCTCTGTCGCGTGGCGGCGCGAACCACAGGCATCACGCGTCGGGCCTCTCCTTCGGACCTGCCGGGCGCTCCGACGCGAGCGAGCGCGGCGTCGAATGCTCGAGCACGCGACGCTGAAGGCCATGCGCGCGGCTGCGCGACGCCAGCGAGCACGGTCGCCGAGGACCTCGACCCCGCTGGTCGTCGATCACGTCTCCGCGAATGCGCCCGGCAGGACCGAGGGGAGTCGCGGGCACACGGACCTC
>JBILLJ010000046.1:0-60462 GCA_044376125.1 Sandaracinaceae bacterium
CGGAACTCGAGACTGGCGAGCTGATAGGCAGGCATCATGTCCCGATAAGCCTGCTCGAAGCGCGCCACGAGCTCGTCAGCGCCAGAGGCGCGCTTGCGCTTGGGGCGCTTGGGCTTGGGATCGCTGGGCCGTGAGCGTGGATCGCGGGCGAGCATCTCCTCCTGCGGGACGACGCTCCGCTCGCTCTGCCGACGCTCCGCCGCCGCCTGGCGCTCCTCTTCACGCATGCTGGCGCGGAGCGCACGCACCCTCGCGCGTCGCTCGGAGGCCGAGAGTCCGTCCCAGCTCGGCGGGCGCGCGATCTTCACGGTCACCGTCCGCATGTAGAGCCCGCGCAGCGCCTCGAGCGCGCCCGCGTCGCGCCACGCGCGCTCGTCCAGGTACGTGTGCGTGATCTCGTCGCGATCCTCGGCATACGCCCTCCAGCTCGAGACACCGACGTAGTCGTCGGCCTTCTCGACGACGTGCGCGCGCACGGGATTGGCGTGGAAGTAGTGGAGGGCAGTCTCGGCGGCCGCGTCGTCGAGCACGGCGTCGTCGTCGTAGCGCTCCATCCACAAGGCCCCACGCCGGCCGAGCAAGGCATTGACCGCCTTGGCCAGACCCCCCTTGAAGTCCCGCATCACGTCCGGCAGGCGGTCCTCGTAGACCATCAAGAGCAGGTGGAAGTGATTGCCCATGAAGACGACGCCGACGACCTTCACGTCGTAGAGCTGCTGCATCTTCGCGAGGAAGAGGCAGACGAGCGTGCAGAGGGCCGGCGTGGGCGTCAGCAGGAACTGGTCGTCGACGCACTTGGAGCCGATCTTCCAGAGTCGGACACTGCGAGGGTGATAGCGGGGCTGGCTCATGACGAGCACCCACTGCACGCCCCGCACCGGTCTTCGGCGCGAAGAAATGCAGGGAATTCGCCCCTCCGCTGGCGGAACGGCGGAGCCCTGGCGGCGTGTTCCGCCAGGCCGGGCTCGCGGCGCGCCCTCGGAATCAGAGATCGCTGCGAGTCAGCGCTTGGGCTTCTGGCACTTGCTGCAGAAGTACGTGCTGCGACCGCCGTGCTCCATCTTCTCGATCGTCTTGCCGCACACGCCGCAGGGCGTGCCGTCCTTGCGATACACGTGGAACGGGTTGGGCCCGCCGTCGCTGACGTAGACGAGCTCCTGGCTCGGATCGAGGCTCGCGAGCGTGGTGCCGAGCGTGGTCTCGATGCCCTTCGCGAGCGCGTCCCAGTCCTTGCTCGTGAGGCTCGAGGTCGGCGTGTCGGGGTGCAAGCGCGCGTGGAAGAGCGCCTCGGCCGCGTGGATGTTGCCCAGGCCTGCGAGCTTGGCCTGGTCCATCAGCGCGAGCTTGATCGGCGCGATCGGCAGCTTGCCGCTCTTGCCGCGGTAGCGCGCGGAGAGCGACGCGCCGTCGTGCACCGTGAGCGCGTCGGGCCCGAGCTTGGCGATGCCCGAGCTGCGCAAGACCTCCTCGTAGGGCCCGGCGATCGCACGCGCGAGACGGCGCGCGTCGACGAGCGTCACGCGCGTGTCCTCGGTCTCCACCCACCAGCGCGCGAAGCGCAGCTCCTCGGTGCTGCCGCGCGGCCGCACCACGACGTGGCCCGTCATACCGAGGTGGAAGAAGAGGCCCGCGTCGCCACTCGCCGCGGAGGCGAGACGCAGGATCACGCTCTTGCCCCGGCGCTCGGAGCCGATCACCCGCGCACCGACGAGCGCATGCGCGAAGCTCCCGCTGCCCTGCGCGACGACGATGGGATCGCTCGATCCCGCGCCCACCAGCGTTCGATCTCCGAGCGCGCGCAGAAAGACCTGTCTCGCGTGCTCGACCTCGGGCAGCTCCGGCATGCGCCCGAGCATGGCAGCCAAGGGCGCGCACGCACGTGCTACCGTGATGCGCGATGCATCGGCAGCCCTCGCGAGTCGTTCGGTCTCGATCACCCTCGTCCTCGCACGCGTCGTCGGGGACCGCGATGAGGGTGAGGCTGGCGCTCGGCCTCGGCGTGCTGGGCCTCGGCATGCTGGGCCTCGGCATGCTGGGCCCCGCGTGCGTGACGAGCGCGCAGCCGCGGCCCGCGGAGCGGTCGTCGCCTCGGACGCAATCGATGGACGAGCGCGTGCGCGCGCTGCTCTCGGGCATCGAGGACGCACCGAGCCGCGCCGAGATGCTCGCGCTCGGCATGCCAGGCTTCGAGGCGCTCGTGCGCCTCGAGGCCAACGCTGCTGAGCCCGGTGCGCTGCGCCTGCGCGCGATCACGTGTGCAGGCTGGTTCCATGGAGAGCGCCCGCGCGCCTACCTGCGCGGCCTCCTCGCGAGCGCGACCGAGCCGCTGCGCCTTCGTGCGGCGATCCGTGCGTACGGCGCGAACCTCGAGTCGACCGAGCTCGCCTCGCCCGATCCACTCCTCGAGCCCATCACGCGCCACGCGCGTCACGAGGATCCGGCGGTGCGAGAGGCCGTCTACCTCACCCTCGTCGCCGTCCGCGCGCAGGCTCCCGCGAGCGCACGCGCCGCGATCACCTCGAGCCTCGAGACCCTGCTCGCGAGCGAGACCGACGCCGAGCTCGTCCAGGCCACCCGCGCCCGCATGTCGAGCTGAGCGCTCCCGCTCCCCGCGCCCCTGGCCACTCCCTGCCCCTGCCCGTGCCCGTGCCCGTGCCCGTCCCCGATCTCGCCTCGTGTCATCGTGGAGCGCGTTGACCGACCTGCGTGATCACATCCCCGAGCGCATCGAGGAGCTCGTGCTCCGGGCCCTGCCTCGTTCGCTCGACCTCGATGGCCCCAGCGACACCACGACGCTGACGTCCGAGCCTGAGCACGTGGAGCTCGTGGGCGACCTCTACACGTTCAGCGCTCGGCTCGTCTTCACCCTCCGCGTCTGGTTCGACGCGCACGACGAGGCGCGCTTCCTCCTCCGTGTCGACCCCCTCGATTGCGAGTCGATGGAAGAGGTGGCGCTGAAGGGCGTGGAGCAGGTCGCCTCGAGGGTCCACGCGGCACGCGGCGACTCACCCTCACGCTGCCCGACCTCCTCGAGGCGTGGCTCGCGGACACCCTCGATTCACACGCGCTCGCCTGACCCGCGCGCCCTGGTAGGTTCGCGCGCCGATGGCCTCCGAACGTCCCCCGCCCTCCCCCACGGCTCCATCCACGGATGTCCGCGCGCCGCTCGCGGTGCGCCTCAGGCCGTGGGCGATCCTCGCGTTCAGCGCCGTCCTCATGTTCCTCGGCTTCGCGGGCTTCGGCATCTGGCCGCTCGCGTTCGTCGGCCTCGTGCCCGCGCTCTACGTGTTCGATCCGCTCATGAAGGAGCACGGCGGCTTCACGCGACCGAACCCGGCGCGAGGCGGCGGTCGCGCGTTCTTCTGGCGCGCGTGGTTCTTCGGCTACGCGAGCTACGTCGGCGGCTTCTACTGGGTCGAGTACACCATCCGCACCTTCGGCGGCTTCCCGCTCGCGGTGAGCTCCTTCTTCGCCTCGGCGTTCTGGGGCTTCCAGGGCCTGCAGTTCGCTCTCCTCGCGTGGCTCTTCGCCCGCGCGCGACAGAACGGCTGGCCCGCCACCGTCGTCGTCGTGAGCGCATACCTCGGCATCGAGGGCTTCTTCCCGCAGCTCTTCGAGCACTACTACGGCAACACGTTCTTCCGCGTGCCCGTGCTCATGCAGGTCGCCGATCTCGGTGGCCCCGAGATGTGCACCGCCCTCGCGATGATCGTGAACGGCGCGATCTACGAGACGCTCGCGGCGCGCCTCCGCGGCGAGCCGCTGCCGCGAATCGCGATCGGCGCGGCCGCTGGCTACCTGCTCTTCGCGCTCGGCTACGGCAGCTACCGCATGTCGAGCGAGGCCGCGCGCGAAGAGCGCGCGGAGACCATCCGCATCGCGTCCGTGCAGGCGAACCTCGGCCTCTTCGAGCGCTTCGACGACCCCTTCGAGGGCGTGCGCCGGCAGCGCGCGATGAGCGACGAGCTCGAGGAGACCGAGCACCCGGATCTGATCGTGTGGCCCGAGTCCTCGGTGCCGATGTGGATCGACAACCCGCGCAGCTTCGCGCGCGTCATCCCCTCGCTCGAGACCCCGCTGCTCTTCGGCGCGATCCGCCACGGCGAGAACGGTCGCGAGCACAACACCGCCTTCATCACCGACGCGAACCGACAGATCGTCGATCACTACGACAAGACCTATCTGCTGGCGTTCGGCGAGTACATCCCCTTCGGCGACACCTTCCCGATCGTCTACCAGATCTCCCCGATGAGCGGGCAGTTCTCCCCGGGCGACGACGTCGAGCCGCTGCCGATCCGCCTGCGAGATGGACGCGAGTACCGGACGAGCGCGCTCGTCTGCTACGAGGACATCGTGAGCGCGTTCGTGCGGCGCGCGGTGCGCGAGGGCGATCCGCACGTGCTCCTCAACATCACCGTCGACTCGTGGTTCGGCGACACGCACGAGCCCTGGGTGCACCTCGCGCTGGCGCAGTTCCGCGCCGTCGAGCACCGCCGCTGGCTCGTGCGCACCACGATCACCGGCGTCTCGGCCTTCGTCGACTCGACGGGTCAGGTCCGCACGCACACCGGTGTGTTCGAGCCCGCGACGCGCGTGATGGACGTGCCCATGCTCGCGGGCGAGACGACGCTCTACCAGCTCGTCGGCCCCTGGCCCGGCTGGCTCGGCGCGCTCGCCATCGCCGCGATGTTCTGGCGCAAGCGCCCCGACGCTGCGGATGCCCAGCATTCCGACACGGAGGCGAAGCCTTCGGACAGCACCGCGAAGCCTTCGGACAGCACCGCGAAGCCTTCGGACAGCACCGCGAAGCCTTCGGACAGCACCGCGAAGCCTTCGGACAGCACCGCGAAGCCTTCGGACAGCACCGCGAAGCCTTCGGACGACACCGCGAAGAACGAGCCCTGAGCCTCGATCACGGCAGGCCGGTCACCAGCATCGGCGTGCTCGAGTCGGTCGTGCCGCCGAGGCCGAGCTGACCGGCGGCGTTCTCACCCCAGCACGCCGCGGCGCCGTCGGTGCGCGCCGCGCAGGTGTGTTCCGCGCCCGCCGAGAGCTGTGACGCGGTCACGCCCGGCACGGGCACCGGCCGCGTGCGCTCGCTCGTCGTTCCGTCCCCGAGTCGACCGCTGGTGTTGAGACCCCAGCAGGACACGGCCCCGAGGAGGTTGCGCGCGCACGCGTGATCGGCGCCGCAGCTCACCTCGACCGCGTCGGTCAGGAGATCGACGGCGGCGAGCGTGCCGCGGCTCGTGGTGGTGCCGTCGCCGAGCTGTCCGTGGTCGTTGGCGCCCCAGCACTGGATCGTCCCGCCGACGCGCACCGCGCACGTGAAGTCCGCGCCGGTCGAGAGGCCGATCGCCCCTGTCAGCGTGCCCGCGCGCACCGCCGTTTCGCGGTCCATGTTCGTGCCGTCGCCGAGCTGGAGCGCGCCGTTCTCGCCCCAGCAGTGGACCTCTCCGCTCGAGAGCAGCGCGCACGTGTGGGCGCCGCCGCAGTCCACGTCCATCGCGACCGCGGGGAGCGTGACGTCCACGCCGTTGCCGCGATCGCCACCCCTCGTGCCGTCGCCGAGCTGACCGACGTTGTCGCGGCCCCAGCACGAGACGGCCCCGGTCGCGCGCACCACGCACGTGTGCTCGCCACCGGCCGAGACGCGCACCGCGTTCGAGATGCCGCCGGCCGCGACGGGCGCGGTTCGATCCGTGCTCATCCCGTCGCCGACCTGGAAGCGCTGGTTCTCACCCCAGCAGACGACCGCGCCGCCCATGCGCACCGCACACGCGTGCGCGCCGCCGACGGCCAGATCGATCGCGTCGGTGAGGCCCATCACCGCGACCGGGCTGCTCGAGGCACCGTCGGCGCCGTTGCCGAGCTGGCCCGACGCATCGTCACCCCAGCAGAGCACGCGACCATCGCTGAGGCGCGCGCACGAGAACGCGAGGCCCGCGCCCACCTCGACCACGCCCGCCGGGAGCACGCACGCACCGCCGACGCACCTCTGTCCGGGCATGCACGTGCGAGCGCACGTCCCGCACGTCGCCGCGCTCGCGAGGTCGGCCTCGCAACCGTCGGCGGCCATGCCATTGCAGTCGTCCCAGCCAGGCTCGCACGCGCCGCGCATGCACGCGCCCGACGCACACGCCGCCGCCGCGTGCGGATACGAGCACATGCGGCCGCACATGCCGCAGCTCGTGATCGTGTCGAGCGGACGTTCGCAGCCGTTGGTGAGATCACCGTCGCAGTCGCCGAAGCCAGGCGAGCACGCGACGAACGCGCACGTGCCGGTCGTGCACGACGCGCTCGCGTTCGCGAAGCCGCATCGAGGCCCCCACCCGCATCGCCGGGCGTGAGCGCGCTCCGATCGATGAGACACCCCGACGCGAGCGTCGAGACGCCGAGCCACCCACAGGCGAGCGCAGCGTTGCGCACACCCGATCGATCCAGCGACGCCATGCGAGACCTCCGATCCAACGGCACGATCGTTCGCGGACTCGTCGTCCTCGCCCGCTCGCGGAGAGCATATCGCGAACGGGCGCGGCGCCGCCCATTGCGCATACTGCGCGCATGCAGCGCCCCTCCGGCCTCACGCTCCTCGCAGTCCTCGCGACACTCTCGTCCACACCGGCGTGCGACTGCGCGGGAGACGAGCCGTCGTTCACCGGCGCGCGACCGCCGATCGCCGAGCCGACACCGAGCGGAGACGAGACGATCCCGGGCGCGGTCGACGAGCGCGCGCTCGCCCCCGCGACGCGCACGGATCTGCCGGCCGCGAGCCCCGCGATCACCGTGCTCGTCGAGGGCCGACGCGTGATCGTGACCAACGAGGCGCTGATCGCGACGTGGCCCCCCGGCGATCGCGAGCGCCTGGCCTCGGCACCTCCGCCGGGCGCCACCGAGCACTGGCCTTCGCTCCGCACCGAGATCGAGCTCTCCGAGGACACGCCCCTGCGTGTGCCCGGCCTCGTCGAGGCGCTCACCGCGACGCTCGACGTCGAGCGCACGCGCTCGGGCAGCGGCGCGCCCACGGCCATCGCGCTGCGCGTGACCGGCGCCTCGCCGTGGTCGAGCGTCGAGCGTGTGCTCTTCGCCGCAGGCATGGCTGGCCTGAGCGACCCGCGCTTCGTGCTCGCGAGCGGTCGCGACGAGGTCGAGCTCCGCCTGCCCCTGCCGCGCGTCGAGGGCCCTGCGCTCACCGGCCCGCTCGCGGGTCGCGATCCTGCGGAGGTCGTCGCCGCGATCCAGGGCGCGCTCGCCGAGGCCCGCGGCCCCGCGCCGACCGAGACGGGCGCGCCGCGCGCGGAGGTCGCGCCCGCCCTCGTCGAAGGCGCCGCCGCGCTCGAGGCGCACGACGACGACGCACCGCCGCTCGCAGGCACCGCGAGCCGCATGATCGTCCAGCTCGGTGCGAGCGGCCTCGTGGTCACACGGGGTGCGCAGCGGCTCGGCGCGGGATGCCAGCGCGCCGCGATCGGCGGAGGTCCGTCGCTGCCGGCCGCGAGCCTCTCCACCACCAGCGTGCGCGACTGCCTGCTCGTCGCAGGCGCCACGAGCCACCCCTACGTCTTCGAGGCCGAGCCCGAGATCACCTTCGCGCGCATCGCGCCGATCCTCGAGCTACTCGACGACCTCGGCACCGTCTCGATCGGGACCGTCGCGCGCTGATCCACGAGCTCCGAGCGCGTCTCCGACTGCCCGACCGCGCACAGCCCCGAGAGGGTCGAGGCCCAGCACGGCACACGTCGATCGCCCACGAAACAGGGGTGTTCGGGCGGTCGACCGCTGGCATGCACGATGCTGCTCGGCGCGCATGCGTCTCGCCTCCTTCGCACCGTTGGCCTCGTTGGTCCTCTTCGCGGGCCTCGCGCTCTCGGGCTGCAGCTGCGGTGGCTCGCACCAGCGCGGCGACGACGCGGGCCCGCGCTCGGACGCGGGGCCGCAGCCGTGCAGCGGGCCGATGCCCGCGTTCTGTGCGCTCTCGTGCGGCAGCGACGCGGGCATGCTGCCGATCTGCGAGGGCGGCGCGTGGCGCTGTCCGCCCGGCACGGTCGATCCGAGCACGTGCCCGCCGACGTGCTGGGGCCCACCGCCCGGCCCCGACTGCGTCTGCGACACGAGCGGTCCGACACCTGCGTACGTCTGCGGCAGCGAGTGCCCGCCCGGCATCATGCCGTGGAACCCCGAGGACCCGGCGAACGCGTGCAGCCCCGAGGGCCGCAGCTGCTTCAGCGGCAGCGCCTCGGCCTGTGGCGCAGCGATGAGCTGTCAGTGCATGGGCGGTCGCTGGACCTGCGCGGTCGCCGAGCCCGATCCGGCCTGCTGGTGCGGGCGCGAGCCCACCGCGGGCGGTCCGTGCACCGAAGAGGGCATGAGCTGCGGGGCGTGCTGTCCGACGCCCGAGTCGCCCGCGTTCGGGCCCTTCACGTGCGTCGGTGGCGAGTGGGTGCTCGGAGACTGTCCCGCGGTCGAGTGCCCGCCGCTCCTCGACTCGTGCCCCGCGGTGCGCGAGCTCGGCACTCCTTGTCGCGTCGAGGGTCAGACGTGCGGCGACGCGTGCTGCAGCGCACAGACGTGCCTCGGCGGCGTGTGGGCGCCGGGCCCGGAGGCCGACTGCCTCTGCGATCCCGGCCGCTCGTTCGCCTGTGGTGCGGGATCGTGCACGAGCGATCGCGCGTGCGTGCGGGACTGCGGCCCCGACGATGGCCTCGTGCACCGCTGCGACGCGCTGCCGAGCGGCTGCGCGAGCTGCGACTGCCTCGCGCTGCCGCCCGGCCAGGCCTGCGAGATGATCGACGGCCACGTGCACGTGCGCGTGAGCGACTTCTGCGGGTGAGCGCACGGCACGCCTTCGCGTCGAAGGACGAGCGTCGGGCCGAGCGCGGCGCGTGGTCGTGGCGTCTGGGTGTCGATCGACCGGCAGCGCCCCGCGGGCCGGGTCTCCGCAGTAGACTCGCGGCGCCGCACGACGGCTGCGTGCAGGCAGAAGGAGTCCGGTCATGGCGAAGAAGCACGGTGCCGAGAAGCTTCCTGCGCGAGCGCGGTCGGTGGTCACGGGCGCTGGAGACGGCTTCGGGCGCGCGGTCGCGCTCGAGCTCGGTCTGCGCGGCGCGCGTGTGCTCGTGACGGACCTCGACGAGGCGCGCGCGAAGGAGACCGCCGAGCTGCTCGCCCAGCGCGGCACCGAGGCGCACGCGATGCGCGTGGACGTCGCGGATCCGGAGGCCGTGCGCGCGATGGCCGCGCGCGCCGAGGAGCTCTGGGGCGGCGCCGACGTGCTCGTGAACAACGCGGGCATCGCGGTGGTCGGCGAGTTCGCGCAGATCCCGCTCGAGAAGTGGAAGCTCCAGATCGACATCAACCTCAACGGCGTGATCTACGGCTGCCACCACTTCGTCCCGCTCCTCGCGAAGAACGCGGGCGGCGGCTACATCCTCAACGTCGCCTCGAGCGCGGGTCTGCTCTCGGCGCCGATGATGTCGCCCTACAACGTGACCAAGGCCGGCGTGGTCGCGCTCTCCGAGACGCTCTTCGCCGAGCTCTCCAAGCAGAAGATCCACGTGACCGCGCTCTGCCCGACGTTCTTCCGCACGAACATCCACAAGCGCGCGCAGAGCTTCGGCGGCAACACCGGAAAGACCACGGACAAGCTCGTGACCGAGGCCAAGTGGAGCGCCGAGGAGATCGCCAAGCACGCGATCGACGGCCTGCTCGCCGAGCAGCTCTACGTGATCCCGCAGCTCGACGGGAAGATCATGTGGCACACCAAGCGCGCCCTCGGCGGCCGCTTCTACAAGGGCCTGGGCTACCTCATCCAGAGCGGCCTCCTCGAGCGCGCCTCGCGCCGCTGAGGGCCCGGCGCCGGGGCATCGACCCGCACGCTCCGATCGACCTACCCTGAGGCATGGCGTTCACGGGGTTCTCCAAGGACACGGTCGCGTTCCTGCGCGAGCTCGAGAAGAACAACACCAAGGTCTTCTTCGACGCGAACAAGGCGCGCTTCGAGAAGGTCTGGGTCGAGCCGGCGAGCGAGCTCGTGATGGCGGTCGGCCCCGCGCTCCAGAAGCGCGCGCCCTCGATCTCGTTCGAGCCGCGCATCGGCGGCTCGCTCATGCGCATGAACCGCGACGTGCGGTTCTCCAAGGACAAGAGCCCCTACAAGACGCACCTCGATCTCTTCTTCTGGGAGGGCGAGGACAAGGGCTGGGCGCTGCCGGGCTTCTTCTTCCGGCTGACCACGAAGCAGCTCATGGTCGGCGCGGGCGTGCACGTGTTCGACAAGGATGGCCTCGCGAAGTACCGCGCCGCCGTCGCCGACGAGCGCGGCGTCGCGCTCGCGAAGCTCGTGACGAAGCTGCGCAAGCTCGACGGCGTCGTCGTCGGACACGAGGGCTACAAGAAGGTCCCCAAGGGCGTCGATCCCGAGCACCCGCGTGCCGAGCTCCTGCGCTTCGACGCGCTCTACGCCGCGTACGAGACGCCCGTGCCCGCCGAGCTCACCTCGCCCGCGTTCTCGAAGCTCGTGCTCTCGCGGTTCGAGGCCGCGAGCCCGCTCCGGAGATGGCTCTCCGAGGTGCTCGCGGGCTGAGCTCACGCGGTCGCGGCGAGCGCTTTCTCGACCAGCGCGTCGGAGGCCGCGAGGAAGCGCTCGACGTGCGAGGGCGTCAGCGCCTCGGTCGGGAGGATCGCGATGCCCTTCTGGTTGAAGTGCAGGCCCGTGCGCCCGTCGAGCTCGGGCGCGAAGAGGAGCGGCGCGATCCGCTCCGCGTAGGCCTCGGGGCTCGTCGTGAAGAGACCGATCATCCACTCGGTGAGCCGGTGCTTGAGGCTGCCCTCGCCGAGGTAGTTCGCGCGGATGTTCGTCCGGATGAGGCCGGGGTTGAGCCCGAACACGCCGAGCGCCGGGTAGCGCCACGCACCGTCGAGCACGAGCATCTCGTTGCCCGCGACGGTGTTCATGTGGACCTTCATCGCGTCGTAGCTGCGCTCGGCGTTCAGGTCGTCCACGGGCTCGCCGAGCTGACCGGTGCCCGGAAAGCCCATCACGAACACGCGCGGCTTCGTCGCCCCCTCTGTCCGCGCGCTCCCGAGGCGCGGCGCGAGCTCGCGCAGCATCGCGAGGCGGCTCAGGTAGCTCACCGCCATGTCGCGCTCGATGCCCTCGCGCGTGGTCTCGCGCGTCGGCGCGGCGAGGATGCCCGTGGTGAAGAGCACGAGATCGAAGCGCTCCGCCGGGAGCTCGCGCGCGACGCGCCGGGCCTCCTTCATCGACGAGAGGTCGGCACGCACGAAGGACACGTTGGCGACGCCCTCGTCCCGGAACGTGCGCCCGACCACCGTCACCTCGGCGCCGCGGCGCGCGAGCACACGCGCGATGGCGCGCCCGAGCCCGTCGGTGCCTCCGACCACCGCCACGCGGCGGCCCGCGAGCTGCAGCGCGTCGGCGCTCCCGCGCGCCCACGTGAACCCCGGATCCGGCACCCCGCTCATCGGCGGATTCTTCTTCCTGGCCATCGTCGTTGCTCCTCGGAGCACGGACTGTAGGCTCCGGCTTCGATTCGTCTCCGGTGCAAGTCTCGGAACCTGATTCGCGGAAAGCGCAAAGCAGCGGCACCCATCGGAGAACCCACCCGCGAGGACACGCGTGGACACGACCAAGCTCTCTGCCTTCGTCACCGCTGCCGAGGCGGGCTCGCTCTCGCGGGCAGCCCAGCGCCTCGGCGCGCAGCTCTCCACCGTGAGCCGGCAGATCGCGGATCTCGAGGAGAGCCTCGGCGCCTCTCTGCTCGTCCGCACCGGTCGGGGTGTGCGGCTCACGGCAGCGGGTGAGCGCTTCCTCGAGCGCGCCAGGCACGTGCTGCGCGAGCTCGAGGTGGCGCGGGCCGAAGTGCACGACACCGCGCGGCCCGAGCTGACCGAGCTGCGCATCTCGGCTCCGCCCGATTTCTCGGCACGCGTCCTTCCGCCCGTGCTGTTCGAGCTGGCGCGCCGGCACCCGAGGCTCGCGGTGGAGGCGCGCGTGGACACGAGGCGGGTGTCGCTGCTCGAGGAGTCCTACGACGCCGTGCTGCGCCTGGGCCGGCTCGAGGACTCGGAACTGCTCGCCCGCCGGCTCGGCGTGGTCTCGCTCGTGGCGTGCGCCGCACCGGGGCACGCGATCGAGACTCTGAGTGCGCTCGGCGACGCCGAGCACGTCCTCGTGCATGGCGCGCGCGCCGCGATGACCGGGACGCTGCGGGGACGCGCGGTGGAGCTCCGCTGCGAAGGACGGATCCGGGTGAGCACGTTCGGTGAGGCCGCCGAGGTGGTCGCACGCGGGGACCGCGTCGCGATCCTCCCCAGCACGAGCGCCGCCCCGCTCCTGGCCACGGGCGAGCTCGTGCGCGTCGTGCCGCACCTCGTGCTGCCGCAGGTCGAGCTTCACCTCCTGCGCACCTCACGGCACTTGGGCTCGCAGGTGCTCGAAGATCTCGGCGAGCTCGTCTCCGCACACCTCGAGGCGGCGGAGGCGACGGTGCGCGCGGTCGACGGCCGCCCGCTGCGACGCCGCGCACGTCGGTGAGGACGCGTGTCTACTCGCGCCACACGTCGCGACCGAACGCGCTCGGGCTCTTGCCGGTCGCGCCCTTGAAGTCGCGCGCGAGGTGCGCGTGATCTGCGTAGCCGAGCTCGGCCGCGAGGCGCGACAGCGAGACCGCATCCCCGCGCTCGAGGCGGAGCGCGACCTCCTGCAGGCGCGTTCGTCGGATCACGTGCTTGGGCGTCGCGCCGACGTGCGCGCGGAACACCCGCTGGAGCTCTCGGAGGTGCACACGAAGGCGCTTGGCGAGCTCCTCCACGCGCGAGAGGCTCGGGTCCCGCGCGATCGCTGCGGCGGCGGCCACGGCGAGCGCGACGTCGTCGGGCGCCTCGACGTCGCGGCGCGCGCGCTCGAGCCAGCGCACGACGATCGCGAACGCGTCGTCGTCGGTGTGCGGCGCGAGCACGGCGCGCTCGAGCCCGCGTGCGCTCGGGAGCACCTCGTCGAGGGCGTGGATGCGGTTGGTGTAGCGCCACGCAGGCAGCGGCAAGAGATGCCGCGCGGCGCCGACACGCAGCTTCACGGCGCGCACCTGACCGCGGCCCGCGAGCTCGCGTCGCCAGAGGCGCGTCCAGACCCCGACGAGCCGGCTCGCGCCGCGCTCGAAGCAGACGTGCATCGCGGGATCTCCGAGGAGCTCCGTCACGTGCGGCGCGTCGGCGGGCAGGTCCCAGCGCCCGATCCAGAAGCACTCGACGAGATCGGCGAGCGCGGCCGGTGGCGCGTACGTGCGCGACTCGATGCGACGCCCGCTCGCTCGACTCGAGACGAGGCCTCGCGCGCGGCCGTGGCCGCTCGGTCGCGTTTACTCAAGCGTGCTCTGGCGAGGCATGGGTCAATGCTGCGCATGAAGGACATCACGACCCTGCACCTCGCGTCGATCGCTGCTTACAGCGGCCCGCACGCGATCCCCGGCATCCGCTTCCGGCCCGCCCGCGCTGCGCTCGGCGTGTCGTCGTGGGGCATGAACGTGCTCGAGCTCGACGCGGGCTGCGAGGCCTACCCCGAGCACGAGCACACGAAGGACGGCCAGGAGGAGGTCTACTTCGTCGTGCGCGGCTCGGGCGAGCTCGTCGCCGCGGCCGAGTGGATCGCGCTCACGGAGGGGACCTTCGTGCGCGTGGCCCCGAGCGTGACGCGCAAGATCCTCCCGGGGCCCGAGGGAATCGTGGTCCTCGCGATCGGTGGCACGCCGGGCAAGCCCTTCGAGCCCACGATCGCCTGAGCAGCGCGTCTCAGCGCACGGCCGCGTGCAGGAGCGGTCGGGCGAAGTGGCGGAAGCCCTCGAGGAACTGGAAGGGGTCGTCGGTGGGCTCGAGGGCGTAGGACATGCGGATCGAGAAGCCCTCCCCGCTCGCGAGCACGAAGCCGAACGCGGCGTTCAGGCCGCGCCGCGCGGGGCCCACGACCACGCTCGCCTCTTCGCAGAACGACCCCTCGCGGCCGAGCCGCTCGTGGTGACGCACGAGCGTCTCGGTCGGCGCGTCGGACGCAGAAGCCTCGCAGAGCCGCTCCATGCTGGTCGCCTCCGTGTGCTCGATGGAGCCGCCCATCGACAGCGCTCCGCCGACCTCGACCGCGGTGGACGAGAAGAACAGCGCGTCGCCGACCCACTGGAGCGTGGGATAGGGGATGTCCGCGCGCGACAGGTGGCGGAAGCCGGAGACGATGGGACCGCGCGCGGGGGCTCGATGGCCATGAAGACCCGGCCGTAGAGGCGACCGGTCTCGAAGCTCTCCGTGGGGGAGCGCCCCTGCACGATCAAGCGCTCGTCCACGCCGTCGCGCACGAGGAGGATCCCGCCGGACGGTGGGACGAGGAAGAAGGTGTCTGCGACGCCGGGCAGATCCTGCACGTGGTGGCCTCGCCGCACGTAGAGCGCGCGCAGCTCGTCCCAGGTGAGGGCCGAGCCGCCGACGGTGATGAACGAGTCACCGCAGGAGATCGTGCCCTGGAGCACGAGCTCGCAGCCCGGCGGGAGCACGACGGTCGCGTGGGTCCCCGGGATGGGCACCGCCGCCTGCGCAGCGGCGAGGGAAGCGGTGGTGGTGATGTAGAGCGCGAGCAGGACCGCGAGCGAACGAGACATGGTGACCTCCTGAGTGGCGCCCTTGTCGGCCCGAACGAGCGAGCGTTGCGTCCGTCCGAGACGAATCTCGAGCACGTCCTCGTGGATGCGGCCCGTGCGGTGGCCCCTCACGCTGCGCGGCGCGGTGAGCCGATCGGCGAGGGTGAGGGCGAGCGGCCGTCCCGCGCGTGTCATCCTCGGCGAGAGACGCACGCCATGCCTCCGCGCCCGAGCTCCCGACGAACGCCACATGCCGAACGAGCCGCCGAGCTGCTCGGGCTGCGCGTGCGCTTCATCGACGTGCCTTCGCGCGGCACCGAGACCGCACCGCCCCTCCTCTTGCTGCACGGCCACGCCTCGCGCATCGAGGAGTACGACGCGCTCGTGCCGATGCTCCACGAGGGCCGGCGCGTGATCGTCCTCGATCTGCCGGGGTGCGGGCAGTCCGACAAGCCCGCCGGCACCGCGTACACGCTCGCGCTCTATCAGGACGTCGCGCTCGCGTTGCTCGACCACCTCGAGCTGCGATCGCTCGACGTCGCGGGCGGCTCGCTCGGTGGGAACCTGACGCTGCGCCTCGGGGCGCGCGCGCCGGAGCGCTTCCGGAGGCTCGCAGCATGGGCACCCGCGGGCGCATGGACCCCGATGAGACACTGGCAGCTCGTCGCGACGTTCATGCGTCGCGTGCCCGCGCTCTTCTGGCCGGCGATCTGGATCCAGTCGCGCTTCTGGTACTCACGCGACTGGGCCGGCCGCGAAGAAGCGCTCGCGGACGCGTTCCGCTACTACCGTGAGGCGTGGGGACCGGGCTTCTTCCGCATGTACTGGGACGTCGGCCACGATCAGGCGAGCACGTCGCTCTTCGACGTCGTCGATCGCATCCGCCAGCCGGTCTTCCTCGGCTGGGGCGACCGCGATCACGCGCTCGGCATGGGTGAGGGCGTGAAGAAGCTGCACTCGCTGCTGCCGGGCTCGCGCCTCCACGTGTTCCCGCGGGCCTCGCACTCGCTCGCGAACGAGCGCACCGAAGAGCTCGCGCGTGAAGTGCATCGCTTCCTCGGCGAGGAACGGGCATGACCCTTCGCCCGACCAGCCCGATGCTTCGCCCGACACACGGGAGGCGGATCGCAGCGCTCCTCGTGCTCCTCGCCGCGTGTGGGCTCGCCGCGTGTGGTGGCGACGAGCGGCCTGCGCTCGCCGTTGCTGCGGAGTCACCGCGAGAGGCGCCCGCTCCGAGCGAGGCGCCCCGCGCGCGCGTCGTCGATCCCGCGGCCGAGGCCCTCGGTGAGGCGAGCCGCTACACGTGGCACGAGGCGATCGAGCCACCTCACGCTTGCAGCGACGGGCCCGACGCCACCGATCAGGTGTCGATCCCCGGCGGAGATCTCGGCGCGCTCGTCGTGGCCGCCGCCACGCTCGAGCCGGCTCGCGGCCTGTCGTTCTCGCCCGACGAGCTCGAGGCGCTGGTCGAGTCCTTCGCCGCGCGCTTCGGTCACGTGACGCTGCACGGCGATCCCTCGCTGCTCTCACCGGACCTCTCGCCCACGTCGGTCGCGTGCGAGCACCTGCGCCTGCTCCTCGGTCATCCGGAGGAGTACGGCGTGCGCGACGGACTCGTGCGCGCGCTCCTCGACGCGCTCGCGCGCCGCGAGGCGGCTCGGCCCGGCACCCTCCGATGGTCGATCGACGCCGACGACGCGCGCGAGGCCGTGGCGCTCGACGTCGAGCGACTGCCCGGCCGCGCGCACGTGCCCACCTACGGTGCGCGCGAGGGCGATCGGATGCGCGTGTGGTTGTTCGTGCCCGAGTCGACCGCGCTCCACGCCCACGTGCTCGCGTGGCTCGAGGACCTCGGCCCATCGGGCGAGCTGCTCGCGCCAGCGCGGGACGTGGAGCGACGCGCGAGCTCGCTCGACGCGCTCGTCACGCGGCAGACGCGCGCGACGCTGCGACACCTCGCGCGCGAGATGCCCGTGTATGAAGCGCGGTTCGCGCAGGGTGATGCGGCGAGCGCGCCGAGCGTCTCGGGCCCCATCGCGTCGATGGGATGTCGCACGTACTGAGCGCGTCCGTCATCCTCGGAGCGCCACGCTCGGAGGATCCGAGCGCCGAGCGCCGATGACGGACACCGAGCGAACGCCGCGAGAGAGCGCCGAGACGGGGCGAGCGACGCTCGGCTTCGACGAGCGCTTCCGACCACCACCGCCCTCGCTGCGCCTCTATGCCGCGATGGTGCTGGTCGCATGCGCGGCCGCGGGCTTCGCGATCGCGCTCCGCACGCTGCTGGATCTCGCGAGCGCGCTCGCCCTCGGCGACCCGAGCCTCGTCGAGGGGCTGCGCCGTGCGCCCGCCTGGATGCGTTTCGTCGGACCGACGATCGGGGCCGCGCTCGGCGCGCTGGTGGTGCGCTGGGCGCGCCGCCTGCCGCCCAGCGGCGGTGTGAGCGCCGTGATGGAGGCCGTCGTCCTGGGCCGAGGCGCGCTCTCGCTGCGGACCTCGCTCGCGAAGGCCGCGGCCTCGTTCCTCGCGATCCTCGGTGGCGGCTCGCTCGGCCGCGAAGGTCCGCTGATCCAGGTCGGCGCGGCCCTCGGCAGCGCGCTCGCCGCGCGCCTGGCGTGGCCCACCTCTCATCGTCGACTCCTGGTCGCGGTCGGCACCGCAGCGGGCTTCGCCTCTGCCTACAACACGCCGCTCGCCGCGACGCTCTTCGTGACCGAGATCGTCACGGGCCTCGTCACGCTGGAGCTCATCGTGCCGGTGCTCGTCGCCTCGGCGATCGGCGCGGCGATCTCACGGCTGGCGCTCGGCGACGGACCGCTCTACGGCGCGCGCGCGTTCACCCTCGTCTCGCCCGCACACGTGGCCCTCGCGATCGGGCTCGGTCCGATCGGGGGCCTCCTCGGCGCGGGCTTCGTCGCGCTGCTCACGCGCGCCGAGCACGCCTTCGGCTCGGTGCGGAGCACGATCGCGCGCGCGTCGATCGGTGGGGCGATCGTCGGAGCGATCGCGGTCTTTCTGCCCGACGTGGTCGGCAACGGCGCCGAGCCGCTGCGCGCGATGCTCGATGGCGCCACCGCGCTCTGGCTCCTCGCCGTGTTGCTCGTGGCCAAGCCGCTCGCGACGACGGCGTCGGTCGGCTCGGGCTCGACCGGTGGTGTGTTCACACCGACGATGTTCCTCGGGGCCGCGCTGGGCGCGCTCCTCGGGAGCGCGGTGGGCGCGGAGGCACCGGTGATCGGCGCGCTCTCGCTCGTGGGCATGGCGGCCGTCGTGTCGGCCACCACGCACGCGCCCCTCATGGCTTCGGTGCTCGCCTTCGAGCTGAGCGGCGACTACGCGCTCGTCGTGCCACTGCTCGTCGCCAGCGCGCTCGCCACGCTCGTCTCGCGTCGCCTCGGCCTCGACTCGCTCTACGTGCGCGAGGCCCTCCGCCCCGACGAGCCGTCGCGCTGAGCCGCGTCAGAAGCCGTATTGCGCACGCAGGGTGAGCTCGGCGGCCGCGACCTCGCGGTTCTGCATCGCGTCGTGGACGATGGTCGCCCCACCGAACACGCCCGCACGCACGCCGTGGGTCGCGTCGAAGTCGACACCCGCGAGCGCGGTGCCGGTCTCGTCCCCGCTGCGATCGAGGCTCGGATCGAAGTACTCGCCACGAAGGGCGACGCGCAGACTGGCTGTCTCGTAGGGGTGCCAGTCGGGCGTGTAGGCGAGCTCCAGACTGGCCCCCTGTGCACGTGTGTGGGCCGAGCCGCCGATGGCCGCCGAGTCGAGGTACATCCACTCGGCTTGCGCCCAGAAGCCCGCCGCGGAGAACGTGAGATCGATCCCGCCGAGCTGCGTCTCGCGCTCGAGGGCGAGGGGGGTGAGGCGGCGGCCGAGGATGGAGTCGGCGAGCGCTCGGTCTGCCGCCACGTCTCCGGTGTCGATGCCCGGGTCGCGCGAGCGCGCGTAGCTCCCGCCGAGCACGAGGCGATCACGCGGCCCGCCGGTGACGAGCCGACCGAGATCCACCATCACCCGAGCGACGTAGAGGAACCGCTCGGGCTCGTTCAGGCCTCGCGCGGTGCCCACGCCGAGGCGCCCGCCGCCGTTCATCACGGCGAGCCGATAGTGGAGAGCGCCGTCCAGGACGCCACGCGCGCCGCTGTGCAGGAGCAAGCCCACGTCGCGAAAGGTGCTCTTCAGCATCGCCTGCACGTACCGGGGTCGGTCCATGAAGACGAGCTGCGGCGCGAGGGTGGTGGCCGACGCACCGAACGGCATGCGCATCTGACCGATCGACAGCGCCACTTCGGAGAACGGCTCCCACGTGGCCTGGAAATCGAGCAGGGGATTGCCGGGGGCCATGAAGCCGAGGCGCGCGAGGAGGCGCACCTGATCGGCGGGCCGCGCGTCGATGCGCAGGATCGCGAAGCGCAGGCGGAACGAGTCGCGCTCTTCGACACCGGGCACCGGATCCTGCACGAGCGTGACCCACGTCGAGAGGAAGCCGTGCACCTCGAAGTAGGGTCGCGTGGGCCCCGCCGCGGTCGGCGGCGGCGGTGGAAACGAGCCGGGGTCGAGCGGGGCGGGCAGCGCAGCCGTCAGGTCGAGTCCGATCGCCGTGGCCAGCCCCGCGAGGGGCGGAGCCTCTTGGGCTGAGACGGGCGCGCTGGGCGGCTCGGGCGCAACAACCCCTTCCGTGGAGGCCTGTTCCGCAGGTGCATGTTCCGTGGAGGCCTGTTCCGTGGGTGCCTGTTCCGTGGGTGCCTGTTCCGTGGGTGCCTGTTCCGTGGGTGCCTGTTCCGTGGGTGCCTGTTCCGCAGGTGACTGGGCGTGCCCCAGGGCTGGCCACGACAGCATGCATCCGCAGCAGACCAGAGCGTCGAGGAGCCCGCGAGGGCGCGCGAGGCCCTCGCGTCTCGGGGTGCGAGCGCGTTCCATGTTCACCTTCGAGAGACGGTCAGTAGCGGGCGTCGCGGGGGCGGCCGCCGTTCGGCCAGTCCTCGGCCGCGTGCGACCAGCCCGGGCGATCACCGTGGATGAAGTAGTCGGCCACGTCGTAGGCCTCCTGCTCGCTCAGCGTGCCGCCGGCGCCGAGAGGCATGTTCGCGTGCACGAACGCTGCTGCGGTGTCGAGGCGCGCCATCCCGGCGCCGAGGTTGAAGGAGCGAGGGCCCCAGAGCGCGGGGAACAGATAGCCCCCTTCCGGCGTGCGGCGGCCCGCGCCATCCTCGCCGTGACAGGCCGCGCAGCGCGCCGTGTAGAGCGCGCGGCCGTGCTCGCGATCGGGCGTCGGGGGGCTCGCGATGCGACGGAAGCCTCGGCCTTCGATCTCGTGACCGGCGGGCACGTCGCGCGAGAGCCAGGTCATGTACGCGACGATCGCGACCATGTCGGGGCTCTGTGGGTCGAGCGCCGTGCCGTTCATGCTGCGCTCGAGGCAGTCGTTGATGCGCCGATCGAGGGTGTTCACGCGTGCGTTGCGAGGGCGGTATTCGGGAAAGACACCCACGATTCCCACCCACGGGCCGGCGCCGGCCACCGTGCCGCCCTGCAGATGACAGCTCGTGCAGTGGAGATCGTTGCCGACGTGATCGGGCAGCTCCTCGGCGGTGTGCGTCACGATCTGCTCGCCGCGTCGGATCGCGTCGCCGAGCGGGCCGTCGGGGAGGCGCGCGCGATCGGGCACGTGCAGCGGTGCACGCTCGGGCGTGCCGGCCTCGGCGGCGAGAGGAGAGATCGCGGTGGCCGGCGGGGGCTGGCCGGGCGGGGGTGGGGTCGAGCCTGGTCCACCGGCCACCGCGAAGGTGATGACCGCGCCTGCGAGCGCAGAGAGCGGAACGGAGGCGAGCAGCAGGAGCGGGCTCACGCCTGCGGTGCGCACACCGGATGCGCTCGCGCTCGCCGTCACGACTGGGCCTCTGCGCCGATCCGAGCTTCCAGCGCCGCGCTGACGGGCACGACGAGCACGGGGCAGCGCACGGCGCGAAGGACGCGCTCGGTGTGCGAGCCGAGGAGCGTGTCGAGCACGCCATCGTGGCCTCGTGTGGCCATGACGACGAGGCACGCGTCGAGCTCGCTCGCGGCGCGCTCGATCTCGGTCTCGAGCGAGCCCGCGAGCGACTGCCGCGAGAGGCGCAGCCCTTCGGGCACCGCGTCGAGCGAGGGCATCGGCGTTCCGTCCTCCACGTGGAGCACGATCACCTCGGCGCGCGGCGAGCCCGTGTGTCTGAGGAGCCACGCGGCCGCGAGCAGGCCGAGGCGCGTCGCCTCGATGTCGCCCGCGGGCACGACGATGCGGCGCAGATCGAGCGCCCCGGTCACCTCGTCCGCGAGGCCGCGGCCCTCGAGCGGCACGACGAGCGTCGGCACCGTGACGTTGCGCGCGACCGACTCCGCGACACTGCCGGAGAGGAGCTGCGAGAGGCTGCCGCGCTGGTGTGTCCCCGCGACGACGAGGTCGGGCGCCACGCGCCGCAGCGCGTCGAGCAGCGTGTCGGTGACGTCCTCGCAGCAGGTGTGCACGAGCGAGTCGCACGCGATCGCATGGCCCCAGCTGCGCGCCAGCGCTTCGGGGTGCGGCAGCTCGCCCGTGGGTGGGCCGCCGGCCGTCGCGTGCACCGTGACGACCTTCGCGCGGCTCGCCACCGCGAGCGCGGCGGCCGTCGCGAGCGCGGGGCGCTCCGCCGGGTCGAGGCCGGTGGTGAACGCGATCGTGCGCATCAGCTCGCTCCGAGCTGCGCCGCCACGGCGAGCGGCGCGTGTGTGACCGGCAGGCGCACGCGGTTCCACTCCATCATGCCGCCCCGCATCGAGACGACCTTGGCGAAGCCCATCGCCTCGAGCTGGAGCGCGGCCTTGCCGGAGCGTCCGCCCGACCGACAGACGACGATCACGGGCGCCTCGCGGCTCCACCCGCTCGCGGCGCTCGTCACGGTGGCGAGCGGGACGTGCTCGACGTGCTCGATGCGACCGAGCTCCGACACCAGCTCGTCGGCCTCGCGGACGTCGACGACGCGGCCCGCGTCTCGATGCGCGGCGACCCACTCGGGCGTGATCTCCGGGATGCCCGCGGCGGTCCGCTGGACCGGGGCCCACCGCGGCCCCTCGGGCGGCTCGGCCGTGACGGGCAGATCCTCGAGACCGAGGTGCAGGTTCGCTGGCACCGCCACATCGATCTTCTTCGGATACGCGAGCTGCAGCTTGCTCATGATCTCGACGAACTCCGCGACGGTCCTGCCGCCGCCCAGGCGCGGGTTCAGGCGCGCCTCCTCCTCGACGCTCGTCACCGTGCGGCCCTTGTAGTCGTGGCCGGGGTAGAGCAGGCACGTGCTCGGCAGCGAGAAGATCTTCTCGTGCACGGAGCGGTAGAGCGTCGTGGCGTCGCCCTGCTGAAAGTCGGTGCGGCCCGAGCCACGGATGAGCAGCGCGTCGCCCGTGAAGGCCATCGAGCGATCGCCGAGCACGTAGGTGACGCAGCCGCTCGTGTGCCCGGGCGTCTCGCGCGCCTCGAGCTCGTAGCGGCCGAACGCGACGCGGTCACCGTCCTTCACGTACACGTCCGCGATGCCGACGCCCGCGCGCTCCGCGAGCACCGTCTTGCACCCAGTCTGATGGCGCAGCGTGCCGAGCGCGGTGACGTGGTCGGCGTGCACGTGCGTGTCGAGCGCGTAGCGCAGCGTGAGACCGAGGTCGCGCACGAGGCCGAGGTCGCGCTCGACGTTCTCGAGCACCGGATCGACGAGCACCGCGTCGCGGCTGAGCTCGTCGGCGAGGAGATACGTGTACGTCGAGGACTCGAGGTCGAAGAGCTGGCGGAAGAGCATGGGGATCTCCGTGGCGCGCGTCAGCGCGTGGGCTCGGGCTGGCCGTCGGGGCGGACGGGATGGGGCTTTGCAGTGGGCGTGCCGACGCGCGCCTCGAGACGGCCGGTGGCCCACGAGCTCGCGAGCATCGCGACGACGAACGCTGCGACGCTCGCACCGCCGACCGGCAGGCTCGTGACCGCGGGGCCCGGACAGTAGCCACCGACGCCCCAGCCGAGGCCGAAGATCGCCGCGCCGAGCACGAGCTTGGCGTCGATGTCCTTGCGGGTCGGGATCTGGAACGCATCGGCCAGGAGCGGCGAGCGCCGCCCCTTCACCAGCCAGTAGGCGATGGCATGCACGAGCACCGCGCTGCCGAGGACGAAGACGAGCGTGGGATCCCAGGCGCCCGTGAAGTCGAGGAAGCCGCGCACCTTGTCCGGGGTCGTCATGCCTCCGACCACGAGGCCTGCTCCGAAGAGGACCCCCGCCGCCAGGCCGACGAGCGAGAACGCGACGGGCCGCTTGCTGGGCGCGCTCACGGGGCCTCTCCGCTCGCGAGACCCCGCATCGCGAGCACCGCGATCGCGCCGGTCGTGATGAAGGTCAGCGTCGCGACCAGCGAGCGCCCCGACAGGCGGCTGAGGCCGCACACGCCGTGTCCGCTCGTGCATCCGTTGCCGAGCCGCGTGCCCACGCCGACGAGCGCGCCGGCGACGAGCGCCGTCGCGAGACCAGGGGAGGCGCCCTGCGCGGTGGGCACGAGCCCCATCGCGACGAGACCGCCCAGGACCAGGCCCAGCACGAAGAGGAGCCGCCACGCGAGCTCCACCCCGCGCAGGGGCGAGAGGAGCGCGTGGAGGACACCGCTGATGCCGGTGACCCGACCGTTGAGCACGAGGAGGAGCGACGCGCTCAGTCCGATCAGCGCGCCGCCCACGACACCTCGCACCATCCAGGAGACATCCATGCGCGGGCCCTCAGCAGCCCGCGTGCCAGCCCATGTGCCAGACGACGCGCCCACCGACGCCCGCTGCGCGATACCCCGCGCCTCCACGTGAGCGTGCACACGCGCGAGGCGCGCGCCGGGTGCGCGGCCGGCCGCGCCGCGCCGCGAGCGACCGCCGAGTGTTTCAACGACGTGAAACACATGCTCCACGACGTTCCATTGCGCCCCTCCGGCCGAGGGCGTAACGCCCGGCGCGCGCCGCGGACCCGGAGAACGCGCCAGAGAACGCGCCGGAGCCCGGCGACGGACGCGCGGCCGAGGGCTTGGCGCGGTGCTTGAAACAGGACCTCGCCGTGATCGCCGTCGCAGCAACCCTGGCCCTCTTCATCGGACTGTCCCTCGGCCTCCTCGGAGGCGGTGGCTCGATCCTCACGCTGCCCATCCTCCGCTACGTGCTGGGGATGGAGGCGCACGACGCGATCGCCGTCTCGCTGCTGGTCGTGGGCACGACGAGCGCCGCTGCGGTCGTGCCGCACGCGCGCAAGGGGCGCGTCCGCTGGCGCACGGGCATCGTGTTCGGCCTCGCGGGCATGGTGGGCGCGTTCGGCGCGGGCCGCGTGGCGCACTTCGTCCCGAGCTCGATCCTCCTCGGCCTCTTCGGCGTGATGATGATGGTCACCGCGCTCGCGATGATGCGCGGCCGCAAGGCCCCGGCCGGCGCTCCTCTGGCGAGCGCAGAGGCGCCGCGCGAGCTGCCGATCGCGAAGGTGATCGGCGAGGGCCTCGTCGTGGGTGCGGTGACGGGCCTCGTCGGCGCCGGCGGCGGCTTCCTCGTCGTGCCCGCGCTCGTGCTCCTGGGCGGCCTCTCGATGGAGGTCGCGGTCGGGACCTCCCTCGTGGTCATCGCGATGAAGTCGTTCGCGGGCTTCGCCGGCTACCTCGGCCACGCGCACATCGACTGGACCGTTGCGGGCGTGGTCACCGCCTCGGCCGTCGTCGGCAGCGTCTTCGGTGGAGCGCTCGCGAGCAAGGTCTCGCCCGAAGGCCTGCGCAAGGGCTTCGCGTGGTTCGTCGTCGCGATGGCGTTCTTCATCCTCGGTCAGGAGATCCCGCGCGCGCTCGGCCTCGAGCCCCCCATGCTCTGGGTGATCGCCGGCACCGCGCTCGGTGTCGCGCTCGTCGCCGCGATCGCGCAGCTGCTGCGCCACCTCGGCGTCGTCGCTCGCGACGAGGCGCCGCCCCCGGCTACAGTCGGCCATGGCTCGACGTGAAACGACGCGGAACAGTGTTCCACCTCCGCCCATCTCCCTGAGCGCGGCGCTGCTCTCGGGCGCGCTCAGCAAGCTCGGTGGCGCGGTGCTCGTGCTCGACCGCGAGCTCCTCGTGCGCGCGGGCTCGCGCGAGGCCGAGGCCCTGCTCGGCACGCCGGTCGCCCTCGGCATGCGCGCGGTCGACGTGCTCTGCGGGGATCGCCTCGATCGGCCGGTCGCGCAGGCCTTGGCGCGTGGAGAGGCCGTGACCTCGACCGTCGTGCGGCCCCGCGTCGACGGCTCGCTCCAGCACCTCTTCGTGCGCGCGCACCCGATCGAGCCCTGGGACGCGGGACCCAGCCCCGGCTTCGTGCTCACCCTCGAGGAGGTCGACCCCAGCATCACCGGCGACGCGCCGGAGGTGCTCGCCGGCATCGCGACGCGCAGCCCGCACATGAAACAGCTGTTTCGCGTGATGAAACGCGCCGCGGTGCGCGACGCGACGGTGCTCGTGCGCGGCGAGAGCGGCGTCGGCAAGGAGCTCGTCGCGCAGGCGATCCACACGCTCTCGGGCCGGAGCAAGGGGCCCTTCCGCGCCATCAACTGCGCGGCCTTGCCGCCGGCGCTCCTCGAGAGCGAGCTCTTCGGCCACAAGCGCGGCGCGTTCACGGGCGCGGTGCGCGACCACGACGGCTTCTTCCGCGCCGCCCACAAGGGGACGCTCTTCCTCGACGAGATCGCGGAGCTGCCGATCGAGCTCCAGGCCAAGCTGCTGCGCGTGCTCGAGACGCGCACGATCACGCCCGTCGGCTCGCGCGATGCGGTCGCGGTCGACGTGCGCATCGTGGCGGCCACGCACCGCTCGCTGCGCGAGCTCGTCGCGGAGGGTCGCTTCCGCGCGGACCTGATGTACCGCCTGCGCGTGGTGCCGCTGCGGATCCCGCCGCTGCGCGAGCGACCGGAGGACATCCCCTTCCTCGCGGCGCGTCTGCTCGAGGACCTCCAGTCCGGCGGCGCGGCGCGGCCCGACGGCGTCGTGTCGATGATCGACGAGGAGGCCCAGCGCGCGATGCGGAGCTACGCGTGGCCAGGCAACGTGCGCGAGCTGCGCAACGCGCTCGAGTACGCGCTCGTCGTCGGTGAGCGTGACGTGATCGGCGTGGGCGATCTGCCCGAGGAGATCGTGCACGGCGAGGCCGCGGAGCCGAGCCGTGCGAGCCTGCCCGATCTCGAGCGCGCGGCGAGCCGAGACGAGAGCCCCGTCGACGCCGCGGAGCGAGCACGCATCGTGCGGGCGCTCTCGGTGAGCGCGGGCCACCTCGGCCGCGCGGCGCGCGCGCTCGGCGTGAGCCGCACGACGCTCTGGCGACACATGAAGCGCCTGGGCCTCGAAGAGGGTTCTCGAGCGCACGGCTGAACGCGAGGAGACGAGCGATGAGCGACACGACGCACTGGCAGACGGTCTACGAGACCAAGCGCAGCGACGAGGTGAGCTGGTACCGGCCGCACCTCGATCGGTCGCTCGCGCTCGTCGATGGGCTCGCGCTCGGCAAGGACGCGCGCATCCTGGACGCGGGCGCCGGCGCCTCGACGCTCGTCGACGACCTCCTCGCTCGCGGCTTCGAGCACCTCACGCTGCTCGACCTCTCCGCGGCCGCGCTCGAGGTCACGCGCGCTCGCCTCGGCGCGCGGGCATCGCAGGTGACGTTCCTGGTGGGCGACGCCGCCGAGCCGCTCGTGGCCGACGCCTCGATCGACCTCTG
The DNA here is from genome assembly GCA_044376125.1 of Sandaracinaceae bacterium. Classification (GTDB taxonomy): domain Bacteria; phylum Myxococcota_A; class Polyangia; order Polyangiales; family Sandaracinaceae; genus JAFLCL01. The sequence continues at coordinate 26,392 of JBILLJ010000046.1, forward strand.
GCACGACCGCGCGGTGTTCCACTTCCAGACCGACCCGGCGAGACGTTCCACCTACGTGGAACGCATCGCGCGCGCGGTGCGGCCGGGCGGTCACGTGATCCTCGCGACCTTCGCGCTCGACGGCCCCGAGCGCTGCAGCAACCTGCCCGTCGCGCGCTACGACGCCGCCGGCCTGCTCGCCGCGCTCGGCCCGCGCTTCGCGCACGTGCGCGACGAGCGCGAGGCGCACACGACGCCCAAGGGCGGCACGCAGTCGTTCACGTACCTCGTCGCACGCCGCGTCTGAATGAGGACGATGGCCCGAGGACTCGACCGACACTCGACTGAGCGCCGTCAGGGCGTCGGATCGGGGACGAGGGTTCCGTCCGCCGAGAGCGCGAAGATCTTCACGGGCTCCGTGCGTGGGAGCGTGACCTCGGTGGCGATGCGTCGCTCGTCCGGGGTGCCCGGCGACAGCAGCACGACGAGCGTGCAGGTCTGATCGCGGAGGTTCTCGCGCTCGTTGCGCACGAGCTGGAAGCGGTACTCGCCGTCCTCGCGCTCTCCGACGCGCATCGCGACGAGGCCGTACGCGCTCGCGCCGAGGTCGGCGGGCTCGAAGGGCTGGAGCGGATCGAAGGTCGGGTGACGCACGCGGAGCGAGATGCCGTCGTCGGGGTGATCGAAGGTGATCGCGACGAGCATCGCGGGCGGATCGCGCAGGACGCCGTTCTCGCGCATGCGCCGGCGCGCATCTGCACGGAGCGCTTCGTCGTCCGCGGTGGCGGCGAGCTCCGACAGACGCAGCCAGCTCCAGAGGCGCGCGGTCGCGGCCGCGCCCTCGTCGTCGCTCGGATCGGTGGACTCCGACAGGCGCTGCTCGAGCCGCAGCGCTTCGTCGACGCGACCCGCGCCCGCTGCGGCCCGCGCGAGCAAGAGCAGCACCTCGCCGTCGTCGGGGCGCAGCATCGCGAGCGTGCGGTACTCGCGGTACGCGTCGTCGTGCCAGCCGTGCGCGCGGTAGAGATCCCCCAGGCGCTGGCGCGCCCACGGATCGAGCGGGGTGTGCTCGACGATCTCCGAGAAGACGCGGCGCGCCTCGGCCTCGTCGTTCTGGCGCAGCCAGAACTCGCCCACCTCGGTGCGCACCTTGGCGTCGCTCAGCGGGTCGGCGCGGAGCTCGCGCGCGACGCGTCGCGCCTCGGGCAGGGCATTCGTCTGCTCGAGCAGAGAGAGCAGGCGCACGCGGAGATCGAGATCGTCGGGGGCGACCTCGAGCCAGCGGCGCACGATCCTGAGGCGCGCCTCGGGGCTCGCGGTGGTCTGCCAGAGGCGCGCGAAGACCATCCACTCGACGCCGGGCTCGAGGCCCAGCGCCATGCGCACCATGCGCACCTCGTCCGGGGTGCGGACGCTGCGGAGGATCACGCGGTGGAGGTAGGCCCGCGCCGTCGGGTCGCCCGAGAGCGCCCGCACGAAGCGGATCTTGTCGGAGAGCGAGGCGAAGCGCGCCATCGCGAGATCGAGCAGCGTGCGTCGCGCGCGCCACGTCGAGAGCTCGCACTGCGCGCGCGCCTGTCGCACGACGGAGAGCACGCCGTCGAGGCCACCGTAGGCCGCGTCGAGCCGCTCCTGCCAGAGCTGACGACGCACCTCGAGCGGCTGGCTCGAGGCTGTGGAGCACTCGCGCCGACCGCCGAATTCTCGCTCGGGGATCTGGAACGAGAACGAGTGCGTGATCGTCACGGTCTCGCCTTCGGTCGCGGGGAACGAGAGGCCACGGACCTCGGTGACCACGCAGTGCTCGACGTCCGGATCGCCGAGCGAGCTCGCCGCGAGCCGGCTCTCGCGCACGGCGCCGTCGGGACCGACGGTGACCTCGACCGTCACGTCCCCGCGGAGATCGGGGCGCACGATCGCGCGGCGCTCGTAGCACTGGCGCGGTCCGCGCTCGCCCTCGCGCAACGTGCGCGTCGCTGCGGCACGCGCGAGACCGCCATCACCGCTCGGCGCTGCGGTGATCGTCGTCGATGGCACGTGCGGGGCCCACGTGCTCTCGGCCGCATGGCTGGCGGCGCCGTCGGAGCGAGGCACACGCCGCCGCCAGCCGCTCTCGTCGCTGCCGAGATCGAGCGTGCGCACCGAGCCAGCCCCTCCGCCGAGGCTCCACGGCGTGGCGATCGGATCGCGATCGAAGCGCTGAACGATCGGGATCGGGACCGTCGCCGCACCCCCGAGGGCGAGGCTCGTCCACGGCGTGACGATGCCGAAGCGCAGGCCGAGATCGACCAGGGCCTCGCGGCCCGCGTCCGCATCGATGAGCTCTCCCAGGCGCGCGACGGCCCAGCGTCGGCGCACGTCGCCCTGGTCGTCGAGCGAGCTCGAGACCGCGTCGATCGTGTGCTCGAACGCGCGACCGTCGCGGCTGCCGCGGATCGTGATCGTGCGCGGCAGCGCGTCACCGGCCTGTCGCCCGACGAGGCGAAGGTGCGCGCCGACCGGGACCGTGATCGGACCGCGGGGATAGACGCGCTCGATGCCCTCGCCCAGATCGACCGACACGCCACGCAGCGTCGGGCGCGCCGCGTCGGCGAGCATCGTCATCACCGTGCGCGACGCGCTCTCGCGATCGCGCACCTGCGCCGCGGACTCTCCGAACACGGCGCGCAGGAGATCGACGTTGGCGGTCTCACCGATCGCGAGGCCGAAGAAGCGCGGAGGCGCCTCGATCGACGCGAGCACGTTGCGGATCGAGGTCGCGTCGAGCGCGCCGGTCGTGGGCAGCGCGTCACCGAGGTACAGCACCGCGCCGCGCGGACGACCGGCGACGAGGCTCGCCGCCTCGCGCAGGGCCTGGCCGAGATCGGTCGCGCCGCCGAGATCGACCCGCGCGATCGAGGCCAGCATCGCCTCGCGGTTGGCGTCGTTGGCGATCGTGAGCTCCTGCGAGCCTCCCTCGGGCACGTGCGCACGAACGTCCGCCAGGCGCAGCGTGACCCGATCGTCGGGCGCGAGCTGGCGCAGCACCGACTCGATCACCGCGCGCGCGATCTCGAGGTCCTCGGGGTCGGTGGCGCCCGAGACGTCGAGCAGGAGCACGAGCTCGAGCGGCGTCGGGGTCGAGGCGTCGGGCGTGTCGAGCGCACCGAGCCCTTCGGTCGGGATGTCGAAGAGCGCGTAGGCCTCGCGCCCCTCGGCCGGCGTCTCCTCGAGGCGCCCGACACCCGAGCCGATCGTGTAGATGCGCGCGCCCTCGCGCGGGGGCTCGCTCGGCCCATCGAAGAGATCGAGCACGAAGTCCGCGTGCGGGCGCGCATCGCTCTGCCGCAGGACGACGTGCGCGTTCTCGGTCACGGCGCCCATGCCCGCACGCACGGGGCCGACGCCGGCGCGCGTGAGATCCACGTCGAGCACGAGCTCCGAGAGGAGCGGCGGCTCTCCGTCGCCGCGCATCGGGTAGGTGTAGGTGCGGCGCGTGCCGACGCGATCGAGCCACTCCGTGTAGCGGAGGCGCACGGCCACGCTCGCGCCAGGGGCGATGGGATGAACGCGCGCGCGCAGGCGCTCGGGGCCGTCGTACGCGAGGCGTGCCTCCGCGAGCTCGGCGCCCGACCACAACACGGTGTAGCCCGACCCGATGCCGACGGCCGCGGGCGAGGCGACCTCGTAGCCGTAGCCGCGATCGACCTCGAAGCTCTGTACGATCGCGCCGCGCGGGATGCGGATGGTCCACTCGCCCTCGAGCGTGTCGGAGCGCGCGTTGAAGAAGGTCTGCGTGACCTGCGTGCTCGCCATGTCGCCCGTGATGCTCACGCGCACGTCGTGCCCGCGGATCGGGAGCGCCGTGCGCGCGACGCCGATCTCGTCGAGGCGGCGACCGGCCATGACGCCGATCGGCTCCACGGTGCGGAGGCGCGTGCGCGCGGGATCGGCGAGCCCGCCGGTCCAGTCGTCCCACATCGCCTCGGGCGCGAGGCTCGGGGCCTGCCCTGCGCTCGCGGTGAGCGACTCGCCCTGCGCGACGGTGCCCTCGGCGCCGTCACCCGTGGCGCCCACGGCGGTGAACGCGACCTCGCCCGAGCCCACGTAGACGCGCGTGCTCGCCCCGTCGATCGCGACCGCGAGCGTCGCGTCGTGCGCGACGAGGTGGATCGCGGCGGTGTCGATCACCGTCTCGTCGCTCTGCGAGGCGTCGATCCACACGCGTCCGCTCTCGAGCTGAACGCGGCCGAGCTCGAGCGTGAGCGCGCTCGAGCGATCCACGAGCACCCACGCGCCCGAGTCGAGCGAGAGGGCCCCGCGCCCGTCGGCCGCCGTCTCGACGCGCTGTCCGGTCTCGACGCGCGCGCGTCCCTCGACGGCCTCGGAGACACCGTCCCGCGCGAGCGTCATCGTGCCGCGCACGATCTCCGCGCTCGCGACGGTGGGCTGCGGGTCGGCGGTGGGCACGGTGCCCCCGCAGGCAGCGAGCGCCGCGACGATCGTGCAGACGCTCGCCCTCGCGATCCTCGTTCGGAACATCGTGTGTCGCTCCACGTGCGTGGCTCGGCGGCGGCTCATCGCGCGCCTCCGTTGGTCGTGCGGGCCGTGCGGATCGAGGGCGCGTCGTCGCTCGTACGCAGGGCCTCCTCGCTCGGCGTCGCGGTGCTGAAGTCTCGGCCCGTGAGCGTCCACGCGAACGCGCGGTGCTCGGCGTCGAAGGTGAGGGGCACGACCTGGATCTGTTCGTCCGCCTGGCCCTCGTTCCACACGACGACGAGCCGCGCTTCGATCGTGCCGAGGCGATCGCGCACGTCGCGGCGCACCTCGACGCGGTAGGTCTCGGGCTCTTGCTCCGCGAGATCGAAGGCCTCGATGCCGAGCTCGGAGTAGAGGTCGTCCGGACGGCTCAGGGACAGGCCGGGGTGCGAGGTCCACAGCGAGACGTTCGCGTCGGGGTGCGACCACACGAGCGAGACGCGGAGCGCGCGCGCGTTGCGGAGCACGCCGCTGCGGCGCATGCGCATGAGGAGCGCGTCGAGATCACTCTCGGCGCCTCGCTCGCGTGCATCCTTGCGGAGCTCGGCGAAGCGCACGCTCGACCAGAGCATCGCCGTGCGCGCGACGCCCTCCATCGCGCCCTGCTCGCTCGTCTCCATCACGCGCTGCTCGAGGCGCAGGGCCTCGTCGATGCGGCCCGCGCCCGCCGCAGCCTGCGCGAGGAGCAAGAGCGCCGTCGGATCGTCGGGGCGGATCGAGACGAGGGTCTCGTACTGGCGGTAGGCGTCTTCGTACCAGCCGTGCGCTCGGTAGAGATCGCCCAGGCGCCGCCGCGCGAGCTCGTCCATCGGCTGGAACTCCACGATCTCCGAGAACGTGCGGCGCGCCTCGTCGGGCATGCCCAGGCGCAGGTAGAGCTCACCGATCGCGGTGCGCACACCCGGATCTGCGAGCGGATCGGTGCGGAGGCGCTCCGCCAGGCGCGCGGCCTCGGGCACGCGGCCTTGCGCCTCGAGCTCCTCGAGCAGACGCAGGCGCAGCTCGAAGCTGCCGGGCGTCTGCGCCACGAGCTGACGAAGCGCACGAAGACGCGCGGCCGGCGAGGTCGCTCGCGCGAGCACCTGCTCGACGAGCGCCCAGTCCACGCCGGTGCCGAGACCGAACGCGTTGCGCACGAGGCGCAGATCGTCGGCCGTGCGAACGCGGCGCAGGATCGCGCCACGGAAGAACCCGCGCGCAGAGGCATCGGGCAGGTACGAGTAGAGCTCGACCATGCGCGAGAGTGAGCCCGCCCGATCGAGCATCGCCTCGAGGAACGCGCGTCGATCGCGGCTCGAGCCGATCTCGCAGTCGCGCGCGGCCTGGCGGTAGGTCTCGACCCAGCTGCCGACGTAGTCGCTCTGTCCGAGGCGCTCGGTCCAGAGCGCACGACGATCGTCGAGCGAGGCGCGCGAGGCCTCGCTGCAGCGGCGCCGCTGGTGCGAGGCGCTGGTCGTGATCGTGGTGGTGATCGTCGTCGTGGTGCGCGTGGTGGTGTCGCCGTTGCGATCGTAGGTGTTGCCTCCGAGGAGATCGTCGAGGGACGCCCCGCTCTGGCTGCGCCGTTGCTCCGCGGGCACCTCGGCGATCTCCGCGTCGGGCCGAGCTCGCTCGCCGACGCGCATCGGGGAGCGAGCCCCGGTCTGCGGCCGCGACCGGGTGCGACGTGCCTCGCCCATGCTGCCCTCGTCACTGCGCAGGCGCCCGCCGGAGGCCACGCCCACGCCTTGTCCCTGCGCGAGCACGTCGGCCTCGGTGCCGGTCACCTCCCCACCCGCGAGCACGCCCGAGTACGGATCCGTAGCGGCACCGCCACCACTGCCGCCGCCGCCGCGGCCGGTGCCACGCAGGCCGAGGCCACCGAAGTCCCCGTCGGCCGGCGCCGCCGTGGTGCTCGGCATCGTCGGCGTGCTCGGCATGGGCGCTGCCGCGGCCGCCGGCTCGTTCGCCTCCTGACGCGCGAAGTAGCCCTCGTCCGGCATGGGCTCGGCAGCTGGCGGCGCGGCGGGCTGCGCGGCGCCGCCCGTCGGCACCGTGACGGGCGCGACCGATGCGCCCTCCTCGCGTTGCTGGAAGATCTCGGGCATCGCCGGCTCGCCGCTCGCGCTGAAGCAGCAGCCCGTGAGCGCGAGCGGCCCGAGCGCGATCGTCAGCGCGGCCTCCGCGAACGTCGTGTCGTCCTCGCGGGCGGGCGCGCCCGCTTCACGCCACGAGGGCGCGAGCAGCGGCACGTGGCGCAGCTCGGGCGTGAGCGCGCCGTACATGCCGCTCTGCATCTCCCGCGCGGAGGGCACGTAGTAGCTCGTGTAGGGCGTGATCAGGCCGCAGCGCGTACCGAGCTCCGCGATCTCCTCGCGGCTCGCGCCACCGAGCAGGAGCTGGCGCAGGCGCTCGTTGGCCCAGCGCAGGCGCAGGTCCGCCGCTTCGTCGGTGCGACGCGTGTCGATCGCGATCGTCTCCTCGAAGGGCTCTCCGCGCCGGAGGCCGCGCACGACGATGCTCGTGGGCGTGCTCTCGCGGATGCGCCCCACGACGTCGATCACGTCGCCGCGCGCGACGTCCACGGGCACACGCGGGAAGGCGTTGTCGACGCCCGTGCCGAGCTCGACGGTGACGCGCTGGAGGATCGGGCGGCTCACGTGCGCGAGGATGCGCAGCGTCGCCTCGGCTGCGCTCTCGCGCTCCTCCACGCGAAGCGCCAGGCCTCCACCGCGCGCGAGCGCCGAGAGGAGATCGAGGTTCGCGTCGCGGCCGACACCGACGGCGTAGAGGCGCACCGGGCGCGGCAGCTCGAGCAGGTGCTCGACGAGGCCCTCGGCGCCGAGCTCGCCCACGGTGGGCGCGCCGTCGCCGACGTAGATCACCGCGCCCTGTCGCGCGGGGTCGAGCAACGCTGCGGCCTGCGCGATCGCGGCGCCGAGATCCGTGGCGCCACCGGCAGGCGCGCGCGCGAGCCCGTCGAGGAGCGCATCGAGCCGCGCCGGCGTCGCGGGCCCGAGGGCCGTCGCGTCCTCTCCCTCGACGAGGCCGCGGATCGAGAGGTCGGCGGAGACGATGCTCACGCGATCGTCGGGCCCGAGGCGGCGCGTGATCGCCTCGACCACGCTGCGACCGAGCTCGAGCCGGGCGCGATCGGTCCCCGCCGACACGTCCGCGACGACGACCAGATCGAGCCCGCGCGGGGCCTCGGTCTCGCCCTGGTACACCGCGTCGGGCAATCGGAGCGGCAGATAGAAGTAGTCGCGCTCATCGGCCTCGCCGATGATCACGCGGGAGCCCGGCGCGCGGCGCGGCGGCTGGTGGCTCGCGCGGTACGCGTGCTGCGCCGTCTCGCGCGGCGTGAGCTCGACGACGAGGTCCGCGCGCGGGCGGAAGTCCGAGCGGCGCAGCTCCACGCGGCCCGGGTTCGTCGCGGACGGTGCGACCGTCGCGCCCATGCCCGCGCGCACGTGGGTCGCCTCGGCGCGCGAGACGTCGGCGACGAACGACAGCTCCTGCACGTGGGGCGCGCGGCCGCCCTCGCCCATCGGGAAGCGGTAGAGGCGCGGCTGTCCTTCGGCCGAAGGCCGGAGCCACTCCGCGTAGCGGATCGCGATGCGACGCACCTCGCCGGGGGCGATCGGATAGATCCGCGCGCGGTAGCTGCCCGGCGCGTCCCACGCGAGCAGCGCCGGGTCGTCGGTGGAGCCGCGATAGACCTGCGCTTCGTAGGCGGCGCGGGCCTGCGCTTCTTCGCGGACGAAGCCGTCGACCATCTGTCCGTTGCGATCGACCGCGAAGCGCTGGAGCACCGCGCCTTCGGGCACGCGCACGCGGTAGAGGCCCTCGACCGTCTCGCTCGCGGGGTTGAAGAACTCCTCCTCCACCTCGGTCACCGCGAGCTCGCCGACGATCGACACGCTCACGTCGAGGCGTCGGATCGAGAGCGGCCAGCGCGCCTGACCCACCTCGTCGGGCACGCGCGCCTCGAGCACGCCCATGCCGGGGGCGAACGCCTCGCTCGGTCCGGTGGTGAAGAGGCCCCCGGTCCAGTCGGCGAAGAGCGTCTCGGGCCGCAGGCTCGGCTCGGCGCCCTCGGCGAGGACCAGGCGCTCTCCGGCACGCGCGACGCCGCGCTGCTCGCCCGCGACGTACGCGACCTCGCCGCGCACGACGTAGACCTCGAGGCCGCGATCGCTCGCGGTCGCCGAGATCGCGGCGGTCGCCAGACGCAGCGAGCCCGCCGCCGTCTCGAGCGCGAGCGGATCACCCTCGGCGGCCTCGACGAGCGCGCGCCCCGCGTCGAGTCGCACGGTGCTCGCGTCGAGCACGGTCGCGCGCGCGCCCTGGTCGAGGAGGAGCGAGGGACCGGCGTCGAGCACCAGCCGCGCGAGTCCCCCAGTGGCTGCCTCGCCGCCGGCCTCGACGCTCACGCTGTCGTTCGTCGCGACGCGACCGAGCGAGCCGATCGCGGTCTCGCCGACGCTCGCGGTCCCCCGGATCGCGGTGAGCGACGCGAGCGAGCCCTCCGCGGGGCTGGTCGCGGTCTCGGTGCCCGAGCCCGCACAGCCGGGATCGACCCAGCCTGCACCCACCGTGAGCCACGCGAGCACGAGCCACAGGCGCGCGCGCGTTCTCGAAGTCCCAGAGGCTGTCGTCATCTCTCGTCTCCTCGCCGCGCGCGAGCTTACAGGCAGCGGCTCTGCGACCGACCCACGAACCGACCGACGTACGCCCACGAAGTTCCGCGTCTCCCTTCGTCGACGAGTCGCTAGAATCGCGGGAACGCATGATCAGCCTCGAACGCATCCGTCTCGCTCGCCCCGCCCTCGATGCGCGCGAGCTCTCCGCGATCGGCCGCGTGCTCGAGAGCGGGATGCTCGTGTCGGGCGCGGTGGTCGAGCGCTTCGAGCACGCCGTGCGCGAGCGCGTGGGCCGGGCACACGCGGTCGCCGTCGCCAACGGGACCTCTGCGCTCGAGCTCGCCATGCGCGCCTTGGACCTCGCGGGCGGCGAGATCTTGGTCCCCGCGCTGACGTGGCCGAGCCCGGCGCACGCGGCCGCCCTCGCGGGGGCGCGCCCGGTCCTGACGGACGTGGACGCGAACGAATGGAACGTGAGCGCCGCCGCCGCGCTGCCCCGGCTGACCGCCGAGACGAAGGCGATCGTGGCCATCGATCAGTTCGGCGTGCCCGCGCGCATCGAGGAGCTCGAGGCCGCGCTGATCGAGCGTGGCCGCCGCGACGTGCTCGTCCTCGAAGACGCCGCGTGCGCGATCGGCTCGGTCCGCCGCGACGCCGCGGGGCGCGAGCGTGCGTGCGGCTCGTTCGGCGTCGTCAGCACGCTCTCGTTCCATCCGCGCAAGGTCGTGACGACCGGCGAGGGCGGCATGTGCCTCACCGACGACGCCGCGCTCGCGCAGCGCCTGCGCACGCTCCGCAACCACGGCCAGCGCGAGGTCGGCGTGTTCGAGCTCGCGGGCCCGAACCACCGCCTCACCGAGATGCAGGCGGCGATGGGCCTCGTGCAGCTCGAGAAGCTCGACGAGATCGTGTCGCGTCGCGCCGCGATCGCGGCGCGCTACCGCGAGGGGCTCGCGGGCACACCGCTCACGCTCCAGTCCCGACCGCCCGGCGCACGCACGAACGAGCAGACCTTCGGTGCGTGCCTGAGCGAGTCGCTCGATCCCTCGCGGCGCGACCGGCTGCTCGCGCTCGCGAGCGAGGAGGGCGTGGAGCTCGGGCGGCTGAGCTACGACCTCACCACGTTGCCGAGCCTCGTGCCGTTCGCGCCGCACGTGGACGCGCCCGTCACCCGCGCCCGCGTCGCGCGTGGCTTCGCGCTGCCCCTCCACACCGCGCTCTCGGACGACGACGTCGAGCGCGTGATCCGCACGGTGCGCACCTGCCTGGAGAGAGCGATCGCATGACCGAGACCCCCACCGAGACGACACACGACGACGAGACGAAGCGCGCGACGCGCGAGGCCAGCCCGTCGACGACGGCCGAGAGCGCCTCGACCTCGTCCTCGAGCGCACCGCTCGTGCGCGTCGAGGCCCTCGAGAAGACGTTCAGCATCGGCTTCTTCCGCAAGAAGGTGGAGGCCGTGCGCGGCGTGAGCTTCGAGGTGCGCCCCGGCGAGATCTTCGGCGTCCTCGGCCCCAACGGCGCGGGCAAGACGACGACGATCAAGATGCTCCTCGGGCTCATCTTCCCGACGAAGGGCACGCTCTCGCTCTTCGGTCAGGCGCGGCCCGCGCCCGAGGTGATGAAGCGCCTCGGCTACCTCCCCGAGAACCCCTACGTCTACCAGTACCTCAAGCCGCACGAGTTCCTCGATCTCTGCGGCCGCCTCTGCGGCATCCCCGCGAACGAGCGCAAGAAGAAGAGCGACGCGATCCTCGAGCGCGTCGGCCTCTCCCACGCGGTCGATCGCCCCATCGGTCGCTTCTCGAAGGGCATGACCCAGCGCATCGGCCTCGCGCAGGCCCTCCTGCACGATCCGGAGCTGCTCATCCTCGACGAGCCGATGAGTGGCCTCGACCCGATCGGGCGCAAGCAGGTGCGCGACCTGATCGTGGAGGAGCGCAAGCGGGGCAAGACCGTGCTCTTCACGAGCCACATCCTCTCGGACGTCGAGATGCTCTGCGACCGCGTCGCGATCTTCCACCGCGGCAAGGTCACGGCGTACGGCGCGCTCTCGGAGCTGCTCAAGCCCGAGGTCCGCCGCACGGAGGTGGAGCTCGAGGGCGCGAGCGACGAGCTCGTGCGCGAGCTCGAGGCGCTGGGCGCGACCGTCGCGCACGAGGAGGGCCGCCGCACCGCGCAGCGCGTGCGCGTCACGATGCCGGGCGAAGAGGGCGCCAAGCGCGTGCTCGCCCTGGCGCTCGCCAAGGACGCGCGCATCGTCGAGGTGCACGAGTCACGCGAGACGCTCGAGGACCTCTTCCTCCGCGACAGCGGCCTCGCCACGCAGAAGGAAGACGCGCACCCCTGATCCCGGAGCGGTCGTCGCGAATCAGAAGCGGTAGCCGAGGCGGGCGGAGGCGCCGAAGGTGACTGCGCCGGGGCCGTTCGAGACGTAGCCGAGCTCGGGGAGCGAGACCTCGATCGAGAAGTGCTCGATCGGCATCCAGCTCGCGATCGCCGACACGCGACCGAGGAAGCCCGCGTCTTGAGGGCCCGTGAAGAGGATGTTCACGCCGAGCTCGATCATCGCGCCGATGTGGATGGGCGCGGTGAAGGGCGTGAGCTGATAGGACGCACCGACGAGGATGCCGAGGCCCGAGGTGCCTCCGAGCATGAGGTCGAGGCCGCCGCGCAGCTCGAGACCGCCGGTGCCCGAGAGCGCGTGCCCGACGCGGGCCTGGATCACGCCGATGCCGAGCGCGCCGCTGGGCGGACGTACGGCGCCGCCGCCCGTGGGCTGCGGTCCGCTCGTACCCACCGGCACGAGACCTCCACCGAGCACCCCGAGCATCACGATCGTCGCGCCGTCGCTGCCGAGCTGCGGCCGGTTCTCCCACGCGTTGGCCTCGCGCGCGCGGCGCTCCTCTTCCTCGCGCTGCGCCTGCTCGGCGGCGGTGCGCTCGCGCTGCGCCTCCTCTTCGGCGCGGCGCGCGGCCTCGGCCTCGGCGGCGCGACGCTCTTCTTCGAGCCGCGCGGCCTCGGCGTCGCGCTGCGCCGCCGCTTCGGCCTCGCGTCGTGCGGCCTCTTCGGCCTCGCGCCGCGCGCGCTCCTCGTCGGTCTCGATGCCCGAGAGACGCAGCGCGTCCTCGCCGAGCCCTTCGGGCCGGAGGATCGAGCGCAGCACGTCGTCGAGGCGCGCGCTCTCTTCGGCGCGCACGACGTTCACGAGGAGCTCCTCGACACGGCCGTCGTGGCCCACCACGAGGTGCAGGCGATACTGGCCCGGCAGCGGCTCGATGCGCGGCACGACCACGTAGCGGGCCTGCGCCGACATCGCGATGCCTTCCATCTGCGCCGACGTGGTGGGTGCGCTGGACGCGATGCCACCGGGCGCAGGCGCGCGGCTGTGGCCGACGCGACGGATCGAGGCCTCGAGCGCGTCCTCCACCTCGTCGAGCACGTCCGGATCGGCGTCGCCGGTGACGGGGTAGAGCACGACGCGCTCGGCGTGTGCGACCGACGGAACGACGAAGGCCGGGAGCACCAGGACCGCGAAGATCGCGAGAACCAGCGTTGACGCTGCACGGTGCGATCGAGAACGAGCCATCACGACTTGAGCCTCCGACACGCGGGATGAGGGCCGCACTGCAATGCCCGAGCCCGCCTTGTAGCAGCCACGGCCAGCGAGGTCGTCTCGGCTTCCGCTCCGGGAGCCCAACTTCCTTCCACCTCGCGCGTCGAAGGCCCGATGCCCGCCTCCGCCCGTGCCCGCGCCCGTCTCCATCGCAGCCCGCCAGCCCGCCTGCTCGTCGGGGGCGCCCTGATCTCCACATGGGTGGGTCTGACGGGGATGGCCGTGCAGGCCGAAGCCGTCATGGTCGAGCCGCCGCCGCCCCCGTTCGATCCGCGCATCCACGAGGCGGCGGTCACGCAGGATCACGGCCCTCCGCCGATCAGCGGTGGCACCCTCGCGACGTTGCCCGGCGGGCGTCTGCTCGTGGCCGATCCCGACACCGATCGCGTGCTGGTGGTCGCGAGCGGCGAGACGCCGCGTCTCGTCCTCGAGCTCGCGGGGCCGCGCGGCAACGAGCCGGGCCGTGCGGTGTTCGACACGCACGGCCGCGCGCACGTGGTGCTCCGCGGCACGGGCGAGGTGCTCTCGTTCGACCCGAGCGCGACGACCGTGGACGCCGCGCACGTGGAGCGCCGCGCGGTGTGCTCGATGCCGCGAGGCCTCGCGTTCGACGAAGGCGCCGATCGCCTCGTCGTCGTGTGTCGCGGCGGCGAGCTCGTGTGGCTGCCTGCCGGCTCGGGCGCGGTCTCGCGCACGGTGATGCTCGAGCCCGATCTGCGCGACGTGGTGCTCGCGAACGATCAGCTCGTCGTGACGCGCTTCCGGAGCGCCGAGGCGCTCGTCGTCGATCGCGCCGATGGGCACCTCGTCGCGCGTCGCAACCTCGCGCCGACGAACGAGGGCGGCGTCACCTCGAGCGCGGCCGTCGCTTGGCGCGCGATCCCGCTGCCCACGGGCGAGATCGCGATGCTCCACCAGCGCGAGCGCGACGATGACGTGGTGCCCGCGCCCGGCGGCTACGGCGGCTTCGGCGGCTGCGACGGCATCGTGAAGAGCACGATCTCGGTGCTGAGCGGCGATCGCTTCGCGGCGGGCCCGGTGCTCGCGGCCGCGACGCTCCCGGTCGATCTCGCCGCGCGCAACGACGGAGGTCGTCTCGGAACGCTCGCGGTCGTCGCGGCGGGCAACCAGAACGGTCAGCGCTCGGTGTTCCTCGTGAGCGAGGGCGAGGTGCGCAGCGAGGGCTGCTCCGGTGGTGGCTGGATCTCCGCGCAGCACTCGCTCGCGAACGCCGTCGCAGTGAGCTTCCTCGAGGACGGTCGCCTCGCGGTGCAGACGCGCGCGCCCGCGCGCCTCGTGCTCATCGACACGAACAGAGGCAGCTCGATGGAGCTCGCGCTCGGTGGCGCGGACACGTTCGACACGGGCCACGCGATCTTCCATGCGAGCGCGGGTGGGCACATCGCGTGTGCGTCGTGTCATCCCGAGGGCGGCGAGGACGGTCACGTGTGGCGCTTCTCGGGCCTCGGCCCGCGCCGCACGCCCGCGCTGCACGACGTGGCAGGCACGGCCCCGTTCCACTGGGAGGGCGATCTCGCGAGCATCGACGCGCTGACCGAGGAGGTCTTCGTGCGGCGCATGAGCGGCGTTCCTCTCCAGCCCACGCACACCGCGGCCCTCGAGGGCTGGCTCGGTCACCTGCGCCGTCCGTCGCCGCACGTCTCGGCCGACGCTGCGCGCGTCACGCGAGGACGCGCTGTGTTCGAGGGCGCGGGTGGTTGCGTCGCGTGTCACTCGGGCCCGCACCTCTCGGATGGCCAGAGCCACGACGTCGGCACCGGCCGCGCGTTCCAGACCCCCACGCTGCACGGCGTCGTCGATCGGCTGCCCGCGATGCACGACGGCTGCGCCCGCACGCTGCGCGATCGCTTCACGCCGAGCTGCGGCGGCGAGCGCCACGGAGGCGCCGTGAGCGGCGAGGCCCTCGACGATCTGCTCGCCTACCTCGAGACCCTCTGACGTCTCCCGCGTCCCGGTTTGTGCAATTCCGCAGGACCGTCCCGGTTTGTGCAATTACGCAGGACCGTCCCGGTTCGTCTTCGCGAAAGCGCCCGAGCGCAGAACGCGAGAAAGCGCGGAATTCGCAGGGAATTCCGCGCTTTCTCCGGCTCACCTCGGCACACGGCCGCGGTGGGCGTCAGTGGTGGTGGCCGCCCTCGCCGTGCACGTGGCCGTGCACGCGCTCTTCGTCGGTCGCGTCGCGGACGTCGACGATCTCGACCGCGAAGTGCAGGCGCTCGCCCGCGAGCGGGTGGTTCGCGTCGCAGCGAATCATGTCCACGCCGTCGGCGCCCTTGGTGATCGCCGTCACGTGCAGCTGCATGAGCTCGCCCGTCGGGGTCTCCACGACGAACGAGGCGCCGACCTCGAGGGGCGCGTCGGGCGGGAAGGCCGTGCGGGGCACGTCCTGCACGGCGCGCGGATCGCGCATGCCGTAGCCGTCGCCCGGATCGACGACGACGTCGAGCTTGTCGCCGACCTTGCGGCCCGAGAGCTTGCGCTCGAGCCCCGGCACGATGTTGTGCGCGCCGTGCAGGTAGGCGAGCGGCGCATCACCGGAGGCGTCGATCTCTTCGCCCGCGTCGTTCTTGAGCGTGTAGTGCACGCTCACCACCTTGCCGTCCTCGATCATCGCGTCTCCTTCTCACGCGACCGACCTCGGTCGCCCGCGGCGTTAGCAACCCTCGGGCGGATGCGCCACTTCGAGCGACGCGCCAGAGCCCGGCGCTCGCGCGCTGCGGCGCCCACGCGATCTGCCGGATCCCGCGGGCCCCGTGTTAGCGTGCGGAGACGATGTCGAAGCCCGAGAGCGCAGCGCCGATCGCGACGCCTCCGTCTGCGGTGAAGCTCGCCGTCCTCGTGGCCGCGCTCGGCTACCTCGTCGACATCTACGACCTCATCCTCTTCAGCGTCGTCCGCACCCCGAGCCTGCTCGCGATCGGCGTCGCGCAGGCCGACGTCCTGCCCGTGGGCGTGCGCCTCCTCAACTACCAGATGAGCGGCATGCTCATCGGCGGGATCCTCTGGGGCATCCTGGGCGACAAGCGCGGCCGCCTGAGCGTGCTCTTCGGCTCGATCCTCATGTACTCGCTCGCGAACATCGCGAACGGGTTCGTCGCGGACGTCGAGACCTATGCGTGGCTGCGCCTGATCGCCGGCATCGGCCTGGCGGGCGAGCTCGGCGCGGGCATCACGCTCGTGTCCGAGATGCTGCCGGCCGAGACCCGCGGCATCGGCACGACGATCATCGCCGGCATCGGCATCTGCGGCGCGCTCCTGGCGGTCTTCGTCTCGTGGTTCGTGCCGTGGAACTACGCGTACTGGCTCGGCGGCATCATGGGCCTGCTCCTGCTCGCGATGCGCGTGGGCGTGCTCGAGTCGGGGATCTTCCAGAAGACCAAGGAGTCGAGCGTCTCGCGCGGCAACTTCTTCGCGCTCTTCACCGACGCGCGACGCGCGACGCGCTACGTCGCCGTGATCCTCTGCGGCGTGCCGATCTGGTACGCGATCGGCATCCTCGTGACGCTCGTCGCGGAGATCGCGGGCCCCGAGGGCCTGGGCATGGATCCGGCCCCGGTCGCGCCGACCGCGGTGCTCATGGCCTACAGCGGTCTCGCGATCGGTGACTTCGGCTCGGGCTGGATCAGCCAGGTGATGAAGAGCCGCAAGCGCGTGCTCTACGCGTTCGTGGGCCTCAACGTCGTGGCGATCGCGGGCTACTTCACGATCGGCGCGACCTCGACGGTGCTCTTCTACGGCTGTGTGCTCTTGCTCGGCATCGCCAACGGCTACTGGGCGGTCTTCGTGACCGTCGCGGCCGAGCAGTTCGGGACGAACCTCCGCGCGACGGCGACGACCACGGCGCCGAACTTCGTGAGAGGATCGGTCGTGCCGATGAACCTCGCCTTCCTCGCGCTCAAGCCGAGCCTCGGCGTGGTCGGCGCCGCGCTCGCGGTCGGCGCGGTCGTGGTCGTCGTCGCGTTCGTCTCGATCCTCGGGATCGAAGAGACCTTCGGCAAGCCGATGGATTTCGTCGAAGGCGACGAGCCCAGAGGTGGCGCGTGATGCGTCGCCGCGGCCATCGCGAGGACGAGACCCCGGCCGAAGGGCAGCCCCACCAGAAGCCCGCGTCCAAGCCCGGCGCGCCGGCCTACGAAAGTGGGGTGGGATTCCGGTACGATGGTCCCGCTCCCCCGATGACCGCCCCCAAGGACACGCCGTCCGCGACGCCCACCGTGGGCTCACCGGGCGCGGCCTCTGCCTCCGACGCCCCGATTCCGCTCGGCGCTGCGTCGAGCGGATCTGCGACGAGCGCGTCGGTCTCGAGCATCCCGCCGCGCGCCTCCTCGCCGTTCCTCATCCCGGCGATCGCGCAGCGCGACCAGTTCCGCCTGCTCTTCGACGACGCCGCCGTCGGCATGTTCCTCCGCACACCCGATGGCGTGATCGTGCGCGCGAACGAGGCCTTCGCGACGCTGCTCGGCTACCGCGTCGACGAGCTCGTGGGCAAGAACCTCTCGGAGCTGCTGGTCGCCGAGGACGTCTCGGCGCACGCCGAGGTCGGTCGCGCGATCCGCGAGAGCGTGGACAGCGGCGAGCACGGCGCCGCGCACACGATGGAGAAGCGCCTCCTTCGAGCAGACGGTCGCGTCGTGAACTGTCGCTCCATCACGCGCGTGGTGGCGGGCGAGCACGGCGAGACCTTCGTGCTCTCGACGGTGGTCGACGAGACGGAGCGCAAGGAGATCGAGCGACGTCTCCGCTACGAGGCCTTCCACGATCGGATGACGGGCCTGCCCAACCGCGCCCTCTTCCTCGATCGGCTCGGCCAGGCGCTCCTGCGGGACGCGTCGGGGCACGTCGTCGTCGTGGGCCTCGATCGCCTGCGCTCGATCAACGAGGCCTTCGGACACTCGGTCGGCGATCGTGTGGTCGTCGAGGTCGCGCGCCGCCTCGTGGCCGCGGTCGGTCGTGGGGACACCGTCGCGCGCATCGGCGGCGACGAGTTCGCGGTGCTCGTCACGAGCGGCTGGGACGAAGCGACGCTCGACATCCTCAACGCGTCGGCGCGCCCCACGCTGCACCCCGACGGCCGCGAGCTCGTGCTCACGGCGTCCATCGGCGTGCGCGAGCTGCGTGGGCTCGAGGCCCCCGAGCTCGTGCTGGGCGACGCGCTGCTCGCGCTCCAGCGCGCCAAGGAGCTCGGCCGCAACCGCACGATGGTCTACGAGCCTGCGCTGCGCGGCCGGGCCTCGCGCGTGGCGGCGATCGCGCGCAACCTGCGCGACGCCGTCGTCCGCAAGGAGATCGACGTCGAGTACCAGCCGATCCATCGCGCCGAGGACGGCGCGCTCACCGGCTTCGAGGCGCTCGTGCGCTGGCGACGCAGCTCGCTCGGCGCGGTCCCGCCCGCGGAGTTCGTGCCGGTCGCGGAGGAGCGTGGCCTCATCCAGCTCATCGGCGCGTACGTGCTCGGCGAGAGCCTCGTGCAGCTCGCGCGCTGGCGCGACCTGAGCGCGAGCGCCGATGCGCTCACGATGAGCGTGAACCTCTCGCCGGTGCAGGCGCGCGATCCGGGCCACATGGAGCTCCTGCGCCACATGATCGCGGACTCCGGCGTCCCGGCCGATCGCGTGAAGGTCGAGATCACCGAGAGCGTGTTCGTCGATCTCACGAGCGAGATCTCCGAGGGCCTCATCCAGCTCCGCAACGCGGGCGTGCAGCTCGTGCTCGACGACTTCGGCACGGGCTACTCGTCGCTCAACCACCTGCAGGCGCTGCCCTTCGACGGGCTCAAGGTGGACCGCAGCTTCGTCGTGCGTGCGATGGACGATCCGCGCAGCAAGAACCTCGTGCGATCCATCGCGTCGCTCGCGCGCGGCCTCGACATGCACTCGACCGCCGAGGGCGTCGAGCTGCTCGAGCAGCGCGCGTTCCTCACGGAGGTCGGCTTCGACTTCCTCCAGGGCTTCCTCTTCGGGCGCCCGACGCCGAGCGATCAGATCGACGCGATGGTGGTGAAGCGCAGGAGCTGAGATGTCGTCGTCGCGTGCAACCGCTGCTCACCCGGGGCCGCGCGTCGGTCCGCTGCGTCGCCTCGTCGGCAAGGCGTGGCTGCGTGCCTTCGGCTGGACCGTCGCCGACGAGATGCCCGTCGCGGAGAAGGCCGTCTTCGTCGCGGCGCCCCACACGTCGAACTGGGATCTGCCCTTCACGCTCGCGATCGCGTGGGCGCTCGACATGGACATCAGCTGGGCCGGCAAGACCTCCCTCTTCAAGCCCCCGTTCGGTCGGCTGATGAAGGCGCTGGGCGGGGTCCCGATCGATCGCAGCAAGCGCGGCAACCAGGTCGAGTCGATCGCCGACGCGATCAAGAGCGCCGATCGCCTCTACCTCGTCATCGCGCCCTCCGGCACGCGCAGCAAGCGCGACCACTGGAAGAGCGGCTTCTACCGCATCGCCCAGGCCGCCGACGTGCCGATCATGATGGGCTTCCTCGACTACGAGAAGAAGCGCGGCGGTCTGGCCTTCACGATGAAGCCCACGGGCGACATCGCGAAGGACATGGAGACCATCCGCGCCTTCTACACGAACGTGCGCGGCAAGTTCCCCGACAAGGAGAGCGTGCCGCGCCTCCGTGAAGAGGACGAAGCGACCGCGGGCTGACGTCGGCCCCTCGTGCGCGGGTGAGTCGTCGGTTCGCTCACCGCGCGCGACGAGGGGACGTTGCGATCGCAGCGAGCGCGCGTACAAGCCGCGGGTCCCCGAGGAGGGCTCCATGAGAATCGGTACGTGGCTGGTGGCAGTGCTCGTGTGTGCGGGCTGCGGCGGGGCGAGCTCGAGCGGCAGTACGACACCGACGCCGAGCGCGCCCGCGAGCGCGTCGCAGTTCCTCGAGGCCGTCGACATCGCGCGCGCGGGTCACCCCGAGGCGCTCGTCTTCGAGGTCGAGATCGACGACGAGTCCCACCCCGGCTTCCTCGAGGTCGAGTACTGGGAGGGCACCGAGGCCCACGAGGTCTTCATCGATCCGGGCACGATGCGCGTCGTGGCCGAGGCGCCCGACGTCAGCGAGCCGGGCGAGGAGCAGGACCGCGCGACCGTGCGCTCCCACCTCCGCGATGGTCGCGGCGATCTGCGCGCAGCGCTCGCCGCAGGCCTCTTGAACAGCCACGACGTGGCCGCCGTGCAGGAGATCGAGCTGACGATCCTCGATGGGCACTACGTGATCGGCGTGGAGCTCCTCCTCGAGGGCGCGCGCACCATGCGCCATCACGCGATCGACGGCAGCTACCTCGGCACCGCGGAAGAGACGCTGGCGCACTACGCCGCGCACCCCGGCGAGGGTCACGACTGATCGAGGCGCCCGCTGCTCGCGCTCCCGCCGCGACGACGCGCGGCGAGCTCGGCCGTGAGCTCGGCACCGAAGAGGAAGATCAGGCTCACGACGTAGAGCGTGACGAGCGTGCCGATCACCGCGCCCACCGCGCCGTACGCGGCGCCGAAGTCGACGTGGCCCGCGAGCGCACGCAGCGCGAACAGCGCGAGCGACACGAGGCCGGCCGACACGAGCGCGCCTTCGAGGAGATCGGCGCGGTGCAGCGGGACGCACGGCAGCACGCGATAGAGGAGCAGGAGCGCGAGGGCCCACACGGTGAAGGAGCCGAGCTCGCGCAGGACGGGCCACACGAAGGAGAGCGCCGCGGAGGCGTCGGCGCCGACGAACCTCTCACCCAGAGCGCGCAGCGCGATCGACGCGACGAGCAGGAGGCCCGCCGCGAGCGTGACGAGCACCGAGCGGAGCTGCGAGCCGAAGAAGCGCTTCACGGTGTCCGCGAAGCTCTCCGGTGGCCGCGGCGGTGCGTGGAAGACGGTCTCGAACGCGCTCTCGACCAGGCCGACGAAGCGGGCCGCGCCGAGGAGGAAGAGGACGACACCGAGCACGGTCGCGCCGGTGCTCCAGCG
The DNA here is from genome assembly GCA_044376125.1 of Sandaracinaceae bacterium. GTDB lineage: Bacteria > Myxococcota_A > Polyangia > Polyangiales > Sandaracinaceae > JAFLCL01. The sequence continues at coordinate 47,095 of JBILLJ010000046.1, forward strand.
CTGCGCGTCCTCGATCCACCGATCGAGCACGGGGACCGCGCGCCGGCCCAGGGAGTCCTCGACGAGGCCCACGAGGTGCACACGCGCCTCGCCTTCGTCGAGGACGACGCTCGCGGCCGCCATCACGACGAGGAGGAGCGGCGCGATCGAGAGCAACGCGCCGAACGCGAGAGATGCTGCGAGACCATCGCCGTGATCGCTCGTGAACCGGTGGTACGCCGCGACGACGAGCCCGAGGCGGGGGCTCGAGCGGCTCACGAGGCCCTCCGGCGTCGGGGCTCCGAGACGGACCGATGCGGGCTCGAGCGATCCGTCCGGCCTGATGTATGGCGTGCGCGTCATGTCCCTTCACTCCGCTCCGTCGGTGTCACGCACGCGTTCGACCGCAGCGGCCGGTCACCATGAGCCCCAGCTCCTCGAGTGAGGCGCTCGAGCACGCACGTGTCCGCGCGAGACCACTCGAGATCAGGCCGTCATTGGAAGATCTCGAAGTGACCGAGGATGAACCACAAGACGACGAACACGAGGATCGTGCTGAGGCAGCCACCGCCCAGCCACTTCGCCCCGATGCCCGCAGTCACACCACGCAGGAGAGTGCTCATGCGCCCGACACCGCAACGCGCGTGCCGCGCGCGCCGCTCAGCGAGCCAGTTGCGGCCAGACGTGCGCGCGGCGCTCAGCGACGGCGGCGGCGCAGCGCGACGAGCGCGAGCGCGGCGAGGGCGAGCGCGAGCGTGCGGTGGTGCTCGCCGCGAGACGCCACGCGACATCCGCAGCCACTGCTCGCGCTGCCCGGGCCCGCGTCGAGGCCGCTCGTGCGACCCGCATCGACACCAGGCGGAACGAACGCGTCGGGCAGCGGGCCTGCGTCGACGCCCGGCGGGATGGCGGCGTCCTGACCGCTCGTGCCTGCGTCGAGGCCGGCGCCCGCGTCGGTGCCGGGCATCACCGCGCCGATCTCCTTGAAGCCCTCGACCGCGAGCCACGCGGGCATGCCGGACGCGTCGCGCTCGTACGCGCCCACGTCGAGGGCGCCGCTGCGCGTGCGGAGATCGAAGTCGTCCGAGACGCTCTGGCTCGCGTCGGCCGCATCGAGGAGAGCCGAGCCCGCGGGCGGGTAGACGCGGGCCATCGTCGTCATCGTGCCGAGATCGGCCGCGAGGCTCGTGCCCATCGTGAAGCCGCCGGTGACACCCTCGACCGCGCCCAGGCCCACGTTGCCCACGACCGTCGCGCTCGAGGTGCTCGCGATGCGGATCGCGCGCGCGCCCTCGCAATAGAGCGCGTTGTTGGCGATGACGAAGCCCGTGCCGGTGTCCCAGCTGCTCGCGCGCACGCACGAGTCCCCGGCGCCGACGACGGTGTTGAAGAGGATCTGCACCTCCGTCGGCGTGTCCATGTTCGGCTGCGACGCGATGCCGCTCGCGGCCGCGCCCCCGACGATGTTGTTGCGGATGATCGCGCGGCCCGTGACCTGGATGCCGTTGTCCATCGAGCCCCAGACGAGGTTGCGCTCGATCACGTTCGGTCCGCGGCCCGCCATCGCCTCGAACGAGTAGAGCGTGATGCCGGGATAGATCGCGCGGAGGATCACGTTGTCGCGAACGACGTTGCCCCAGCTGCCCTGCTTGATCTCGATGCCGTCGCCCTGGCTGCCGCCGAGATCGTGCACGTAGTTGCGCTCGATGATGGAGTCCGAGAACGAGCACGCCGCGCCGTTGCAGCCGAGGTACATGCCCTCGCCCGTGCCGTTGGTGTGGTGGATCTCCGAGGTGCGGATCGTGACGTGATCGCAGCTCATCCCACCGATGTTGCAGGAGATGCCCACGTCGCCCGTGTCGTGGACGAGGAGGTCCTCGAAGATCGCGTGGTGCACGTCGCTCATGCGGATGCCGTGGCTGCCGCCCGTGAGCTCGAAGCCCCGGAACGTGAAGTGGCTGCCATGGAGGTTCATGAGGTTCTGGTTCTCGTCGCGGCGGAGCACCGGACGCGCCTCGCCGTCGGCCGCGCGCACGACGATCGGCATGGACTCGGTGCCCGCCCACGTCGCCTCGAAGCGCGAGGTCTGCGCGTACGTGCCTGCGTGCACGATCACCTCGTCACCCGCCGCGAGCGAGGACAGGCGCGCCCAGAGATCGTCACCCGGCCGGATCTCGTAGGTCTCGGCGCGCGCGCTCGAGACGCCGAGCGTCCACACCGAGACCAGGGTCGCGCCCACGAGCGCACGAGAGAGTCGAGACTGCGTCATCCGCGCGATGATAGTCGCTCGGCCCCGCGGCTCGATCAATCGCGCGCGGGCACGAGCCAGTCGTAGCGGTTCGCGCGCAGGAAGCCGTTGATCGCGAGGCTCACCGACACGTCGAGCGCCAGCACGTGGTGCCACCAGCCGACGGGGATGAACAGCGCATCGCCGGGGCCCACGACGAAGTCGCGCACGATCACGTGCTCCCACCAAGGGAAACGCACGAGATCGGGCGCGTCGGGATCGATCGCGGCGTACATCGCGCGCGCTCCGTCGAGCACGGCGATCTCCATCGGCGCGATCATGCGGTAGCGCTTCCGGCCGACGACCTGGCAGAAGAAGATGTTGCTCGTGTCGTGGTGGAGCGGGGTGACGGTGCCCGCGGGGCCGAGCCAGAACGCCGCGCCGCCGGCGAGGTCCGGGCGGAAGAGACCCTCGGGGAGCACCACGTCCTCGAGCACGCCACCGAGCGCGTCCTCGGCGTTGCGGTTGCGCGCGATCATGTAGAAGTCGTTCGACACGGGCTCGCGACGGATGCGCGCGATGTAGTCGCGCAGCGTCGTGCGTGTCGCGAGCTTGGCGGCGTCGATGTCGTAGTCGCGGCCGTGGCTCGTGCGCCCCGTCGTCACGTTCACCTCGGCGTCGCCGAAGCGCGCCTCGAGCCGATCGAGACTCCAGCGCTCCATCGCGGGCCACTTCGTCACGACGTCGCTGAAGATCGCGGGCACGCCCGGCGCCCAGTGCTGCTCGAAGAAGGCCTCGACGCCGGGCCACGGCAGGCGCGGCATGCTCGTCGGATCCGGCCTGGCCTCCCAGCGCGCGTGGTCGAGCCGTGCGTACGTGCGCAGTCTCCGCGACTCGCGCGCGAACGGCATCGCCGCGCGGAAGATCGGCGAGCGCACCACGGCCGCGACCGCGGCGCGCGCGCGCTCGACGGTGAGGCCTTCGTCCACGAGACCGTCGGCGACCTCTTCGTGGGTCGCGCCGCGCAGCAGGTTCTCGGTGATCCACGCCTCCCACTCGGCCGCGAGCGTCGCGTGGCCAGCCCGATGCTCGGCATCGGCATCGGCGGCGGCACGTACGCATCCACCCCCGAGTCTTGGGGAGGAGGCATCGGGGCGATGCAGCCGCTCGTGGTGATCGCGGCCAGTACGACGGCCGAACCCAGCGTGGAAGCGAAGACCGGCGTGCGCGGCTTCGGAGTCAAGCGTGAAGACATGCGCGCAACGGTACCGAAGAACCCTCCCAGCGTGAAGCGGGCGTCTCCTCGCGCCCGGGGCGACGCGCGATCTCGTGTACCGTCGGCCCACGAGCGAGCGGTTCGATCTCGTCGTGCTGGGCGCAGGGCCTGCGGGTGAGAAAGGCGCGGTGCACCACGAGCAGGAGTGCGGACCGGTCAGCAGCGTCTCGGCCACCGTCCAGTCATTGCGCAACGCAACAAAAGCCTTCGGAGGCGTACGGCTCCCCATCGTCGAAGCCGTAGGTCCTTTTGCATGCCGAAAGCATCTGCGCTTCTGTGGGCCTCGTGAATGGAGCGTTGCAGTCGAAGTGCGGAGTCTGGTCGACGTACGGCTCGTACGAGACCACGGAGGCTCGGCCATGGGCCGGCGCGGGACAGCTGAGGTAGGACACTCCTGCGGGCGGATTGAATGGGTTGATACCGTCGCAGGGAGACGGAACGCTCTCGCGCCGCACCAGCGTGCGTCCGCAGCTCACGGTCCAATCGCACCGGACCGTCCTGTTCTCGAGAGCACGGTGACCCTCGAGCCGAAGGTCGCCGATCACGAAGTCGCCTCGCCATTCGCATCGGTCCGACACGTGGGCGGTGGTGCCGCCTGGACATTCGAGTGTTGGCATCTGAACCGGTGTCTACGGTGGCAAGTACTCTGCGGGTCCGTAGGGATGCTGGCGGACGAGGACCAGTCCTGCGAGTCCTGCGTCCGCCTCGTCGACGTCGGCATCGTCCCCGTCGACCCGACCAGGCTGGTCGCCCGGGGAGCCCAGTGCCGCCACGCTTGGCGCGGAGCTGGGCGGGGCACACCCGCCAAGCCCGAGCGCGGCAATCGAGACGACCAGAACGATGGATCCGATGTGGTGATGACTCATTGGGCGCTCGTCCGGCTTGAGATCGTAGCCGGACGAACCTACCGGAACTCATGGCGCCCGGCCAGGATGCTCGGCGTGCGCGTGAACTCGCCGGCGAGTCAGCGTCGCGGCTCTCGAATGTTCGACCAGCAGGGAGCTTCTGGGTGTCGGTGGCACGCAGCCGAGGGCCGCTCGGACGCGCGCAAAGGTTCGTACCGGGTCGAGCGAGCCCTCATCGAGACGCTTCACGAGCTCGCGGATCGCATCGATCCTGAGGCCCCGATCCTGGAGCTTCGCGACGAGCGCGAGACGCTTCTCGTGTACCGTCGGCCCATGAGCGAGCGGTTCGATCTCGTCGTGCTGGGCGCAGGGCCTGCGGGTGAGAAAGGCGCGGTGCAGGCCGCCTACTTCGGACACCGCGTGCTCGTCGTCGACAAGGCGGCCGAGCCCGGTGGCGCGGCCGTGCACACCGGCACGCTGCCGAGCAAGACGCTGCGCGAGACCGCGCTCTATCTCTCCGGCTTCCGCGCGCGCGATCTCTACGGCATCGCGGTGGAGCTCGAGGACCCGCACGCCGCAGTGCCGCGCCTCATCGCGCGCAAGGACACCATCGCGCGCACCGAGAGCCAGCGCATCCGCGAGAACCTCGACCGCCACGGCGTCGAGCTCGTGCGCGGGCGCGCGCGCTTCGTCGATCCGCATCGCCTCGAGATCGAGCTCGTCGACGGCTCGCGCCGCGAGGTCGAGACGCGCTTCACGTTGATCGCGACGGGCAGCTCTCCGCGCAACCCGCCGGACGTGCCGATCAGCGAGCCCGACGTCTACGACTCGGACGAGATCCTCGCGCTCGATCACCTGCCCGATCGCCTCGTCGTGCTCGGCGCCGGCGTCATCGGCTGCGAGTACGCGTGCATGTTCGCGGCGCTCGGCGTGAAGGTCACGCTCGTCGAGGCGCGCACGCAGTTCCTCTCGTTCCTCGATCACGAGATCGGCCGGGCGCTCGAGCGCTCGATGCGCGAGCGGCTCGGCATCGAGATCCGCAAGGGGCACCGGTGGGGGAAGATCCACCGCGACACCGACGGCAAGCTCCGCTGCGATCTCGCGGATGGCTCCGTGCTCGTCTGCGAGAAGCTGCTCTTCGCCGCGGGTCGCGTCGGCAACACCGACGGCCTCGGGCTCGAGAGTGTGGGCCTCTCTCCCAACGATCGCGGTGCACTCGAGGTGGACGATCGCTTCCGCACGAAGGTCCCGAGCATCTACGCCGCCGGAGACGTGATCGGCTTCCCCGCGCTCGCGTCCACCTCGATGGAGCAAGCGCGCGTCGCCGTCTGCCACGCCTTCGACATCGCGTACAAGAAGAACGTCGCGCGCATCTGGCCCTACGGCATCTACACGATCCCCGAGGTCAGCTGTGTGGGTCACACGGAGGAGAGCTGCCAGGCCGAGGGCATCCCGTACGTCGTCGGTCGCGCGTCGCACCGCGACAACGCGCGCGGCATGATCGTCGGCGACCACGAGGGCATGACGAAGCTCGTCGTGCACGCCGAGACCCGAGCGCTCCTGGGCGTGCACCTCATCGGCGAGCGGGCCTCGGAGCTCGTGCACATCGGCCAGGCCGTGCTCCACGCGGGCGGCAGCGTCGATGCGTTCATCGACATGGTCTTCAACTACCCGACGCTGTCCGAGGCCTACAAGTACGCGGCCTATGCGGCGCTCGGTGCGCTCGCCAAGCACGCCGCCGCACGCTGATCCGATCGAGGTCTCCAGACGACACGAGCCCGGCTCCCTTGTGGAACCGGGCTCGCTCTCGCGTGCTCACGGTGGTGTCAGGGCGTGGCGGGCAGGCCCGCGACCGGGATCGTGACGCGGCCAGGCGCCATCATGTCGCCCATCTGCGTGTGGCAGCTGTTGCAGTCGCCGGTCATCACCTCGCCGACCATGCGGCGCGTCGCGACCGACGAGCGCACGAGCGCGGTGAGCGGCGGCGTGATGGCCGTGGTCGAGGAGAAGTTGCCGACGCTGTTCGGCGTCATCGTGACGACGTTGCCCATCGCGTCGGTGACCTCGACGGTGAGGCCACCGTCGGTCGTGCCGGGCGCGCCGTTGCAGTCGTTGGGCTCGTGACCGGTCGGAAAGACGGTGCCCGCGATCGTCATGCGCGAGGCCGCCGGATCGCGCACGCCCATGCGCTGGTGACACTCGATGCACGCCTGACCGGGATGCATGAGGGGGCTGCCGCGATCGAGCAGTGTCCACATGCGCCCCGAGGTGCAGGTGGGATCCGCGTTCAGCGGATCCATCACGGGGCCTGCGTCGTCCGGCGTGCCCGAGTCGTCGGTCGAGCCACCCGCGGCGTCCACGGCGCCGCCACCACCTGCGTCGTCCGCGGTGCCGGTGCCATCGCCGCAGGCGCCCAGGAGCGCGAGCAGACCGGAGAAGAGGATCATCGAGACACGTGTCTTGGCCATGAGAGACTCCCGAAAGCTCGGCGACCGTATTCGGGGAGCCGAGACCAGGCCCGTGAGAAAAACTCTCGCCGCGCGAGTGGGGAATTTCTCCGCACCGAGCGCGACGCTGCGCAGCCCGCACGAGACACCGCATGACCACCGAGCTCCACGACCTCTCCGCGCTCGAGCAAGCCGCGCGGATCCACGCCAAGACCCTGCGAAGCGAGGAGCTCGTCGAGCACTACCTCGCGCGGATCGCGCGCCTCGATGGTCGCTACACGGCGTTCGTCCGCGTGGTGAAGCACCGCGCGCTGCTCGCCGCGCGCTGGGCCGATCGGCATCGAGGCGCATCGAGCAACGGTGCGTTCCACGGCGTGCCCACCGGCATCAAGGATCTCTACTTCGTGCGCGGCGTGCTCTCGCAGCTCGGCACACGCGCGGTGCCGCCCTTGCCCGCGCCCATCGACGACGCGCACGCGGCCGCGATCAAGCGCGCAGGCTTCGTCGTGATCGGAAAGACCACGACCTCCGAGCTCGCGCTCCTTCCGGTGGTCGAGCCGGATGTGCACGCGCCCACGCGCAACCCCTGGAACGTCGAGCGCACCGCCGGTGGCTCGAGCGGCGGCGCGGCCGCGGCCGTCGCCTCGCGCATGCTGCCGATCGCGCCCGGCAGCGATGGGGCGGGCTCGATCCGCATCCCCGCCGCGTACTGCGGCGTCTACGGCCACAAGCCGACCAAGGGCCGCGTCGCGAACCCGAACGAGGCCCTCGATCCGCTCGGCATGACGGCCATCGGCCCCATCGCGCGCACCGTCGAGGACGGCGCGGCGCTGCTCGACATGCTCACCGGACATCGCCCTGGACACTCCGGCTCCTTCCTCACGATCGCGCGCACGCGCCCGCCGCGCATGAAGATCGGTCTCCTCGTGCGCTCGCCGCTCGGCAAGGCCGACGCGCTCTGCGTGGAGGCCGCCGAGCAGGCGGCGCGTGCGCTCGAGCGCGCGGGCCACCGCGTCGTGCCGCTCGAGCGCGTCGAGGCGGGCCTGGAAGAGTTCATGCCCATCTACCAGCGCCTGCTCGCGGGGGTGCCCGTGATCTTCGAGTCGCGCCTCCAGCCCGTGACGAAGTGGTTCCGCGCCGAGGGCCGCAAGCGCACGGACGAGGAGGCGCGGCGCGCGCACGACGAGCTCTCCGCGCGCTCCATCGCCGCGCTCGGCGACTGCGACGTCGCGCTCTCGCCGGCGACGGCCGTGATGCCGCCCAAGGTGGGCTCCACGCGCGACCTCACGGCGGAGTTCGCGTTCCGCGAGCTCGCGCACCTCGGCGCGTTCACCGCCGCCGCGAACATCACCGGCGCGCCCGCCTCGAGCGTGCCGTGGTCGATCCACGACGGCCTCCCGATCGGCGTGCAGCTCCTCGGTCGCCCCGGCGAGGACGCGCGCATCGTGTCGCTCGCGCGCGAGCTCGAGAGCCTGCGCGGCGGGACCTTCGTGCCGCCCGGCATCGCCTGATCTGGGCGTGGTCGGGGCGTGATCGGGGCGTGATCGGGGCGTGATCGTCGCGTGATCAGTCGCGCCGGGCGCGCGTCGCGGCCGACGGCGTGGGCCTGCCCTCGAGGAGAAAGTCGACGAGGGCGCGCGTGCGCTGCGGGAGCCGTGTCGCGTGGGGATAGAGCAGGCTGAAGGGTCGGCTCGCGCCGCGGAAGGGCTGGAGCACCTCGACGAGCGCACCGGCCGCGAGCTCTCGCTCGACGACGAAGCGGTAGGTCTGGAAGAGGCCCGCGCCCGCGAGCGCGAGCGTGACGCCTGCGAGCACGTCCTCGGAGACGGCGACGCTGCCGCGCGTCTCGAGCGCCACCTCGCGCCCCTCGACGACGAACGCCCACGGGATCGTGCGGCCGGTGCTCGGCAGCTCGAACTGGAGGCACTCGTGCTCCGCGAGCGCGTCGAGCGCACGCGGGATGCCGGCGCGCGAGAGGTACTCCGGCGAGGCGACCACGACGAGCTCCGCGTCCTCGAGCTTGCGCACCACGACGGACGAGTCCGGCTGGGCTCGCACGCGGATCGCGAGATCGAAGCGCTCCTTGCCGAGATCGACGTTGCGATTGCCCACGTGCACGTCGACGCGAACGCCCGGGTAGCGCGCACGGAAGGCCGGCAGCCGCGGAAGGAGCCGGTGGTGCGCGTAGGTCGTCGGCGCGCTCACGCGCACGAGGCCCGTGGGCGCGTGCTGCCTCAGTCCCACCTCGCGCTCGGCCTCGCGCAGGCGCTCGAGCGCGTCACGACAGCTCTCCGCGTAGGCACGCCCTGCGTCCGTGAGGCGGAGGGTGCGTGTCGTTCGCACGAAGAGGCGCGCGCCGAGGCGCTCCTCGAGCCGCGCGACCGAGCGGCTGACGGCCGCGGGCGTCACGCCTGCCCCGTGGGCGGCGGCGGTGAAGCTGCCTCGCTCGGCCGCGAGGCAGAAGAGCTCGATGCTGCCGAGCAGCATCGCGTCGAGCTTGCGATCGGACACGGAGCCTCCTCCGGCGACTGTTTACATCATGGAACAGATGTCGTGCGGAACGCGCCGTTTACGCGAGGCTGCGGGCGACGCAGGTTCGGGGAGTCGAACGCGGGGCACCGAGCGCCGACCCGGAATGGGCCGGAGGCGCCGAGCCGTGCCCGCGTTCCCCAGAAGGAGCCTCGAGCCATGTCCGTCCGTTCCCGACCTCTCACCGCCATCGTCACCGGTGCCTCGAGCGGCATCGGCCTCGCCGTCACCCGGGCGCTGCTCGCGCGCGTCTTCCTCACGGGTGCGGAGATCGCGGACGCGGTCCTGCACCTCGCGGATGCGACCTACACCACGGGCGTGGTCCTGCCGGTCGATGGCGGCATGGCCACGGGAAGGTGGTGAGCGTCATGGTCGAGCCCGCTCGCGGCACCACCCAAGACACGCGCGCGATCCTCGCCTGCATCGAGCGCTACTTCGACGGCCTGTACGAGGGAGACCTCGGCGCCCTCGAGGAGGCCTTCCACCCGCGCGCACGCCTCGTCGGTGTGGTGCGCGGCGAGCACGGCGAGCGCGGCCTCGCGGAGTACCTCGCGGCGGTCGCAGCGAGACGATCGCCTCGTTCGCTCGGAGAGCCGCGCGCGATGCGCCTCGAGCTCGTCGAGCACCACGGCGACACCGCGCTCGTGCGCGCGCGGATCGCGATGCTCGGCTTCGACTACGTCGACTGGCTCGCCCTCGTGCGGCGCGAGGGTCGCTGGTCGATCGTGCACAAGCTCTACACACACGTGGGCGCCTGAGGGCGAGAGAGGCGAGAGGAGGCAGACATGCCGTACGTGTCGATCCAGGTGACCGACGAGGGCGTGACGCGGGAGCAGAAGAAGGAGCTCGTGCGCGGCGCGACCGAGCTGCTCGTGAAGGTCCTCGGCAAGGATCCGGCCACGACCTTCGTCGTGATCGAGGAGGTGAGCACCAACGACTGGGGCGTCGGAGGCGAGCTCGTGAGCGATCGTCGGAGGCGATCTCCGCCGCCACGTTGATTGGTTTTCGTGCGGCCACGCACTAGAGGGGTGCGCGACGGCCGAGGGCCCTCGCCGTGGAGGTCTCATGTCGTGGTCGTCGAGCGCACGCGTCGCGTGCGGTGTGGTCGTCTTGTCCGTCGCGTCCCTGTCGGCGTGCGCCGCCGAGGATCTGCGACCGCGTGATCTCGCGGCCACCGAGGATCCGCTCCTCCGAGGCGAGTACACGTACGAGCGGCCCGAGGTCGGCTCGATCTCGGGCTGCACGGCCACGCTGGTCGGGCCGCGCCTCGTCGTCACGGCGGCGCACTGCCTGGGCTACGGCTCGCGCACGAGCCCCGGGCGCTACGGCAGCTTCGAGATCCGCCGCCGCTCGGGGGACTCGCAGCGCTTCACGATCGAGCGCTACGTCAGCTACGGATCGAACGTCGGCGCCGACGACGTCGCGATCATCCGGCTCGCGAGCGAGGTGCCCGCCGACGTCGCGACGCCCGCGCGCCTCGCGAGCACCGAGCCCTCGGGCGGCAGCGGCGTGACGATCTACGGCTACGGCTGTCAGCGGCGCGGCACGCGGGGGACGTGGGCCAAGCAGAAGGTCCGCGTGTCGTGGGGCCGCAGCTCCGCGAACCTCTGTCCGGGGGACTCCGGCGGACCGACGATGACGGACGACGGACAGGTCGTGCGCGTGAACAGCGGCTACTGGCTCGACGCGGAGGGTCTCGACATCTTCGGCAGCGTGCCGCGCGTGTACTCGCGCATCGAGCGCACCGTCTCGGGCTGGGGCGACTCCCTCGGCGGCGGATCGCCGCTGCCGATGCCGAGCGACGCGGGCGCGCCCGACGCGAGCCGCGCGCCCGACGCGTGGACGATGTCGCCGCCGCCGCCCCCGCCCGAGCCCGATCCCGAGAACCCGTGTGCGCAGCCCACCTGTGCGGAGGCCACGGCGCTGCCGGGCTGCGGGTGGTGCGACGCCACCGGTCGCGGCATCCGCGTCGGCGGCATGGGTGAAGCGCTCGAGCCGTGCGCGCGTGGGTTCCGCGTCGATCCGAGCGACTGCGGCACGACGGAGCGCTCGACGTGTGGCCCGTGGGCGGACTACCCGGACTACACGTGCCGCCGCAACCGCACGCAGTTCGTGCGCTGCACCGAGGGCAGCGTGCCCGAGCTGCTCACGTGCCCGAGCGGCTACTTCTGCAGCCCCGGCAGCACCGTGCGCCGCTGCTACCGCTGAGCGCAGCGTGCGCGGAGGTGCTGGATCGGCTCGCGCAGGCGCGCGCCGTGCGTGGCGAGCAGCGCGTCCCAGCGCCTCGGCGTGATGCCTCGCCTCGCGAGCAGCCGAACGAGGAGCGCGATCGCGTCGCTCATGCGATCGAGCCGGCTGGCCGACGGGTCGTCGAGCGACTCGAGGCTCGCGAGGGCATCGAGCGCGAACGCGAGCTCCTCGGCGTCGTGGGTGCCGGTGGTCGTGGGCCCCGACGCGATCGCCGGAAAGAAGCGGTCGAAGCGCGCCTCGAGCGCGCGCACGTCGCGACGAAGCGCCTCGAGACGCACGCGGGTGTGCGCCTCGAGCGACTCGCCCTCGAGCGCGACCTCGGCGAGCGCGAGCTCGAGCACGCGCGGATCCTCGGGCGCTCCGGCCTCGAGCGTCGGCGCGGGCAGCGGCTCCTCGAGCGCGAGCTCGCGCGCGCTGCGACGCGTTCGCTCGGTGAGCGTGGGCGCGAGACGCTCTTGCCAGGCCTCGAGCGCCGCGTCGCTCAGGTGATGGTGGAACACGCGCGCACCGCGGCGCCGCTGCGCGTCCGCGAGCGATCGCAGCGAAGGGCCGTCGTCGCCGAGGGCCACGATCGAGAGACGCAGCGGAACGCCGAGGCTCTCGGCGAGCGCGTGCAGGACCTCGGGATCCACGCTCGCCTCGCCGTCGCTCACGAGCACGATCTGGGCGCGCGTGAGCGCGACGTCGTTCTTCTCGGCCCACTCGAGCTCGCGGAGCGCGTCGGCGATGGCGCCCTCGAGATCCGTGCCGCCCGAGCGCTCGGTGGCGATCACGTCGAGCATCGCCTCGCTGGCCTCCGCGAGCGTGCGCACGCGCCGCAGGGGCTCGCTCTCGTCGTGGAAGAAGCGGTAGTAGAGCAGCTGGCGCGCGCGACCCCCGCGCGAGAGCCGCTCCGCGAGCGCCGCGATCTCCGCGAGGATCACGGCGTCGCGCATGCGCGCCCGCGCTCCCTGCATGGAGCTCGAGCCATCGAGGAGGAAGAGGCGCACCTCCGCCGAGGGACCACCCTGCCGCCGATCGGTCTGCCGGGGGCGCACGTACCTGCGCGTGAGGAGCTCACCCGAGGCGAGCTGGTGGAGGAGCCGACGCGGGTCGTCGATCACCGCGGCGGCGAGATCGTCGACGCCCTGGGCCGGCAAGGGGTGCATGCGCTCCGCGGGCGTGCGCACGACGTCGAGCGCGCGATCGTCGGCGAGGAAGCGCGCCTGCGAGAGGCCACCGCCCGTCTCGAGCAGCGCATCGGCCAGGCGCGTCGCGCCGAGGAGGAGTTGCACGGCCTCGCCCTCGAGCGAGCGACGGTGACGACGCAGCGCCATCGCCTCGGCGGGCGGTGCGCTCGCGAGCCTGTGCTCGATCCGCTCGCGTGCTCGCTCGAAGAGACGTGAGAGCATCGGCTCCCGCACGTCGTGCGTCGCGTCCTCGGTGCGCGGCGCGCCGCTCGCGAGCCGATCGATCGCCTCGAGGCGAGCCCGCGGCGTGTCGAGCCACGCGAGGGCACGGGCGATCGCGGCGGCGCCCGGATCGCGGCGAGCCAGACGCGCGCGGAGCTCGGTGTCGAGGTCTCGCTCGAGCGAGACGCCGAGCGCCTCGAGGCGGCTCGCCTCCATGAGCTCGCGCGTGATGCAAGCCGAGAGCGCGTGCGCGCGGACGACCTCGGTGCCCTCGTCGCCGAGCGAGTCCTCCACGTCGAGCAGCGACCTCCGCGCGGCCTCGAGCAGGCGCCGCCGTCGGCCGAGGCGCGAGGTCTCGACGGCGGCCTCGTCGAGGATCGCTTCCACCCGCGCGAGGCCCCGCGCGCTCGCTGCGCGTGGCCGA
>JBILLJ010000053.1:0-53967 GCA_044376125.1 Sandaracinaceae bacterium
CCCGCCGCGGCGCGCGCCGAGGCCGGTGGTGAGCTGCGCAAAGCGATGCGGTCGCTCGCACGCCCCCTCGACGCGCTCGAGCCACGCGGCGAGATCGGCGAGCCACGCGAGCTCTTCCGTCGGCGGCGGCGCGCCCGCGAGGGTCAGGCGCTCCGCGCGCTCCACGTTCCGCGCGAGCTCCGCGATCACCGGCTCGACGAGCGCGTCCCACCGATCGGCCTCGATCGGCGCGCCCGCGAGCGCACGCACCGAGCCCGTCTCGAGGGGCGCGTCCGACGCGCGCCACCGCGCGGACCAGCGCGACCAGAGCGAGGCCTCGCGCCGGAGCTCGTCGGGGCGCGTGAGGACGGCCGTGATGCGCTCCGAGAGCGCCGCGAGCTCGCTGGCGCGGTTCGGTCGAGGCCCCACTCAGCCCTCGCTTCGCGCGCCTTCGGGCTCGGCCTCGCGTGCGTCCGCCCAGCGCCGATCCGTGAGGGCACGGGCCTCGTCGACGGCGCGCGTGCTGCGCGTCTGCTCGAGGGCGTGCGCGCGCAGGCGGAACGTACGCGCGGCGTCTGCGTGGTCGTGGAAGAGCGCGGCGAGCAGCTCGCACTCGAGCGCCGAGCGGACGAGGGCCTTCTCGTCCGTGAGGACCGCGGCGAGGGCCTCGCTCGCCGGCTCGGCGGCGTCCCAGGCCTCGAGGCACGCGAGCATGCGATCGATCGCCTGGAGATCGCGGCGGGCGATCTCGTCGCGCAGCGACGCGGGCAGGCGCGCGAGCGCGTCCCTCGCCCGTCCGAGCGGCGGCGCGCTCGCGTCGGTCTCGTGTGCGACGAGGAGCGCGATCTCCGCCAGCACGATCGCGAGATCGCTCCGCGCAGCGGGCGCACGGAGGCTGCGGTAGCGCGCCAGGTGCGAGGCGTCCTCTCCGGCGGCGGCCGTGCCGGGCGCGGTGCCCACGACGAGCGCGTCGGCGATCCACGCGAGGTGCGCGCTCGGCTCGATGGCGCGCTCGAGGCGGAGCGTCGCGAGGTGACCGAGCACCTCGACCACGCGCTTGCGCATCGCCTCGCTCGTGATGGGCACCACGCGTCGGTAGGACGTCTCGAGCAGGGGGCCCAGGCGCGCCCCGAACGTCGCCCCGCCGAGGCTCGCGCGCGCGGGATCGGCCGTGATCGTGCGAAGGACGCGCTCCATGCGGCGCATCGCGGGCACGAGCGGCGCGAGCGCGGCGAGCGCGGCCTCGAGGCCACCGACGCGGTCGAGCGCGCTGCCCGACACGAGCTCGGCCGCGTGTGCGTCGATCGCGGCGTGCACGCGAGAGAGCACGCGATCGAGCCCTCGCTCCCAGCGGGCCGCATGCAGATCGGCCGCGCCGACCTCCGCGCCCTCGGCGATCAGCGCCTCGCGCAGCTCGCAGGCGTCTCGATGGATCGCGAGATCCTCCTCGGCGCGGGCCACCTCGCGAGGCATCGGCCCCGGCGTGAGCGCACCGAGCGCCACGAGCTCACCGAGGAGCTCGAGCGCGCGGCCACGGAGCTCGCGCGCGAGGCCACGATCGGCCGGATCCGTGAGGGATCGCGAGCGATCGAGCATCGCGCGCACGGCCGCGAGGTCGTGGCCCTCCATCGCGAGCGACACGCCGCGCGGTGCCGCCCGAGGCGCGTCGTCTCCCTCGCGATCGATCGGCTCTGCCCCGGCCTCGGTGCCGTCGCTCGGCCCGACGGTCGCCACATCGGACGTGCTCGCAGGCACGGGCGCGCTCGCGGGCGCGACGGCGCTCGCGGGAGCCGGCGCGCTCGCAGGCACGGGGCGGAGCGCGATCTCCGCGAGCACCGTCGAGAACACGTCGGCCTCGGCCTTCATGATCGTGAGCTGCCTGCGCTCGCGCGGCTCGTGCTCCTGCGCGAGCAGCGCGTCGAGCTCGTCGGGCTGAGGGCCCGCGACCATGAGCGCGAGCCGCAGCATCGCGAGGTCGCTCCGCTCCGCGACGAGCGCGCGATCGCGCCGGCCACGCGCCTTGTCGAGCACGACGATCGCGCGGAGCAGCTGCGCGAGGCGCACCGCCGTGCGGGCCGACACGTAGCGCGTCGCGACGAACGCGGGATCGGCGCGCTCGAGCTCGCCTGTGCGTTGCTCGTAGGCGGTGACGAGATCCGCGACCTCGGCACCGAGCCAGCCGGGCACCACGACCTCGCCCGCGAGCGCCTGCAGCGCATCGACGTCCTGGATCGTGAGGCGGGCCGTGAGCGGGCCCCGCGGCTCGACGGACGCGCGGACCACCGCCCGCAGGTGCTCGGGGTGCGCGAACGTGCGCGGCACGAACGACACGAACGCGATGCGATCGACGAACGCGAGCAGCGTGCGCCGGTTCTCCTCGAGCACCTCGGTGAGGTAGCGGTTGGTCGTCATGAGGGCGCACTCGATCGCGCCGCGCGTGATGCGGTTGCCCTGCTTGAGCTCGCGCTCCTCGAGGAGGTTCAGCGTCGAGCGCAGGAGCATGTCGCGCCCGTCGAGCACCTCGTCGAGGAAGGCGTGCACCGAGCCGAGCAGGCCCTCGTCGGTGAAGTGCACGGTCCGCCCCGAGTCCACGAGCGTGCGGAAGTCCACGGCGCCGATCAGCTCGGTCTGCACCGTGCTCTCCGTGATCTGGCGCGCGAACACGCTGGGCGAGCCGGTCGTCTCGTCGAGGATGCGGCTCACCACCGCCGCCGCGAGCTGGCTCTTGGCCGTGCCCGGCGGCCCGGTCATCAACACGAGCTGCTTCGAGATCAGCGCGAGCGCGATCTGCGCGAGCGGATCACGTCGCTCGACGAAGCGCGCCTCGAGCTCGTCGAAGAAGGCCGCGAGGTG
This sequence comes from Sandaracinaceae bacterium, assembly GCA_044376125.1. Taxonomy (GTDB): domain Bacteria; phylum Myxococcota_A; class Polyangia; order Polyangiales; family Sandaracinaceae; genus JAFLCL01. The sequence goes on from JBILLJ010000053.1 coordinate 2,833, forward strand.
AGCGAGCGCCGCCTCGGTCCGCGCCTCGGATCGCATCATGGCCGAACGCTACCCCCCGGAGCCCTGTTCCAGCCGCCTCGGGCGGCCCGCGAGCGCGCGCCGGGGCGGACGTGCGGATCGCCCTGATTCGTCGGCGTTCCGGGCGATGCGCGGCGCTGCGTGGCGTTCGCCTCGCGCGAGCCTATGCTCGGCGCCGCCATGACCGACGCCGTGATCCTCGATGGTCTCCGTACTCCCTTCGGCAAGCACCGCGGTGCGCTCTCGAGCGTGCGGCCCGACGACCTCGGCGCCCACGTCCTCCGGGCGCTGCTCGCGCGAAACCCCGCCGCCCAGAGCGCGGTCGAAGAGGTGATCTTCGGCTGCGCGAACCAGGCGGGCGAGGACAACCGCAACGTCGCGCGCATGGCGCTCCTGCTCGCGGGCCTTCCCTACGAGGTCACCGGCGTCACGGTGAACCGCCTCTGCGCCTCGGGTCTCGAGGCCGCCGTGCAGTGCGCGCGCGCGATCAAGAACGGCGATGCGGAGGTGATGGTTGCGGGCGGCGTCGAGTCCATGACGCGCGCGCCGTACTCGATGGAGAAGAGCGGCGAGGCGTTCCCCCGCACGCCGCCGGCCGTCTACGACACCTCGCTCGGCTGGCGCTACCCGAACGCGAAGATGACCGAGCGCTTCCCGCTGCTCTCCATGGGCGAGACGGCCGAGGAGGTCGCCAAGGAGCACGCGGTCGCGCGCGAGGATCAGGACGCGTTCGCGGCCGAGAGCCACAAGCGCGCGAGCGCCGCGTGGGAGAAGGGCACATTCGCGCGAGAGATCGCGCCGGTCTCGATCCCCGCCGCCAAGAAGGGCGCGCCCGACACCGTGATCGACAAGGACGAGGGCCCGCGCCCGGACTCCACCGTCGAGGCGCTCGCGAAGCTCAAGCCCGTGTTCCGCAAGGACGGCAGCGTCACGGCCGGCAACGCGAGCTCGCTCAACGACGGCGCCGCCGCGCTGCTCGTCACCTCGCGCGCGTGGGCCGTGAAGAACGGCCAGAAGCCGCTCGCGCGCATCGTCTGTAGCGCGGCCGCGGGCGTGCACCCGAACGTGATGGGCATCGGCCCCGTGCCCGCGACGCAGAAGGCGCTCGCGCGCGCGGGCCTCACCGCGAAGGACCTCGATCTCGTCGAGCTCAACGAGGCCTTCGCCGCGCAGTCGCTCGCGTGCGTGCGCGCGCTGGGGCTCGATCCCGCGAAGGTGAACGTCAACGGCGGCGCGATCGCGATCGGCCATCCCCTCGGCGCCAGCGGCGCGCGCATCCTCCTCACCCTCGCGCACGAGCTCAAGGCCCGCGGCCTCCGCTACGGCCTCGCGAGCCTCTGCATCGGCGTCGGCCAGGGCCTCGCGGTCATCCTCGAAGCAGAGAGGTGAGACGTCAGGGCGGGGTGTACGTCGTGCACGTGCCGGGCGTCGGCGTGGCGAGATCGACCCACGTCCCGTCGGCGGCGCGTGCGATGGAGTGACCTGCCGTCACGTCGGCGACGTCGGCCATCGCGGGGATGCCGGTCGGGCCGCGGAGCATGGCGGTGTTGACCGTGCCGTAGAGCACCGCATCGACCGGTACGGTCGCGTCGCTCACGTCCGCCGCGAGCGCGTGCAGGAGCGCGACGCCGGAGGCCGAGCCTGCGGTGCCGTTGTGGTAGTCCGGGTCGAAGTCGATGGGGACCGTGCACGGCATGCCGCCGCAGTCGGGGCCGCCGACGAGCACGCAGCCTCCCGCGGGCACCGAGATCGCCGGCAGCTGCACGAGCGAGTAGCGGTAGCTCATCGGGCCGCTGCCGAGCGAGTAGCAGGCGAGCGGCACGGCGCTCGGTCCGGCGTTGCGGATCTCGACCCACTCACGGCCGGTGTCGGTGCTCGCGAGGTCGTAGACCACCTCGCTGAGGATCAGGCGTCGCGAGGCCGCGGCGCCCGCGCAGGGCGCCGTCGCGCAGCAGTCGAGGTCCGAGCAGTCCGCGGCGCCGTCGCCGTCGTCGTCGCTGCCGTTGCCGCAGCTCGCGTCGTCGCGCTCGCTCGGGCCGATGACGAGGTCCTCCGCGACGCGCGGCTCGAGCTGGTACTCGAACTGGTAGGTCAGGATGCCTGCGACGCGCGCGAGGCGGTCGGCCAGCATGACCGTGAACGCATGGACGTCGTCGTCGACGAAGACGCCGCCGCTCACCTGGATGCGACCGAACATGCCCGCGGCCATGGTGACGTCCACGTTCGCGATGTCGACGAGCACGCCCTCCCACGGCTCGGCCGTGGCCGCGCTCGCGAGATCCGACGGGGTCGCGATGCGCGTCGGGTCGAGCGGCGTGCCGGGCATCCGACAGCTCACGATGCCGCCCGTGATCTCCGTCAGCGTGCCGCGCGTGTCGCCGGCCTCCGCGTACTCCTCGTAGCGACCCGCGACGTAGACGCGATCGCCGAGCGCGAGCGCCGCGCCGCAGGGCTCGATCGTGGGCACGAACACGTGGATGCCGGAGTGACGCGGATCGGCCGCGCCGGGATCCTGCACCACGACGGTGCCGACATAGCCGGCGCCCGCCATCTCGGCGCGCGTGTCGATGGAGGTGACCACGAGCGGTCCGATCAGGGCGACGGCGGTGTCCGCGGCGGGATGCATCGGGTGAGCGGCGTCCTGGATCTCCGTCACGCGATGCGTCGTCCCGCGACAGAAGAGCGAGCCCGCGCAGTCCGCGTCCGCACAGTCGATCGCACCATCGGCGTCCGAGTCCTCGCCCTCGCCGCAGCCCCACGCGCCCGCCTCGTCCTCGAGCACGCGCGGCGTGCCGAGCACGACGTCGGCGCTCTGGCGCGGAAGGAGCGCCCACCGACCGAACATGTAGTGGAAGATGCCGCGGAGGGTGGTGAAGCGATCGCGGCGCGAGCCCGGGTGTCGGTAGAGGTCGTCGTCGATCGGCGCCGTCGTGCGCAGCGCCTGCGTGCCGAACGTGTCCGGGTCGGCGGTGGCTTCGACGCCAGCGACCTCGACGAGGACGCCCTCCCAGGGCTCCGCGGTCTCGTCGGCCATCAGCACCGTCGGGTCGGTGAGGAGCTCGGCGCTCGGCGGCGCGCCCCCCGCGCTCGTGCACGTGACGGTGCCACCCACGAGCTGCGTGACCGTGCGCCCGCTGCCGTCGCTCGGGACGGCGAACTCCTGGATCATCCCCTCGACGTCCACGACGTCACCCGGCGCGAGCGCGCCAGCGCCGCACGGCACGTGCGTGGGCATGTAGACATGCACGCCAGAGAACGGACCGCCCGCCGGGTCGGCGATCCACACGTCCGTGCGGTGGCCCATGCCCGCGCCGTTCTCCTCGAACGAATCGACCGCGGCGACGCGCGCGCCCACCACGCGCACGCGCGCGCCGGTGGCGACGTGACCCGCGGAGGCCGGATCCTGGATCTGGAAGATGGTCGCGACGGGCGCGATCGTCGGGGCGTCTTCGGACGAGCCCGCATCGTCGTCCACGACCGCGCCAGCATCGAACGAGGCGTCCGGTGATGCGCCCGTGCTCGCATCGACCGCGGGGCCGGGCGAGCTGCCGCCCTCGCAGGCGGAGAGCGGCGAACAGAGGAGCGCGGACACGAGGAGCCGTGCCCCGAGGAGCGGACGCATCGCGCGAGGCCAGAGGAGAAGACGCATCGAGAGACTCTACACAGGAACGCCCCGAGCGCGGTGCAGTCGCTCGCATGCCCACGGCCGCGCGCGCCATCGGATCATCGTGGTCGGCTCGCGCGCCACACGCACGCCTCAGCGCGTGTGATCGGGTGGCTCGATCCAGCGATCGGCGCGCGCGATCTCGTGACGAGGCTCGAAACGATCGTTTGTCTCAGCGCGCGATTCGGTCAGTCCCAGCGCGAGCCGACAGTCAGCGACCAGCGCTCGAGCGTGCCGGCCGTGCCGCGCCGCGTGTCGATCACGCGCAGCTGCCAGGTGCCGTTGACGGACTCGTCGCCCGAGAACCCGACGGAGCGCGTGCCCTCGATGCGCGTGCCCGTCAGGGGCTCGGCCGCGCCGTCGACCACGACGCGCTCGGTGCCCGCAGGGTTCACGAGCAAGACGCGCACGTCGGTCGGTCGCGCGTGCGCGATGGCGAAGGTCACCTCGACGTCGGTGTCGACCGTCGCGAGGCCGAAGACCGTCACCGGCAGGATCTGCCCGGCGGCCGCGCCATCGGGGATGCGGAGGCCGGCGACGCCGCCGTCGACCGTCGTGCGCATCCACGCCGGACGGCAGATGCCCTCGGGCCCGCGCGTGATGCCGCTGCAGAAGAGCCCAGCACCGCACGCGCGGCTCGCGCTGCACGGCTCGTCCGAGCCCGGGGGCGGTGTCTCGGGGACGCAGCGACCGCCCCACTCCTCGACGAAGCCCTCACAGCGCAGGCCCGCGCCGCAGCCCACGATGCCGCCGCAGATCTCTCCCTCCGGCGCCGCGAACGGCGCGCCGAGCACGCGGCAGTCGTAGAGATCGGAGTCGTTCACGCGCGCGACGGGCTCGAGCGAGTCGCCCGCGAAGATCGCCCCGTAGCTGTTGTCGCCCGCGCCGAACTCGTACGCGACGTACACCGCGCCGCTCTCCGGGTCGCGCCGGACGAGCTCGTTGATCTCTCCGCCGTCGACCGCCATGAACGCGGCCTCGAGGCTCGTCGTCTCCTCGTAGGCCTCGCGCACCGCGACGAGGAGCTGCTGGGCGCGCACGCCCGTCACGTCCGCGGGGCGGGTGAGCACGCGCTCGCCATCGCTCACGAGGTGGTCGGCCTCGGCGAACGCGCGGAAGCTCGTGCCGAGCCGGCAGATCTCCATGCCTGCGTTGCAGTCCGCGATGTCGCCGTCCTGCACGCGCGCCGCCAGCTCGGTGGTGCGCCCCGAGAAGATCGCTCCGTAGCTGTTGTCGCCGGCGCCGTACTCGATGGCCGTGAACGTGCGCGCGCCGAGATCGTCGTAGAGCTCGTAGCGGCCGATGCGCCCGCCATCCACACGCGCGAAGGCCTCCTCCGCCGTGGTCACGTCGGTGTGCGCGCTCTGTTGCACCGCGACGACGATCTGCGCGCGCAGTGTCTCGGGGAGCGTCGGGAGGTCCGCGACCGTGAGGCTCTGATCGAAGGTCACGCGCGGTCGCTCCGCCATTCGCAGGTCCGAGAACGTGGCGCCGAAGAGACACGCATCGACCGGCGGCGTGCCACAGCCTGCGCCCTCGCACGTCGCGACGAGCGAGAACGCTCCGCGCGTCGAGCGGGCGTAGCCCTTCACGAGCGCGCGATAGCGCCCCGCGCCGAGGCGCCGCGAGATCGCCGAGTAGAGCGTGCCAGGCACGTCGTCGTTGCTCGTGAGCGCACGACCGAAGCCGCGCGGGCCCTCCTGATAGAGGTAGAGCACGGTGTCCGTCTCGCGACCGCCGGACGCGCCCGTCGCCGCGCCCGTGCGGAGCACGACGTCGGCCTCGGCCTCGAGCGTGAAGGTCCACGCATGAAAGCCCGCCTCCGCGGTGATCTCCGCACTCTCGGCGCGGTCGAAGCCGATGCGACCGTGGTCGGTGGGGTTGCGGAACGAGTCGAGCTTGCCGTCGAGCGGCACGTCCTCTTCCACGCCCTTGTCGGCGGCGTCGGGGCTGGCGACGCAGCCGACGAGCGGCACCGCGAGCGCACCGATGAAGGACATCGAGCGAAGGAGGGAGCGGGATGCGTTGGACATGGGCCGCGACATCGAGCACGCACCATGCCCAGTGACGCTCAGGTGAACTGCGCAGAAATCGAGGGGCTCTCGGCGGGGCCGGCGCACCCCACGGCCAGCGCAGTGGCCACCGACGGCCACTCGCGTCGCCGCGACCCATCGAAGTGACTCGGGCGCTCATCCGCTACCATCGCGCACCATGACGGCTTCTCCTCGTGCGCGTGTGCTCGTCGTCGACGACGACCGCGCGGTCGGCATGGTGCTCACGGCGCTGATCGCACAGGCCGGGCACCAGGCGCGCTACGTCGGCTCGGGGCCGGAGGCTCTCGCGGCGCTCGCGTCCGGCGGCGTCGACGTGATCGTGTCGGACGTGCGCATGCCGGGCATGGACGGAATGGAGCTGCTCGCGGAGGTGCAGAAGAAGCACCGCGACGTGCCCGTGATCCTCCTGACCGCGCACGGCACCGTCGCGCTCGCCGTCGAGGCGATGAAGGCCGGCGCGACCGACTTCCTCACCAAGCCCTTCGACCGCGACGAGGTGCTGTTCACGATCGGCAAGGCGCTCACTGGCGCCAAGGCCGCGGCCGACAAGCCACCGGAGCCCGCGCCGAGCAAGGAAGGTCCCGTCGTGGGCACCTCGCCCGCGATGCTCGACGCGATGAGCCGACTCGGCAAGGCCGCCCCGACGATGGCGACGGTGCTCCTCCGCGGCGAGAGCGGCACGGGCAAGGAGGTCGCCGCGCGCGAGCTCCATCGCCTCTCGCCGCGCAGCAAGGGGCCGTTCGTCGCGGTGCACTGCGGCGCGCTGCCCGACAACCTCCTCGAGTCCGAGCTCTTCGGGCACGAGAAGGGCGCGTTCACGGGCGCGACGAACAAGAAGCCCGGCCGCGTCGAGCTCGCGAGCGGCGGCACGCTCTTCCTCGACGAGATCGGCGACGTGACCCCTGCGGTGCAGGTGAAGCTCCTGCGCCTCTTGCAGGAGCGCGAGTACCAGCGCCTCGGCGCGACGAGCGCGGAGAAGGCCGACGTGCGCTTCGTCGCGGCGACGCACCGCAACCTCGAGCAGATGGTCAAGGAGGGCACCTTCCGCGAGGATCTCTTCTATCGCCTCAACGTCGTGCCCATCGTGATGCCGCCGCTGCGCGAACGACGGAGCGACATCCCCGAGCTCGCGTCGCGCTTCGTCGCGCGCCTGGGCGAGGCCAACGCTCGCCCCGGCGTCGCCCTCGCGCCCGAGGCGGTCGCCGCGCTCGAGCGCGCCGCGTGGCCGGGCAACGTGCGCGAGCTCCAGAACTTCCTCGAGCGCGTCGTCGTGTTCGCCGAGAGCGACACCATCACGCGCGAGGAGATCGAGCGCGAGCTCGGCGCGCGTCCTGGCGCGATCGACGGGAGCGACGCGAAGACCACGAGCCCCCTCGGCGCCGCGCCTGCGCCGAGCGCCGATGCGGTCACGCTCGATGCGCAGCGCAAGGACGCCGAGCGCGCCGCCGTGCGCGAGGCCCTCGGCAAGGCCAAGGGGAACCGCACGCTCGCCGCGCGCCTCCTCGGCGTGAGCCGCCGGACGCTCTACAACAAGCTCGACGAGCTCGGGATCACGGACGCATGAGGCGCGCGATTCTGTTGGTCGCTGTCTCCCTCGCTGCCGGCTGCGGCCCGGGCATCGAGTCCGGACGCGAGCTCGGGCTCTTCACTCCATCCGCGATCGGCACGCGCGCCGAGGAGGAGCGCGCGGTGCGCGCGATCCTCGACGCATGGCACGAGGCCGCTGCGCGCTCCGACGAGGCCGCGTACTTCGAGCTCATGACGCGCGACGCCGTGTTCCTCGGCACCGATGCGACCGAGCGCTGGAGCCGAGACCAGTTCCGGGCGTATGCGCACGAGCCCTTCTCGCAGGGTCGGGGCTGGCGCATGCACGCCGTGCGGCGCGACGTGGTGGTCGCCCCCGGTCCGATCCGGGAGGGGTCCGTCGCGTGGTTCGACGAGGATCTCGAGACGGTGAACCTCGGTCCCGCGCGCGGCAGCGGTGTGATGCTGCGCGACGACCTCGGCTGGAGGATCGCCCAGTACAACCTGACGATCACGGTGCCGAACGAGCGCTTCGGCGAGGTCCGCGCGCTCCTGGCCTCGCCGGCTGCGCAAGAACCTGCGCGCTGAGCAGGTCCGCTCGCTCGTTCGGCGTCGAGCGGCGTCGATTCTTGCGGTGGATGCGCGGGGAGGCGACAATCGCCCCGCATGGCCTCTTCCAAGGATCCGATCGTCTGCCACGTCTGCGGCTTCAAGAACGAGCCCAACACCGAGCGGTGTGTCTCGTGCGGCGCGCGCCTCGAGGCAGTCCAGGTCGAGTACACCGCCGAGGAAGAAGCCGCACGCGCGAACCAACAGGAAGGCTTCTCGATCCTCTGGGTGATCGTAGCCTTCGTGATCTACGTGGCGCTCCAGGGCTTCATCATCGGCGTGCTGCCCTTCGTGATCCCGACCTACGATCCGCAGGGCTTCGCGGGCCTCGCGATCTCCGTCGCGGTCTGGTTCGTCGGCGGCATCGCGGTCGGCTTCATCTCGCCCGGCAAGACCTTCCTCGAGCCCGCGGTCGGCGCGCTCGTCGCGGCGATCCCGACGATCGTCTACCTCAAGTGGTCCACGCCCGATGGCTTCGAGCCCTCGCTCATCGCTTACCTCGTCGGTGGCGCGATGGGCGTGATGATCTCGCTCTTCGGCGCCTTCCTCGGCGAGCAGGGCCAGCGCATGACGCGCGGCCACAAGAAGTGATCGCCGCACGCGGCCACGAGACGTGATCGCCAGACGAGCTCGCGTGCCAGGAGGAGCCGCTCGGCGACGCGGGGGAACAAGTGCGCTAGGGTGCGCGTAGAAGGGCCGCGAGGGCGGATGATCTACCTCTACATCTTCGCGTTGATCGTCGGCGGCTTGCTCCTCGGGGCGAGCTTGCTGCTCGGTGGTCACGGCGATCACGGTGCCGAGGTGCATCACGACGCGGCGACACCCGCCGGCGCGGGCGATCCGCAGGGCATCGAGAGCTTCATGCTCTGGATGTTGTCGGCGCGGTTCTGGACCTTCTTCGCCGCCTTCTTCGGCATCACGGGCCTCGTCCTCGACGGCTTCGGCGTGGTCTCGAGCCCCATCGTCGCCGCGCTCTGCGCCGTGGCCATGGGCCTCTTCGCCGGCTTCTTCGCGAGCTGGCTCGTGCGCCTCATGTCGGCGGAGTCCTCCAACAGCGCGGTCTCGAGCGCCGACTACATCGGCAAGACGGGGCGCCTCCTCGTGGGCTTCGGGCCCGGCGCGACCGGCAAGATCCGCCTCGAGGTGAAGGGCTCCACGATCGATCTCCTCTGCACGTCGATGGACGACGGGACCTACGAGACGCGCGACGAGGTCATCGTGGTCGAGATGGACGGCACGCGCGCACGCATCGCCAAGACGCGGATCTCGACGCCTTGAGCGTGCTCGCGTCCACGATCGGGGCCGGTCCGCGGTCGCTGCGGCCGAGGGGCTGATAGAGTCGCGACGCCGCGTCGAGCGCCCGCTGCGCTCGCGACGTGACGCGGCATCACCAGTTCACCATCGCCCGATCGTGCGGGGAGCGCGACGTCGGGCGAGCCACCAGGAGGGAACATGCAGACCTACAACTACGATCCATACGCGACACCACCGCCCGAGCCGGACCTGTTCGGGCTCGATGCGACGATGCTCTGGTCCGTCGTGGGAGGGGCGCTCTTCGTCGCGATCGGGCTCTTCGCCCTCGTGCAGTTCCTGCGCGCGTTCCTCTTCATCGCACGCCCGAACGAGGCGCTCGTCTTCTCGGGTCAGCGCTACAAGACCGAGGACGGGCAGGAGCTCGGCTACCGCATCGTCAAGAGCGGTCAGCGCGCGGTGCGCATCCCGATCCTCGAGATCGTCAGCCGCCTCGACATGACGGTCATCCCCGTCGACGTCGTGGTCCAGAACGCGTACTCGCGCGGCAACATCCCGCTCGAGATCCACGCGATCGCGAACGTGAAGATCCACGCCGAAGAGAAGTTCCTCCGCAACGCGGTCGAGCGCTTCCTCAACAAGAGCCGGCAGGAGATCGAGCTCGTCGCGCAGCAGACGCTCGAGGGCGCGCTCCGCGAGGTGCTCGCGCAGCTCACGCCCGAAGAGGTGAACGAGGACCGCCTCAAGTTCGCCGAGAAGCTCATCCACGCCGCCGAGGACGACCTCCAGATCCTCGGCCTCCAGCTCGACACGCTGAAGATCCAGAGCGTGAGCGACTCGACGGGCTACCTCGACTCGATCGGCCGCCCGAAGATCGCGGCCGCGCTCCGCGACGCGGAGAACGCCGAGAGCCAGGCGAACCAGGAGATCCAGCAGGCGCAGGCCACGGCGACCCAGCGCGCCGAGCTCGCGCGCGCCACGGCGCAGACCTCCATCCAGACCAAGCAGAACGAGCTCCGCCAGATCCGCGCCCAGCTCGAGGGCCAGGCGCAGTCGGTCGAGCGCGAGGCGGAGGCCGCCGCCAAGACCGCGCGCGCCATGGCCGAGCGCGACCTCCAGGGCCTGCGCGCGCAGCTCGAGCAGCGGCGCCTGCACGCCGAGGTGGTCATCCCCTCGGAGTTCCAGCGACAGGCGCAGAGCATCATCGCCAAGGGCCTCGCCGCACCGACCGCGGAGAACGGCGCGGCCGTGGCCGAGGTCCTCAAGGTGATGACGGAGGCGTGGGACACGATGGGCCCGCAGGCCCGCGAGCTCTACGTCATCCAGCACCTCGAACAGATCGTCGGCGCGGTGGTGAACAGCCTGGGCTCGCTCGATCCCAAGGAGGTCCACGTGCTCGACGCGGGCGATGGAAGCTCGGTCGCGGGCTACGCCGCGAGCTACCCGAAGATGGTCGGCGCGGTGATGAGCGCCTTGCGTGAATCCACGGGCATCGACGTGCCCGCTCTCATCTCAGGCAACTCCGGTTCGCAGGAAGGAGCCGCTCGATGATGGCCGTCCTCTTCCCCGTCTTCGTCCTCCTGGTCCTCGCGGCTGCGGCCGTGCTCGCCGCGCTGATCCTCGTGCGGAACGTCCTCTACGTCTGCCCGCCCAACGAGGTGCTCGTCTTCTCGGGTGCCACGCCGCGCAACACCGCGGAGGGCAAGAAGATCGCGTACCGCATCGTGAAGGGCGGCCGCACGCTGCGGATCCCGCTGCTCGAGACCGTCGACTCGATGGATCTCTCGAACATGATCATCGAGCTCAAGGTGAAGGGCGCGTACTCCAAGGGAGGCATCCCGCTCACGGTGCAGGGCATCGCGAACATCAAGGTGCCCGGCGAGGAGCCGCTCATCCACAACACGATCGAGCGCTTCCTCGGCAAGTCGCGCGCGGAGATCATGGACGTCGCCCGCGAGACGCTCGAGGGCAACCTCCGCGGCGTGCTCTCGAGCCTGACGCCCGAGCAGGTGAACCAGGACAAGGAGGCGTTCGCGAATCGCCTCACGGAAGAGGCCGAGCACGACCTCTCCAACCTGGGCCTCGTGCTCGACACGCTGAAGATCCAGAACGTCACCGACGACGTCGGCTACCTCGACTCGATCGGCCGCACGCGCTCGGCCGAGGTGCGCCGCAACGCGCAGATCGCCGAGGCGCAGGCCAAGGCGCAGACGGCCGAGCAGAAGTGGCGCAACACGATGGAGGCCGAGCTCGGCAAGCTCAACGCGCAGATCCAGGTCGCGAACGCCGACAACGCCCGTCGCGTCATGGACGCGCAGACCAAGCGCGGCGCGATGATCGCCGAGCAGCAGGCGGAGGTTCAGGCCCTCATCGCGCAGACACAGGCCGAGATCCAGATGCAGGACGCCCGCATCGAGCAGGTGAAGCTGCAGCTCGAGGCCGACGTGATCCAGCCCGCCGAGGCCCAGCGTCAGCAGGCCGAGCAGCTCGCCAAGGCCGACGCCTCGAAGATCATCGAGCAGGGCCGCGCCACGGCGACGGTGCTGAAGAACCTCGCGCTCACCTACCGCCAGAGCGGCACCGCGGGACGCGACGTGCTCCTCATGCAGAAGCTCGTGCCCACGATGCAGCAGGTCCTCACGAGCATGAACGACGTGAAGATCGACAAGCTCACGGTGCTGAGCCAGGGCGGAGGCAGCGGCGGCAACCTGGCCGCACAGCTCGTCGCGACCAACGAGCAGATCAAGGCGGCGACCGGCATCGACGTGCCGCAGCTCGTCAAGGATCGCTTCGCCGCGCCCGTCACGCCTCCCACGCCTCCCACGCGTCCCCGCTGACGCCCCCATGCGCGACGATCGTCGCCGCGCGCGCCGCACTGCTCACGTGGTGCGGCGCGCTCGTGCGACCGAGCGCAGGAGGTCGCGTGACCCTCGAGGAGGCGGGCGTGCAGATCGACGGCACGCGATGAGAGACCGACGACGATGCTCGAGCGTCGCGGTGCGGAACGCGCTGGATCCTCGGCGATGCGATGCGCGGACCTGCCTCGCTCGCCTCGCTCGCGCCACGCTCGTGGGGTGACGCACCGCCTCGATCTCGACGCCTACTTCGCGCGCATCGGCTACGCCGGATCACGCACGCCCACCCTCGAGACGCTGCGGGCGATCTCGTACGCGCACGTGAGCCGCATCCCCTTCGAGAACGTCGACGTGCTGCTCGGTCGGCCCATCGTCCTCGAGCTCGAGGCGATCGAGGCCAAGCTCGTGCACGCGCGCCGCGGCGGCTACTGCTTCGAGCAGAACGGTCTCCTCCTCGCGGTGCTCGAGGCGCTGGGCTTCTCGGTGCGTCCGCTCTCGGCGCGTGTGCGCGTGAACCGCCCGCGCGAGATGACGCCGCCGCGCACGCACCTCTGCCTCCGCGTGGAGCTCGAGGGCGACGCGTGGATCGCCGACGTGGGCGTGGGCGCGTGGTCGCTCACCGCGCCGATCCGCCTCGCGCTCGACGAGACACAAGAGACGCCGCACGAGCCGCGGCGCATCGTGGCCGAGGGCGACTGGCACGGCCTCGTGCGACGCGGACCGAGCGCGCGGCTCTTCCACCAGATCCGCCTGGGCGACGCGTGGCAGGACGTGTGCGAGCTGACGCTCGAGGAGATGCCGCCGATCGATCGCGTCGTGTCCAACTGGTACACGAGCACGCACCCGCTCTCGCACTTCAAGGGCGCGCTCCTCGTCGCGCGCGCGAGCCCCACGGGCCGCGTGACGCTGCTCGACGACGTGCTCACGCACCGCGCCCACGACGGCACGGCCCAGACGCGCACGCTCACGACCCAGGCCGAGCTCCTCGCCGCGCTCGCCGACGAATTCGGCCTCGAGCTCCCACCCTCCACACGCCTCTTCAGCCCCCGTCTCGCCACGCTCGCGTGAGCATGCGGGGCCCTCGTGCCGCCGTGACCGCGGCGGTACGCTCGCGCGCATGTCGCGCTCGTGTCGGAACGGTGTCGTCTGGGTGTCTCTGTCGCTCACCACCAGCGCGGGCTGCGCGTGCGAGTCGGGCACGGTGTTCCCGGATGCGCGCGCGGGCGACGCGTCGATGCACGACGCGAGCGCGGTCACGCCCGACGGCGGTGGGCTCGATGGTGGCAGCGAGCTCGACGCCGCCCCCTCGCCGGACGCGCCGAGCACCTCGGATGCGGGCCCGCGCGAGTGCGCGCTGCCGCCGGCGTGCGATGCGCCGTATCCCGACTTCGGTCCGACCTCCCCCTGGCGACACGGCGTGAGCACGCCGATCACCGTCGCGCTCGGTTCGCCGAGGCACCGCGGGCGCGATCTCTTCCTCCGCGAGGGTGACCCGCAGTGGGCGCTCGCGAAGTTCGCGTACGGCCTCGCCGACGACGACATCCAGGACGAGGACGTCGACCTCTACCTCGACCGCAACTGCGAAGGCACGTGGGAGACGCTGGGCCTCGCGACGACCACCCGCGACGGCGACCACGAGCCGGTCGAGGGCGTCGAGGACACGGGTGGTCGCGTGTTCTTCGAGATCCCCGCGGCGATGCGGCTCGGCGTCGGTCGCCACCGCATCCTCTTCGTGGTGCGTGGCGATCACTCCACCGGTGAGCAGCTCATCGACGTGCTCCCCGCGAGCACGCGCTTCGTCGTCACGGACGTGGACGGCACACAGACCGAGAGCGAGACGGCCGCGTGGGGCTCGCTGCTCACGGGCACGGGCCCCGGCGCACAGCCGCACGGCGCGGAGGCCCTCCATGCCTTCGCGCGTCGCGGCTACGAGATCCTCTACCTGACGGCGCGCCCCGAGTGGCTCGAGCCACGCACGCACGCGTGGCTCGACGAGATGGGCTATCCGCCCGGCCTCGTGCACACGACGCTCGGTGGCACGGGCGCCACGGGCGCGCCCGCCCAGACCTTCAAGACCGACGAGCTCGCGGCGCTCGAGGCGCGCTTTCCAGACGGGCTCGCGTGGGGCATCGGCAACACCGACACCGACGCGGCGTCGTACGTGAGCACGGGCCTGCCCGCCGATCGCATCGTCTCGTACCGGTTCGACGCAACGGGCGCGACGCGCATGGACGATTACGCCGAGCTCGTCACCCTCGCCGAGGCACTGCCCGCGATCTGCGAGTGAGGCGCGCCGCGCCTCGGGCGCGACGTCGCTCACGAGAACGCGCCGGACGGATCCATCTTCACGACCGCCACGTCGTTGCCGCCGCGCGAAGGGCTCGCGTCGAGCGCGCCATCGGTGATCACGGAGACGTAGACGAGGCCGCTCGGCGCCATGGCGATCGACGAGGCCGAGTCGCTGCCCAGAGAGCCGGCGAGGCGCGTCAACGCGTGGCTGCCGTCCTCGTTCCACGCGAGGACGCCCACGTCGCTCGTGCCTCCCGCATACGGCTGCCCGTCGAGCGACATCGGCGCGTTGAACGACGAGAGCACACGCCCGCGCGCATCGACCGCGACGCCGAACGTCGCCTCGGTGCCGACGAAGAGATCGGTCTCACCGAGCACGAAGACGCAGAGACCCGGCCAGCACCACCTGCCGAGCACGCGTGCCTCGCAGAGCGCGCGGTCACCCCCACGCGAATGCGCCCGGCAGGCCCGTGCGGAGTCGCGAGCACACGAACCTCGCGATGATGCGAGACGCGACGTCCGCCACGGCCCTCTGCGTCGCGGCGCAACCCAGACGCGAACATCGCCGCGACGACGCGAGACGCGACGCGCGCCACGGCCCTCTGCAGCTTCCGGCGCGAATCAGAGGCGTGCGCCGCCGGCAGACGCCAGCGGGCAACACGTGACCACAATGCAGGACCGTCCCGGTTTGTGCAACTATGCAGGACCGTCCCGGTTTGTGCAACTATGCAGGACCGTCCCGGTCTGCTTCACAGGAACGAACCGGACGGATCCATCTTCACGACCGCCACGTCGTTGCCGCCGCGCGAAGGGCTCGCGTCGAGCGCGCCATCGGTGATCACCGAGACGTAGACGAGGCCGCTCGGCGCGATGGCGATCGACGAGGCCGAGTCGCTGCCCAGAGAGCCGGCGAGGCGCGTCAACGCGTGGCTGCCGTCCTCGTTCCACACGAGGACGCCCACGTCGCTCGTGCCTCCCGCATAAGGCTGCCCGTCGAGCGACATCGGCGCGTTGAACGACGAGAGCACACGCCCGCTCGCATCGACCGCGACGCCGAACGTCGCCTCGGTGCCCGCGGACCCTCGGAGCCGCGTGAGCTCCCAGTCGCCCGCGCTCGAGAAGCGCATGACGAACACGTCGTCACCACCTGTGTTCGCCTGCCCGTCGAGCGCTCCATCCGTGACGCCGACGAGCCACGGGCGGCCGCTCGCATCGACGGTCACGTCGTACGCGCGATCCGCCGTCGCGGTGCCGCGCTGACGGATCCACGCGCGTGAGCCATCCACGTCGTAGCGCGCGACGAAGAGATCGGTCTCACCGGCGTTGACGCCGCCGCCCTCGAGCGCGCCGCGCGTGTATCCCACGACGTAGGCGGTTCCGTCGGGCGCGACGCCCACGCTGTGCGCCTGATCGTCGGCCGCGGTCCCGACCTGACGCACCCACAGGAGGGACCCATCTCGCGCGAGGCGCGCGACCGCGTAGTCGAGCCCACCGGCGCTGGTCGCACCGGCGAACGCCGCGTCGGTCCACATCGAGACGACGGTGTTGCCGCTCGCATCCACGGCGAGATCCCAGGCCTCGTCGTTGCCCGTGGTGCCGATCTGCCGGACCCACACCCGCGCTCCGTCCGCGGTGAACCGCGCGACGAACACGTCGGTCCCCCCCGCGGTCGTCCCGTCGGCGTCGATGTCTCCGGCGCCGTAGCCCACGATCAGCACGTCCCCCGTGCCGCGGTCGATCGCGACGTCGCGCGCGTAGTCCCAGACGCTCGTGCCGAGCTGCCGCGTCCACACGCGCCGTCCCGCTGCGTCGTACTTCACGAGGAGCGCATCGAAGTCGCCCGCGCCGAGCCCATCGAGCGCGCCGGTCGTGCCGCCGCTCACGTACACGCTGCCCTCGGCATCGACCACGACGCCCGAGGTGCGATCGTCCACGGGCCCGCCCATCTGGTAGGCGCCCGGGGTGAGGTAGACGAGGCCCGTCGCGAGCGACGCCGAGCCATCCACGCTGCTCGCGTCGACCGACACGATGCCCGGTGCGTGCGCAGGCGCGGTGCAACGCGCGCGCGTCGCGTCGAGCACGACGATCGGCGCGCAAGGCGTCGCATCGACGGTCACCGAGAGGCCGGACAGATCGCCCGACAACGTCAGCTCGATCTCGCCTCCTGCCGGAAGGAGATACGACGGCGCGACCGAGCGCAGCGAGAGCGCGCCCGGCGCGTCGGGGCCGGCCGCGTCGAGCCCTCGCGCGTCGGGCGAGGCCGCGTCGAGCCCCGCCGCATCGAGCCCTCTCGCATCGAGCCCCGCCGCATCGAGCCCTCTCGCATCGAGCCCCGCCGCATCGAGCCCCGCCGCATCGAGCCCCGCAACGTCGAGCCCTGCGTCGCCCGAGCCGCCCGCCGCATAGCCGACGCGGCCGCAGCCGCACGCGGCAGTCAGCAGCGCCGCGAGCAACAGGGCCGCGAGCAGCCGTGCGCGGTACATGCCGCAGCGTACACCGGTGACGCATGGGCGCGGCGCGTGACGTACGCTCGCGCCGTGGACTTCGACACGAACCGCAAGATCTGGGGCTGGGGCCTCGCGAGCGTGACGCCGCCCGAGGAGATGCTCGCGCTCGCGCGCGGCTACCTCGGCGCGCGCTTCGGCCTCGAGCTCGGCGCACCTCGGCCCGCGCCCACGCTCGACACGATCCGCATGGGCCCCTCGCGCGTCGCGCCTGCCGCCACGCTCGCGGCGTTCGTCACGGATGCGCGCTTCGACCGCGCGGCTCACACCTTCGGCAAGGCCTTCCGCGACGTCGTGCGTGCGCTCGAAGGCGACTACGACAACGCGCCCGATCTCGTGGCGTACCCGCGCGACGAGGCCGAGGTGGCGTCCATCCTCGCGTGGGCGAGCGAAGCGCGCGTCGCGGTCGTGCCGTTCGGCGGTGGCTCGAGCGTCGTCGGTGGCATCGAGATCGGTCGAGGCGAGCGCGCCCGCTTCGCCGGCGTGCTCTCGCTCGATCTCTGCCGCATGGATCGTGTGCTCGAGATCGATCGCACCTCGCGCGCCGCGCGCATCCAGGCCGGCGCGTACGGCCCGGCGCTCGAGGCGCAGCTCGCGCCGCACGGCCTCACGCTGCGGCACTTCCCGCAGAGCTTCGAGTTCTCGACGCTCGGCGGCTGGATCGCGACGCGCGCGGGCGGCCACTACGCGACGAACCACACGCACATCGACGACTTCGTCGAGGCGGTGCGCGCGGTCACGCCAGAGGGCGTGCTCTCGACGCGGCGCCTGCCGGGCAACGGCGCCGGGCCGCAGGAGGAGCGCCTGTGGCTCGGCTCCGAGGGCGTGCTCGGCGTGATCACCGAGGCCTGGGTGCGCCTGCAGGACGCGCCGCGCCGACGCGCGCGCGCGACCGTGCGCTTCGACTCGTTCTCGGCCGGCGCGGACGCGGCGCGCGCGCTCGCGCAGAGCGGCCTCCACCCCTCGAACGCGCGCCTGGTCGAGCGCGACGAGGCGCTCTTCATGGGCGCGGGCGACGGCCAGAGCGACGTGCTCCTGCTCGGCTTCGAGTCGAGCGCGATCTCCCAGGCCGAGCCGCTGCGCGCGGCGATCGCGATCTGCGAGGCGCACGGCGGCAAGGCCGGCAAGCCCTCCATCCAGGAAGAGGGCGACGCACGCGCGAGCGATGGACAGGCCGACCGATGGAAGGACGCGTTCATCCGCGCGCCGTACCTGCGCGACGAGCTCGTGCGCATGGGCCTCGTGTCCGAGACCTTCGAGACGTGCACGACGTGGTCGTCGTTCCCGGCGCTCGATCGCGCCGTGCGCGAGGCTGCACGCTCGGTGCTCGACGCCCACCTCGGTGGGCTCGTGACCTGCCGCTTCACGCACCTCTACCCCGATGGCCCCGCGCCCTACTACACGGTGATCGCGCCTGCGCGCGCGGGCGAGCAGCTCGCGCTGTGGGACGCCGTGAAGCACGCCGTCAGCACCGCGCTCGTCGCGCACGGCGGCACCATCACGCACCACCACGCGGTCGGCCGCGATCACCGCCCCTACTACGTCGCCCAGAGCGCGCCGCTCTCGCTCGCGATGCTCCGCGCCGCCAAGGCCGCGCTCGACCCCGCCGGCATCCTCAACCCCGGCGCCCTCCTTCCCTGATCGCCGTCTCACCGCGATCCGACAGGGGCCTTGGCCTCGCGCGCGACGCCGGATAGATCAGCGCCATGCTGCGAAGCGTTCGCCTGGTCGGCCGAAGCGTTCGCCTGGTCGGCCGAAGAGCTCACCTGGTCGGCCCAGGGCTCGTCTGGATCACGCTCCTCGCATCGCTCTCGGGCTGCGGCTCGACGGAGGCACCGGCCCCCGCGAGCGACGAGAGCACGCAAGTGGCGCCGAGCGACGAAGGCGGCGAGGAGGCTCGCGACGAAGGCGGCGCGGGCGCGCCCGAGGAGGTCGCCGACGTCGAGGACGAAGAGGAAGACGAAGCGGAGGCGACGCCCGCGCCCGACACGGCGCCGCACGAGGTCGTGATCGTCGTGGTGCACGACGATCCGCTCCTTCGGAGCGAGACGCGGCTGCTCGAGGTGATCGCGGAGCGCATGCAGATGCGACGCATCGACGCGGTCCAGCGCGAAGCGAGCGAGGCCGAGGCCGCGTATGCACGCGGCTTCTTCGCGGGCGAGGGCGACGCGAGCGCGGGCCTGCCGGCGAGCCTCGCGCAGGCGGGCACGGTGGTCTTCTTCCGCGTGCCGCCCAACCGCGAGGTCGGCGAAGGTCGCATGGCCACGCGCGGCTTCGGCGGTGCGATCGCCTTCCGCCGTGGCGATCGCGAGCCCTACCTCGAGCTGCGCGTGGACGACGAGGCTTCGTGGCGCGGCGCCGACGAGCAGCTCTGGCCCTGGCTGATCTCGCTCGTGCGCGCACAGGGGGCGTCGTGAGCCGCGCTCGCCTCTGCTCGCTCGGGGCCGTGATCGTCCTCACCGCTGCGCTCTTCGGTGCGTGGGCCCCGCACGTCGTGCGCGCGGGAGACCGGCCGCTCGAGCTCCTGCTCGTGAACATGTCGCCCGCGAGCGCTCGGCCCGACTGCATGCGCGACGTCACGCGCGTGCTTCGCCACGAGGACACGACGATCCACCGCATCGGCGGCGATCGCGTGCGCGACCTCGCGGGGCACGGCGAGGACGGCAGCGACTTCCTCGACTGGCGCGCCGAGGATCTCGACGCAGCCACGCGCGTCGTGCGCACCGAGACGCCCATCGACGCGGTCGTGCTCGTGGACTGCCGCGCCGAAGAGAACCGCGCGTCGGTGTGGGTGCGCTCGCCGAGCGGCGGCGTCACGCGCTTGCGGCTCGCCCGCACCCTCATCGACGCCGAGCGCGCCGAGTGGATCGCGCGCGCGGTCGTTCTCCACATGTGGGTCGGCTTCAACCCGTGACGCGCCCGCGGGGCTCCGCGACGACGCAGCCCTGATCCCGGATCCGCGCGCAAGCGCGGCGGAGCAGCCGTGATCCGTGCGTGGACCGGCCGAACCTGGACAGCCCGACACTGTCCTGGACACGCGGAACCTGGACACGCGGAACCTGGACACGCGGAACCTGGACACGCGGAACCTGGACACGCGGAACCTGGACACGCGGAACCTGGACAAGCCCTGTCACTGTCTAGGTTTTTCCCTGGACGTCACACTTCTTTGCACGCGGTTTTGCAGGGAATTGCACAACCAGCGTCTAGTGTACGTCTAGAAAATATGTTGACGTGTCCAGGAAACCGATCCACTCTCGACCTGCCTTCGAACTTCAAGAGGTGACCGATGGGCCAGGACTCCGAGGACCGTGGACTCTCTCGCTACATCGAGCGCGCTCGGCGCATCCCGCTGCTCGACCGCGAGACCGAGCACGAGACGGCCGTGCGTGCGGCGGCCGGTGACGCGGCAGCGCGTGAGCTGCTCGTGCGCTCGAATCTCCGCTTCGTGATCTCGCTCGCCGTGCAGCACCAGCGAAAGGGCGTCCGCCTCGCGGACCTCATCGCGGAGGGCAACATCGGCCTGCTCGTCGCAGCGCAGAAGTTCGACCCGACGCGCGGCACGCGCTTCGTCAGCTACGCCGGCTTCTGGATCCGCGCGTACATCCTCGACCTCGTGGTCCGCTCGGCCGCGGTGGTCGGCGCGGGCTCGGGCCCCATGCGGAGCAAGGTCTTCTTCCGCCTCCGCCGCGAGCGGGCGCGCCTCGCGCAGGCGTCGATCGACGGCGCGGAGCGCGTGAGGATCCTCGCCGAGAGCCTCGGCACGACGGAGGAGAAGATGGAGCACATGCTCCAGCACCTCGACCTCCGCTCGGTCTCGCTCGACGCTCCCGCTGGCGCCGAGACGTCCACCACCCTCCTCGACACGATGTCGAACGCCGAGCCGGACGCCGAGTCGCGCCTGGTGGATCAGGAGCAGGCGTCCATCACGCACCGCCGGCTGCACGCCGCCCTCGAGAAGCTCGACCCGCGCGAGCGCTTCATCGTCGAGCAGCGCTTCATGCAGGACGAAGAAGCCTCGCTCGCCGACCTGGGTCGCACGCTGGGCGTCTCGCGCGAGCGCGCACGCCAGCTCGAGGTCCGCGCGCGCGGCAAGCTCCGCGAGCACCTCGGTGATCTGGCCGCCATGCGCAGCGCGGCGTGAGCTCCGCCCTCTCCTCGAGGAGGGGCACCGACCGGGGAGCCTCGTCTGTGAGCTCGTGACCGATGGCAGCGCCTCGTGCTTCGCGCCCGTGCACGTCGAAGGGCGCGTGCTCGACCTCGCGACGGACGTCGGCATCGTCGGCGCCCGCGTCGTGGCGCTCGATGCCAACGGGGCGGCCGTGTCGAGCGTCGTCGAGAGTGGGCTCGAGGGGCTCTACACACTGCCGATCCCCGTGACGCGAACGAGCGACGGAACGCCCGTGGCGACGCAGATCACGCTGCGCGCCGATGCGGCGGGCTACCAGAGCTTCCCGACCGCGCCGCGGCTGGGCCTGCCGGTGGAGCTCTCGCTCGCGGACGACGCGGACGGCGACGGCGACGCCGAGGTGGTCTCGAGCGCGACCGACATCGGCCTCCTCGCCCGCACGGATCTCGGCAGCGGCGTCGCCACGGTTCGCGGCGTGGTCGAGGCGAGCGACGCCGGCGGCGTGCTCGTGGTCGCGGTCCAGGGCGACCGGGCGGTCTCGAGCGCGCTCTCCGCCGACGACGGCACCTTCGTGCTCTTCGACGTCCCGACGAGCTCGACGACGATCGAGGGCCATCGCGCAGGTCTGAACGTGACGCCGGCGTCGCTCTCCGTGAGCGGCCCCGAGACGACGGGCGTTCGGCTCACGACCTCGAGCAGTCCTCTCTCGACCGTCAGCGGCAGCGTGCAGATCGTGAACGCGCCCGGCGGGAGCTCGACGAGCGTGATCCTGGTGCTCGAGTCGACGTTCGTGGAGTCCACCGCGCGCGGCCTCTCGCCGCCGGGCCTGCGTGTCGCGCCGGTCGACGGGAGCTGGTCGATCCAGGGCGTGGCGCCGGGCGCGTACGTGGCGCTCGCGGCGTTCGAGAACGATCGGCTCGTGCGTGATCCCGACACGAGCATCGGCGGCACCGAGATCGTCCACTTCGAGGTGCCCGCCACGGGCGCGCCCGTCGATCTCGGAGAGGGCTTCAAGGTCACCGAGGCCCTCGCCGTGATCTCACCGGGCGCCGAGACCATCGAGGTCGTCACGACCGCGACGCCGACGTTCGAGTGGGCCGACGACTCCTCGGAGGATGGCTACGAGGTGCGCGTCTACGACGCGTTCGGTCGCCTCGTCTGGGAGAACCTCGACGTGCCGCGTGTCACCGGCAACCCGAGCGTCAGTGCCACGTACGCGGGGCCCGCGCTCACCGACGGGATAATCTACCAGTTCCGTGCGTGGAGCTGGAGCGACGACCGCACGGGGCGCGTCTACAAGAGCGTCACCGAGGACCTCCTCGGCGTGTTCGAGGTGCGTCTCTGAGCCACGTTCACGTCGGGCGCGCGCCCGAAGGCGCGATCGGCTCGCCGAGCTCGTCCGCGGGGCGGAACAGGTTGATGGGCGTGACGAGGTAGCGCTTGCCGTTCGTGAGCGGCGGCATGCGCCCCGCGTCGATGTTCACCTGCACGCTCGGGAAGAGGAGCTTCGGCGCGGCGAGCGTCCTGTCGCGTGCCTCGCGCATCGAGACGAAGTCCGTCTTGGAGGTCGTGCTGCGCAGCTGTGGGTTGTGCGCCTTGGAGGCGCCGATGGTCGTCTCGTACTTCCACGAGCGGCTCGCCGGCGGGTAGTCGTGGCCCGGATACACCTTGGTGGCGTCGGGATGGGCGTAGAGCTTCTGGATCGAGTCGTACATCTGGGCGGCGCTGCCCTTGGGGAAGTCGCAGCGACCAGTGCCGTAGTCGTCCATGAAGAGCAGATCGCCCGTGAAGAGCGCGCCGCCGATGTCGTAGGTGAGGCACGCGGGTGTGTGGCCCGGCGTGGCG
The DNA here is from genome assembly GCA_044376125.1 of Sandaracinaceae bacterium. Classification (GTDB taxonomy): domain Bacteria; phylum Myxococcota_A; class Polyangia; order Polyangiales; family Sandaracinaceae; genus JAFLCL01. The sequence goes on from JBILLJ010000053.1 coordinate 25,575, forward strand.
ATGGCCCTCACGGTGAGCGAGCCGGCCTGGAGCGTCTGGCCATCGGAGACGAGCACGTCGAACTGGCTGCCGTCGGTGGCGAGGTGCGAGAGCGAGAAGACGTCCTTGAACGTCGCCTGCACCTCCTTGATCGCGGCGCCGATGACGACACGCGCGTCGAAGCGACGTCGAAGGAGCTGCGCGCCCGTGAGGTGATCGGCGTGCGCGTGCGTCTCGAGCGCGAAGTGCAGGCGGAGCTTCTCGCTCGTCACGAACTCGCTCAGCCGATCGATCGACTCGGTGTGCGTGAAGGAACCGACGGGCTCGTAGTCGAGCACCGGATCGATCGCGACGGCGTCGCGGGTCGCCTCGTCGAACACGACGTAGCTGAGCGTGAAGGTGCGGGGATCGAAGAAGGGCTGGACACGCATGACGGACCTCGATTCAGTAGGCGCTCATGGGGCCGACATCGAGCACGGTGTGGCCGCGTCCCTTGAGCATCTGGCTGGCCATCGCGCTGCGCGCACCGGAGCGGCAGTAGACGACGACGTCGGCGCCCTTGGGCAGCTCGCCCAGACGGTTCGCGAGCTCCTGCACGGGGATGTTCTTCGCGCCCTGCACGTGGCCCTCGGCGAACTCGCCGGGCGTGCGGACGTCGAGCAGGATGGCGCCGGCGGCGACGCGGCGACGGGCTTCTTCGTTCGAGGTGTTGCGGGCGAAGAACGAGAACATGGGTGCCTCCGGACCCTGCCTGCTCCGCCGTCGAGGGGACGGTCGTCGGCTGGGATGCGAGGACGTTTGCGACGCGCGTGCCAGCCCCCTGACGCCGGAGCGATCTCACGAACGAACGGCCGTTCGACACGATCGGTGAAACACCGTGAAACATCGTGGAACATCGCCGGGCGCCGGGCGCGACATGCGCGACGCCGTTCGACGCACGACGCGGCCGGGCCCACGATGCGCGGCGTGGGCATGCCCGTTGCGATGCTCGGCGCGCCCGAACGCTCGGGCCCGCACGGTGCGCGCGCACCGACGACTCACGGAGGCTCCTTCCATGCTCGCGACCTTCTCCGCACGCTCGCACTGGCTCTTCGGCCTCGTGCTCGCGGCCACCGCACCCTTCGGCGTCGGCGGCTGCGGCAGCCAGAGCGCCGAGCCCTCGCAGGCCGCCGAGCAGCCGCCGCGCGATCCGCACGCGCTCGTCGCGGCCGGCTGCCGCTCGGGCGCGCGCTCCATGAGCGCGGCGCGCGTCCTGCGCCGCAGCGCCTACGACGTGGAGGATCTCGGCTCGATCAACGAGTGGTGAGCGGACCGTCAGGCCCAGTCATCCGAGGCGCTCGAGCGCCTGACGGAGGCGGAGGAGCTTCTCCGTCAGCGCTGCCATGTCGAGCTTTCCCTGCTCGACGACGTCGGCGGGCGCGCGCGCGATGAAGTCCGCGTTCTCGAAGCGCTTGGTGAGGCCCGCGAGATCCTTGTCGGCCTTGGCCATCTCGCGCTCGAGGCGCGCGCGCTCCTTGGCCGGGTCGATGAGCCCCTCGAGGTGCACCACGACCTCCACGTCTCCGCTCGCGTGCACGGCCGCGAGCGCGGGGGGGCTGTACGTGCCTCGCAAGACGACGCGGAGCTCGTCGATGGACGCGAAGCGGCGGAGCGCGGCGCCGACCTCGAGGAGCCGCGCTTGCTCGAGCTCGCCGGGCACGATCGCGTCCACCACGACGCCCTTGCGCGGAGGCAGGCCCGACTCCTGGCGCACGCTGCGCACCATGTTCGCGACGGTCGCGAGGATCGCGATCTCGCCCTCGGCCTGCGCGTCGTAGAGGCTCGCGTCCACGCTCGGCCAGCTGGCCTGCGCGCAGAACGCCGTGCTCGGCCAGCGCTCGGAGCGCCCCGGCAGGAGCTGCCAGATCTCCTCGGTCAGGAAGGGACAGAGCGGATGCAGGAGGCGCATCGAGGTGTCGAGCACGTGCACGAGCGTCGCCTTCGTCGCGGCGCGCGCGCGCGCGTCTTCGCCCTCGAGCGTGCTCTTGGCGAGCTCGACGTAGACGTCGCAGAGCTCGTTCCAGAAGAAGCGGTAGATGGCGTTGGCCATCGCGTCGAAGCGGTAGCCGTCGATCGCCTCGCTCACCTCGCGGATGGCGACCTGGAGGCGCGAGAGCACGTAGCGGTCGGCGGTCCCGAGGTGATCGCGGACCTCTTCGAGCGCGAGCGCGGGCTCCTCGCCGCCCTTGAGGAGGACGAAGCGCGTCGCGTTCCAGACCTTGTTGAGGAAGGCGCGGTAGCCCGCGGTGCGCGGGATCGAGAGCTTCACGTCGCGGCCCCAGGAGGACAGCGCCGCGAGCGTGAAGCGGAGGCCATCGGCGCCCGCCGCGGGGATGCCCTCGAAGAACTCCTTCTCGATGCCCTTGAGCACGGCCGCGAGCTTCTTCTCGGGCACCGGGTAGGTCCTGGTCTTCGCGAGCAGATCCGGCAGCGAGATCCCCTTCATCACGTCGAGCGGGTCGATCGCGTTGCCCTCGGACTTCGACATCTTGCGGCCGTTGGCGTCCCGCACGATCGCGTGGAGGAAGACGTCCGCGAACGGGCTCTGCCCGAGGAAGTGCTTGCCGAACCACACCATGCGCGCGACCCAGAAGAAGAGGATGTCGCTGCCGGTCTCGAGCACGGCGCCCGGGTAGAAGAGGCGCAGATCCTCGGTCTCGCGCGGCCAGCCCAGCGTCGAGAAGGGCCAGAGCCCCGAGCTGAACCACGTGTCGAGCACGTCCTCTTCCTGCACGTAGCGCCCGCCCTCGGCCGAGAGGTCGGTCCGGCTCGCGACCGCGAGTGACCGCATGACGAGCGCGTCGTCACAGGTGCGCAGCACGACCTCGAGGAGCTTCTGCCCCGAGACGCCCGCGGCCCGCGCGCGCGACGCCTCGGTGTCGCGTCCCTGCTGCGCGCGATCGGCGTCGATGACCTCGTCGAGCTTGGAGGTGTCGTAGTAGACGGGGATGCGGTGGCCCCACCAGAGCTGCCGCGACACGCACCAGTCGCGGATGTTCGTCATGAAGTGGTCCCACGTCTTCTTCCAGTGCTCGGGGAGGATGCGCGTGGCGGGCTGCTCGCCCGCGACGAGCGCGAGCGCCTCCTCGGCGAAGCCGCTCGTCTTCACGAAGAACTGGCGGCTGAGCATCGGCTCGATGACGACGCCCGAGCGCTGGCTCACGGACACGTTGTGCTTGATCTTCTCGGCGCCGCGCGCGAGGCCGAGCTCCTCGAGGGCCGCCTTGACGGCCTTGCGGGCCTCGTAGCGATCGAGCCCCGCGAAGCGGCCGCCGTGGTCGTTGATCCTCGCCTCGAGCGTGAGGACGTTGATGCGCGGCAGCGCGTGTCGGTTGCCGAGCTCGAAGTCGTTCGGGTCGTGCGCGGGGGTGATCTTCACCGCGCCGGTGCCGAAGCTCCGGTCGACGTAGGCGTCCGCGACGACGACCACGCGGCGCTCGGGGAAGAACGGGTGACGCAAGAGCTCGCCGACCATCGCCTGGTAGCGCTCGTCGTCCGGGTGCACCGCGACCGCGACGTCACCGAGCATCGTCTCGGGTCGGGTCGTCGCGACGACGATCTCTCCGGTGCCGTTCGCGAGCGGATACGCGAAGCGCCAGAGCTCGCCCTCCTTCTCCTCGTAGTCGACCTCCTCGTCCGAGACCGACGTGAGGAGCTGCGGGTCCCAGTGCACGAGGCGCTCGCCGCGGTAGACGAGCCCCTGCTCCCAGAGGCGAACGAAGGCCTCGGTGACGGCGTCGTTGCACGTCGCGTCCATGGTGAAGCGCTCGCGCGACCAGTCCGCCGAGGCACCCATGGCCTTGAGCTGCTCGACGATGCGGTCGCCGTTCTTGTGCTTCCACGCCCACACGCGCTCGAGGAACGCCTCGCGGCCGAGGTCGTGACGCGTCTTGCCCTCGAGGCGCTTGAGCTCGCGCTCGACGACCGCCTGCGTCGCGATGCCCGCGTGGTCGACGCCCGGCAGCCACAGCGTCGGCTCGCCACGCATGCGGTGCGTGCGACTGAGCACGTCTTGCAGCGTCACGAAGAGCGCATGACCCATGTGCAGCGACCCCGTCACGTTGGGGGGCGGCATCATGACGACGTACGCCTTCTTTCCCGCGCGCGCGGCGTCCATGTCGGGGCGGAACACGCCAGCCTCGACCCACCGTGCGTACCATCGGGACTCGGCTTCTTCGGGCAGGTATTGAGCGGGGAGGCTCGTCATGCGCGGGCGTAGCACGCGGAGGCTCGCCAGCGCTCGTCGCATCGGGGCACGCTCCCGCGATGCGCGGACACGAGGTCGACGAGCTCGAGCTGGCCAGGCGCGCGCGTCGAAGGCGATCTCGCGCGCGCACGAGCGCACGCGCTGGCGCACCTCGGCCGAGGAGACGACGCCGACGCGTGGGTCGTGCTCGGGTCGGTCGCGCAGCTCGCGGGCGATCTCTTGCAGGCCGCGCAATGCCATCGCCGCGCGCTCGCGCTCGTGCCCGATCACGCCCCCGCTCACGCGTCGCTCGCGGTGGTGCTCGCGCAGCGCGGCGAGGTGGCGACGGCGCGCGCGCACCTCGAGGCCTCGCTCGAGACCCCGGGCCTGGGCGAATTCGCATGGCTGCGCGCGGAACGTCAGCGCGCGGCGCTCGCCCTCGGTGGCGTGGTGCTTCCAGCCGAGCGCGTGGCCACGCCCTTCGTGGGCACGAGCGCGAGCTCGTCGGGGCCGCGCGATCGATCGTCGCGATCACGGGCGCGGGCATCTCTCGCGCGAGCGGCCTCGAGACGCGCAAGGAGCTCTGGCAGCGCTTCGTGCGCGACGACGCGGTGAGCGCCGTGCGGTTCCGTGAGGCGCCGGAGATCCTCTGGCAGGTCGTGCGCGAGTTCTGGGGCGAGCGCGACCACGCACCGAACGAAGCGCACCGCGCGCTCGCGGCGCTGCCCAACCTGCGCGCGATCGTCACGCAGAACGTGGACTCGCTCCACCAGCGCGCGGCGGCGTCGATCGGCCGGGACACCGAGGTGATCGAGCTCCACGGGACGCTCGCGCGGACGCGCTGCGTGGCGTGCGCCCGTGAGCACGGCGACGCGACGGTGCTCGCGCGATCGCCGGCGCTGCCGCCGCGATGCGCGTGCGGCGCCGTGATCCGACCCGACGTCGTGCTCTTCGGCGAGCACGCGCGCGGCCTCGATCGCGCGCCACCACGCGCGGTCTTGCGATCTCGTGCTCGTCGTCGGCTGCGCGATGGACGTGTCACCCGCGAGCGAGCTCCCGGTGCTCGCCGCGCACGCGGGTGCGACCATCGTCGAGATCAAGCGCACGCCCTCGCGGCTCTCGGAGATGATCCCCGTCGAGCACGTGGCCGGGCGCGCGGAGCAGGTGCTCGCAGAGATCGGAACGGCGACATGAGCGAAAAGAGACCGAAGGTGTTCGATGTCGTCGTCGAGTACGGCGAGGACGTGGGGGCCGGGGAGATCGTCTCGACGGCCGCCGTCGGCGACTTCGTCGAGAAGCACCAGGTGGTCGCCGAGGTCGACACGGGCAAGGTCACGGTCGAGCTCGTGGCGCCGGTGACGGGACGCGTGACCGAGGTCGCGCCACGTGGAGAGATCGGTCGTGGGGCCGTGATCGTCCGCGTGGAAGAGGTGGCCGATCCGCTGCGCGCCGCGACGCTGCGCGAGGCGACGAAGGTCCGCCGTGCGCTCGCCGCCGAGGCCGCCGCGAAGGCCCGCGCGGAGGCCGCCCGCGCGCCGGTCGCGAGAGCGCTGCAGATCAAGCTCGGCGAGGTGATGCGACAGGTGGATCTGGGCCCGATCGATGCGCGCATCGCCTCGCTCGGAGGCCTCGCACACGCGGAGGCGGCCGCGCACCTCGTGCGCGTCGCACGCGCGCTCGCTGTCGCGCCCGCGCTCCACCTCCCGAGCCCCATGCGTCTCGCGTACGTCTCGGTACGCGCGGGTGTCGAGGCGCGCACGGTGCTCTCGGTCGCGCTCGATCACGACGAAGGCGACGTCACCGAGGTCACCGACGAGCGGCTCCTCGTCGACGCCGTCGTCGTGCGCTTCCACGACACCGTCGAGCGCGTGGGTCTGCCGCTCGTGACGAACAACGGGATCTCGATCCTCCTCGCCACGCCGCGCCTCGTCCCCGTGCGCGACGCGCGCGGCGCCGTGACCTTCGCGGAGCGCGCCGAGCTCAGCATCAAGCTCACGCGAGAGCCCGGCCTCTGTCAGCGCGTGCTCGGCGCCCTCGCCGAGCAGCTCGAGCGAGGCTGAGCGCGGTCAGAGCTCGCGGAAGAGGACCTTGCTCTTGCGGCGCTTGTCGTAGCGAGCGCGGCGATCAGGAGGCAGCTCGGTCCAGCGCACGGGCAGAAAGCCGCGCTCGCGGAAGAAGTGCGCGGTCTGCGTGGTGAGCACGAAGAGGTGCGAGAGGCCCATCCCGCGCGCCCGGTCCGCGATGTACTCGACGATCGCCTCGCCACGGCCGGACTCGCGGTAGGTGGAGTCGACGGCCAGGCAGTAGAGCTCACCGACCTTGCCGCGACCCTCTCGCGGGTCGTCGAAGACCTCGAGGCCCGCGCAGCCGATCACCATGCCGTCGCGCTCGACGACCACGAAGCGATCGATCTCGTGCTCGAGCGTCTCTTTGCTGCGGCGCACGAGGATGCCCGCCTCTTCGAGCGGCTGGAGGATGCGCAGGAGGCCCGCGATGTCGTCGAGCTTCGCGGGGCGCAGGCCCTCGTACTGCTCGGCGGTGACGAGCGTGCCGCGGCCCTCGCGCGTGAAGAGCTCCTGGAGGACGGCACCGTCCGCGCGACGCTCGACGAGGTGCACGCGGCGCACTCCGTCGCGACACGCACGCGCCGCCGCGAGGAGGTGCTTGGCGGTGTCGGGGTGGAGGTGCTTTCCCTCCTTCGCGAGCGACTCGGCCTCGGCAGGCTTGAGCTGCTGCACGAGACGGCCGCGTCGATCGACCGCGCCCTTGCCCTCGACGAGCGAGATGAGCTTGTCGGCCTTGAGCGCGGCGGCCGCGGCCGCGGCGACCTCGTGCGAGCTGAGGTTGAAGGCCTCGCCGGTGGGCGAGTAGCCGAGCGGCGAGAGCAGCACGATCGCGCCCGAGTCGAGGCGCTGCTGGATGCCCTCGGTGTCGATGCGCCGCACGCCGCCGGTGAACTGGAAGTCGATGCCGTCGCGCACGCCCCACGGACGCGCGATCACGAAGTTGCCCGACGCCACGCGCAGGCGCGCGTGCTCCATCGGAGAGCTCGGGAGGCCCATCGAGAAGAGGCCCTCGATGCGCCCACGGATCGAGCCGACCGCGTCGCCGACGCAGCTCATGGTCGCGCGGTCGGTGATGCGAAGACCCTGGTGGAAGCGCAGCGGGATCTTGCGCTCACGCATGCGGCGCTCGATCTGCGGCTTGCTGCCGTGCACGAGCACCAGCCGAACACCGAGCGAGTGCATGAGCGCGAGATCGGTGACGAGCTTCGGGAAGTCGGCGTCGATCACCGCCTCGCCGCCGAACATGACGACGAAGGTGCGTCCGCGGTGCGCGTGGATGTACGGCGCCGAAGCGCGGAAGAACTCGACGAAGGGGCTCGGCGGCGCGGGAGCGCGGCGGCGTGCGGCGCTCGACGCGTCGGAGCTCGGTGGACCTTCGGACAGAGACAGCGCGGTGTCGTCGTTCATGGCAGCGCGCGAACTCTCCCACGAACGCACTCGATTCGGCGATGATCACGCGCCGCGGGAGGTCACATGGCAAGCGCGAAGAAGAACGACACGAGGACGAAGAGGACCAGCCCGCCGAGCGGGCGAGCGAGACGAGGTGCAGGCGGGCCAGACGCGCGCCGAGGCGAAGAGAGCGAGGCGCGGCCCGCGCGCGGCGGCGGCCGAGCGGCCGCGGCCCAGAGACGCACGGGCTCGTCGAAGACGGCGAGGAAGAGCGAGCGCACGGCCAAGCCCACGAAGAACGCGGGCGCGAAGAAGGCATCGGCGCGCAAGGCACCCGCGCAGAGATCGTCCGCACGCGCGTCGACCACACGGACGTCGACCACACGGGGGTCGACCACACGGAAGTCCTCCACACGGACGTCCTCCACACGGACGTCCTCCACACGGACGTCGCCCCCGAAGGTGGCGCCGACGCAGACGACGCTCGCCACGCCCGTGACGCGCGCGCCGACGAGCAAGCCCTCGACGGAGGCGTCGGCCAAGCGTGCGGCCGCGGCCGGCGCGGGCCCGAGGCTCGTGGGCACCGCGGGTCGCAGGATCCTCGGACACCTCGGCCTGACGGACGCGGAGCTCTTCGCGTTCCTTCCCGCCGATGCGCCCAAGTGGCTGCGCGGCGTCCTGTGGTGCCAGTTCGATCTCGCCCACTCGCTCGACGACATCGAGGCCCACTTCCGCGGCCGCTACGAGACGTCCTTCTACGACGACGTGAGGTTCCCGCCGGACGGACCGGAAGAAGGCGTCCCGGTGCGCACGCTGACGTTGCGACCGCCCGGCCGCTACGTCGCGTACACGTTCTACGGCATGCGCGACGAGGCGTACGTGGAGAGCGGGAGCTACCAGCTCGAGGCCAACTTCGGCGCGATGGGCACCGTGTGGGGCTCCAACCGGGCGATCTACGAGCGCTTCAAGGCGCTCGAGCTCTCCGAGCTCGGCGCGACGAACGTGCGCGAGCGGACCGAGTGACGCACCGACGAGCCCGGAGCGGAGCGCCGGGCGGAGGTGGCAGCGGCGAGCGCCGCCACGGAGCGCTGTCAGTGTCGAGAGGCGGCGCTCGTCCCTCGCACCATGACCTCGCTCGACGCGTGCTCGCCGACCGACGCCACCCTCCGCGTCGGGACCGATCCTTGGCACGAGCACGGCGGCTCGCGCTGGGATGCGGAGCAGACGCGCGAGGTGCTCTACGAGCGGGCGCGCGACGTCGTGCGCTCCGCCGTGGCCACCGAGCTCGTGTCGCTCGCCATGCGCGTCGCGGTGGGCCCGGACGACGACGCGTTCGCCGTGCGCGAGTCGGCGCTCGAGGCGCTCCTTCACCACGCGAGCGAGGCGAAGCGGCGGAAGCTGCGCATCGTCCGCGTGTCCCGTGGCCGCGCCGAGGTGGGCGAGTGGGCCGTGCACGTCGAGGACGGCAAGTGGTCCGAGGTGAGGCAGATCGCGCTCCGAGGGCTCGCGCCGCTCGAGGCGAGCTGTGGGTGCGCCGCGTTCGTCAGCGCGGGGCTCGGCGCCTGCGACCACGTGCTCGGCGTGCTGCTCGAGTGCTCGAGAGGACGAAAGGAGCCCTGGAGCGCGGGCGGGCCCCGCCTCGCGCGGCCCGACGTCGCGTTCGACGGAATCACCTTCGGTGAGAGGCCCGATGACCCGGTGGCGTCGCTTCGCGTGCGATCGGGCCGCGACGAGCTGCCCGCCCTCCGACGCCTCGCCTCGGTCGTTCGAGACCGGGCGCGTGGCAGCGAGGTCTCGGCAGCCCGACGGATCGCCGTCGCTCGGGGTGTGCTCGCGGCGGAGGCCCGAGGCGAGCTCACGATGGACGCAGGCGCGCGGACGGTGCTCGCTCGCCTCGAGGCGAGCGCCTCGCGCGAGGCCGCGTGCGCACGAGAGCTCGAGGCCGCGTGCGCCACGCTGACGGGCCTGGGGCGCAGGCTCTATCCGTATCAGCACGACGCGGTGAAGAAGTTCCTCGAACGGGGCCGCCTGCTCCTGGCCGACGACATGGGCCTCGGCAAGACGACGCAGGCGAGCGCGTGCTGCCACGCGTTGCTCGCCTCCGGACGCGTGTCGCGGGTGTTGCTCGTCGTGCCCGCGGCGCTGAAGTCCCAGTGGCGGCGCGAGTGGTCCGCCACGACGCGCGAGCCGATCGTGCTGGTCGATGGGACGCCCGACGAGCGCCAGCGCCTCTATCGCGAGACCACGCGCGGCGTGCTGGTGATCGGCTACGAGCAGCTCCGGATCGATCTGCCCTTCGTGCTCGACTTCGATCCCGAGCTCGTGGTGCTCGACGAAGCACAGCGCATCAAGAACGTGCGGACCCAGACGGCCGCCGCCGTGCGCGCGCTCTCTCCGGCGTATCGCATCGCGCTGACCGGCACGCCGCTCGAGAATCGCCTGGCCGAGCTGCTCTCGGTGATGTCGTTCGTCGACGCAGAGGCCCTCGGTCCGCCGTGGAGAGCGATCGCGCGCTACTCGTACGACGATGGGAACGGCGCCGAGGGGCGGCGCGGCGTGCATCGCCTGGTGGAGCTGCGGTCACGCCTGCAGCCGCTGCTCGTTCGTCGGCTGCGACGGGACGTGATCGGGCACCTCCCGGCGCGCACGGACGTGCGGCGCCCCGTCGAGCTCACCCTCCACCAGCGGAGCGAGCACGGGCTCCTCGAGTCGCGGATCGCGTGGCTCGCGAAGAAGGCGAGCCACCGGGCGCTCACGGTCGACGAGGAGAACAAGCTCAAGCGCTGGCTCACCGAGATCCGGATCGTCTGCAACGGGCTCGCGCAGCGCGACTTCGAGGACCGATGGCCCGAGATCGAGCACGCGAGACCGAGCGCGCAGACCCTCGCGAGCCTCGATGCGCCGAAGCTGGCGGAGCTTCGCGAGGTGGTGCGCGAGCTCTGTGTCGTGCAGGGGCGCAAGGTCGTCGTGTTCAGCGCCTGGCGTCGCATGCTGCGGCTGGCGGAGTGGGCGATCCGCGACGTGCTCGCGGAGGTGGGCCTGCACGCTGGGTTCTTCACCGGGGCCGAGGGGCGACGTGAGCGCGACCGCTCCCTCGCGAGGATGCACGACGACCCGAAGATGGCCGTGCTCTTGCTGACCGACGCGGGCGGCGTCGGCCTGAACCTCCAGCGCGCGGCGAGCGCATGCGTCCTGCTCGAGCCGCCCTGGAACCCCGCGGTCCTCGAGCAGCGGATCAGCCGCATCCATCGCCCTGGACAGACGCAGCCGGTGGACGTCGTGCACCTCATCAGCGCAGGCAGCTTCGAGACGAGGCTCGAGCGCACGATCGGAAGCAAGCGCGCGCTCGCCGACACGGTGCTCGACGGCGACGCCGACGAGATCGCGGTGGATCGGGGGCTGCTCGCGGCGCTCCGGGTGCCGAGCGAGAGCGAGCTCGGTGCCCGGGAGGAGGAGGAGACGATCGAGGTCACCACGATGAAGGCGAGCCCGGACCTCCTCGCGCGGCCGGTGGAGGAGACGCCCGTCCCGACCGGTCGATCGTCGGACGAGCCGGGCTCCTCGGCACACCCGCCAGAGCTCGCTCGGACGGAACACGCTCGGGCGCTCGCGCGCGAGCGGCCGGAGCCCACACCACCAGCGCCCCCGTCGCTCGCCCTCGAGCCGCGCGCAGACGGCCGCTTCAACGTGGTCCTCACGGCGGCGCAGGCCGCGCAGCTCGCGAGGATCCTGGCCGAGCTCGAGCCTCGAGCTGCGTAGTCAGTTGCCCACGCAGAAGCGGCCGACGAGCTGGGCGATCAGCTCGACGGCGCGCGGGATCGTCGCGAGCTCGATGCGCTCGTTGGGCTGGTGCGCGACCGCGATGTCGCCGGGGCCGAGCACGATCGAGCGAAGGCCCGCCGCGTTGAAGAACGGCGCCTCGGTGCCGAACGACACGGCGCCGGCGGAGAAGCCCGTGAGCGCCTCGGCGGCGCGCACGATCTCGGCGCTCGCCTCCGTCTCGAAGGGCGGCACGGGCTCGTGCAGCGGGCCTGCGCTCATCGCGAGCTCGAGGCCCTCGATCGCCGCGAGCACGCGCTTGTGGAGCTCGCCACGGACCACCTCGACGTCCATGCCGGGCAGCACGCGGATGTCGTGCTGCAGCTCGCAGTGCGCACAGATGCGGTTCGGGTTGTCGCCGCCCTTGATGTTGCCGAGGTTCATCGTGGTCGTGGGCGGCACCAGATCGTCGCGGCGGTGCGCGCGATCGAGCTCCTCGCGGTAGGCCACGAGCGCGTTCATCGCGCGGCGCATCCCCTCGAGCGCGTTCCTGCCGAGCGACGGATCGCTCGAGTGGCCCGAGCGGCCGGTGAGCGCGATCGACTCCATCGAGACGCCCTTGTGCATGCGGATCGGGCGGAGGTTCGTGGGCTCGCCGATGACGGCGTGTCGCGCCTTGGGCATCCCGCGCTCGACGAGCGCGCGCACGCCGCTCATGCCGCACTCCTCGTCGGCCGTCGCCAGCACGATCAGCGGCTCCTTCAGCGCGCGCGCATCGAAGGCCCGCGCCGCCTCGATCGCGACGGCGAAGAAGCTCTTCATGTCGGAGCTGCCGAGGCCGTGGAGGAAGCCGTCGCGCTCGGTCGCGCGGAACGGATCGCTCTGCCACTTCCCTTGGTCGAAGGGCACCGTGTCGGTGTGCCCCGAGAGCACGAGGCCACCGGGGCCGCGGCCCTTGGTCGCCACGAGGTTCGCCTTCTTGCCGTCCTCGGTGACCGGGAGCACCTCGACCGAGAAGCCCTCGTCCTCGAGCCAGTTGGCCAGGAGATCGACGACCGGCCGGTTCGGCATGTCGAGCTCGGGCACGACCGCGCTCACCGAAGGCGTGGCGATGAGGCGCTCGATGCGCTCGCGGATCTGCATGGCGCGCAAGCGTAGTCGAAATCGCGAGGAAGACCGGCCCAGGCCCACCGCGGAGCGCGTGCGCACGAAAAGAGCGCGTGGCACACGCAACCGGTGACGCGTGCGAACGACAAGAGGCGCATGGAACAGCCCACCGCCCCCACCAAGTCCCGTCGCAAGCCCACCACCCGCCGCGCGAAGGCGCCCGCCTCGCCGGCCGCACCCGATCCCGTGGAGACGCCCCTCGCGCGGCGCGACCTCGCGGACCTCATCGAGCGCTTCGTCGCGACCCTCACGCACCCCGTGCAGCGCGCGATCGCGCCCCAGGCCATCCAGGCGCTCGTCGCGTTCGCGGCCATCGAGCGCAAGCCCACCTCGACGATCACGTTCGGCTGGATCGACCCGGAGAAGGTGATCGCGCTGACGCCCGTGGACGACGAGCACCCCGCCGACCTCGCGGCCTGCTACTTCGGCGTGCTCGCGTGGTTCTACCGATTCCGCGCCGACGAAGGCGCGCTCGATCGCCGCGCCGCCGACCGCATCACGGGCATGTACTCGCAAGCAGGCATGAGCTTCGCGCAGCTCGACGCGGCGCGGCCCGGCCCGAAGTCCTGACCTCGGTGTTGCTGCGCCTTCGGCGCGCTGGGGGGAGCAACTCCAACCCGGCGAGGCGCCCCCGACGACCTGCAGCGTGATCCTTTCTTTCTCCCTCTCTCACGGACGTGGAGGGCTCGTGCGCTGTCGCTCGCGCACGACCGACGGCGGCGGCTCACCGCGCGCCTCACCGCGCGCGAGCGGCCGCCGCGCCTCGAAGAACCAGCTCGCCGCCGAGCCCTGACGCTCCCTCCGCGCCGCGCACATCGTGATGGCCTCGAGGCTGCCCGCGAGGTTGCGCGGGCCGCCGGGCCAGTCGGCGATCACCGGCGAGAAGAGCGCCGAGACCTGCGCGCGATCCTCCATCGTGCACAGACCGGCGAAGGTCCACGGCACCCAGCCGAGGCGCGTCGTCGCGAAGCGCTCGCGGAGCGCCGGCAGGTGCGCCGCGACCCACGCGAGCGCGCGACGTCGCCCCTCGGGCGTCTCGGCCTGCATGCCCATCGGCGTGCCGAGCTCGTTCACGCGCAGGCGCGAGTCGAGCGTCAGCGCGAGCGCGCGCTCGGCGAGCGAGGGCGCCTCGACGCTCGAGATCGCCGCGAGCAGGCGCTGGCGCACGGTGCCGTCGTCGCTCGCGACCAGGAGCGCGAGCGCGTGATCGAACGTCGCCACCTGCTCGGGGCTCGTGCCGTTCGTCACGCAGGCCTCGCCGCGCGGGCACGGCGGGTCGTGCGGATCGTTGATCGCCGCGACCGTGACCACCGAGAGCAGCTCGGCCTGGACGGCCTCGGGGTGCAGCTGCCCGTCGTGCGGCGCGCGGCCCGTGCCTCGGCCGAGGTACGCGTGGCCGAGCTCGGACGCGCGCGCGAGGGCCGCGCGATCGCGCGCGATGCGCGTCATGAACGACGCGAGATCGCGGCGCAGGAGGCGATCGTCCCCGCGCTCGCCGCGGCGGGCCGTCCAGCCGAGGCGGGCGAAGCGCTGCGCGTAGAGCGAGCCCGCCCACGTGCGCGCCTCGGTGCGGTAGCGAGCGTCGGCGAGGTCGTCGACGACGTGCGAGACGAGGCCCATCGGCTCGATCGCGACGAGGCGCTCGGAGTCACCTGCAAAGCGCGGGAGCAGCGCCAGCACGTCGCGCACGTCGGCGGTGCCTGCGCCGACCATCGCGCGCACGTTGTTCGCGAGCGAGAGGCGCTCGCGCGGGTTGAGCTGCGGGTAGCCGCGCGTGACGAGCGCATCGAGATCGTCGGCCGGCATCGCGAAGCGGTAGTAGCCGGACGCGTTGGCGTTCGGGTGCACCCACTCGGGGCAGCTCCCCGCAGGCAGGTCGAGGCGCGCGCTCGTCTGGTTGAGGAGCGTGCAGACCTCGCCCGTCGTGCGGCCACGGCCGTAGCGGACACACACGGGGATCTGCCAGCGCGGCGCGGGCGTGGGCGCCTCGCCCTCGGCAGGGGGGCTCGCTTCCGGCGGCTCGGAGAACCCCAGCGGCGTGAAGCGCTCCTGCGAGAGGAGCACGACGTTGCCGCCCTCGCCGCACGCGAGGTCCGCGTACACGAGCGGCACACCGGGCTGCTCGAGGAACGTGCGGAAGGGCGTGGTCACGTCGCGGCCCGCTTCGCGGCTGATCGCGACGAGGAGATCCTCGCCCGTCGCGGTGCCGAAGCGGTGCTCCTCGAGGTAGCGGTGGATGCCTGCGCGGAATACGTCGGGCCCGACGAAGCGCTCGAACATCGCGATGACGGCGGCGCCCTTCTGGTACGTGATCGCGTCGAAGGCGTTGCGGATGTCGTGATCGCTCTCGATCGGCTGTCGGATGCGACGCGCCGAGGCGAGCGAGTCGGCGCCCATCGCGCCCTGCGTGGAGGCGACCTCCGACATCGTCGCGTTCTGCTCGGGCGCGACGTCGGCCACCGTGCGCGAGGCCATGTAGGTCGCGAAGGCCTCGTTGAGCCAGATGTCGTCCCACCACGGCATCGTCACGAGGTCACCGAACCAGTGGTGCGCGAGCTCGTGGGCCATGATCGACGTGAACGCGCGCACGTGATCCTCGCCGGGCTGCTCGGGAAGGAGCAGGAAGGTCTCGCGGAACGTGATGAGCCCCGCGTTCTCCATCGCGCCCGACGCGAAGTCGGGCACCGCGACGATGTCGAGCTTGTCGTACGGATACGCGACGCCGGTCCAGCGCTCGAGCGAGGCGACGATCGCGGCGGTGTGCTCCATCGCGTAGCGCATCTCGGGGCCGCGGCCGCGCGCGCAGATCCCGCGGAACGGAAGCGGCGTCGAGCGCACGTCGTTCGCGGGGATCGCGGTGCCCTCGACGATGTCGAGCGGGCCGACGGCCATGGCGACGAGATACGTGGGCAGCGGCTCGGTCGGCGCGAAGCGCAGGCGCCGCAGTCCACCCTCCACCGCGTTCTCGATCTCGCGCGTGTTCGCGACGCCACGCTCGTTCTCGGGCACGCGCAGCGTGATGTCGAAGGGCGTCTTGAAGCGCGGCTCGTCGAAGCTCGGGAACGCGTAGCGCGCGCTCGTCGGCTCGAACTGCGTGAAGGCGTAGTGATCGTCGCCGACGTCGACGCGGTAGAGGCCCTTGAGCTGGCGATCGAAGCGCGTCTCGTAGCGCAGGTGGATCGTCACGTCGCCAGGGCCGACGGGCACGTCGGTGACGACGCGGTTCACGCCCTCGCGATCGCTCGGCTCCCAGCGCGCGTCGAGCGCGGAGCTCGGCCGCGCGCGGAGCATCCCCTGCGCGATGTCGCCCTCGAAGCCGGTGGCGATCCAGGCCTCGCTCACCGTCATGCCCGTGCCGTGCATCCAGATGCGCTGCGTCGGTCGCTCGAGGTGAACGCGCACCTCGACGGTGCCGCGGAAGGTGTCCTGGCTCGGCACGACCTCGAGGTCGAGCGCGTAGCGCGTCGGCGTGAAGCCGCCCGGCAGCTGGCCGGTGGGCGTCGACTCCGGCGGCGGTGCCTCGGGCGTCGGCGTCGCGATCACCTCGACGCCGGAGGTCTCGTCCTCGGTGGCGATCTCTTCCTCGACGCTGCCGCCGCCGCACGCGACGACGAGGACCGACGAGAGGATCAGGAGCAGGTGCGCGCGCATCATGGCCGCACACATAGCCCGAGAACTCCGCTCCGGTCATCCGGGGCCGAGGTCTCGAAGAGGCGTGCGCTGACATCGGGCTCCGCGTCCGTCCGTGGCGACGCACGTGAAGGACTCACCGCACTCGAGATCCGAGCGACAGAAGTCGTGCTCGGGCACCCAGCGACCCGGCCAGAGCTCCTGACACGCCTGGCGATCGCCGCCGTTCTCACTGCACGGCTCGAGCTCGGGCACCCACGACGGCATCTCGAGTCGCTCGGCGTCGAAGGAGCGCAGGATCGACTCGATCGTCGCGAGGCTCCTCGCGTCCGCGGAGGGATCGCCCACGAGCTGTCCGACCTCGCGGTAGAGCAGCGTCGTGCGATCTCCGAACGCTCGCGGCAGCGTGGACGCGAGCTCCTCGGCGACGGCGAGGAGGTCGGTGGTGTCGCCGTGGCGCGCGCGAGAGACGAGCTCGAGCCCGCGCCGGACCAGCGCGAGCGGCATCGGGAGGGTGCGCTCGTCTGCGTCGTCCGGCTCGGCTCCGGAAGTCGTCCTCACCGAGACGGGCTCGACAGCGGGCGTCGCGCCGCAGCCCGCGCAGCCGATCGCACACACCGCCGAGGCGATCGTCCAGCGCGACGCGCGCGCGCGCCTCACGGACGCTCGGTGCCGGGCGGGGCACCGAGGCGCTGGATGCGCAGGCCCGTGCCGTAGAGGAGCGCGAGCAGGCCGTTGTCGCCGAGCAAGGTGCACGCGTCGATGGCGACGAGCGCGCCGCCGCGGCGCACGTGCTGCTCCACGACCGGGAGCCAGCGCTGCGCGCGTGCGCCCACGAGCTGGCTCTGGAGCGCCGCCGCCTCGGGATCGTTCGCGTTCACCTCGGCACACGCCGCACGCACCTGCGACTCGTCGCGGCTCGTGAACGCCACGCGGAGGTGATCCGCGCGAGCGCGCGCCGCGTCGGCCGACTCGAGCTGATCACGGAGCGCGAGCACCCAGTGATCCTGCGTGATCGCCTCGAGGTCCGCGATGTAGGCGGTCGGGTCGGCGTCGAGCCACTCGGTGGCGGTGCCGCGCGTGCGCGCGAACTCGATGAGCTCGCTCGTGACGCTGGAGGTCGACGCCGCACCCGCGACGCGGCGACGCTCCTCCGCGTCCGCCTCGGCCTCGGCCATGCGGATGCGCGAGACGTGCAAGCTCAGCACCCACGGGCGGATCGTGCGCAGCGTCGCGTCCGGCAAGAGCTCGCCGAGCTCCGTGTGCAGCGCGGTCCACGCACCCGCACCGAGAAGCCGATCGAGGCGATCGCGCCGCGAGAGCCGGTAGCTGTCGTAGAGCGCAGGCAGCTCGAGCGCGCCCGGATCCACCTCGGCCACGACGTGGCTCGCGCGCTCGAGGATCTGATCGTGGGGCTCGGGCAGCGCCGCGTGCAGCGTCGAGCCGTAGGCCATCGAGGCCATCACCCAGCTGGGCTCGCTCTCGCCGACGCCCACGGTGACCTGCCAGAGCAAGACCGGAGGCGTCCAGCTCTCGCGCAGCTGCTGGCGGATGAGCGCCGCCTCGCGGGCCTCGCGCTCCTCCGCGCTCTCGCCCTGCTGCGCACCACCGCAGCCCGGCTGCGCGAGCGCACCGAGCGCCAGGCAGCCGGCCACGGCGAGCGAGACGGGCACGCCGGCCCGCGTGCGCGTGAACGAGACGCCGTCAGCTCCCATACATCGACTCGGCCATCTTGTAGGCCGACAGCTCGAGACGCTGGAGGGACTCGCGGATCGCGATCGCGTCACCACCGTCGATCGACGCGCGCAGCCCCGCGATGTCGGCCTTCACCGACTCGAGCAGCTCGGGCGTCGCGATGTCGCCGAACTCCGTGACCGCGCGCTCGCTCGTGTAGAGCAGCGCCTCGGCGCTCTGCTTGAGCTCGGCGAGCTCCTTGCGCTTGCTGTCGCTCTGCTTGTACTTGTCGGCGTCGTTCACGATGCCGTCGATCTGCTCCTTCGTGAGCCCGCTCGACGCGACGACGCGCACCTTCTGCTCGCGGCCGGTCCCGAGATCCTTGGCGTGCACGTGCACGATGCCGTCGGCGTCGATCTCGAAGCGCACCTCGACCTGCGGCACGCCGCGCGGCGCGGGCGGGATGGGCGAGAGCTCGAAGCTCGCGAGCGACTTGTTGTCGGCGGCCATCTCGCGCTCGCCCTGGAGCACGTGGATCGGCACGAAGGACTGGTTGTCGACCGACGTCGTGAAGATCTCCTTCGCGCTCGTCGGGATGGTCGTGTTGCGCGCGATGAGGCGGTGGAAGATGCCACCGCCGACCTCGACGCCGAGCGAGAGGGGCGTGACGTCGAGGAGCAGCACCTGCTCCATCTCGCCCGTCATCGAGGCGCCCTGGATCGCGGCGCCGACGGCGACGACCTCGTCGGGGTTCACGCCCTTGTGCGCGGCGCGCCCGAAGAGCTCGGCCACCTTGCGCTGCACGAGCGGCATGCGCGTCATGCCACCGACGAGGATCACCTCGTCGATGTTCGCCACCACGAGGCCCGCGTCCGCGAGCGCGCGGCGACACGGCTCGAGCGTGCGCTCGACCAGATCCGCGCAGAGGATCTCGATGTCGGAGCGCTTGAGCGTCGTCACGAGGTGCTTGGGGCCCGTCGCGTCGGCCGCGATGAACGGGAGGTTCACCTCGGTCTCGAGGGCGCTCGAGAGCTCGTGCTTGGCCTTCTCGGCCTGCTCCTTGAGGCGCTGGAGCGCGACGCGATCCTTGCGGAGGTCGAGGCCGCCGTTGTCCTTGGCGAACTTGTCGGCGAGGTGATCGACGATCACGCGATCGAAGTCCTCGCCGCCGAGGTGCGTGTCGCCGTTGGTGGCGAGCACCTTGAAGACGCCGTCGGCCATCTCGAGGACCGAGATGTCGAACGTGCCACCGCCGAGATCGTAGACCGCGACCTTGCCCTGCTTGCCCTTGTCGAGGCCGTACGCGAGCGCCGCGGCCGTCGGCTCGTTGATGATGCGCTTGACCTCGAGGCCCGCGATCTTGCCCGCGTCACGCGTGGCCTGGCGCTGCGCGTCGTCGAAGTACGCAGGCACCGTCACCACGGCGCTCTCGACCGTCGTGCCCAGGTAGGCCTCGGCGATCTCCTTCATCTTCGCGAGCACGAGCGCCGAGACCTCGGGCGGCGACAGCTCCTTGTCACCGGCCTGCACCCACGCGTCACCGTTGAGCGCCTGCACCACGCGGTACGGCACCGCCGTCGCGTGGCGCTTGGCCTCGTCCGACTCGAAGCGCCGACCCATGAGGCGCTTCACCGCGTAGATGGTGTTCTCGGGGTTGGTGACGCCCTGGCGCTTGGCCACGGACCCGACGCGTCGCTCACCGTCCTTCGTGAACGCGATGACGGAGGGCGTCGTTCGCGATCCCTCCGCGTTCGGGATCACGACCGGCTCGCCGTTCTCGATGAACGCGACGCAAGAGTTCGTCGTGCCCAGATCGATCCCGATGACCTTCGACATGCCGCGCGAAGATACCGATCTATCCGGGAGAATTGAACCCATCTCCGCGGGTGAGGGTCACGCTGGACCCTTTCGCGTCACGCCGAGGCGGCCGGCTTGCGCGCGACGACGACCATGGCGGGTCGCACGAGCTTCTCGCCGAGGCGGTAGCCCGCGACGATCTCCTGCATCACGGTGCCGGCCGGGTGCTCGTCGGTCTCGACCTGCTGGATGGCGTCGTGGACGCTCGGATCGAAGCGCTCGCCGACGGCCTTGACCTTCGAGAGGCCCATGCGTCCGGCCTGATCCTCGAAGAGCTTGAGGACCATCTTCAAGCCGTCCATGATCGCCTTCACCTCGCTCGCGCCGGCGTCCGCCGAGAGCGCTGCGGAGGCGCCCAGGGCGCGCTCGAGGTTGTCGAGCACGGGCAGCACCTCGCGGATCACGTCTTCCTTGCCGCGACGCTCGGCCTCCTCGAGGTCCTTGCGCGTGCGCTTGCGGAAGTTGTCGAAGTCGGCCGCCGTGCGCAGGAGCTGGTCGCGCAGCTTGTCGCGTTCCTCGCGGAGCGCGGCCGACGGATCCTCGACGACGGGCGCCTCGCCGGCGGTGGCCTCGGGGCCGAGCTTCTCATCGGATGCTTCGTCGCTCACGTTGTGCTCCTGGACTTCGACGCACGCCCTCTCGAGCGGCGGGCCGGACTCTAAACACGCAGGGTGCGCCTGCCAAGGCTGGCCTTGGCACGGACCCACTCGTCAGTCGGGGTCGACCTCGTCGTCCCCGTCGAGCGAGTGGCCATCGAGGACGTCGCTCACCACCTGGGCCGTGAACCCGACGAGCGGCATCAGCTTCGCGTAGTCGAGGCGGCTCGGGCCGATCACGCCGAGCGAGCCGGAAGGCACGCCGTGCGCGCGGTAGGTGGACGAGATGACGCCCACGTCGTCGGCCGCGTCGAGCTCCGCCTCCGAGCCGACGAGCACCTGCACACCGCCGGCCGCGATCGTGCGGTCGAGCAGGCCGAGGAGGCGCTCGCGCTCCTCGAAGGTGCGCAGAAACCGCCGGATCTTCTCCGGATCCGAGAATTCGCGGCGATCGAACAGCGCGCCCTGGCCCTCGATGACGAGGCTGTCTGCGCTCGGCGCCGACGCAGCCGCATCCACGATCTCCTTGGCCCGCCGCCGCAGGCCGTCGTACGCGTCGCGCTCCTTGGCGACCGCGTCGGCGAGCGCCGTGCGCAGCTCCGCGAGCGAGAGGCCACCGTCGGCGTCCGAGCGCACACCGGTGAGCTCACCGAGGTAGTTGTGAAGGCGCTCGAGCTCGTCGGGCGAGAGGGCCTCGGCGACCTCGATCACCCGGTTCTGCACCGCGCCGCTCTGCCACACGGCGACGACGAGGAGGCGCCGATCGCCCAGCGGCATGAAGCGCAGGTGCGCGATGGCCTCGCGGTCGGCCCGGCGGCTCACCACGGCCGCGGCGCCCGAGAGCGACGCGAGCATGCGCGCGGCCTCGCGGACCACGTCGTCCACGCCCGGCCGGAGCTGCTTCATGCGGGCGAGCACGGCGGTGCGGTCGCGATCGGAGACGTCGCGCATCTGCGCGAGCGCGTCGATGAAGACCCGGAAGCCGAGCTCGGTGGGCACGCGGCCCGCGCTCGTGTGGGGCTGCGTGACGCAGCCCGCGTCCTCGAGGTCCGTCAGCTCGTTGCGGATCGTGGCGGCCGAGAGGTTCAGGCCGTACCGCTTCGAGAGCGTGCGCGAGCCGACGGGCTCCCCCGTCGCGATGTACTCGGTCACGAGCGCGTAGAGGATCTTGCGCGCGCGGTAGGCGAGATCGGGCACGGCGCGAGCACGACCGGGCGGAGGCGTCTGCCCGGGAACGAGGGCGCGGCGAGGTCGAACGGGGATCTGCATCGACGGACGCGGAGACAGTGTAGCCGATGCGTGACGAAGCGGTGAGGCTCGGTCACTCCGGACAGCCCGTGGCGGCGCGCCGCGCGTCCTGGGCATAGCGGCCCTCGGGCGCTCCGCGGAGGTAGCGGCGCAGGCCCTCGCAGCGAGCCTCGCCCTCCGTGTGGATCGCGACCCAGCCGACCGCCTCGAGCGAGGTCGGCGAGGCCGCGCGCATGCGCTCGGTCGCGTCGCGGCGCTGGAGCGCATCGACGTAGCCGAGGAGCAGGAGCGCCTCGGCGTTCGTCGCGTCGCGATCGATCGCTTGGCGCGCGAAGATGCTCGCGCGACCGAAGGCCTCGTTGTGCCACTCCATCCACGCGCGCGCGAGATCGGCGTAGGCCTCCTCGGTCGCGGTGAGCGGCTCGGTCGAGGTGCCGACGTGGAGCATGTCGATCGCCGGCTCGATGCTCGGCTCGCGGCGCGCACGACCGAACGCGAGGGCGCGCATCGCGAGCGCGAGGTGGCGCAGCGGGGTCTGTCGCGTGCTCGCCGCGTAGAACGCGTCGGCCGCGTCGTTCCACTGCTCGGCCTGGTACTGGAGCTGTCCGAGGCGCACGCGCAGCTCGCCGTCGTCGGGCGTTCGGTCGCACGCCGCCCGCACCGCCGCCACACCGCTCGCGCCTGCGAGCGCGAGCACGAGGTGCCGCGCGCGCAGGAGGTCGATGTCGTGACCGCCGAGCGAGGCCGCATCGATCCCGGCGACGGCCGTCGCGCCGCGCACGGCGTCGCTCGTCTGGTTCGACAGATCGAGCAGCTCGACGAGCGCCTGCCGATGGCTCGGCACGAGCTCGATCGCGCGCCCGAGGCTCGTGCGCGCTTCCTCGATCAGCGCCTCGCGGCCCTCGGTCGCGCTCGCCGACAGACGCCGCGCGGCGATGCCCCGCTCCGTGGCGACCTCGACGTCGTGATCGTCCACTTCCATCGCGCGGCGGTAGGCCTCGAGCGCGCTCTGCCACTGCTCGCCACGGAAGAAGACGCGGCCCTGCGCCGCCAGCAGCGCGGGCTCGCGCGGATGCGCCGCGAGCGCGGCTTCGAGCGTCGAGAGGGCGCGGGCACGATCGCCCTGCGCCGCGAGCGCGTACGCCGCAGCGGCCGCGACCCGCGGGAACGTCGGATCGCGCGCGAGCAGGGGCTCGACGGGCGCGAGCGCCTCCGCAGCACGGCCCACGCGCACGTAGAGCTCCGAGAGGCCGCACATCGCCTCGATCGCGAGATCGGGGTTCTCCGCCGCCGAGCGGTAGCGGGCGACGGCGCCGTCGACGTCGGATCGGAGCGCGGCGATCTCGGCCTCGACCAGCGTGCGACGCGGCGACTCGTCCGCGAGGCTCGCCATCTGCGTGGCCGTCTCGAGATCACCGTTGGCGAGCGCGCGACGCGCATAGAGCAGACCGCGGCGGCCCGCGTCGGTCGAGACGCCCGTGCCGAGCCGGGTCATCGTTCGTTCGGCCGCATCGAGGCGTCCGAGCGCGAGCCAGGCCTCGGCGACCTCGATCAAGAAGAGCTCGTCCCCCGGCGGCGCGGCTTGCTCGGCCCGCGCGAGGGCCTCCGAGGCCCCGAGCGTGTCGCCCTGCACGACCTCCGAGAGCGCGATGAGCAGATCGGCCCACGCGCGCTCCGCCGGGGTCGCGTCCGTGGCATCGAGCACCGCGCGCGCATCCATGAGCGCTTCGCTCCGACCGAGATCGCGCTCCCAGCGCGCACGCGCCCGCGCGATGCGGAGCACCGTCGCGTCGCCTTCGGTCAGCTCGAGCGTGCTCGTCTGCCGGCTGCCGATCTCGAGCACGAGGGCCTGGTGGCGCGGCGCGTCGGGATACTGCGCGAGCGCCGCCTCGGCCGCGCTGCGCGCCGCCTCGACGTTGCCGATCGCGAGCGCGGCGAGCGCGCGGGCATGGCCGGCCTCGGCGGCGCGCGGGCCCTGCCCCGCGACGAGCGAGCTCGCATGGCTGCCGGCGGCCTCGGCATCACCGGCGGCGAGCGCGAGGTACGTGGTCGCGATGCGGTGATCGGACGCGTTCGCGGTGCCCAGCTCGTAGCGCGCGAGCAGCGCCTCGGCGTCGGCGCGTCGCGCGACGTCGCCCGCGAGCACGGCCGAGGCGAGCAGGCGGGCACGGAGCGCGACGTCGGCGGGTGAGTCTTCGCCCTCGAGCTCGCCGAGGGCCGCGTCGATCGCGTCGATGCGGCCGGTGCGCTCGGCTTCGGCGGCGAGCGCGGCGATCGAGGCGCGGTGGCGCAGGTGGTTCGCGACGAAGGCCAGCACGATCACGGTGATCACGGCCGTGACGGCGATCGCGATGCGGATCCGCTTGCGCCGCTGCACCTCTTCGCGGGTGAGCGGCACCTCCCGGATGACGGGGATCGACTTCCGCACCGCCTCGACGCGGAACATGTCGGAGCTCTCCCGGCCGCTCGTGCGACGAGGGCCCAGAGAGGGTTCCGCCGATCCGTCTTCTTTGTCGTCGCTGCTCATGAGGGGGGCGCGCGCTCGCCGTTCGGCCCAGCCCGACCAGGGCGGGAGATGATGCCTCCACCGGGCGTCTCGTGGCCAGTGCCCAGCCGATCGAGCAGCCGACGTCAGACTTTCACCGTCCCGACGTCTCGAGAGCCTTGGCGTGATCGAGCGATGTCGCTACGATCCAGGACGTTCGGTCGCGCGCGTGCCTGGAGGGAATCTTCCAGACCACTCGAACGTCCGAGCGGAAACGACACGGCGGATGGGCACGAGCCCACTCTATGCCCCGCAATGGTGCGAACACGGATGCCTCGCGAGCACGGCCTCACGGCCGGGTCTGCGGAGCACGCGCCTCGAACACCGACCGAACGCCTCGTGCGAGCGGCCGTCGAAGCGCGATTCCGGTCCTGCCGTGGACACCGTGGGGAGACTCGGCGCCGGCGCCTCGCTCACGCGAGGTACCCGTGCGTCCCGCTCCCCCCACTCACGAACGTCCCGTCGTGAGCCCGACCCGCGATGGCTGCTTCGGCACTGGTGCCGTGGCCGTGCTGTCGCGACGCAGTTGGAGCCCGGGGACGCCGGCACAAGCCGGGGGAGGAGAAGCGAAGTGAACAGTAGCGAATGTACCTGTCGTCGGTCCGTGTCTCGATCCGGGGAGGCTCACGAGTAATCGCTGTTCACCCCTGGTCCTCTCGGAGGCCGTAGGCTCGCGCGAGCGAAGCCTGCGGCCTTCGTCTATTTCCGGGCTGCGCGTGGCTGCCACTGGCTCGCGCTCGCGCGCACCGTGGGCGAAGATGACGGCCGCGTGAGCCTCACGGACTGGGTCAGCTTCGCTTCGGCGATCGTGTTCCTCTTCGTGGCCGTCCTCGCGGGGGCCAACGCGCGGCGCTCGCCGATGGCCGGTCCGCTCGGGCGCACCTGCGCCGCGCTCTTCGCCTACGAGGCGCTCGAGGTCCTCAAGAACCTCACGGGCAGCGAGAAGCTCCAGTACGTCCAGTGCGCCGCCGCCTCGCTCTCGGCGCCGACGACCGCAGCGCTCGTCATCCGCTTCCTCGGCGAGTGGCGACGCCTACGTGCGCTGGTGATCGCGGGCGCGAGCTACTTCTCGCTCGTCGCGCTCGTCTGCTTCGCGGCGCTCGTGGTGCCCTCGCTCGCGTGGTTCCCCGGCTCCTCGACGTGGGCGATGTGCCTGCTCGCGGGGATCGTTCCGGAGTTCGGCTACCTCTTCTTCCGCCTGTACCGGCACGCGAGCGAGAGCGACGCGACCGAGCGCGCGCGCACGCAGGTGCTCGTGCTCGCGCTCGTGCTCGGCGTCGGCGGCGCGAGCTCGGACCTCGCGTCGATCGCCGGTGCGGAGGTCCCGCGCCTGGCCGCCCTGGGCCTCATCGCGAGCGCGCTCTGCCTCGCCGCGCTCTCGCTCCGCTTCGAGCTGCTCGAGCGCGTCGAGACCCTCGCGATCGTCTACGCGGGCGCGCTCGGCAGCGTGGCGCTGCTCGCGCATCTCTTCCTGCTCTCGTTCGTCGGCTCCTCCCCGACGCTCGTCGCGCTCCTCATGGTGGCCGTGACGCTCGCGGCCGTCGCGACGCTGAGGCCGCTGCTCGCGATGCGCTCGGAGGCGCGCGCGCGCACCGCGTACCTCGTGACGCTGGGCCGCTTCTCCGCGCAGATGGCGCACGACGCGAAGAACCCGCTCGCCGCGATCCGCGGCGCCGCGCAGTTCCTCCAGCAGGAGCGCGCCGAGGGGCGCTCCATCGACGAGCAGGCCGTGTTCGTCGACCTCATCGTCGAGCAGACCGAGCGCCTCGAGCGTGTGCTCCAGGACTACCAGCGCCTCGGACGCGCGGAGGCCCAGCGCGCGCCCGTCGGGCTGCGCACGCTGCTCACGGAGCTCGCGGAAGCGCAGCGCGCTGCCTCATCGGCGCACACCATCGAGGTCGAGGCAGCCGAAGACCTCGCGTGGAGCCTCGATCGCGATCTCGTGCTCGGTGCCCTCGAGAACCTCGTGCGCAACGCGCGTGAAGCGACGCCCGACGGCGGCCGCCTCGTCCTGCGCGCACGGCGCGACGGACCACGCACGCTCGCGCTCGAGGTGGACGACGACGGCCCCGGCATGGACGTGCGCACGCGCGAGCAGGCCTTCGACGACTTCTTCACCACGAAGGCCACGGGCTCGGGCCTGGGCCTCGCGTTCGTCGGGCGCGTCGCGAGCGCGCATGGAGGCACGGCGCGGGTCGAGGCGCTCTCACCGCGCGGGACGCGTGTGGTGCTGACGATCGCGGCGACCGAGAAGGAAGCGCGCGAGCGCCCCTCGCTTCACGACGCCTGAGCGGCGACGATCGCGACCGCGTCGAGACAGACCTCGCCGCGGCGGTTCGGGTTCTTCACGCGCACGTAGCGGAACTCGGCGCGCTCGAACTGATCGACGTCGATCTCCACCGAGCCCACGACGTCCGCGCCCACCTGCGTGCGCTCTTCGCCGCGCTCGCGCAGGACGTCCACGCGGTAAGGGGCCGAGGCCTCACCCACGACCACCGAGAGATCGGCGCTCGCGCGACCGTCGGTGTGGATGCGGGTGCCGGGCGCGAGCTCGAGCAGGACCTTGCCGCCCGGTGCGATCACCGCGCACTCGCCGTCCGGCGGACCGAGCGCGCGCGCCACGTCCGTCGTGCGATCGCTGCCGCTCATGATCCGCAGCCACGTCGGCGCGGGCGCGGCGGCATCCGTGCCCGCGTCGGTCGCGCCCGCGCCTGCGTCCGGGAGCGCGCTCGTCGCCACGGGCGCACCGAAGAGCGTGTCGCGGAACACGAAGACCATCGTCGCTCCCAGGCCCGCCATCGCCAGCGCGCCCACCACGACGAGCGGCGTGCGGCGTGTCGGTAGCCGCGGCGTCTCCGCACCACTTCGGACGCCGCGCTGCGCGCTCGGGGTCGCGGCGAGCGTGGGCGCGTCACCCGCGGGTCGCGGCTCGCGATCGCTCGAGGGCGCGATCGAGAGCACGCTCATGCGCTGCGCACCGAGGAATTCCTCGAGGAATGCGCGCACCGAGTGCGTGCGATCGTGCGGCTCCTTGGCGAGCGCGTGGAGGATCGCGGCGCGCTTGTTCTCCGGGAGGCCACGCGTCGCGGGGAAGTCGTCGAACGAGGGCACGGGCTTGCTGATGTGCGCCGTGGCCCACTCGAGCGGCGTCTTGGCCTCGAAGGGGCGTCGCCCCGTGAGCATCTCGAAGACGATGAGCGCGAACGCGTACACGTCGCTGCGCTCGTCGAGCGGTTTGGCCGAGAGCTGCTCCGGGCTCATGTACGCGGGGGTCCCGACGATGAGCCCCTCGCTCGTGATCTCGGTGCCCGTGCCTCCGTGGGCCTCGTTCTGCTTCGCGATCCCGAAGTCGAGCACCTTCGCGAACTCGCCCTCGTCGGGGTTGTGCGCGAGGAGGATGTTGTCCGGCTTGAGGTCGCGGTGAACGATGCCGCGGCGGTGCGCCTCGATGAGCGCGCCCCCGATCTGGCCGACCAACCGCTCGACCGTCGCGAGCGGCATCGGGCCCTCGTCGATCGCGCGCGCGAGCGAGCGCCCCTCGACGTACTCCATGGCGATGTAGAGGCGGCCGTCGGGCAGCTTGCCGAAGTCGTAGAAGCGAATGGTGCTCGGGTGCGTGAGCTGCACGACGAGCTCGCACTCGCGCGTGAAGCGCGAGACGCCGACGGCGTCCTGGCCGCCGCGCAGCACCTTGATCGCGACGGGCCGCTTGGCCGCGCCCATCAGCTGCTCGGCGTAGTAGACGCGGCCCATGCCGCCCTCGCCGATCACGCGGACGAGGCGATAGCGATCGTGGACCAGCTGGCCGAAGAGCGGATCACGCTCGGCCCCCTCCTGCCCCAGGCGCGCACCGCAACCGGCGCAGAACCGCGCGTGGTCCGGGTTGGAGTACGAGCACGCGCTGCACGCGATCGCCATGAAGGCGCGCAATCTACACCGCTTTGCGGAGGGGCCACGAAATCGCGGCCTCGGCCGAGGGCGATCCCAATATCCTCGCGTCTCGCGGAGTCCGACGCGGCTCCGAGGAGACGCATGTCCCACGCACGCTCGCTCGTGGCCTCCCTGGCCTGCCTCGCCATCGTCGGCCTCACCGTGCCGGCGCGCACCCGCGCCTTCTGCGGCTTCTACGTGGGCGGCGCCGATCAGCGCATGTACGCGAACGCGACGCTGGTCGTGCTCATGCGCGACGGCAACCGCACCGTGCTCTCGATGCAGAACGACTACCAGGGCCCGCCGACCGCCTTCGCGATGGTCGTGC
>JBILLJ010000207.1:0-11916 GCA_044376125.1 Sandaracinaceae bacterium
CGTCCGCTTCGCTCGGATCGACGGCCTCGCTCGCGGCGTCGCGGCGCGTGCGCGTCGCGGCATCGGGTGACGCTCCTCCATCGACATCGAGCGCGCCGGCATCGAGGGAAGCGAGCCCCAGGCGCGTGACGACGGAGTCGAAGCCCCCGAGCGCCTGCACGCCGATCGCGACGATCGCAAGCACACCGAGGGCGCCGAGCCAGATCCAGCCCGACGAGCCGCCCGGCGGCTTGGCGAGCTCGCTCACCGGCCGCACGCGGCTCGAGCGATCGCTCGGCGTGATCGAGCGCGCGCCGACGTAGACGCCCTCGAGCGCGTCCGCGAGCGCGCGCGCCGACGCGTAGCGCTCCGCGTCGTTCTTCGCGAGACCACGGAGCAGCACGTCGTCGATGGCGGGCGGAAGCTCCGCATGCGCCGCCTCGGTGGGCGGCATCGGCTCGTCGTGGATCACCGAGTGGGCCACCGCGATGGCGTCGTCGCCGGGAAACGCGCGCGCGCCCGTCGCGAGCTCGTAGAGCACGGCCGCGAACGAGAACAGATCCGTGCGCGGTCCGTAGCGGCCCTCGGCCAGGGTCTCCGGCGCGGCGTAGCAAGGCGTGCCGAGGAACTGCCCCTCCTTCGTGAGCGCCGCGTCGGGCACGCGCGCGACGCCGAAGTCGGCGAGCTTCGCGCGGCCGTCCTCGCCGACGAGCACGTTGTCGGGCTTGACGTCGCGGTGGATGATCCCGGCCGCGTGCGCGGTGTCGAGGGCCTCGCCGAGCTGATGGGCGATCGAGACCAGCTCGGGGGCCGCGAGCGGCCCCTTCTCGCGGAGCACCTGCTTGAGCGAGGGACCCTTGATGTACTCGAGCACGAGGTAGGGACCGACCTCGGGGTCGTCGCCCACGTCGAAGACCTGGACGATCGACGGGTGCGACAGACGCGCGGCCGCGCGGGCCTCGTTGCGGAAGCGCTCGAGGAAGCGCTTCTTGGCGGCCTCCTCGAGATCGAGATCCTTCACCGTCTTGATCGCGACCTTGCGATCGAGCGACGGGTCGACCCCGAGATAGACGGAGCCCATCGCGCCCTGCCCGAGCAGGCGCTCGATCCGATAGCGGCCGATGGTCTCGGGCAGCTTCATGCGCGCGTCCCGCCTCGCGCGGGTGCGCCTTCGATAGCACGCGCACCCCCTCCGAGTCGTGAGACCTGCGAAGGTCGCTTGACGAAGGCCCTCCCTCGCTCTTTCATCTCGCCCCCCCATGACCGTGACCGCCCCCACGACGCCCGCGCTCGCCGCGCTCGCCCTGGCGATCCTGCCGGCCTGCACCGGAGAGGTCTGGACGGTCGGCCCCGAGCTGCCGATCCCGACCGAGGACGCCGCCGTCGAGCCGGGCACCGACGCATGGCTCGAGCCGGGCACCGACGCGTGGCTCGAGCCCGCGCCCGACGCGCCGATTCCGCAGCTCGACACGGGTCCGCCGCTCGGAGGCGCGCGAGGCGTGCTCTTCTCGGGGCACAGCCTCATCAACATCAACTCGCCGGTCTGGTTCGAGCAGATCTCGGATCGCGCGGGCCGCGACGTCCGCTACGAGCTCCAGATGGGCGTCGGCTCACCGATGAGCGTGCGCCTCGCATGCCCCCGCAGCGGCCAGCAGGCCGACGGAAACCCGATCTCGTTCAACGTCCTGAGCGAGCTCGCGCGGCCCGGCGCGTACGACACGCTCGTCCTGACCGAGCGACACGACATCGTGACGACGATCCTCTACGAGGCCTCGACGTCGATGGCGCGGCGCTTTCGCGACGCCCTCCGCGACGGCAACCCGAGCGCGCGCGCGTTCCTCTTCGAGAGCTGGTTCACGATCGATCTGGCCAACCCCGAGGCCTTCCGCGCGCGGCAGGCGCGCGAGCTCGTCGCCTGGCAGTGCATCGCCTCGCGCGTGAACGAGACCCGCGGCGCGATGGCGCCGATGCTCGTGGTGCCCGCGGGCCAGGCCATCGCCGAGCTCGTGGGTGACGTGATCGCGGGGCGCGCGCCCGGCTTCACGACGCTGCGCGACGTCTTCCTCGACGACGTGCACCTCACCGCCGACGCGAATTACCTCATCTCCCTCATCCACTACGGCGTCGTGCACCAGGAGGCGCCGCGCGGGATGCGCCACGACGCGCTCGCGACGCTCGCGGGCAGCGGCCCGAGCCTCACGACGGAGCAGGCCAGCTATCTCGAGGCGCTCGCGGCGCGCACGCTCGAGCGCACGTTCTCCGAGGCGGCGCTCTCGCAGCGCTCCGAGGCCGAGTGCGCGAGCCTCATCGTGCCCGTGTGCACGGCCGTCGTCGCGGGTGGATGCAGCGGGATCGCCGCCGCGCTCCGCAACGACACGGCCCCCGTGCCCATGCACGGCGGCTCGTGGTGCCTGCGCTGACGGCGAACGCGTACTACAACGCGCGCATGTCGATCCGCTCGAGGGCACGCGCCCTGGCCCGGTACGTCGCGGTGGAACGCGGAGTCGGCTTCCGCTGGTACAAGCGCTTCGTCTCCGAGATGCGCGCGAGCACGCAGAGTACCTGCGCCGTCACGGCGGCCTCCACGCGATGGGCCGCGACGTGATGATCGTGCACGGCACCGAGATCACCGATCCCGCGTACGTGTCGATCGGCGACAACGTCGTGCTGAGCAAGTGCGCGCTCATCGGCCACGACGGCTCGATCGGCGTGCTGCAGCGGCGCTTCCCGGGCCTGAAGATCGATCGGGTGGGCAAGATCGACATCCGCGACAACGTCTTCGTGGGCTACGGCGCGGTGCTGATGCCCGGCGTGACCGTGGGGCCCGACGCCATCGTCGCCGCCGGCGCCGTGGTCGTGCGCGACGTACCGCCCGACAGCGTCGTGGGCGGCGTGCCCGCGAAGGTGATCGGCTCGTTCTCCGGCACCAAGGAGCGGCTCGAGAAGGAGAGCCGAGGCCTGCCTTGGTGGGATCTCATCGCGCAGCGCGAGGGCGACTTCGACCCCGAGATGGAGCCCGAGCTGCTGCGGCAGCGCGTGCGCCACTTCTACGGCAGCTGAGCTCCCGACCCCGAGACGTGGCTCACCCGAGACGTGGCTCGCCCGAGAGGTGGCTCGCCCCGAGCCCCCATCGCGTGTCAGTGTTCGGGCGCCCGCGGGCCGGACGTCCGAACCGCGAGCCGACCTCCCCGTGCGCGCGACCGTCGTCATCCCCACCTACAAGCGGAGCCAGCGCCTGCGCGCGCTGCTCTCCTGCCTCGAGCACCAGCGCGAGGCCGCTGGCCCGAGCGCGCTGGGTCAGAGCCTCGCGCGCGTGGTGGTCTGCGACGACGGCTCGCCCGACGACACCGCCGAGGTCGCCAAGAGCTTCGAGGGGCGGCTGCCGCTCGTGTACCGGCACCAGCCGGATCAGGGCTTCCGCGCGGGACAGGCGCGCAACATGGGGATCGAGAGCGCGATCGGCGACCTCGTGATCTTCGTCGACGACGACGTGGTCGTGTCGCCGCACTTCGTGGCCGCGCACGTCGAGGCGCACGTCGAAGGCCACGCGCGCGGCACGCCGCGCCTCGTCATCGGCTTCCGCCACCGCCGCTTCGGCGACCCGTCGGGCCAGCCGAGCCTCGAGGAGATCCGCGCCGGCGAGCCGGACGATCGTGTGCCCGTGATCGGCCCCGAGGGCGAGACCGTCGGCGCGCACCGCCAGCCCTGGATGTTCGTGTACTCGTGCAACTTCTCGGTGCCGCGCCGCGCGAGCGAGCTCTGGTTCGACGACGGCTTCGTCGGCTGGGGCCTCGAGGACATCGACGCGGGCTACCGCCTCTGGCGCTCGGGCCTCGCCGTCCACACCGCGCCGCGCGCGCGCGTCCTCCACATCGAGGATCCCGCGCCCCGCGATCCGTTCCGCTGCGAAGAGCGGAGCCTGCCGCCCGTCTACGACACCTACGTGCGCAACGCCGTCTACTTCATGGACAAGCACCCTCTCGACCAGGACGTGAGCGAGTGGGTCCGCAAGGACCTCCGCTGGTACGTGCGCGACGAGTCGCGCGGCGCCTGGGTGAAGAACGGCCACGCCAACGACGTCGACCGCGTGCTCGCCCACAGCCGCGCCGAGCTCGCCGCGGCCGGCCGCACCCCGCGCCCCCACATCATCCGCCCCTTCGCCTCCTGACCCCTCTGCAGACGGGGTCACTCCCGGCCTCGCAACCCCTCGATTTCATTGGCCCGCCAAGCGCCCGCTGACGCGAGGCCCGAACGCCGCCCGCGCGGGCTCCGAGACACCCATGAAGAAGCTCGACGTCCTCTCGCCGCTGCGACCCCACCCCGCGCTCGAGCACGCGCTCGACGAGCTGGCCGTCGAGCTCACCGTCTACTGCAACCTCAAGTGCAAGATGTGCTCGGTGTGGGAGCTCAAGGAGCACGGCGTGCCCTTCGAGCTCGCCAAGAAGCTGCTCGAGCAGGCCCGCGCGCTCGGCGCGCACACCTTCACGCCGTGCGGCGCCGAGTCCTTCATGCGCAAGGACTTCCTCGATCTCGTCGAGCACGCGCACGCGCTCGGCTATCGCACGCAGGACATCGTGACCAACGGCACGATGATCAGCGACGCACACCTCGATCGCCTCGAGAAGTGCCCGTCGGTGTACCTGCACATCTCGATCGACGGCCCCAAGGAGGTGCACGACGACCTCCGCGGCGAGGGCAACTACGACAAGTCCGTCGCCTGCGCGCGCGAGTGCGTGCGACGCGGCATCCGCGTGGGCCTCTCGGGCGTCCTCATGCGCGAGACGCTCCAGCACGCGTTCCACCTGATCGATCTCGCGAAGGAGGTCGGTGTCGGAGAGGTCTCGTTCCAGCCCTTCCAGGAGGAGATCTCGGGCCCGCAGAAGGACATCCCGCGCTTCACGCTGCTGCGCACGCCCAAGGAGCGCATCGCGGCCAAGCTCGCGGAGCTCACGCAGTACGCCAAGGATCGCGGCGTCTCGATCTTCACCGAGTCGATGTTCGGCGTCGT
This sequence comes from Sandaracinaceae bacterium, assembly GCA_044376125.1. GTDB lineage: Bacteria > Myxococcota_A > Polyangia > Polyangiales > Sandaracinaceae > JAFLCL01. The sequence goes on from JBILLJ010000207.1 coordinate 4,988, forward strand.
CCCCGACTACCTCGCGACCGGCAAGCGCCCGATCCCGCCCGGCGGCTGCTATCTCCCGTCGAAGTTCCTCCTCGTGGACTTCCGCGGCCACGTCTACCCGTGCTTCTTCATGCGCACCGACGCCGACCGCATGGGCAACGTCTACGAGGACGAGATCACCGATCTCTGGCACGGCGTGCACCACAAGCAGCTGCAGGTCCTCGCGCTCTCCGAGCGCTGCCCCGGCTGCCTCGCCGCGTGCAGCGACGTCGACTCGTTCCAGGGCAAGACCGAGGAGCCCGTGGTCTACGCGCCCGCGAAGGGCCACTGGCGCGACGCGGAGCACACCGACGCGGAGTGACGTCCCAGCGCGCGCACGAGCCCGCGCCACGAGGCTCGAGCGTCACGCGCCGCTCGCTGGCTCACGCAGCCCGACGGGCCTGGTCGTGCGCCATCTCCCGCCACGCCGCCTCGAGCTGTGCGCCCGAGGCGCCCACGTCGAACGTCGAGAGCCAGCGCGCCGCGAGCTCGGGCTTCGCGAACGTCGCGGTGCGCGTGCTGCCCTGCCCGGACAGCTTCTCGAGCGCGATGAGGAAGGCGCGCACGGCGCTGCCCGCCGGACCGGGCACCTCGATCACGTGCGCGACCGCGCTCGTGCGGCCCCGACCGCGCGCGATGAGCGCGAGCATCGCGCGGTGCACGTGAGGCTCGACCTTCGTGGAACCATCGAGGCGGAGCACGTCGTTGACGAGCAGGACACGCGCACCGAGTGCGCTCGCCGCGCCGTGCGCACGCGCCAGCGCCTCGAGCTGCTCCACGCCGGGCACGCCGACCCAACGCACGGCCACGACGTTGCGCCAGCGCGCCACGAAGGCATCGCCGACTCGCCACTCCACCGTGACCGCAGGGCTCGACACGACCGCCAGAGGTGCTGTGGACGAGCCTCCCGAGCGTCAAGCCAGGTGCGCGCTCACGCGGCGCGCGGCGTCGGCGTCGCGAGGATCAGGCGATTCTGGGGCGTGATCTCGGCGGGGATCGTCTGCGTGTGCACCTCGAGCCCGGCAGCGCGCAGACGCGCCACGCGCGTCGCGTCCACGGCGAGCGGCAGCGAGAGGAAGCCCAGGAGGCCACCCGCGTCACAGGTCTCGGCGTCGTGACAGCACGGGAGCACGGCCACGCGCGCTCGCGCCGCGATCGCGAGCGAGAGCACACGATCCGTGAGCGCGCCGCACGCGTGCACCGACACGACGAGATCGTCCGCACCGAGCACGACGTCCTCGAGGCGCGCGGTGCGCCGCTCCATCCGATCGCAGAGGCGGGGCCACTCCGACGTGATCGCGTGCCCGAGCGTGCTCGCGCTCGGGGGCTCGCTCGCATCGATCGCGAGCGCGCGCTCACTCGTGTCGTCGAGCAGAAGGAGGAGCCAGGCGACGAGGCCGTGCCCGGCGGCGAGCTCCACCACACGACCGCCACGCATGCGCCGCCGCACGCGCCGAGCGACCTCCCAGCTCTCGTAGAGCTCCTTGCGCGGCAAGCACTCCGCGCCAGCGACGACACGCGCGACACGATCGAAGAGCGTGGTCCCTTCGAAGCGTCCGAGATCGCGCCGCGTGAGGATCGCCTTGCTGTGCTTGTCGAACGCCACGCGCCGCGCACCCTGGCACCCACGAACGGGGGCGTCGAGCCCACACTCCCCTCGGGTGCGCAGGCGTGCGACGCTGCGCAACCCATGGGCAACCTCACCTACCGCCCTCGCGTCGTCACCGTCACCCCCGGCCCCACCACCGTGACCTCCACGCGCGAGCGCGCGTGCGCGCGCTGCGGCGAGAAGGTCCGCCACACCATGAGCGGCAAGCTCCCGCTCGAGCGCGAGGCCTGCCCCGCATGCGGTGAGAGCAACGTCTTCACGAGCTACGAGCGCATGGACATCGCGCTCAGCGAGTACTGCAACCTCACCTGCCAGATGTGCCGCCGGCCCTCCGAGGCGCTCTTCATGGACGAGGCGCTCTGCAAGAAGGCCATCACCGAGGCCGCCGAGATCGGCATCGGCACGATCAGCTTCTCGGGCGGCGAGCCCTTCGTGCACCCCGCGATCTTCCGCCTGCTCGAGCACGCCTTCACGCTCGGCGTGAAGATCCAGATGGTCTCGAACGGCACGCTCATCAAGCGCGACAAGCTCGACTTCCTCGAGCAGCTCGACTGTCTGACGATCTCCGTCGACGGGACCGAAGAGGCGCACGACTTCATCCGCCAGCGCAAGGGCACCTGGGCCCGCACGATGAAGACGATCGGCTGGCTCGCCGAGTCGAAGCTCCAGTGGGGCACCAACACCGTCATGCAGCGCGACAACGCGCACGTGCTCTACGACTCGTTCAAGCACATCCAGTCGATCGGCAAGCATCGGTACGCGTACTGCGGCTTCAGCCACGTGGAGGTCGTGCCCGAGACGGCCGAGTTCCAGATGAGCCCCGAGCAGGAGAAGCTCGCCTACGAGCAGCTCGTGCGCATCGAGCGCGAGTGCAAGGACACGAACACCTGGTTCAACGAGCGCGAGCTCCTGCTCCAGCACTTCGAGATGTACAGCCGCAAGGACTTCCGCTACCGCCCCATGGACGGCTGCAAGATCCCCCAGAAGTTCATCGGCTTCTCCGACCACGGCTTCTACCTCTGCTGGCACCAGGGCCGGAACGTGAAGGGCGACTCGCTCGTCGAGGCGCTCGAGAGCGAGCTCGCGAAGGACGTCGTCTGCACGGGCCTCGAGAAGCGCTGCGTCGCGTGCAACGGCTTCAACTACGCGTGGGACGAGGAGTGGAACCGCGGGATGGTCGCGAGCGCGCTCGCGGGGCCGAGCGTGGCGGGCGGTGTCGAGCGCGGCGTCGTCGCGCTGCGCGTGCCCGATCGCATGAAGAACATCGGCACCGCGACCAAGGGCAACACGCTCGATCTCCACGACGACGCGTGAGCCGAACGGCCCGCCTGCCCGAGCGGCTCAGCGGTTGGGCGCGAACCGATCCTTGACCTTGAGCAGCGGCGCCTCGAGCGCATGGTGGACGGCGACCGCGGCACCGATCGCCGCGGCGCTCTTGACCAGCGTGACGAAGAGCCCGTCGAGCACCGCCACGCCCGTCGGCTCGCGAGGAACGAGCTCGAAGAACCAGCGATCGAAGAGCGGGTGGAACGCCCAGTGAAGGACGTAGATCCCGTAGCTGTAGCGACCGAGGAACGCGAGCGCGCGGGCGCGAAGCGCACGACCCACCAGCGACTCGGCGGGCGCACGGACCGACTCCACCACCGCGGCCGCGCAGGTGACGGCGACGAGGCTCGTGCCTGCGCGCGCCATCCAGGGATCGCCGTGGAGCAGGCCGTCCCGCAGCACGAAGAGCACCAGGAGGGCGAGCACCCCGAGCGCCAGCGTCGGGCGCGACAGGCGCTCCACGTACCGCTTCGCGTGCGGGTCGCGGACCTGCGTCGCGAGGAGAGCACCGAGCACGAGGCCATCGGCGCGGAACAACATGAGCGCCTCCTCGCCGGGCGCGAGCAGGGCCTTGGCGAGGAAGCTCGCCGCCACGATCCCGAGCGAGACGCGCGCCAGCGTCCGCGCCGAGAGCGCCCACACGATCGCGGGCCAGAGCAGATAGAACTGCTCTTCCGCGGCGAGCGACCAGAGGTGGTTCGCCTCGAACGAGTCGGAGACGAACACGAGGGTGCCGCGCACCCAGTTCACCCAGTTGACGGCGTAGAGCCAGAGCCAGATCTGCTCGCGCTCGAGCGCATCGAAGCTCGGCTCGTGGAAGAGCGGCGTCCACGCCAGCACACCGAAGACGACGAAGAGCGTCGCGTAGTAGAGCGGGAAGATGCGCAGGGTCCGCCGCACGTAGAAGGTCTGGAAGAACGCCCTCGCGCTCGGCCGCTTCTCACGCTGGTCGAGCAGGATCCCCGTGATCAGGAAGCCGCTCAGCACGAAGAAGAGATCGACGCCGAGCCACCCGCTCCGCGTCAGCTGGTGGAACCAGTGCAGCGGCGCGATGTGGTGATCGAAGAGGTAGTAGTGAAGGCCATCACGACGACGATGGCGATCCCGCGCACCCCATCGAGCGCCGGCATGTGACCTCGGTACGTCGTGTCCTGCACTGCGGCGTCCGAGCACGGCGCACCGCACCGCGCAACGTCGGTGGGCGGGGAGGGTCGGACCCTCAGCAGCTCACGCGAACGGCGCCTGTGCGTTCGCCCAGATCGCGCGCTCGATGCGCGCCTTCATGGAGAACGAGCGGAGCGTCGCGCGGAAGTCGGTCGTGGCAGAGAACGAGCGCTGCACGCGCTCGAGACGCTGCTTGCCCTCCGCCGTGTCGAGCGCGACGCCCTCGACGTGCGTGACCGGACCGCGCACGACGAGACACATCGGCTGGCCCGTGGTCTCGTCGTCGGGCGCGTCGCACACGAACGTGAGCAGGGTCTGCTTGTGCAGCGCACCGAAGATCGGGCGCTCGAGCTTCCACTCGTACGGGAACGGGAAGGTCCGCCCGAGGAGGGCGATCACCTCGCGGTTGGCCTCGAGCGTGCGCGGGATGTCGACCACGGCGTCGACGAGCGCAGGCACGACGAACGCACGGACCCGAGACATCGCCGCGCGATCTTCGGGCGCGAGCTTGTCGAGCTCGGCGGCGTCGAGCTCCACCCGCGCACCGACGCACGGAGCCATCGGGCCAGCGGGCGATTCCACCGCAGGGTCGAGCTCGAGCAGGCGGGGCGAGGGCGGTGCACGGAGCGGCACGAACCCGAGCTTACCAAAACCAGCGTCGTGTCCGCGGACTTTCGCGGAGAGGGGTGCGGAAGGCCCCGGCCCGCGCTCAGCCGCCCCGGGGCGCGCTCAGCACGTCGCGCGCGATCCGCAGAAACGGCTGAAGCGACGGCTCACCGGAGCGCCAGAGCTCGCGCGGCGTGCCGGCCAGGGCGATGCGACCGCTCGACACGAGGAGCACCCGGTCCGCCGCACCGAAGGCCGTCTCCATCTGGTGCGTGATGACGATCGTCGTGATCCCGAGCTGATCCCGCAGGCGAAGGAGCAGGCGGTTCACGCGGGCCACGTTGATCGGGTCGAGCCCCTCCGTCGGCCCGTCGTAGAAGAGGACCTCGGGGCGCATCGCGATGGCGCGCGCGAGCGCGACCCGCTTGCGCATCCCGCCCGAGAGCTCGCCCGGCATCATGGCCTCGATGCCGGGCAGGCCGACGGACGCGAGGCTCTCGGACACGCGCTCGCGGATCCTGTCGAGCGGAAGGAGCCGCTGCTCCTTGAGCCCGTACGCGACGTTCTCGAACACGTTGACCGAGTCGAAGAGGCCCGAGCTCTGGAGCAGCACGCCGACGCGACGCCGGATGCGCAGCCAATCGCGCTCGCGGAAGTGCGTCACGTCCTCGCCGTCGAAGCGGATCGTGCCTCGGTCCGGCGGCACCAGACCGAGCAGGATCTTCGCGAGCAGGCTCTTGCCCGTGCCGGACTCGCCGATCCAGCAGAGGAACTCCGCGCGCGGGATGTCGAGATCGATCGACTCGAGGATCGGCCGGTCGCCGAACGACTTCGCGAGACCGCGCACCTCGTAGAGGACGTCACCCATGGAAGGGCCTGAGCCTGACACGCGCACGCGTCACGCTCACCTCCGCGCGAGGACCTCGCTGCGGATCTTCGTGAGGATGAGATCGAGCGCGACCATGTTCTTGCCCCCCTCGGGGATGATCACGTCCGCCCAGCGCTTGCTCGGCTCGACGAACTGGAGGTGCATGGGTCGCACCGTGTCGTAGTACTGCTGCCGCACGGACTCGAACGTGCGCCCGCGCTTCTCCATGTCGCGGCGCACGCGGCGGAGCACACGGATGTCGGCGTCGGTGTCGACGAAGAGCTTGAGGTCGAGCTCCGCGCGCACGGCCTCGTCGACGAAGAGCAGGATGCCCTCCACCACGAGGATCGGGGCCGGGGTCACGACGCGCGTCGTCTCGCCCCGGCGATGGGTCTTGAAGTCGTACGTGGGCGCGTGAACGGTCTCGCCGCGCTTGATCGCGCGGATGTGCTCGAGAAGGAGCGAGGTCTCGAGCGACTCGGGGTGATCGAAGTTCAGCTGGCAGCGCTCGTCGTACGAGAGATCGGGGCGATCTCGGTAGTACGTGTCGTGCTCGAGCACGCAGACGTCGGCACCACCGCCCTCCACGACCTTTCGCGCCACGGTGGTCTTGCCCGACCCGGTTCCGCCTGCGACTCCGACGACGTACGGCCTCATAGGGGCCGCTCTATAGCGCCGAACGCGGCGAATTCGAAGGGTGTTCGCGGTGCACCAGCTCGCTCGCGCGCACGCGCGCCGCGACCGTCTTCGCGAAGCGTGCGCGGTAGCAGTCCTGGAGGTCCTGGTTGACCTGCTTGGGGTCGCGCGTCTCGGTGCGTGGATCGACCACGTCGAAGAACTCGGCGCGATAGATCGGCGCCCGCGGCGGCGCTTTCCAGAAGGGCACGCCCTTCATCAAGAAGGGCTCGCTCACGTCGAGGTACATGGGCACGATGGGCACGCCCGCCTCGAACGCGGCCTCGACCGCGCCGCGGCGGAACCGGTGCAGGTGCTGCGCGAGCGAGCGCGTCCCCTCGGGGAACACGAGCAGCGGATGTCCCTTGCGGATGTGCGCGACGATCGCGCCGTGCACGTCCTCGCCGTCACCCGTCGGACCGGGAAGGTAGTTCGTGGAACGAAGCAGCATCCCGAGCGCCAGCGACTTCTTCCAGCTGCCCTTCGTCACGCACGTGAGGCCCTCGAACCACCCGAGCGAGAGCACGACGTCGATGAGGCTCGGGTGGTTGCACACGAGCACGTAGGGCCGCCGCGGATCGACCCCCTCCGGCAGCACCACGCGGCTCGGTGCGTCGATCAGGCCGTAGAAGGCCATGAGCCGGGTGAAGAACCAGTTCGCGC
>JBILLJ010000009.1:0-113631 GCA_044376125.1 Sandaracinaceae bacterium
GCAGCGGGGGAGGACAAGGGGTTGGGGCCCCCGAGGAGGGGACCAACGATCCACAGCATGCGATCACGCCCGCTCGCGCCGTGGGTCCCCTCTCCCGCGCAGCGGGGGAGGACACGGGGTTGGGGCCCCCGAGGAGGGGACACGCAACGATCACGCATCTCGGGCCGATGCCGCCCGCCATGCAAGCCAACGACATCCGACGCGCTCGAGAGCTCCGTCGAAACTCCACACTCGCGGAGCGACTCCTGTGGAGTGCCGTGCGTCGCTCTCAGCTCGGCGTGCCAATCCGCCGACAGCATCCCATCGGCCCCTACATCGTCGACTTCTACTGCCCTGCGGCGCGCCTCGTCATCGAGCTCGATGGACCGCACCATCGGGAAGACGACGCACAACGGCGCCATGGCGCGCGACGAGACGAAGCGCTCGCTCTGCGTGGGATTCACGTGACCCGCGTCCACAACGCGGACGTGCTGCATCGCCGACCCGAGGTCGTGGCGTGCATCGCACTCCTCTTGCGCGAGCGATCTGCTCAGCGCACGTAGAAGCGGGGGTCGTCGGGGCGCGCGTCGAGGTGGAAGTGGTTGCGGTGACCCTCGTTGTAGTTGGGGGTCAGCACCGAGGAGAACGCGTGATCGCCGGCGAGGTCGCACGCGATCTCGAGAAGCGTGCGGGCCGCGCTCGCGTCGGGCATCGGCGCGTCGCAGGTCTCGTGGGACGGGGTCTCGACGAAGTCCTCTTCGACCGAGAGGAGCGCGCCGTCGTCGGTCTCGAACGAGGCGACGTCGAGCGCGAGGCCGAGGGTGTGGAAGCTCTGTCGCGGGCCGGGGCGGTACGCCGAGAGCACGTCGAGCGCGCGGACGTGGTGCGCGCGGAGCACGCGCGTCAGCTCGGGCAGGCGCGCGACGAGCTCGCACGCGAGCACGACGCGCTCGCCGGGACGCACCGTGCGGATCGCGACGCCTCCGATCGAGCCGCGCACCTCGACCGGCGTCGGCACGGGCGTGACGATCTCGTCGCCGTCGAACGGCACCGCGTCGATGTGCGCGGCGCGCAGACGCGCGAGGCAGTCGGCCTCGGGCTGGATGCGCCAGACGCGGCGTGAGTCGGTCGACCAGTGCGCGCCCGGGACGATGCCGCGGAAGTTGAGGAAGGTCGGGACGAGCGTGGCGATCTCGCGCGCGGCGCGCCCGGCGGGGTCGTCCTCGCGGGCCGCGAACGTGGTGGGCACCGCGGGCGTCGCAGGGGGCTCGGCGATGGGCAGCGTGATGGGCGGCTCTTGCGCGAGGACCTGCGGCGGGATGTGGAACGAGAGCGGCACGCCGAGGATGCGCGCGCGCGTGCGGCGCGCCTCACGCTCGGCGCGAAGACGCGCGCGTCGCGCTGCGCGAGGCGTCGTCGTGACAGTCGGCTCCTCGGTCGGGGCGCTCGCAGCGCTCGTGGATGCGCTCTCGGTCGCAGCAGCCACGCGCGTGGCCTCGAGGAGCGCGCCCGCATCGAGGAGCGCAGCGCCGGCGTCGCTCGAGATCGACGCGTCGATCGGGCCGTCGTCGCCGCCTTCGAAGTGCGTGCCTCGGTCGCCCGCGAGAGGGCCTTCCGCCAGCGTGCCCACGCGGGGGCCCGCGCGCATCGGGTCCTCTGTGGTGGTGACGGTGCGGACACGGCCGCGCACGCGCTCGGCGATCGTCGCCGACGTCTCGCCGGCCGGCACGCGCCAGAAGCGATCGAAGTAGCCCATCGCGACCTGGCCGTTGCGACCCGAGATGAGGCGCGCGCGACGTGCGGCCGAGCGCGGGTCGTAGACGACCCAGTCCGGGAGGAAGTCGGGGAGGTTGTGACCACGACCCACCGCCGCGACCGACATACCCGCCTGCACGATCACGTAGCGCGTGGGCGACTCGGGGTTCGGATAGACGAAGCGCGTGCCGAGCTCGGTGCCCTCGATGCGCCGCGTGCCGACGAGGATGCCGCCCTCGGTCACGCGGATCGGCAGGCGATCACCGAAGCGCTCGATCAAGAGGTTCGAGCCCGGCGTCCCGTAGAGCACGAGGTGAGAGCTCCGCATCATCTGCTCGGTCACCTCGGTGTCCGCGACGACGCGCTGCTGGTGGTTCCAGAGCCAGAGCGGCCAGCCGCGTGCGCCGCGCTGCGCAGCCTGCCGCAGCCCCTCGGTCTGGTCGGCGAGCTGCGTGCCGTACACGTGGATCATCCCGTCGCGGTAGGGATCGGTGAGCGGGCCCGAGAGGCCGGGAACCTTCTCGAGGCCCTGCACCGCGGGCAGGCGGCCCATGCGCCAGCGGCCGTCGTCGCCGCGGTGCACACGCACCACGTGACCGAGCGAGCCGCGCGCACCCGCATAGACCTCCGCGCCGTCGACCTCGACGCGCAGCGTGGAGCCCGTGCCGATGGGCGCATCGCGCAGATCGAGCGCGAGCTCGAGCGTGTTGGTCGTCTGCACCGCGAGGCCACCGTCCGACGCGCGCGCGACCACGCGCGCGAGCTCGGGGTACTGCTCGATCCGGCTGACGGTCACCCAGTGCTGTCGGTTCGCGCGGTAGTCGCCCGTCACGACGCGCACTTCCTCGGGGTGACGGTTGCGGACCACGCGCGCCATCTCCGGATACACGCGGCCGTGGCGGTGCACGAGGTAGAGGAGATCGTGACCGAAGTCGTACCAGCGCACGTTCGGCTCGAGGCCGATCTCGCGCATGTGCTCTTCCATCTGCCGTACGAAGGCGGGCCGCATCGGCCCCGGATCACGCGAGCCGTGGAAGAAGCGGAAGTCGGTGTTGAGCGAGTTCTCGACGAGGTGCATGCCCGACCACGCCGTCATGGTTTGGGACTCCTGACGCGTCGGCGAGCCACCGGTGTACTGGAGCCAGCTCGGCGCGCCGGCGATCGCGGTGACCATCGAGAAGCGCCACGCGTGGCGCATGCCCACGGCGTACGCGCCGAGGCCACCGTTGGACAGACCACCGAGCACCACGCGATCGGCGTCGACCGCGTAGTGACGCTGCACGTCGTCGATCACCGAGAGGATGTCGGCCTCGCCCATCCATCGCCAGAGCACCTGCCCGAAGCCATCGGGCGCCACGACGATCCAGTCCGGCGACCAGCGCGGCGTGTACTCGTCCCAGAGGTGATCGTCGTAGGTGAGCCAGTCCATGTTGTTCCCGAGCACGACGCCCAGGAACAAGTTGCCGTTGGACGAGCCGCCGTGGAGCATCACGAGCAGCGGGTAGCGACGCGAAGGGTCGTAGTCGGGCGGCAGGTAGATCGCGTAGCCCTGACGGATGGTCGAGATGGGCGACTCGTAGCCGCGGTTCGTGATGCGGCCGCCCTGCTCGAGGTACGGGTCGCGGCCCGCGCGCGCGATCTCGAGGTAGCGCTCGACGCGGCCACGCCACTGTTCGCTCTGCGTCTCGAACTGGCGCTCGATGCGCGTGGCGACGTCGAGGGAGTAGTCGAGGCTCGTCAGGGCGCCTTCACTCACGCCCGGCGGGCGCTCGGCGCGCAGGGCGGCGACCTGCTCACGTAGCTCGGCGATCTCGGCCTGCGCCGAGACCACCGACGGCGCGGCCGCGGCGAAACAGGAGAGCCCGACGAGAAGTGCCCAGAACAGCGCAGATCGCATGGCGTATCGAGGTGTATCCCACAATGTCGTACATCTCCCACTAACCGACAACCGATGGGGAGACTCGCCCCATCGCTTCCGTCCGCTACAGTCCGGCGCCCCCGGGCCGGTCGGTCGGGCCGCGCGAGCTCGCGCGCTCCGAGCGCCAGGTCGGCGCCGCTGGAGAGGGCGGTCCGGGCACCACCACACATGGCGCGAGAGTCCAGCTTCTTCGACCTCCGACCCTCCGGCGACGAGGCCGGTGCCCTCACACGTCTGGCCGACGTCGTGTCGGTCGCCCTCGCCTACTACCTGCCGCTGTGGTTCTACGACCCGGGCTTCCGCGCGTTCGACGCCGTGGCGGTGCTGCTCGCGATCGTGCTCTTCGGGTTCTTCGCGAACGCGCTGAGCCTCTATCGAGGCTTCCGCGGCGTGCCGCTGCTCGTCGAGGTCGGCCGTGTGTGGGGCGCCTGGGCGCTCAGCGCGGCCGTGCTGCTGAGCGTCGGCTTCGCGCTCAAGGTGACGCAGGAGTTCTCGCGCGTCGTCGTGACGACGTGGATGTTCGGCGCGCCGACGCTCGTCGCCGTCGTGCGCGCGAGTGCGCGCGCGACGCTGAGCTCGATGCGCATGCGCGGCAAGAACCAGCGCTACGTCGCCATCATCGGAGTCACGGAGATCGGCATCCAGCTCGCCCGCCGGATCCAGTCCACGCCGCAGCTCGGGATGCGCCTCGTGGGCTTCTACGACGATCGGACGCCCGAGCGGCTGCCGGAGCTTCCCGCCGAGGCGGGTCGTCTCGTCGGCACCTTCCACGAGGCCGTGAAGCAGGCCAAGAACGGCGAGATCGAGTGCGTCTACGTCGCGCTGCCGATGCGCGCCGAGGCGCGCGTGACGGAGCTGCTCGAGGGTCTCGCGGACACGACCAGCAGCGTCTACTACGTGCCCGACTTCTACGTCTTCGATCTTCTCCACGGCCGCTGGACCCTGCTCGCCGACGTCCCGCTCATCAGCATCTTCGAGACGCCGTTCTACGGGGTCGATGGAGTGGTGAAGCGAATCGAGGACATCGTCCTCGGCAGCCTCGCCGTCCTGGTGGCATCACCGGTGATGTTGGCGACGGCCGTGGCGATCAAGGTCACGAGCAAGGGTCCCGTCTTCTTCAAGCAGCGGCGCTACGGCCTGAACGGCGAAGTCATCGAGGTCCTCAAGTTCCGGTCGATGCGCGTGCAGGAAGACGGCGCGGTCGTGAAGCAGGCGACCAAGAACGACGACCGCATCACGCCCGTCGGCCGCTTCATCCGCCGGACCTCCATCGACGAGCTGCCGCAGCTCTTCCACGTGGTGACCGGGTCCATGAGCCTCGTGGGCCCCCGCCCGCACGCGGTGGCGCACAACGAGGAGTACCGGACGCGCATCAAGCGCTACATGCTGCGCCACAAGGTGAAGCCGGGCCTCACTGGCTGGGCGCAGGTCAACGGCTGGCGAGGCGAGACCGACACGCTCGAGAAGATGGAGAAGCGGATCGAGCACGACCTCGAGTACATCCGCCGCTGGGGTCTGCTCTTCGATCTCTGGATCATCTTCCTCACCGTGTTCGGCCGGAAGGTTCGCCAGAACGCCTACTGACCAGGAGCGCTCAGCTCAGAGCATGAGTCACTTGGATTGACTCATGCTCTGACGTTTCTTGCTGGAGGGTCCGGCCGCAGACCCTCGATCCATCCAAGTGACACGTGCTCTCAGAGCTCGATCTCGCGCTCGATCTCTTGCGAGCGCTGCGCGACGGCCTTGGGGTCGACACCGTAGGCGCGGGCGATGGCGGCGAGCGTGACGCCGCCGCCGGACGTGCGCCGCATCACGAGGCGATGCACCGCCGCCGCGAGGATGTCGGCGTTGCGAGGACGACCGCGCCGGACGCGCGGCTGCGTCTCGCAGTAGCGCGTCCAGATCTTCTTCGCGGTGTCGAAGCGCGTGGGGTGCGCGCCCAGACGCGCGCGCAGCGCGACGATCACCGGATCGTCCTCGCCGGACGAGGCCACGGGCGGGGCGCTCGGCAACGCGACGACGGGCTCGGCCGCGCGCGGACGAAGTGGAATGGGTGACGCCGAGCGCGCGGCGCGACGCGGTGGCGCCTCCGCAGTGGGTGCCGCGGCGCCGAGCTTGGTCGCCAGATCGAGGAGGCTCGGGTGCTTGGGATGCCGACGCCGCGCCTGCGCGAGGATGCCGAGGGCCTCCTCGCGGGCCTGCGGCCTCACGCCACGCTCGGGCAGGCGCGCGAGGCAGTGCACGAGGGATGCGGCCACCTCGGGCTCGTCCTCACCGAGCGTCTCGAACGCCGTGCGCAGGTGCGGGAGCGCGGGCGCAGGCTTGTCGAGCGCGACATCGAGGATGTGACCGAGGTTGTGGTGGTACCAGGGATTCTCGGGCGCCGCCGTCGTCGCGGCGCGATAGGCCGCCACGGCCGATCGATAGTGTCCGCTCATCGCGTGCGCGAGGCCCGTCATCGCGTGCGCGACGTCGTCGTCGGGGTGAGCGGCGAGCACGTGCTTGAGGTGCAGGAGCGCGCGCCACGGATGCTCCTGGAGCCGGTACTCGGCGAGGTAGCGATGCGCGAGCACGGAGGACTCGGAGCCGGGCGCGGCGATGTGCACGAGGCGCTCGAGCAGCGGCTCGACGACCTTGCGGCTCTGCGACGTCGCGAGCGCCTGCTCGACCTGCTCGCGCAAGCGGCGCGTGGCTGTGCTCTCGCCGTGGCTCACCCTCGCCTTCTACTTCTGCGTCAGAGCGCGGGCAACGCGAGCCCGCTCACGCCTCGCGTCGCGCGACGAGGATCGCGAAGCCCGCGAAGCGCGCGAGCGGACCGCGCGACACGAGGTGCTCGGCGCGACGAAGGAGCGAGCCGACGATCGGGATCGCGTGCACCTGTGCGGCCGGCGTGAGCACGCGCGCGCCCACGATGCGTTCGAGACGCGCACCGCGAGGCAGGCGACGCGACGCACGCGAGACGCTCTCCCACCGAGTCGGCACGTCGCTCTCGTCGTGCGCCGCGCCGATGCGTCGCGCGCCGCCGAGCGCGCGCGAGAGGAAGCGGAGGCTGTGCCGGTTGTACACCTCGACGAGCACGTGCCCGCCCGGGCGGACCACGCGGAACATCTCTGCGATCGCACGATCCACGTCGGGCACGTGCGCGAGCACCTTGAACGCGTACACGACGTCGAAGCTCGCGTCGGGGAACGGGAGCGCGGTCGCGTCTCCTTCGCGCACCACGAGCCCTCGGCGACGCGCGTGCTCCAGCATGCCCGGCGAGAGATCGACGCCCTCGGCACGGCGCGCGACGCGCGCGACGCGCTCGAGCACGAGGCCGGTGCCACAGCCGACCTCGAGCACGTCGCGCCCCTCTGCCAGCTCCACGACCGCGCCGGCCTCGATCTCGTCGATCATCGCGTGATAGCCGCGATCACGACCGCGATCGTAGGTGCGGCTGAAGTCGTCGTAGTAGGCGCGGACGTCCGAGGCGCTCATCGGGAGAGCTCGCTGTAGATCGACTCGTGGGCGCGCGCCATCGCCGCGACCGTGCGCGCGGCGACGAGCTCGCGGCCGCGCGCCGACCAGTGCTGGCGCCACGCAGGCTCGCGCACGAGACGATCGAGCGCGGCGGCGAGCGCCTCTGCGTCGAAGGCCGCGCCGACCGCACCACCATCCTCCGCGAGCTCGTGCGCGGAGGAGCCCTCGGTGACGAGCACGGGACGCCCGAGGTGCATCGCCTCGAGCAGCACGAGCGGATGATCCACCTTCGCGTAGAGCGAGTCGGTCGGGAGCGCGACGACGTCGCTCGCGGCCAGGAGCGCATGGATCGACGGCGTCTCGCCGATCGCACGCACGTCGAGGCCGGCCGCACGCGCCCGCCGCACGAGCTCTTCGCGGCGCGCGGCGGCGCGGGCGGTCTTGTCGCGGCAGGCGAGCACGAGCGTGATCGACGCACGCTCGCCCATGCGCGTGCACGCCTCGACGATGCGGTCGGCGCCGCGACCGTGCTCGAGATCGCCGGGGAACGTGACCACGAGACGCTCACCCAGGCGGTGCGCGAGACGGACGGTCTCGATCGACTCGGGGCTCGGCGAGTCCGGCGGCGTGATCGCGATCGGCACCAGACGCAGGCGCGAGGCCTCGACGCCTTCGGCCAGGGCACGCGCGTGCGTCTCGCGAGAGAGGGCGATCACGCGATCGGCGAAGACGACGTCCCCGAGGCGCACGTCGCGCGGCGGGGCCGACGCGAGGGTCTGCACGGTGCGTCGGCGGCGGAGCGCGGCGAGCCCGCGCGCGATGCGGCTCGTGCGCGCGGTCGGCGCGGACACGAAGTGCCAGAGGCCGACGCCCGCCGACGTGGCGAGGGTGCGCAGCATCGCGAGCGACGTCGCACGATCGAGCGTTCGCGTCGGGACCAGGTGAGGAACGAGCCCCGGCAGCGTCGAGGCGTCACGCGGGACGAAGCCGTGCACGCCGCGCGCGCCGAGCGCGACCGCACCCTCGGCGAGCTCGCGCGCGAGGTTCTTCGATCCGTCGGTCCAGGGCGGAGCGAGCGGCTTGCTGACGAAGAGGACGGCGGAAGGTGCGGACTTCATGAGGAGCGGCGCGCGCAGGCGCGGCGCGATGGTATCGTGAGGGCGTGGCAGCCCCCGAAGAAGACGACGCGCCGTACGACGAGGCCGGAGCAGAGCACGAGCCCGACGACGTCGAAGGCGACGACGACATTCCGCGGCGACGCCGTCGCATCGAGCGCATCCTGCCCGACGCGCTCAAGCGTGCGATCGAGAAGGGCATCGAGACGGGCATCGGCACGTTCACGAACGCGAACGAGTCGATCCGCGGGATGGTCGGCCACCGCAGCGAAGTGCCCAAAGAGGTGGCGAGCTACGTGCTGTCGCAGATCGACGACACCAAGAACGCGGCCGTGGGCGTGGTGGCGCGCGAGGTCCGCGAGTTCCTCGAGCGCGCAGACCTCGCCAAGGAGCTGCAGCGCGCGCTGACGAGCCTCTCGTTCGAGATCCGGACCGAGATCCGCTTCATCCCGAACGACAAAGGGGGCGTCACGCCCGAGGTGAAGATCGATCCCAAGAAGGCGCGCAGCCGCCGCCCGAGCGCGTCCCCCGACGCGACCGGCGACGAAGACAGCTGACGAGGCGCTCCGCTCCGCGGGGGAGGGGCCGGAGGTCTCTCGACCCAGAAGACTCAGAGCGTGCGTCACTTGCATTGACTCACGCTCTGACGTTTCTTGCCGGAGGGTCTGGCCGCAGCCCCTCCCTCTCGCCGAGTGAATCGGCGAGAGCCTCCCTCCCGCCGAATCGAGCCCGTGGCACTCGCATCGATCAATCCGAGTGCCACGTGCTCTCAGTGCTGGTGAGGATCGCCCGCGCGGGGAAGGTCGCGGATGCGGCCGCGCGCCTCGGAGGGATCCTCGCTCGCGCCGCGGCCCGTCTCGGGCTCGCCGGGCGGAAGACGCGGCGGCGTGGCGCGCGCAGCGTCGGCGCCGCCCGGCACGCGGCGGATCACCACGCGGGTCATGTGGAACGGCGTGAGCGGGCGGTTGTCCGGCGAGCCGCTCTGAGGCAGGCGCGCGATCTGCGACACGAGGTCCTCGGGGATGCAGTGGCCGAAGACCGTCGCAGAGCCGTCGAGCTGAGGAGCGGGGCCGTCGGTGATGTAGATCTGGCCGCCGCCGGTGTTGGGGCCCTCGAGCGTCGCGAGCGCGAGCATGCCCGCGCGGTCGTGGCGCAGCGTCTCGTGCGGCTCGTACGGCATCGTGTAGCCGACCGCGCCAGTGCCGTCGGCGAGGTAATCGCCACCCTGAACGATGTAGCCGGGGATCACGCGGTGGAAGGTGAGGCCGCGGTAGTACGGCCGCGTCACCCACTGACCCGCGCGCATGTCCCACCACGGTCGCGTCCCGCGCACGAGGCCGATGAAGTTCGCCACGGTGCGCGGCGCACGATCCGCGTAGAGGTCGCAGAACATCGTGCCGAAGTCGGTGCCGATCTCGGCGACGAGCTCACCGTCGGTCGTCATGCCCTCGACCGCCTCGTCGAGCGTGAAGTCGCCGCCCTGGGGATCGGGCGCGTTGGGCTCGCGCACGAGGTGCGCGGGGTCGTACGCAGGCCGCTGGCTGCCCTGGCGACGCGTGCCCGCGAAGATCACGCGCTCACCGTCTTCGGTGAGGCCGTCGCCGCCCGGAGGAGGCGCGACCGGAGCGCCACCGCCGGCCGTGCCTTCGGAGCCCGAGCCCTCGGTGGGCGTGCTCGTTGTGGTCTCGGCCGGCGTCTCGGTGGTCTCGCCGCTCTCGTTGCCACACGCGACGAGGCCCCACGCGAGCGGGCTCCCGAGCAGGAGCGCCGCGATCGTGCGCCGCTTGGTCTCGCTGGTCATTCGTCGTCCTCCCACTCGTCGTCCATCTCGTCGTCGTCCGCACCCGCGGCCGCCACGGGCACGTCGTCGATGCCCTCGAAGCGCACCACGGTGCCGGCCGTGATCCCGTGCTCGCGCGCGAAGCCTGCGTTGACCTCGAGCACGAACTGTCCTTCGCCCGGCACTTCGCGCGCGTCATCGGTCTCCGGTGTCGCGTTCTCCACGACGCCGAGCACGCGCATGTCGCTCGTGATGAAGATCATGTCGAGCGGGATGTACGTGTTCCGCATCCAGAACGTGAGGTGCCGCGAGCGCGAGAACAGGAAGATCATCCCCGCGTTCGGGTCCATGTGGCGACGGTACATGAGCCCTCGCTGCGTCTCGGCCGAGGTCCGCGCGACCTCGACGTTCACCGTCACGGGCTCCGCGCCGGGCGGCTCGAGCACGACGCGTGGTTGCGACACGGGCTCCTCGTTCGTGCTGCCGGCCTGCTCCGCCGACCGGTCGGGTCGGTGCTCGGGGCCGCCGCGATCCTCGGTCTGGCGATCGCGCTCGGAGCCGCGCGTGGATGGGCTCTCGCTCGAGCCTCCCCGATCGCCGTCGCTGCCCGAGCAGGCGCCGAGCGCGAGCGCGACGAGGAGGGGCGCGAACGTAGAGAGGCGATGGGCCGGCGGAGGCATGGGGCGAGTCGTTACCACAGACACCGGCGACTGGCCGGTTCGTGGGTCGGGCCATGCGAGCCGGTGGCGCGACCCGCCGGCGGGCGCCGTGATCGACTTGGGCGCGCGCACGAAATAACGTCGGGCGCATGAAGCCGCGCGTGTTCCTCCTGGGCGCCGGCCCGGGTGATCCCGAGCTCATCACGCGCCGCGCGGCGCGGCGTCTGGGCGTGGCCGACGTCGTCCTCTACGACGCGCTCGTGCACCCCGACCTGCTCGCGCTCTCCAAGCCCACGGCGGAGAAGATCTTCGTGGGCAAGCGCGCGGGCCGAGTGTCCGAGCGACAAGAAGAGATCCATCGACGCATCGCGGCCGCCGTCGCGGAAGGAAAGACGGTCGCGCGCCTCAAGGGCGGCGACCCGTACCTCTTCGGGCGCGGCAGCGAGGAGGCCGAGTTCCTCGCGGCGCACGGCATCCCATTCGAGGTCGTGCCGGGCGTGCCCTCCCCGCTCGCCGCGGCCGCGTACGCAGGCCTCTCGGTCACGCATCGCGAGAGCGCGAGCAGCCTCGCGTACGTCACCGCGACCGAGTCTCCGGACAAGAAGGGATCCGATCGCGAGACGCACGACTGGCCCAAGCTCGCGACCGCGACGCAGACGATTGTGTTCTTCATGGGCCTCACGCGCCTGGGCAGGCTCATGGAGACGCTCGTCGCGCACGGCCGCAGCGCCGAGACACCGGCGGCCGTGATCGAGCGGGCGTCGTTGCCCTCGCAGCGCACGGTCGTCGGCACCGTGGGCACGATCGCCACGCTCGCGCACGAGGCGGGCCTGGGCACGCCGGCGCTCGTGATCGTCGGCGAGGTCGTGCGCATGCGCGAGCGCCTGCGCTGGTTCGACACGCGACCGCTCTTCGGCGCGCGCGTGCTCGTGATGCGGCCCGAGGGGCAGACCGACGGCATCGCGGAGCTCCTTCGCGACGAGGCCGCCGAGCCCATCGTCCGACCGATCCTGCGCATCGTGCCGCCGACCGATCCCGGGCCGTTCGAGCGCGCCGTGCGCGAGCTCGCGCGCTTCGACTGGGTCGTGCTCACGAGCGCCAACGGCGTCGATGCGCTCTTCGCGGCGCTCTCGCGCGCGGGCCGCGACGCGCGCGCGTTCGGAGCGGCGCGGGTCTGCGCGATCGGGCCCGCGACTGCGGCACGCCTGCGGGAGCGAGGGATCGTCGCGGATCTCATCCCGACCGAGTTCCGCGGCGAGGGCGTGGCCGACGCGCTGCTCGATCGCATCGCCGGCCGCGAAGCAGAGACGCGTGTGCTCGTGCCGCGCGCCGAGATCGCCCGCGAGGCCCTCCCCCGCTTGCTGGCTGCGCGCGGCGTGCCCGTGGAGGTGGTGGCCTCGTACCGGACGGAGGGGCCGAGCGAAGACACGCAGCGCGAGATCGCGCGCGCGCTCGCGCACCGAGAGATCGACGTCGTGACGCTGACCTCGCCGTCGTCGATCGAGCGCTTGCTCGAGGCGCTCGCGAGCGCGAGCCCGCCCGTCGATCCCACGGCCGCGCTCGAGCACGTCGTGGTCGCCTCGATCGGCCCGGTCACCACCGAGGCCGCGAACAAGCTCGGCGTGCGGGTGGACGTGACCGCCTCGAGCTACACGGCCGAGGGCCTGATCGACGCGCTCTCGCGGCACGTCGAGCAGCACGGCCTGCGGCGCGCTTGAGCGATCGGTGAGAACGCGTGCGCGTCACCAGCGCCGCGCGAAGCGCAGCACCACGCAGTCGTTGATCGCCTCGGCGCTCCATCTCGGATCGCGGCCCGGCACGAGGTGGATGACGAGCTCGGTTCGACCGGCTCCGTCGTCGACCCGCGCGCGATCGATGTCGGCGATCACGCGACCGATCATCGCGATCGGATCACGGGCGTGCACGCCCTCGACGAAGATCCGGAGGATGTCGCCCTCTCGCACGAAGCCGAGGCCCGTGACGGCGCCGGACATCCGCACGACGTGGCCGAGGTCGCGGAGCGACGCGTCGCCGACGAGGAGCCGCTCGCCAGCGCTCGCCTCCCAGCCGTCGGATCGATCGGCGTCGGTGTCCCGCCGATCCGCGACGAGGACGAACAGCGTCAGCGCGACCGCCGCGGCGAGGAGGTAACTGGGCCCGCCCAGGCTCGGCACCGAGGGCCTTGCCGACGACGACGCGTCTCGAAACGGGCCGAGTCGTCGCGCCTCGGCGGTGGCGACGCGGTGCTCGTTCCAGTCGCGGACGAAGCGCGCCGCCGAGAGCAGCGCGAAGACGAGAGACGCGACCCCGAGGGCCGCGAGCCCGAGCGCGACGAAGGTCTGCATGCGCGCGCTCCAGCAGTCGACGTGCCGCCGGGCGTTCGCACTCGTCTTCGTGTCTGCGGGCCCGGGTCCGTGTCTCATCGCCTGCGGCGCGTGGCCGCTCGGACACGGCGCGCTACCCTCGCGCGGCCCATGTCGCCTCGAACGTTCTCCGCGCTCTCGCGTCGCCGCTTCGTCGTGCTCGGCACCGTCGGTGCGAGCGGGGTCGCGCTCGGCGCGTGCGGGCGGCCGGCGCCGGGCAGCGTCGTCGTGTTCACGGTCAGCTCGCCCGAGCTCGCGATGGCCAGCATCGATCCCGAGTCGGGCACGTGGCAGAGCGCGCCGTGGGCCGACGAAGGCGGCACCGTGCAGTGGCTGCCCTACCCGCCGCGCGGACAGGTCCAGGTCGAGCACAACCTGGGTCGCGTGCCGACGAGCGTGTTCGTGTACCTCTCGTTCGTGCAGACCGGCACGAGCCCCGCGCTGGCTGCAGGGGATCTCGCGCGCGTCGTCGACGTGGACGCCTCGACCGTCACGGTCTGGAACGACACGAACGGGAGCTACTTCGCGCGTGTCGTCGTCGGCTGAGCACGAGGGCGGCGCCGCGGTCCGCTCGAACGCGGAGCGCCTCGCCTTCGATCGTTCGAGCCAGGACGTCGCACACACACGGCGCATCGCCATCGGCGCGACGGTCATCGGTGCCGCGCTCCTGGCGGGGCTGGCGCGCACGTGGTGGGCCTACGGCATCGCGCTCCTCAGCCTCGTCGCGGTCCGCTTCTGGGCGCGCCGCGTGACGTCGGCGGACGCCGAGCAGCGCGCGCTCGAGGGCCGCGCGATCGAGCTCGACGACGAAGGCCTGTCCATTCCCCGCGCCGACGGGGAGACCACGCACGTCTCCTGGAGCGCGCTCGATCGCGTGGAGATCGATCACGAGCGCCTGCTCGTGGTGCTCCGCCAGCGAGACGGGAGCGAGGCCGAGATCGAGCCGACGTTCGGTGGCCTCGGCCTCGACGCCCTCGCGCGCCGCATCGAGGCGCGGCGGCCCGCGCAGGGCCCCCGGACGCGCTGAAGCCCGACCGAGGCGTTCGGGCGGGGCGCCCGACCGTGTGTGCAGGCCGAGAGCGCGAGCGTTTGCGCTATCCTCGGCGACGATTGGTGGAGGCCAATCGCTGGAGGCCCACGCGTGGCGGAGAAGTTCGACAATGACTCGGGTGTCGTCACCGAGCAGAAGCCCAAGACGAAGCTGAAGCGGCCGCGGATGTACCGCGTGCTCCTCCACAACGACGACTACACCACGCGCGAGTTCGTCGTGGATGTGCTCGTCGGCGTGTTCCACCACAGCGAGAGCAAGGCCACCGAGATCATGCTGCACGTGCACTACACGGGCGTCGGTGTCGCCGGTGTGTTCACGCGCGAGGTCGCCGAGACGAAGATCGCCATCGTCGAGAAGCTGGCGCGCGAGCGGGAGTACCCACTGCGCCTGACGATGGAACCGGACGAGAACGAAGACGAAGGAGCGGGCTGACTCGGGACGAGTCGAACGCGAAGGCAGTACGGGATTCGGGGGCCGCGCCCCCGACACGCGGCGCCCGCGCCGCGGAACACTGAGACGAGCCAGACGCCACGCGTCGCGCTCCACCGAGGACAGATGGCAACGCCCACGATCGCCAAGGATCTCCAGGCCTCTCTGCGCCGCGCGTACGAAGAGGCGCGCAAGCGGCATCACGAGCTCGTGACGCTGGAGCACATCCTCTACGCGCTGCTCGACGACCCGAAGGCCAGCAAGGCCCTCGACGCGTGTCGCGCGAACCGCAAGAAGCTCCGCACGGACCTCGAGCGGTTCTTCGACGACGCGATGCAGTCGGTGCCGGAGGACATCGCGGAGGATCCGGACTTCTCGCCGCACGAGACGGTCGCGGTGCAACGGGCGCTCAACGCCGCGGCGTTCCACGCGATGAGCTCGGAGATGACCGAGATCGACGGAGGCAATCTCCTCATCCAGATCCTGCGCGAGCCCGAGTCGCACGCGGCGTACCTCCTCCAGCAGGCGGGCGTGACGCGCTTCGACCTCAAGCGTTTCGTGAGCCACGGCGTGGGCGCCGACGGCTCGGACGCCGACGCGCGGCCAGCGCGACCGGCGCGACGCCCGGGTCCCTCGGACGCCGCAGACGACGGCGACGCGAGCGCGGGCGACGGTGACGACGAGGAAGGCGACGAGGACGGGCCGCCCGATCCGCTCGAGGCCTACACGCAGAACCTCAACGAGGCGGCCGCCGAAGGCGACATCGATCCGCTGATCGGTCGTGACCGCGAGGTGGAGCGGACCATCCAGGTGCTCTGCCGCCGCCGCAAGAACAACCCGATCCTCGTGGGCGATCCGGGCGTGGGCAAGACGGCGATCGCCGAGGGCCTCGCGCTCAAGATCCACGAGGGCAAGGTGCCCGACGTCCTCAAGAAGGCCACCGTCTACTCGCTCGATATGGGCGCGCTGCTGGCGGGCACGAAGTTCCGCGGGCAGTTCGAGGAGCGCCTCAAGGGCGTCATCAAGCGCCTCCTCGAGCACGACGACGCGATCCTCTTCATCGACGAGATCCACACGATCGTCGGGGCGGGCGCGGTGAGCGGCGGCTCGATGGATGCCTCGAACATCCTCAAGCCCGCGCTTGCGTCGGGCAAGCTGCGCTGCATCGGCTCCACGACGCACCAGGAGTACAAGGGGAGCTTCGAGCGCGATCGCGCGCTCGGTCGGCGCTTCCAGAAGATCGACGTCGGCGAGCCGAGCATCGAGGACGCGATCCTGATCCTCGAGGGCCTCCGCTCCCGCTACGAGGAGCACCACGGCGTGACGTACGGCGCGGGCACGATGGAGGCCGCCGTGAAGCTCTCGGCCAAGCACGTCAACGAGCGTCACCTGCCCGACAAGGCCATCGACGTGATCGACGAGGCGGGCGCGTTCGACCGCATGCGCAGCGAGCCCACGCACAAGGTGGAGCTGCGCGACATCGAGCGCGTCGTGGCGCTCATGGCGAAGATCCCCGAGAAGAGCGTCTCGGCGGCCGAGGAGGAGAAGCTCCGCGACCTCGAGGGCGAGCTGAAGCGGATGATCTACGGGCAGGACGACGCGATCGCGCGCATGTGCTCTGCCATCAAGCTCTCGCGCGCGGGACTGCGCGCAGGGGAGAAGCCGATCGGCAACTTCCTCTTCAGCGGACCCACCGGCGTCGGCAAGACGGAGCTGGCGCGTCAGCTCGCGAAGTCTCTGGGCGTCGAGCTCATCCGCTTCGACATGAGCGAGTACCAGGAGCGCCACACGGTCTCGCGCCTCATCGGCGCGCCCCCGGGCTACGTGGGCTTCGATCAGGGAGGCCTGCTCACCGACGCGGTGCGCAAGAACCCGCACTCGGTGCTGCTCCTCGACGAGATCGAGAAGGCGCATCCCGATCTCTTCAACGTGCTCCTCCAGGTGATGGACCACGCGTCGCTCACCGACAACAACGGCCGGAAGGCCGACTTCCGCAACGTCGTGGTGGTGATGACGACGAACGCGGGCGCGCGCGAGATGGCGACGCGGCAGGTGGGCTTCGGCGGTGGCGACAAGGGCGCCGACACGAGCCGCGCGATGACCGCGATCGAGAAGCTCTTCTCGCCCGAGTTCCGCAACCGCCTCGACGCGATCGTGCTCTTCTCGGGCCTCGATCGAGAGGTCATCCGCAAGGTCGTCGACAAGGAGGTGCGCCTCCTCGGCGAGCAGCTCGCGGAGCGCAAGGTCACGATCGAGATCACGAACGAGACGCGCGAGTGGCTCGCCGACAACGGCTACGACGCGCAGTTCGGCGCGCGGCCGATGGGCCGCACCGTCGAGAACAACCTCAAGAAGCCGCTCGCGGACCTCATCCTCTTCGGAGGCCTCAAGAACGGCGGGCACGTGCTCTTCGAGGTCACCGAGCAAGACGGCAAGAAGGTCGTCGTCCCGCGGGTGGTGTCGGGTACCGTCGCAGACGCGTGAGCGACCCATGCGGTACGGAATGCGAGCGATGCCCGTCTACCTCCTGACGGACAAGCTCGTCTTCCCGCCGGCGGAGGGCGCGAGCCGCGAGGGCGTGGTCGCCGTGGGCGGTGACTTCAAGCCCGAGCGGCTCCTGCTCGCGTACTCGCAGGGCATCTTCCCCTGGCCGACCGAGGGCATGCCGCTCCTCTGGTTCTCGCCCGATCCGCGCTTCGTCCTCCGACCGCGCGAGGTGCACGTCGGCCGCTCGCTCAAGAAGATGCTGCGCCGCGGCACCTTCGAGATCCGCTTCGACACGGCCTTCGAGGCGGTGATCCGCGCGTGCGGCCTCGTGCCGCGGCCGGGGCAGGACGGCACGTGGATCCAGGCGGATCTGATCGCGGGCTACGTGGCGCTTCACCGCCTCGGCTACGCGCACAGCATCGAGGCGTGGCGAGACGGTGCGCTCGTCGGCGGCCTCTACGGCGTGTCGCTCGGCAGCTGCTTCTTCGGCGAGTCGATGTTCGCGGTGGAGCCCGACGCCTCGAAGGTCGCGTTCGTCACGCTGCTCGCGCACCTCGATCGCTGGGGCATCGGCCTCGTCGACTGCCAGGTGAAGACCGAGCACCTCACGCGCTTCGGTGGTCGCGAGGTCTCGCGCCGCGACTTCCTCGCCGAGCTGCGCAGGCGCGTGCCCGAGCCGACGCGACGAGGCACGTGGGTCGCCGGCCTCACGCCGCACCAAGCCCTCGAAGCGCTCGGCCTCACGCCGTCCTGAGGCGAGGCTTCGCGCTCGTTCTCGACGTCGCGTGGGATGTCGACTTCGCGTGGGTCCTCGACCTCGCGACGTCGCGGCCGGTCTCGACTTCGACGTGGTTCGGCGGCGGGAACGAGCCCCGCCGCCGCCCACCGCGACTACTTCACGAGCTTGCGCAGCGTCGCGATCACCTTGTCGATCCGGTCGATCTGCGTGTGCTCGATCGCGCCGACATACCCGAACGCCTCGGCGACCATCACGCCGCTCTTCACCTCGGCCATGCTGCCGAGCGCCGTACGAAACCTCGCGCGCTCGAGCCCGCCGCCGACGTAGCTGCCCTCACCGAGGTTCAGCGCCACGCTGCTCGCGGCCCGCCGCTGCCTCGCCAGATCCGGGTCGTGCCTGCTGATCTGCTTGAGCATCGGCGCCAGCTCCTTGCAGAGCGCGATGACGTCATCGTGAATCCTGAGCATCGGAACCTTCCTCTTTCCTGCGCCACGGCTCGTCTCGCGACGACGACCGTCCATCGGCCGTTCCGGGCGTGAGCGCCCTCCCGGCTCGCGCGCAGGCGGAGTCCAGCGTGGCGCGTGAGCGCCATTCGCGCGGAGCAGCCCGGACCCACGCACAGCGCGCTGCGCGCGAGCATGGGGAGGACTGCGAGCACGGACGGCCGAAGGCCGCGCTGGACGCCGTCGAGCACGAGCCCACGCTCCGTGCGAAGCGGCGTCAGCAACGGCGATGTCGATGTCGATGTCGATGTCGATGTCGATGTCGAAGTCGATGTCGATGCCGATGTCGATGCCGATGTCGATGTCGATGTCGATGTCGAAGTCGATGTCGAAGTCGATGTCGAACTCGATGTCGATGTCGATGTCGAAGTCGACCTCGCTCTCGGGCCTGACGCTCGCGGGATGCGTGCGATCCTCGAGGGGATCGCGCAGCTGCGTGTGTGAGCGATCCGGGGCACGCTCTGGCTCATGCGTGACGGCGGCGCTGGATCGGACGCGGGCTCGCGGTGGGCGCGCTCGGGCTCGTCGCGTACGCGCTGCTCCTGCTCGATCCGTCGCCGCTCTTCGCGCACACGCTCGTGCGCGGCGCTCGCGCTGTGGCTCGCGCTCCACGGGCTCGCGTGCGGGTCGGTCGAGTCCGACACGCGTGGTGCGGCCAACGAGCTCCGGCTGCCCTTCGGCGACCTCGCCACGAACGTGGGCGAGCGCCGCGGCCAGCGTGCGGTGCGCGTCGAGGTGCAGTACGGCGCGCTCTCACGCGCGGCGTGGCTCGAGGCGATGCGCGTCGTGGCGTGGCCCGAGCGCGACACCGTGCCCGGCCACTTCGAGCTCGCGGAGGGTGAGATCGTCTCGACCTTCGTGTTCGCGGCGGACACAGGCCTCGAGGACCGCTGGTACGCGCTCCAGATCGACTTCGCGCTCCTTCGAGAGCGCACGCGCACGGACTACGCGACGTACCTCGGCCCGCCCACCGACGGCCGCTGGCACACGTTCCGGTTCCGCTTCGGCTCGCAGCGGATCGTCCGAGTGGGCGGAGTGATCTTGGAGGAGCCCGTGCCCGACGGCGAGGTGAGCGAGATCTCGTTTCGCATGTCGGAGGCGCATCGATTCCCCGTGCTGTTCGACGCGAGCCGCGACCTCGTCGTCTCGGCGAACGGGGAGCGCATCCACTGCGAAGGCACGGTGTCCGATCAGCTCCCCGACCACGTGCGCTGCGATCACGTCCCGCCTGCCTCGCAGCTCGAGATGAGCTTCACGGCGGACTTCCACGACCGCGTCGGCCCGCTCTACGACACGCTCGGTCAGTCGCCGCCGCGCTGGAGCTTCTGGTCCAACGCCTCGATCGAGCGACCGGCCACCGACGCGCTGTTCGCGCGCTGACGTCGCTCGTGCCACTGCGCGACGAAGCGTCAGTCGGATCCGCCGTGGGCCAGGAGCTGCCGCACGCGGGACGGCTGAGCCCCCGGCACGTGAACCGGATCGAGCCCGCCCACGAGCAACGTCAGCGCGCGCGCCCTGGCCCGCAGCGCGGTGGCTCGCTCGACATCACCTTCACGCGCAGCGCGTGTCGCAAGGCGCCGCGTGATCGCGAGCGCGAGCGACCAGCGGCCACGCTGCTCGGCGCGCTCGGCGCGGAACGCGAGGAGCTCGGGATCCTCGCGGAGCTGCGCGTCGGCCTGTGCGAGCACCGCGTCGGCGTCCGCCGAGGCCTCGAGGCCGTCGAGGGCGCGCGCGAGCCCGATCCAGAGGCGCGCGGTCGGGCTCGCGCGCACGAGCCCCACGCGGAACGTCGCCTCGGCGTCGCGGTACGCCTCGCGCGCGAGCTCGAGCTCGCCGAGCGCGGCGTAGGCGTGCGTGAACGACGGGTCCGCGGTGATCGCGTCGCGGAAGTAGGCGCGCGCGCTCACGCGATCTCCGGCCTGCGCGAAGCGGTCGCCCAGGGAGGCGAGCTGAGCCGCGCGCGCGCGGCGGTCGAGGTCCTGCGCGGACGAGGCGGCGCTCGCCGAGACGACGAGGAGCACCACGAGCCCGACGAGCACGCTGCGCATCACGACGGAGGATAGGGGAACCTCGAAGCGCGTCGAGAGGAGGCCGGAGGCGTCGCGCGGCGCGATCGTCGAAGCGGGCGGGAACCGGAACGGGCGCGCAGGCGTCCTTGGTCTATAGTCGCGCGCCTTTCTCTCCCCGGCCCCCGGAGCTCCATCGTGCGTCAGTGGATGCGTTTCGCGCCGTACGTCGCGTTCTTCCTGTCCGGCGCGTCGTCGCTGATCTTCCAGACCATCTGGACTCGCCACCTGCACCACGTGTTCGGCGCGACGTCGGTCGCGATCAGCACGGTCCTCACGGTGTTCATGGCGGGCCTGGGCCTGGGCAACTGGATCGCCGGCCGCTACGCGAACCGCATCAAGCACCCGATCTTCGCGTACGCGTTCGCGGAGCTCGGCGTGGCCATCTGGTCGTTGCTGATCCCGTTCCTCGTCGCGTCCGACGGCTGGCTCGCGACCGTGAACGCCACCCTGCGGCAGTCGTTCGGCTCGGAGTCGGGCGTGTTCATGATCGCGCGCTTCCTCTGCGTCGTGCCGATCCTGATCGTGCCGACCACGCTGATGGGCGCCTCGACGCCGCTGCTCGTGCGGCACTTCGTCGGCACGAGTGACGACTCGGCGACGGCCTCGAGCAAGGTCGGCACGCTCTACGCGCTCAACACCTTCGGCGCCGCGCTCGGCCCGCTGCTCTCGGCGTTCGTCCTCATGCCGACGGTCGGCCTCATGGTCACGAACGTCGTGGCGTGCGGCATGAACCTCTCGCTCGCGCTCCTCATCTTCGCCCTCCGCGAGCCCCTCATCGGGAGCGCGTGGGGCAGCGGCGTGCCGATCTCCGTGTTGCCCGCGCCCATCGAGGCGGGCTCGACCGAGCAGAAGGTCCCGCCGTTCGCCACGGGGATCATCGTGAGCGGCGCCCTCGTGGGCATCGCGTGTCTGCTCGGCTCGATCACGGTGCAGGAAGAGGGCTCGAGCACCGCGTGGGCGCTGCGCGGCGTCGGCATGGTGGGCTTCCTCGCCGTGCTCTACGGCATGGTGCGCGCGACGGCGGGCGACGCGTCGTCCCAGCCCGCGCCGGCCAAGATCGCGAGCAAGGCCGCGCCCGACGAGAAGGCCACGGACGCGGCGGACGCGGCGAAGGCCGACGCCTCCGAAGAGCACGAGGTCGCCGCGCACCGCGCGCCCGGCGAGGACCGCGAGGGCGACGCGAAGAAGGGCAAGAAGGGCTCGAAGAAGAAGGGCGTGGAGACCACGCGCTCGGAGGCCACGCGCACCGAGGCCACGCGCGCCGAAGCCCCCGACACCGACGAGCCCGCGGCCGAGGCGGACGTCGAGGCCGAGCCGTGGGTGCCGCCGATCGCGCGCAAGGTCGCCTTCTACTGCTTCGCGCTCTCGGGCGCGGCCGCCCTCTGCTACGAGGTCGTCTGGTCGCGCGCGCTCGCGATGACGATCGGCAGCTCGATCTACTCGTTCGCGCTGATCCTCGAGACCTTCCTCATCGGCATCGCGGTCGGCAGCGCTGCGATGAGCTCGCTCCTCGGCAGGAACAGCCGGCCGCTCCTCGGCGTCGGCATCACCGCGGGCCTGCTCACGCTGCTCGCGAACGTGCCCTGGGCGCTCGAGATGCAGGTCGGCGACCGCCAGCACCACGGCGCGCTCGGCACCTGGGTCGGCGTGAGCCTGCTCCCGATCGTGATCCTCGTGGCCACCGCGCTCTACGCGCGGCGCCGCGCGGCGATCAACGACACGCTCGGCGGCAAGGCCGACGAGTCCACCCTGCCCGGCCTCGTGATGGCGCTCGTGCCCGCGGTGGTCGCGCTGCTCAACGTCACCTACTTCACGACCGGCTACCTGCCGAAGATCGTGACGTCGGTGGTCGTGGTCGTGTCGATCTTCCTCGCGGTCACGCTCGCGCTCCGCAAGTCGCCCGTGCTGCTCCTGGCCGTCGTGCAGCTCTTCATCGGCGTCGCGACCGTCGTCTCGTACTTCTGGCAGGACGAGATCCCGTACGCGTTCGCGCAGCTCGTCGTCTCGGTCGGAGACCTCCCCGACCACGTCGGCACGGTCCAGTTCTTCATGTTCCTCACGGCGATGCTCTGCACGCTGCCGGCGACGCTCGGCATGGGCGCCATGTTCCCGCTGACGATCCGCGTGTGGACCGCGGGCGGCGGCGCCATCGCGCAGGACGTGGCCGTCGTGTACTCGGGCAACACGGTCGGCTCGATCGTCGGCTCGTGGCTGCCGGGCTTCGTGCTCATGCCGCTCATCGGCATGGAGCGCACGCTGCACGTCGGCATCGTGCTCAACATGCTGCTCGCGCTCGCGATGCTGATCGCCGGCGCCGCGGAGCCCGAGGAAGTGCCCGAGGGCAAGCGTGTGCTCGACCAGCTGGGCAAGCAGCTCACTGCGGGCAAGGCCGGGCGCACCGAGGCCTTCCTCGATGCGACACGCGGCGAGCGACGACCGGGCGAGCTGCCGATGTGGCACGCGGTGACCGTCTACGTGCTCGCGCCCGCCATCCCCGCGATGCTCGCGCTGCTCTGGCTCGGCTCCTCGCGCCCCGACATCCGCTGGAACCAGACGCAGATGACGCTCGGCGTGTTCCGGGTCTCGCTCGCGGAGGGCATGCTCGATCCGACGAGCTGGGGTCAGCCCGATCTCGTCTACTACCACGACGGTCTCTCCACGACGGTCACGGTCGAGCGCTGGGGGCACCACTTCGCGCTGAAGAACAACGGCAAGGTCGACGCCTCGAACGGCGACGACATGCCCACGCAGGTCACGGTCGCGGCGTACCCGCTGCTCTTCCACCAGGACGGCCCGACCGACCTCGACGTCGCGATCATCGGCTTCGGCTCGGGCGTGACGGTCGGCTCCACACTCTCGTTCCCGGTGCGCACCGTGGACGTGATCGAGCTCGAGCGCGCGATCCCCGAGGCCGCGCGCTTCTTCCAGGACGTGAACCTCCTCGAGTACCAGCTCGACGAGTTCCCGTACGTCCAGATGGATCGGCTCTCGATCATCAACGACGACGGCCGCAACTACCTCGCGGCGACCGACCGCCAGTACGACGTGATCATCAGCGAGCCGTCGAACCCGTGGATCACGGGCGTCTCGGATCTCTTCACGATCGATCACTTCCGCATCGCGAAGCGGCGCCTGCGTCCGGGCGGCATCTACTGCCAGTGGGTGCAGCTCTACGAGATGAGCCCGGAGAACATCAAGATCATCTTCCGGACCTTCGCGCAGGTGTACCAGCACGTCGTCGTGCTCGCGGCCGACGATCACAGCTCGGACACCGTGGTGCTCGGCTCGGATGCGCCGCTGCCGCTCGATCTCGAGCGACTGCGCGCGAGCTGGGGCCTCGAGGTCGAGGGCCGCATGACCGTCGCCGCGCAGCTCGAGCGCGCCGACATCCACGCGCCCTACGACGTGTTCGCGCGCGTGCTGCTCGCGACGCGCGACGAGGTGCTCACGTACTCACAGATCGAGACGCGCCGACGCGGCACGGGCAGCGACGCGGTGTGGGAGCCGGACTGGGGCTCGACGAACACGGGGGACTGCAACGAGTCGGACTGCGTGCGTCGCCCCGTCGAGATCAACACCGACGACAATGCCATCATCGAGTTCGCGGCACCGCGCGACCTCATCGGCTTCGAGCGGTACGAGGGCTACCTCTCCACCGTCTACTCGCACCAGTGGCCGTTCGCGCGACTGGGACCGCAGCTCGAGGGCTTCGGTGAAGGCGACGATCGCGCGCGCAACCTCGCCGAGCTCGCGATGTCGCTCGTGGCGCACGGGCGCTACGACCAGGCCGCGGAGTTCATCGAGCAGTCGCAGCAGGCGGGCCGTGCGCGAGAGACGGCCGTGGCCCTCGAGGTGCTCACGCACCTGCTCTCGAGCGAGCGCGAGCCGCCCATCCGGATCGAGCCGCCCATCCCGGGCCCCGAGCTCGATCGCGAGAGCGCGCGGCGCCTCACGAACGGCTTCGATCGCGTGAGGGAGTCGGTCGATCAGGGCAACTACGGCGCGGCGCTCATGGCGATGGAGGACATCCCCTCGCCGCTGCGCCTGCACAGCGGCCCCTCGATGCGCTTCCTCTACGGCTTCCTCCTCTACAAGGCGGCGCAGGGCTCGCCCTCGCAGTACCGCGCGGCCGCCGAGACGCTCGAGGATCTCGTGCGCACCGAGGAGGACTACGTCACGCGTCACCCCGAGGCGTACTACTTCCTCTCGCGCTCCCTCGACGCCGAGGGTGAGTACGACCAGGCGCTGCCGTACATGCGCCGCTACGTCGAGGCACGCCTCGTGAGCTCACGCTCGGACTACGCGGACGCGCCCGAGCCGCCGGCGAGCGAGGCACCGACGTCGAACGCCGAGGGCGAGTCCGACAAGGACGAGCACGATCCCGCGACCCGTGTGGAGACGCCGACACCCGCACCGGCGGCTCCGGAACCGCCGGCCCCGGCACCCACACCGACGCCCTGATCAGGCGCCGAGGTCCGCGTCAGCCCAGGTCCGCGACGGCCTCGAGCGGGATGTCGAGGCCGGGCATGCGGCCTCCGAGCGTGAGCGGCTCCATCCACGGCATCGGCGGTGGTGGCGGCGGCGCGCCTGCGAAGACGTCGAGGATGAGCGGCACCGCGCGGGACACCGCGTACTGCACGAAGACCTCGCCCGCCTCCCGCGTCGCATGGCGCGGCTGCGCGGTGTAGCCGGGGAACGGCCTGAGCTTCGACCAGCCGACGCCGTAGGCTGCCACCCGCAGCTCGGCTGCGACGTCGTGCTGGCCCACGCGCTCGGCGGCGGCGGCGAGCCGCACGAGGCGCGCATCCGGCGTGATCGGCGGGCAGTCGGGCAGCGTGCGGTGCACCGGGTCGACCGAGCTCGGCGCGAGCGCGAGCGCGAACGACGTCTCCATGAAGCCTGCGTGGAAGTCGTGTCGAAGGGCCGCGAGCATCGGCCCGCGCTCCGCTTCGGGCACGTGCGCGAGCGCCGGCGCGAACGGCTCGGGCGGGCTCGTCGCGACGTCCTTGAGGAGGAGGTTGAGCGGCGCGAGCGCGCGGACCCCGCGTGAGAGCAGCGCCTCGACGCCTCGCTGGAGCGCGATCGAGTGCAGCGGCGCGCCGTGGAACGTCATGAGCACGACGCGCTCGGCCCCGAGATCGGCCAGCGCCTCGCACGCGGTCACGACGAGCCCGCAGAGCTCTCGGAACGCCACGGCGCGGCTGCCCGGCCCCTGCGTCGGATCGACCCCCGCGTCGAGCGTCGAGGCGAGGAGGAAGGGCCAGGGCGCCTCCCCCACGCGCGCCTCGTTCAGCGCGGCGTGGAAGCGCCGCGAGAGGCCCGTCGACACGAGGTGATCGTTGCGCAGCGAGAGATGAGGCCCGTGGTACTCGACTGGGTCGATCGAGAGAAAGACCGGGGCACCGCCGCGGAGGATGGCGCGGGCGCGTCGGTGCGGCAGCTCGAGGATCGGGATCGCGTCGTTCACGTCGCCTCCGAGGCGCCGGTGTAGCGGCCGGCCGCGCCCGGTGCACACTCCCGTGATGCGCGGCGAGCCGGCAGGCAGCTGGAGCGGAGGTGCGGCCGACGCCGTCACCTCGAGCGGGCGCGTCCCCGCGCGTGCTGGGCGGCTCCTCGCGCCGCTGCTCGTCGTGCTCGCTGCGCTCGGGAGTGGGCCTGCCGAGCTGTCCGCTCAGGCGCGCACGCGCGAGGAGGTGCGCCGCGCGGCAGAGGACCGTGCGGCCGACCGCGTGCTCGCGCGCGCCGAGCAGGCGCTCCGGGCAGGTCGGCGCGGGCGTGCGCTGTCGCTGCTCGAGGCGAGCGCGCGCCGCCTGCCGCGCGATGCGCGTGCCGCCCTCCGGCTCTGTGACCTGCTGGTGCCCGAGACCGACGAGACGATCGAAGCGGTGCTCGCGGGCGCAGACGCCGAGGCGGCCCGATGCCAGGCCTCGCTCGCGCTCGTCACGCCCGATCCGGGCAGCGCGCTCGATGCGCGGATCGAGGCGTCGCTGGCGTGGGCGCGCGCGCTCGGTGGAGATCGCGGCCCTGCGCTCGCTCGCCTCGCGAGCCGTCCCCTCGACGAGCGGGACGTGCCTGCGCTCCTGCGACTCGCGGCCCTCGCGGTGCGCGCTGGGGCGCTCGAGGACGCCGACACCGCCCTGTCACTCGCGCGACGCGTGCGGCCCAACGATCTCGCGCTGACGGCGGACCTCGGCGCCGTGCGCCTCGCGATGGGCGACGCGGCGTCCGCCGTGACGCTCCTTCGTTCCGTCGTCGCGGGTCACCCCGATGATCGCGAGGCGCTCCACGACCTGGCGGGGGCGTGTCTGCAGGCCGGCGAGCACGCGGCGGCCGTGCGCTACCTCGGGCAGCTCGCGCAGGCCGAGCCGGAGGAGCCGGAGCGCTGGATCGATCTGGCTCGGGCGCGCATCGAGCTCGGCGCCTTCGACGCTGCGGCAGAGGACGCGCGCCGCGCGGTCGTGCTGTCGCGCAGCGACGATGCGCGCGCCTCGCTCGCGCTCGGCGATGCGCTCAGGCTCGGCGGGGATCCGGGCGGTGCCCGCGCGGCGTACGAGGAGGCGCTGCGGCGCGAGCCTCGTTCGGTCCGCGCGCGCCACGCCCTCGACGCGCTCGACCGCAGCCTCTGAGCGGAACCGCGGGATCGAGGGCAGACGGGCGCTCCGAGCGTGGGGCCTCGAGGCTCCGCGGGGAAACCCTCCCCCACGGCGGGGATTTCGGTAGCATCCTCGCCCGGAGGCGCGAAATGAGGCTGCGAGGGTCGTACGGAATCGTGCTTGCCGCGACGGCGGCGATGGGCTGCAGCCACGAGGTGGCGGCGCCGCCCCACGCGGTGGAGGCTCTCCTGGTGTCGGACGTGCGCCTCGTGCCGACCCTCGACGCTGCGGCGCGCCGCTTCGGACGCGCGCTCGCCGCCAGCGAGGACGGCGCCGTGGTCGTCGTGGGTGCGCCGGACGACGGCAGCGTGCACCCGCAGGGCGGCGCAGCGCACGTCTTCACCCGCACCGCAGGCGGCTACGCCCAGAGCGCGCTGCTCCGCCCCTCGGTCCACGGGCCCCTCGATCAGTTCGGTTCGCACGTGGCCATCAGCGCCGACGGCACGCGCATCGCGGTGGGCGCGCCCGGCGCGGGCGTCTCGGACACGGGCGGCGTGTTCGTGTTCGTGCAGGTCGGCGGCGTGTGGACCGAGGAGGCTGCGCTCTCCCCGATGGGCGCACAGAACGCGGACGAGATCTCGCCCGTCGCCCTCGATGGCGCCGGCCTCACGCTGCTCGTCGGCTCGCCCAACGACAGCACGACCACGTGCGTGGGCTGCGGCGCGGCGTTCGTGTTCGTGCGCAGCGGCACTGCATGGACGGAGCAGGCCGCGCTGATCTCTCCCGCACCGGCGCCCTTCGAGAAGATGGGCTGGTCGGTCTCGCTGAGCCGCGACGGCTCCCGCGCGTTCGTCGGCATCCCGCGCGAAGACACGATCGCCGTCGACGCGGGCGCGGCCCGCACGTTCACGCGCGCCGGCACGACGTGGACGCACGAGGCGCTGCTCCAGCACACCGACGCGATCGCGAACGACCTCTGCGGGCTCTCCATCGCGAGCAACGCCGCGGGCGACCGCGTCGCGGTGGGCTGCCCGCTCGACGACACGGCCCTCGGCGCGAACGCAGGCACGGTGCGCGTGTTCTCGCTCGGCGGTGGCGTCTGGTCGGCGGACACCTCGGTCGGCCTCACGGACGGTCAGGACGGTGATCAGCTCGGGTTCTCGCTCGCGCTCACGCCCGATGGTCGTCGCCTCGCGGCCGGCGCGCCCGGTGACGACGTCGACGTCGTGAGCGCCGCGGGCTCGGTGCGCCTCTTCGACCTCGTCGGCGCGCGCTGGGACGAAGGCGGCCTCGCGCGGCCGGCGACGCTCGCCGAGGAGTCCTTCGGGCGCTCGGTCGCGATCGCGGCCGACGGCACGTCGATCTTCGCCGGTGGCGATGCGGCCGACACGGCCGGCGGTGCGGACGCGGGCGGCGCGTGGGCGCTCACGGCGCGCGGTGAGCCCGGCGAGTCGTGCAGCAGCGGAGCGCACTGCGCGTCGGGCTTCTGCGCCGACGGAGTCTGCTGCGACACCGCGTGTGGTGGCGGCGTCACCGACGACTGCCAGGCCTGCGTCGCGTCGTTGACCG
Organism: Sandaracinaceae bacterium; assembly: GCA_044376125.1. Lineage (GTDB taxonomy): Bacteria > Myxococcota_A > Polyangia > Polyangiales > Sandaracinaceae > JAFLCL01. The sequence goes on from JBILLJ010000009.1 coordinate 28,469, forward strand.
GAGGCGCCGACGGCACGTGCGGCCCGCTCGCGGCCGCGGCGGCGGCGAGCACCGTGTGCCGCGCGGTCGCCGGCGACTGCGACGTCGAGGAGCGCTGTGTGGCCGGCAACGCCGCCTGCCCCACCGACGCCTTCGATCCGGCGGGCACCTCGTGCCGCGCCGCCACGGGCGCATGCGACCTCGAAGAGACCTGCGGGGGCACGAGCGCGGCATGTCCCGCCGATGCGATCGCGGCGGCAGGCACCGAGTGTCGTCCGGCCGCGGGCGTCTGCGACGCCGCCGAGACGTGCGATGGCACCGCGCGGACGTGCCCCACGAATCGCTACCAGCCCGAGAGCGCCTCGTGCGCGGACGACGATCTCTGCAACGGCCTCGAGCGATGCACGCTCGGTGACTGCGTCATCGCGGAGATCCTCGACTGCGACGACGACGATCTCTGCACCGCCGACGCGTGCGACGCCGTGAGCGGCTGCTCGCACACGCCCATCGCGGACTGCTGCCGCTTCGACTTCGACTGCATCGACGCGGACTCGTGCACCGAGGACACGTGCGACGTCACGAGCGGCGCCTGCATGCACGCGCCCATCGCGGATTGCATGCCCAGCGATGCGGGCCCGCTCGATCTACTGGACACGGGGCTGCCCCGCTTCGACGGCGGTCCGCGAGATGGTGCGATCGACCCGACGCTCGATGCCGGCACCGGCGGCGCCGACACGGGCGCCGGCGGCGGCGTGGGCGGTGGCGGCTGCGGATGCCGCGTGCAGTCCGCGCCCGCCGATGGCCGCGCGTGGATCTCGCTCGGCGCGCTCGTCGCGCTCGGGCTGCTCGCGCGACGCAGGCGTGGCGCCGTTGCCCGCGCTCGGTGACACTGCGCGCGTGACGAGCCGCGCTCCGACCGAGGTCCTGGTCCACGACGATCGGGGCTGTGCGATCGCCTTCGTCGGAGGCGTGGGCGTGCTCCTCTGGACGGGCGAGCCCACGCTGCGCGCCAACCGCTGGGCCGTCTCGACGCTGCTCGCGAACCTCGACCGCGGCTCGGGCGAGCCGACCTTGCTCCAGATCGTCGCCGAGCGAGCGGGCGTGCCCGACGCCGAGTCGCGCGCGTTCATCCAGGAGGTCTACCGAAAGGAGCTCTCGGGCGTTCGTCGCCTCGTGAGCGCACCGCTCGGCGACGGCTTCCGACAGTCGGTCGTGCGCACGATCATGAGAGGGATGGCGGTGGTCTCGGGGCGCATGGCGCAGGTCGTCATCGTCGCGACGCTCGAGGACGCGTACCGCGAGACGCTCGATCGACGCGCCACGCCCACCCACGCCGAGCTCTCGCAGCGGGTGCGCGCCATGTTCGAAGCGCTGGGCGTGCCGCCCCCGAGCTGATCGGCGCTCCGCGGCCCGCTCAGCGCGTGCGCACCTTCGCCTCGCGCCACAGCGCGTCGCGCTGCTCGTCGCTCATGCGATCGAGCGCCGTGCCTCGCTCGTGGGCGAGCCGCTCCGCTTCGCGAAAGCGCGTCGTGAAGCGATCGAGCCCGCGGCGCAGGCTCGCCTCCGGATCGAGCTGCGAGAGGCGCGCCCAGCTCGCGAGAGCGAAGAGCAGGTCTCCGAGCTCGTCCTCCATCTGCGCCCGATCGCCGCGCGCGATGGCCTCGTCGAGCTCGCGCAGCTCCTCGCCGACCTTGTCGCGCGCGCCCGCAGGGCTCGGCCAGTCGTAGCCGACGCGCGCGGCCTTGTCGCCGATGCGCACGGCCCTGAGGAGCGACGGCATCGCGACGGGCACCCCGTCGAGCGCGCCCTTGGGTCGCTCGGTCTCGGCCTTCGCCTCGCGCTCGCGCGCCTTGCGCTTCTCCCACGCCTCGAGCACCTCGCCCGCGGTGCCTGCGACGTCGTCGCCGAACACGTGCGGGTGACGCCGCACCATCTTGTCGCTGATCGCCGCGACCACGTCGTCGGGACCGAAGAGCCCACGCGCCCGCGCGAGCTCGCTCTGGAACACGATCTGGAGGAGCAGGTCTCCGAGCTCCTCGCGCAGGTCGACCATGTCGCCCCGATCGATCGCGTCGACCACCTCGTGCGCCTCTTCGACCACGAACGGTCGCAGGGTCTCGAGAGACTGCTCGCGATCCCACGGACAGCCATCGGGCGCGAGCAGGCGCTGCATGATCTCGACGAGGTGCGGCAGCGTCGTGCCCCGCTGCTCCTCGAGCGCGGGGCGAGGCGGCGCGGGCGGCGCAGGACGACGGGGCGTGGTGCTCGACATGGGTCGCGGAGATAGAGGACGAAGGGCAGGAGGTCGAGCCCGCGCTCACCCCGACCCGTCCGAACGGACACGGGACAAACCCACCACCTCGGGCTAGTGACTGGGGTGTCCAAGATCCTCCACATCGAGGACGACGCGGGGAGCCGCTTGCTCGTGCGCAAGGTCCTCGCGGCGGCGGGCCACGAGGTCCTCGACGCGGCCAGCGGCCTCGAAGGCGTGCGCCTCGCGAAGCAGTCGGCGCCGGATCTGGTCATCGTCGACCTCAACATCCCCGACCTCGACGGCTACGAGGTGGCGCTCCGCCTGCGCGGCACGGACTCGCTCTCGCGCGTGCCCATCGTCGCGATCACGGCCGAGGGGGATCGCGAGACGAGCCTGGCCGTGGGCTGCGACGGGTTCATCGAGAAGCCGATCGACGTGCGCCACTTCCCCGCGCAGATCGAGCGCTTCCTCGGTGGGCACAAGGAGCGTCCGACGCACCCGGGCGACGAGCAGCTTCGCGTGGCCTCGCAGCGCATCGTGGAGCGGCTCGAGCAGAAGGTCTCCGAGCTGGTCGAGGCCAACGAGCGGCTCGAGGAGGTCGCGCGCCTTCGCCGCGAGTTCCTCCGCAACCTGAGCCACGAGCTCTCCACGCCGATGACGCCCGCCGTCGGCTACCTCAAGCTGCTCCTCACCGAGGAGCTCGGGCCGCTCACGCCGATGCAGCGCAAGGCGCTCGTCGCCGTGGACGCCGGGGTCTCGCGCTTCCGCGGCCTCATCGACACGCTCCTCGACGTCTCGGCGCTCGAGACCGGCCGCCTGCACTTCTTCGCGCGCGAGTACGACTTCGCGAAGGTCGCCAAGCGCGCCATCGACGACGCGCGCCCGCGCATCGTCGACAAGCAGGTCACGGTGCACGTGACGCCTCCGCCCTCGGGCCTCAGCGCGTTCGGCGATCCCGACAAGGTGCGCCGCGCCATGGCGCACCTCCTCGACAACGCGATCAAGTTCACGCCCAAGGGCGGCGCGATCGCGGTGCGCGCCGCGGGCGGCGACGTGCTCGTGTTCGAGGTCGCCGACGCTGGCCCCGGCATCCCGGAAGAGAGCCTGCACCGCATCCTCGACGTCTTCTACCAGGTGGACGGCTCGGTCACGCGGCAGTTCGGCGGCGTCGGCCTCGGCCTGGCCTTCGTGCGTCGCGTCGCGGAGGCGCACGGCGGACGCGTCGTCGTAGAGAGCCCGCCCGAGGAGCTCTGGCGCATCGACGACGCCGAGACGGCGGCGAGCCTCACGGGCACGCGCGTGCGCCTCGAGCTCGCGCTCCGACCGACGTTCACGCCCGCCGACCCGAGCTGAGCGCAGCGAGCGCATGCGGCGCGTCTACCTCGATCACCACGCGGCCGCGCCGCTCTCGTCAGCGGCGCGCGAGGCGATGTCGCGCGCGCACGAGCACGCATGGGCCAACGCCTCGAGCGCCCACGCCGAAGGGCGCGCCGCCAAAGCCGGCCTCGAGGCCGCGCGGCGATCGATCGCCGACGCGCTCGGCGCGCACGCCGCCGACGTGGTGCTCACCGCCGGGGGCACGGAGGCCGCGAACCTCGGCGTGCTCGGCCTCGCGCTCGCGCCGCACGAGGCCCGCGTCGAGGACCTCGTGGTCGTCACCTCGAGCCTCGAGCACCCGGCGATCGAGCGCGCCATCGCCGAGCTCGCCGCGCGAGGCGCAGAGACCCACGCGTTGCCCCTCCACGAGGCCCCGCTCGCGACCCTCGCCGAGTTGGTCGCGCGACCAAGATTGCGCCCGGTGCGCTGGATGCTCGCGACGCAGGCCGTGTCGCACGAGACGGGGACCGTCCTCGACGTCGCCGCGCTCGCGGACACGCTGCCGCGCGAGGCGCGGATCGTCGTCGATGCCTGCCAGGCCCTCGGCAAGCTCCCCACGGCTCGCTTCGTCGCACCCGGCTGGGCGGTCGCGGTGTCGGGGGCGAAGGTGGGCGCCAGCGCTGGCAGCGGTGCGCTCCTGATCCCGCGCGGCCTCGACGTCGCGCCGCGCCTCGTCGGCGGGCAGCAGGAGCGCGGACGTCGCGCGGGCACGCCGGACGTCGCTGCACAGGCCGGCTTCGGCGCGGCCTGCACGGGCGTGAGCGCGCGGCTCGAGGCGATGCCTCGCATCGCGTCCCTGCGCGACCGGCTCGAGCACGCGCTGCGCGCGCGCGGTGCGGTCGTCAACGGCGGGCGCGCCGAGCGCGTCGCCACCGTGACCAACGTCTCGTTCGCCGGCTGGCGCAAGGCGACGCTCGTGGCCGCCCTCGATCTCGAGGGCCTCGCCGTCTCGGCGGGTGCGGCGTGCTCGAGCGGTCTCGACGGGCCCTCCCCCGTCGTGCGTGCCCTCCACCCCGAGGAGCCGTGGCGCGCCGAGCGCTGCGTGCGCTTCTCGCTCGGCCCCGAGACGACCGACGAGGACATCGACCTCGCCCTCGCCGCGCTCGATCGCGTGCTCGCGCGAGCTCCCAGCTGATCGCCGGGCCGTGGACGCGGCACGGCGCGTGTGTCACTCCCACGCGATGCCCACGGCAGACAGCGGTCGCGTGCTCGTCGCGATGAGCGGCGGCGTGGACTCGTCCGTCGCGGCCGCCCTCTTGAAGGAGCAGGGACACGACCTCGTCGGTGTCACGCTGCACCTCTGGGACGCCTCGGGCGCCGACAAGGTCGGCCGCTGCTGCGCGCCCGAAGATCGCGACGACGCGCGACGGACCTGCGAGGCCCTGGGCATCCCGCACTTCGTGATCGACGAGCGCGACGCGTTCCGTGCGACGGTGGTCGACCCGTTCGTGCGCGCGTACCGCGAGGGCTCCACGCCGAGCCCGTGCGTCGCGTGCAACCAGGAGGTGAAGCTCGGCCGCCTCGCCACGCTCGCGGACTCCCTCGGCTGCACGCACATCGCGACGGGCCACTACGCGCGCCTCGCGCTCGACGAGCGCGGAGCGCCCGTGCTCTGCCGCGGGCGCGATCGACAGAAGGATCAGAGCTACTTCCTCCACGGCGTCGCGCCGAGCGTGCTCGCGCGCATGCTCTTTCCACTCGGGGAGCTGGAGAAGGCCACCACGCGCGCCGAGGGCCAGCGCCTGGGCGTGCCGAACTTCGCGAAGAAGGACTCGCAGGAGCTCTGCTTCGTGCCCGACGGCGACATCGGTGGCTTCGTCGATCGCCGCGCAGAGGAGCGCGGTGAGGCCCGCATGCCGGAGGGCGTGCTCAAGGACGAGCGCGGCGAGGTGCTCGGCACGCACGAAGGCGTGCACCGCTACACCATCGGCCAGCGTCGTGGCCTCGGACTCGGTGGAGGCCCCGTGCGCTACGTGCTGCGCATCCTCCCCGAGAGCGCCGAGGTGATCGTCGGCGACGAGCGCGGGCTGGCTGGCGAGCACCTCGAGGTCGAGCTGGCCTCGTGGCTCGGCACACCGCCGAGCGAGCCCTTCGAGGCGCACGTGCAGGCGCGCTACCGCCATGCCGCCGCGCCCGCGATCGTCACACCCCACGGTCGCGGCTTCCGCGCGCGTTTCCTCCAGCCGCAGCGCGCGCTCGCGCCCGGACAGGCCGCCGTCGTCTACGTGGGCGAGCGTGTGCTCGGCGGTGGTACGATCCGCCGCACGCCGATGAACGAGCGCACGAACGAGCACGCGAGCGCCCCCGAGCAGGAGCAGAGCGCCCGATGAGCGCCCGCCCCTCGCACGGCGCACGCTGGCTGGGGCCCGCTCTGGCGGCGAGCGGCCTCGCGCTCGCGATCGGCACGGCGTGCTCGGTCGGGACCGGCGAGGGCGAGATCTCGGGCTCGCTCGTCCTGCGCGACTGCGGCGTCGACCTCCCGGACTACCACCTCCGACCGACCTTCTTCGCTGCCGACTACATCACCAACCCGGGCGCGCGCGACGGCGAGGAGAGCCCGCTCGTCACGATCCGCGTGCAGCGCGGCTCCTACCGCGAGAGCTTCAGCGACGGCCTGCTCGTCACCGTCTACGACGTGAACGAGATCGTGCGCTCTCACCTCGAAGAGCCGCTGCCGCTCACGGCCGTGGCGGAGGGCCGCACTCGCCTCGTCGACGTCACGTTCTACGCGCAACAGACCTGTGACTCGGGCTACCCCGACGAGTTCTGGCGCACGCCCGGCATCCTCCACGCGAGCGCCGGTACGATCACCTTCCACGCGCTTCACGCGCCCGACCTCGATGGCGAAGACACCGAGATCTCCGCGGATCTCACGGACGTGTCGTTCGCGGCCGAGGAGGATCCCGAGGGGCGCCGCGCGACGCTCTCGGGCTTCTTCCGCTTCTTCTACCAGCGCGGCGCGCCCGCGCAGGCGTTCCCGTGATGGGCGTTCCCGTGATGGGCGTTCCCGTGATGGGCGTTCCCGTGATGGGCGTTCCCGTGATGGACATTGCCGCGAAGGGGATCTCCCCGTGAGCGCACCTTCCCGCGGCCGCGCATGAGCTCCGAGACCAAGCCTCTCAAGGGTCGCGAGGCGACGGTGGAGCACCTCGGCAGGATGGGCGACGGCGTGGTCGCGCTGCCCGGTGAGCCGCAGGTCTACGTCGCTGGCGCGCTCCCCCTCGAGCGCGTCCGTATCGGCGCGAGCCGACGCGAGCGCGGCATCGTGCGCGCGCCGCTGCTCGAGATCCTCTCAGGGAGCCCGAGCCGGCGCGCGGTCGCCTGCAGCGTCGCGGCGCGCTGCGGAGGCTGCCCGCTCGCGCACCTCGCGCGAGACGCGCAGGTGAGCACGAAGCTCGAGTGGCTGCGCGCCGCCCTGCGCGCGAAGGGCATCGGCGAGGCGGTCGCGATCGAGACCGTGGCGCCCGCGCCGGAGACCCGGTACCGAGTGCGCGCGCGGCTCGCGTGGGGGCCGCACCCGCAGCACGCGACCGGACGAACGCGCGGTGTGGCCATCGGCTACCGCGAGGCCGAGGCGCGAGAGATCGTCGAGCCCGAGCGATGCGAGGTCCTCTCGCCCACGCTCGAAGAGGCACGCGCGCGGCTCACGCGCGCGCTCGGCCCGCTGCTCGCAGGAAGCGGCGAGGTGCGCCTCGCGCTGACGGAGCTCGACGAGCACGCGCAGGGCGTCGTCGTCGCGCTCGGCTCGAGCGACCCGCAGCCGCCCGCCCTCTTCCGCCTGCTCGAGACGCTCGTGACCGACGGCACGCTGGCGGGCGCGAGCGTGCGTGTCGGTGGCGCGAGCGTCGCCACGACGCTCGGCCGTGCGGAGCGCTCGCGCGATCTCGACGGCAGGCTCCTCACGGCGGCCGCAGGCGGTTTTCGACAGGCCCACCTCGCCGCGACCGAGGCGCTCGGGAGCCGCGTGATCGCGTGGGCGGAGCCCGAGGGCCGAGACGTGATCGAGCTACACGCGGGGCACGGCCACTTCACGCTGTCCCTCGCGGCGCGCGCCAAGGCGCTCGTGGCGGTCGAGCTCGAGGGCGAGGCCACGCGTGCGCTCGCAGAGAACCTCAGCATGCACGGCCTGGGCGCCGAGGTGCGCACCGGAGACGCCGCGCGCGTGCTCACGAAGATCGCCGAAGAGACGCGGGCCAAGCGGCGTGCGCGGCCCGCGGCCGTGGTGCTCGATCCGCCACGCACCGGCGCGCTCGACGTGATGGAGCCGCTGCGAACGCTCGCCCCCGACCGAATCGTCTACGTGTCGTGCGACGTCGCGACGTTCGCGCGCGACCTCGCGCGGCTCGGGCCGACGTACACGCTCACGCGCCTCGCGATGCTCGACCTCTTCCCCGACACCCTCCACGTCGAGCTGGTCGCGCGGCTCGACCGCGTGGCCCGCTGAGCTCGGGTGGGCCTCGTGCGCCTCGGCGGTTGCTGTTCGCCGCGTTCCGGCTAGGTTCGCCGCCCCATGAAGTGCCCCTTCTGCGGCACCCTCGACAACAAGGTCATCGACTCTCGCCTCTCGCAGGGCGGCGAGGTCACGCGCAGGCGACGCGAGTGCGAGGGATGCCAGCGCCGCTACACGACCTACGAGCGCGTCGAGCAGGTCCTGCCGCTCGTCGTGAAGAAGGACGGCCGCCGCGAGCCGTTCGACCGCATGAAGATCCTCGGCGGCCTGCACCGCGCGTGCGTGAAGCGCCCGGTGTCGGCCGAGTCGCTCGAGCGCCTCGTGGACGATCTCGAGCGCGCGCTCGTCGAGACCGGTGAGAAGGAAGTGAGCTCCACCGCGGTCGGCGAGCGCGTGATGGACGCGCTCCGCGAGCTCGATCACGTCGCGTACGTGCGCTTCGCGAGCGTCTACCGGCAGTTCAAGGACACCAACGAGTTCCTGTCGGAGCTCTCGCAGCTGCTCGCTCCCGGCCGCGTGACGCGCACGCCGCCACGCGGCACGCGCAGCCCCGAGCGCGAGCCGGTGCGCACGCGCCCCGAGACCGACGAGCCGGACTCGGACGACGCCATCCCCACGACCAATCTCCTCAAGGATCGCGGGTGAGCGCGCCGCGCGACGACGAGAGCTTCCTCGGTCGCGCGATCGAGCTGGCCGCCCAGGGACGCACCGCGCCCAACCCGCACGTCGGCGCCGTCGTGGTGGCCCACGGTGCGATCGTCGGCGAGGGCTTCCACCTCCGCGCGGGCGCTCCGCACGCCGAGATCGTCGCGCTCGCCGCGGCGGGCGAGCATGCGCGCGGCGCCACGCTCTACTGCACGCTCGAGCCGTGCAACCACCACGGACGCACGCCGCCGTGCACCGAGAGCATCGTGCGCGCGGGCATCCGTCGCGTGGTGGTCGGTTGCCGCGACCCCAAGCGCCACGTCGACACGAGCGGCCTCGCGCGCCTGCGCGCGGCCGGGCTCGAGGTCGTCGAGGGCGTGCTCGAAGACGAGGCGCGCGAGCTCGTCGCCGACTTCGCGACGCACGCGCTGCTCGGCCGACCGCTCGTCGAGCTCAAGGGCGCGGTGACGCTCGATGGCCGCATCGCCACCCGCACGGGCGACTCGAAGTGGATCACCGGCGAGCTCGCGCGACGCGAGGCGCATCGCCTGCGTGCGCGCGCGGATGCGATCCTCGTCGGCATCGGCACCGTCCTCTCGGACGATCCTCGCCTCGATGCGCGCCTCGCCCCGGGCCGCGAGGCCGAGGCGCTCCCGATCCGCGTCGTCGTCGACTCCGCGCTGCGCACGCCGGCGACCGCCCAGCTGATCGAGACGGCGCGCGCGCAGCCCACGTGGATCGCGCACGCGCCCGACGCGAGCGCGGCGCGGGCGCGCGAGCTCGCCGACGCCGGCGCCACCCTCCTGCCGACCGCGCGCGCCGTCGACGGTGGGCTCGATCTGCGCGCGCTCCTCGGCGAGCTCGCGCGTCGCGACGTGCTCCGCGTGCTCGTCGAGGGCGGCGGTCGTCTCGCGGGCGCCCTGCTCGACGCCGATCTCGTCGACCGCGCGGCCATCTTCGTCGCCCCGGTGATCGTGGGCGACCCCGAGGCGCCGGGCCTCGCGAGCCGCCGCAACCCACCCCTCGTGTTGGCCTCCGCGATCCGGTTGGAGCGGTCCGTGGCATCCGTCCACGGTCCAGACATGCTCCTGCGAGGTCGCGCTCGGTCGCTCGACTGGTGAGCCCCGCCCACCCTCTCGCCCCACGGAGACGCTCGTGTTCACTGGCCTCGTCGAAGAGCTCGGGACGCTCGCGAAGCTGTCGCGCCGCGGCCTCGACGCAGAGCTCGAGATCTCGTGCCCCTACCGCGACTACGTGCTGGGCGAGTCGATCGCGGTCAACGGCGTGTGTCTGTCGGTCACGAAGTGGACCTCGGGCAGCTTCACCGTCGACGCGAGCGCCGAGACGCTCGCCAAGACCTCGCTCTCGGAGGTCGGGATCGGCGGTCGCGTGCACCTCGAGCGTGCGCTCTCTTACGGTGCTCGTGTGGGTGGCCACCTCGTCACCGGCCACGTCGACGGAGTGGGCAGCGTGGTGTCCATCGAGCCGCTCGGCGACGCGCTCGAGATGACCTTCGAGGCACCGCCTGCGCTCGCGCCGTTCCTCGCGCCCAAGGGCTCGGTGGCCATCGACGGCACGAGCCTGACGGTGAACCGAGCGAGCGGCCTGCGCTTCGACGTGGTGCTCGTGCCCATCACCCAGGGCAAGACGCTGCTCCCGTCTCGCAAGCCCGGCGCGAAGGTGAACCTCGAGGTCGACGTGCTCGCGAAGTACGTCGCGCGCCTGCTCGGCCGCCCCGGTGTGGATGGCGCCCCGGCCGGCGAGACCGGCTCGGGCGTCACGCTCGAGCTCCTCCAGAAGTCCGGCTTCGCCTGACCTCGCGAGGCCTCCCCCCGCTGCTCCTTCCGAGACGATCGATTCGAGAGGATCCATGTCCAACGACCCGACCCGCACCGCCACCCGCACCACGCAGGGCGTGACCACCAACCGGGCGCAGAGCATCGAGAACGTCCACCGCGCCCTCGAGGACGTGCGCGCGGGCCGGATGGTGATCCTCGTCGACGACGAGGACCGCGAGAACGAGGGCGACCTCGTGATGGCCGCGGAGAAGGTGACGCCCGAGGCGATCAACTTCATGGCGCGCCACGCGCGCGGTCTCATCTGCCTGAGCCTCACCGACGAGCGCGTGCGCCAGCTCGATCTGCCGATGATGGTCGACGAGAACCGCAGCTCGCGCACGACCGCGTTCACGATCTCGATCGAGGCACGCACGGGCGTCTCGACGGGCATCTCCGCGCACGATCGCGCGCACACGATCCGCGTCGCCGTCGCCCCCGACGCCAAGCCCGCGGACCTCGTCAGCCCGGGTCACGTCTTCCCCCTGCGCGCCCGTCCGGGCGGCGTGCTCCAGCGCACCGGCCACACGGAGGGCTCGGTCGATCTCGCGCGCCTCGCGGGCCTGGGCCCCTCGGGCGTGATCTGCGAGATCATGAACGACGACGGCACGATGGCGCGCATGCCCGACCTCGTGCGCTTCGCCGAGCAGCACGGGCTGCGCATCCTCTCGATCGCCGACCTCATCCAGTACCGCCTCGAGCACGAGAAGCTCGTCGTCGAGAAGACGTCGGGCCCACTCACGCTCCCGAGCGGGAAGTCGTGGACCATCAAGGTCTTCGAGAGCGGCAGCCGCGAGTACCTCGCGTGCGTGCACGGCGACGTGACGAGCGCCGAAGGCCACGCACCGCTCGTCCGCATGCACACCGGCAGCGTGATCGGCGACGTGCTCGACGTGCGCACGCCCGGCCGCGTGGCGCTGCGCGACGCGATCGATCGCATCGAGGTCGAGGGCCGCGGCGTGATCGTGTTCTTCCCGGGCCCGATGGATCTGCAGGCCGACCTCGGCCTCCGCCTCGGCCTCGACGTGAAGCCGCGCGCCCCCGAGAGCGGCGAGGTGCTCCGCGAGTACGGCATCGGCGCGCAGATTCTCCGCAGCGTCGGCCTGGGCCGCATCCGCCTCCTCACCAACCGCCCCCGCCGCATCGCGGGCCTCGACGGCTACGGCCTCGAGATCGTCGAGCAGATCGTGCTCGATCCCGCCTTCGCCGCCGACGCCAGCAGCGTCGAGTACACGCTCCTCAAGCACTGATTCCGGCGCGCGGATCCCGCCGTCGAGAACGCTCCCTTGCGCGGGGCCGTTCGGGGTATTCTTCCCCCGCTTCGGCGCGGGGTGTCCCTGGGCCGTGGCCGCTCGACGCCGCGCGTCGAACGCGCGCGATGACGTCCTCTCCCACCGTCTACGGCAAGTACCAGCTCGTGCAGCTCCTCGCGCGCGGGGGCATGGCCGAGGTGTTCAAGGCGAAGTCCCACGGTGTCGAGGGCTTCGAGAAGACGCTCGTCATCAAGCGGATCCTTCCCGAGCTGAGCCAGAACCCTCAGTTCGTCGAGATGTTCATCAACGAGGCGAAGATCGCGGTCACGCTCTCGCACGCGAACATCGTCCAGGTCTTCGATCTCGGCCGCGCCGACGACAGCTACTTCATCGCGATGGAGTGGGTCGCGGGTTACGACCTCGCGACGCTCCTGCGCCGCGCGCGGGCCCTGCGCCTTCCGCTCGCGCAGGAGCTCGCCGTCTTCATCGTCAGCGAGCTCGCCAAGGGCCTCGACTACGCGCACCGACGCCGCGACGCGAGCATGCGCCCGCTCCACATCGTCCACCGCGACGTCTCGCCGCAGAACGTGCTCGTCAGCCTTGAGGGCGAGGTGAAGCTCACCGACTTCGGCGTCGCGAAGGCCAAGACCCTCGTGAAGGAGGGCACCGAAGCCGGCGTGCTCAAGGGCAAGTACGCCTACATGAGCCCCGAGCAGGCCGGTGCAGGTCAGGCGTGGGCCGGCAGCGGTCAGCCCGCCGAGGTCGACGCGCGCACGGATCTCTACGCCCTCGGCGTCGTGCTCTACGAGGCGCTGTCGGGCCGAAACCCGTTCGATGCGGACTCGTCGTACGAGATCCTCCGTCGCGTCCGCGCGGGCGAGCACGCGCCCCTGCGCAGCATCGCGCCCGACGTGCCGGAAGAGCTCGCGAACATCGTCGAGCGTGCGATGCACCCGCAGGCCGCACAGCGCTACCCGAACGCGGGCTCGCTCTACGAGGCCCTCGTCCAGTTCCTGTACTCGTCGGGCCGTCGCGTCGGTGGTCACGATCTCTCGCGGTACGTCGGCCAGATCCGCGACGCGAGCGAGTCGAACCAGAGCGATCACGAGGGCGAGCACCTGCTCGCGATCTTCGAGGGCGGCGACAGCCGCGTGAAGCATCCGACGCCGGCCGACGTGCCGAGCAAGCGCACCGGGGCGCGCAAGCAGACGACCGGTGTCGCGCGCCCCGCGCACGAGCTCCGCGACGCCACGTTCGCCGTGCTGCACGGTCAGGGCGTGGCGCTCCTCGTGGCCGCGCCGGAGGTGGCCGCCATCCTCCGCCGCTTCGGCGGGCAGGTCATGGGCGGCGGGCCCGTCGGCCTCGACGACGCGAACGAGGTCGGCATCCTCTTCGGCCTGCGCGATCCCGACGGTCGAGACACCGAGACGGCCGCGCGCTGCATGCTCCGCATCCAGCACTGGGCCAGCGTGCAGACGCCGAGCGCGGGCGGCGCGCGCACCGTGCCCGCGATCGGCATCGACGCGCGACGCATCCTCGTCGACGTGCGGGGAGAGGCCCTGCGCGACGACACCTTCCGGGAGTTCGCGCGCACGGCACGCGCCGTCTCGAAGCAGGCGGCGCCCGGACAGGTCTGCGTGAGCGCGGCGGCGCGGCGCGCCATCCAGAGCCTCTTCTCGACGCTGCCCGTCACCGACGACGCCGAGACCTCGCACCTCATCGAGTCCGAGCTGAGCCCGCTCGACGCGGCCGGCAAGTTCGTCGGGCGGCGCGACGAGCTGCGGCGCATCGGCGAGCTCTTCGCGCTCGCGAACCGCGGCAAGCTGCGCGTGCTCGGCCTCGTCGGAGACGCGGGCAGCGGCAAGACGCGCACGCTCCACGAGGCCCGACGACGCCTGCGCGCCGCGGGGCACGACGTCGGCATGTACGTCGCGTCGTGTCAGCGCCAGGGCCGCTCGGTGGGCCTCTCGGCGATCACGGATCTCCTGCGCGTGATCCTCGGCGTCGACGAGCTCGACGCGCCGGACGTCGTGCGCGACAAGGTGATGCGCACGCGTGAGCTCGGCCTCACCGCGCCCGAGATCGGCGCGCTGGGCGTGCTCCTCGGCGCGACGTCGTCGAACGACGCGCCCGACTCCCTCGGCCGCCTCATCCGTCCGGCGTTCCTGCGCGTCGCGCTCAAGCTCGCCAGCGATCGGCTCACCGCCGTGTGCTTCGACAACGCCGACGCGATGGACGACGAGTCGCAGGCGATCCTCGACGCGCTCCTCCGCGAAGGCAGGGACGCGCGCCTCGTCGTGGTGCTCGCGCATCGCCCCGGCTTCGTGCACGCGTGGCGCGACGGAAGCCGCTACGTGGAGATCTCGCTCGATCCTCTCTCGGACGACGACGTCGCGCGGCTCGTCGCGACGCGCCTGGCCGCCGAAGAGGTGCCCGTCGAGCTCCTGCGCGAGGTGACGACCAAGAGCGCGGGCAACCCGCTCTACGTCGAGGAGTACCTCAAGGCCCTCGGCGACGCGGGCGCGATCGAGGTCCGCGAAGGGCACGTGGTGCTGCAGATGCAGCTCGCGGCGAGCGAGGTGCCGAAGTCCCTGCGCGGCCTCGTCGCCTCGCGCCTCTCGCGCCTCTCGCCGACCGATCGACACTTGCTGCAGATCGGCGCGATCGCTGCCGGCCGCTTCACGCCCGAGCTGCTCGCCCACGTCGCTGGCGAGTCACCGCCGGCCGTGCTCGACGCCGTCTCGGTGCTCGAGGGCAAGGGCCTGCTCGCGCGCCCCTCCCCCTCCGAGCTCGTCATCGCGCACGACCTCGTCGGCGAGGTGCTCCGCGACGGCCTCACCCTCGAGACGCGCCGCGAGATGCACGGCGCGATGGCCGCAGCGCTCGAGGCGCTCTACCCGCAGCGCATCGACGAGATCTCCGACCGCCTCGCGTTCCACTACCGCGAGGCCGGCGACCGGGTGCGCGCCATCGAGTACCTCGTGCGCGCCGCCGATCGCGTCGCGAGCGAGCAGCCGCGCGCAGCGCTCCAGCACCTCGACAAGGCGATCGATCTCGCGTCGAACGCCGCCCACCGCGACGCGACGCGCCTGCTCGAGATGTACGTGCGCTACGGCACGGTCGCGCTCAACGGTCGCTTCCTCGCCGAAGGCGCCGAGAAGCTCAAGGCCGGCATCGATCTCGCCGAGTCGCTGCGGCGCGACGCCGACCTCGCCAAGCTCGCGCTCCTGCGGGGACGCATGCTCGTGCAGGCATACGAGATCGACGAAGGCCAGCGCTGGGTCGAGCGCGCCGACGAGATCGCTCGCTCGATCCAGGACGTCACCATCGAGCGCGACGCGACCCTCGCGCGCGCCGAGGCGGAGCTGCGGCGCGGGGAGCGTCGCCCGGCCATCGTGCTCCTCGAGCGCGCGCTCGCGCTCTGCATCGCGACCGGTGATCGCGAGCGCCAGCTCCGCTGCCTCACGTCCCTCGCGCTCGCGCACGCCACCGGAGGCGATCAGATCGCGGGCCTGGGCCGCATCGCCGAGGCCCGAGACATCCTGGCCTCGCGCCCGAACAAGTCGGTCGAGTGCGAGCTCTTCACGATGGAGTCGCTCGTCTGCTTCTTCGCGAAGGACTACGAGAAGGGCATCGCGGCAGCCACCCGCGGCCTCGAGCTCGCGAAAGAGTTCCAGCTGCCGTACCACGCGGCCGTCAGCGCTCACAACATCGGCGACTCGTACGTCCGCCTCAACGACTTCAAGCGCGCGTTCTCCTCGCTCCGCTACAGCTACGAGATCGCACGCGACAACGGCATCGAGCACGTCCAGTACGCGAACCTCCGCGTGCTCGGCTACATCGACGCGATGCGCTTCGCCTCGCCCGATGGGCGACAGCACATCCTCGAGGCCATCCACTACGCGGAGCGCAAGAACGCCATCTGGGAAGGCGTCCAGGGACGCGTGATGCTGGCCGTCGTCGACCAGCAGCAGGGCGCGACCGACGACGCGCGCAACGGTCTGCGCGACGCGCTCCGGCTCGCGGTCGACCACGGCTACGGCACCTACGCCGAGCAGATCCAGCGCGCGCTCGTCTCGCTCGACGCAGGCCAGCCGATCTCGCTCATCGGTTGACCCGCCCCTGAAACGAACACGACCGCGAGGCAAGAGCCGCGCGGTCGTGTCGCCGTCTCGAGGTCGGTCGGAGCGTCAGGGCGTGGGCGCCGCCTCGGGAGCAGGCGCGGCCTCGGGAGCAGGCGCCGCCTCGGGCGCAGGAGCGGGCTCCTGCGTGAGCGTCAGGCCCCCACCGAGATCGAGCGTCGCGCCCGCGCCCTCGCCCGCACCGAGCTGGAGCTGGAGCGGCTCGGGCGGAGCCATCGCCTCGTCGGCCGCAGCGCCAGCGCCCTCGTCGGCGGCGCCTTCGTCGGCGGCGCCGTCATCGGCCGCGCCTTCGGCGCCGTCCGTGGTCGAGCCCTGCTCGGACTCCTCGGCCGCCTCGCGGAGCTCGCGACGGTTCTCTTCCTCGATCTCGTGCTGGCGGGCGCGCTCCTCGAGGGCCGCGTCGCTCGAGCTCGACATGTAGGCGAGCGTGGCGGAGAGGACCATGAAGAGCGTCGCGCTGGCCGTCGTCGCGCGCGTGAGGACGTTGCCCGCGCCGGCGCCGCCGAAGACGGTCTGGCTGCTGCCGCCGAAGGCGTTGCCCATGCCGCCGCGTCCCTGCTGGAGCAGCACGACGAGGATGAGGAACGCGCAGACGACGACGTAGACCGCGGAGATGACCCAGTAGAGCATGCGAGGGATCCTTGAAGGGGGCGGGACGTTAGTACGCGCGCGCAGAAACGCCAACCGCCCGTCGGCGAGGTCGATTCCGCAGGCGCTCGCGGTCAGGCGGCGCGGACGATCGCGAGGAACTGGCCCGCGTCCAGAGACGCGCCACCGACGAGCGCACCGTCGATGTCGGGCTGCGCGAGCAAGCCGGCGGCGTTGTCGGCCTTCACGCTGCCACCGTAGAGAATGCGCAGGCCGTCACCGACCGCAGCGCCGGCGAGCTCGGACGCGCGGGCCCGGATCGCGCGGTGCACGTCCTGTGCGTCCTCCGCCTTCGCGACGCGCCCGGTGCCGATGGCCCACACCGGCTCGTAGGCCACGACGATCCGCTCCGCGCCGACGAGCCCGCGCAGGATCGCGTCGAGCTGCCCGAGCACGACCTCGAGCGTCTTGTCGCCCTCTCGTTCCGCGAGCGTCTCGCCCACACAGGCGATCGGCACGAGCCCACCGCGGAGCGCGGCCTCCACCTTGCGGCGAATGGACGCGTCGGTGTCGCCGAAGAGCTGACGTCGCTCCGAGTGTCCGACGATGACGTGGGTGCAGCCCACGTCGGCGAGGAGCGGCGCGCTCACCTCGCCGGTGAACGCGCCCTTGTCCTCCCAGTGCAGGTCCTGACCGGCCAGGCCGATCGTCGTGCCCTGGAGGGCCGCGGCGACCGTCGAGAGCGCAGTGAAGACCGGCGCGAGCACGACCTCCGCGCGGGTGTCCGCCACGAGCCCCGCAGCGACGGCTCGCGCGAGCGACGCCGAGGCCTCGAGTCCGTTCTGGAGCTTCCAGTTGCCCGCGATGAGAGGACGTCGAGCCATGTGCGTCACCTTCTTCCGTTCTGCGATCCCTGCGAACGAAGCGACGAGGGACCGACCATCGACCTCACGATGTCGGCCCCTCGTTCCACCCCGATACGCGTCAGCCGCGCAGCGCTTCGACGCCCGGGAGCTTGCGCCCCTCGATCAGCTCGAGCGAGGCGCCACCACCGGTCGACACGTGCGAGAAGCGATCGGCGAGCCCGGCCTCCTGCACGGCGGCGACGCTGTCGCCACCACCCACGATCGTGAACGCGCCAGTCGTCTCGCTGAGCGCCTTGGCGATGCCGTTGGTGCCTGCCGCGAACGGCGCCTTCTCGAACAAGCCCATCGGGCCGTTCCAGAAGACCGTCTTGGCACCGGCGAAGGCCTTGGTGGCCGCCGCGACCGTGCGCGGTCCGATGTCGAGCGCCATGTCGCTCGGACCGAGCGCGTGGACGTCGAGCACCTGACCACTGGGCGCATCGAGGCTGCTGGCGACGACGACGTCGTCGGGCAGCACGATCGAGATCTTCTTCTCGTCGGCGCGCGCGAGGATCGTGCGCGCCATCGCGAGCTTGTCCTCCTCGACGAGGCTCTTGCCCATCGAGATGCCCTTGGCCGCGAGGAAGGTGTTCGCCATCGCGCCGCCGATGACGAGCACGTCGACCTTCGTGAGCAGGGCCTCGAGCACGCCGATCTTGTCGGAGACCTTCGCGCCACCGAGGATCGCCACGAACGGACGTTCCGGCTCACCCCGCACCCGCCCGAGCGCGGACAGCTCTGCCTCGAGCAGGAGGCCCGCTGCCCGGTCGCGGTGGAGCTTCGCGAGGGCCGCGACCGACGCGTGCGCGCGGTGCGCCGCACCGAACGCGTCGTTCACGTATGCGTCCGAGAGCTTGGCGAGCTCACGCGCGAAGGCCTCGTCGTTCTTCTCCTCTTCCGGGTGGAAGCGGAGGTTCTCGAGGCACGCGATCTGGTTGTCGCGCAGGTCGCCGACGACCTTCTTGGGTCCGTCGCCGATGCAGTCGTCGGCGAGGATCACGTCGAGGTTCATGAGCTCCGCCAGCTTGTGCGCCGCGGGCTCCATCGAGTACTTCGCATCCGGTCCGCCCTTGGGCCGACCCAGGTGCGAGGCGATGACGACGCGCGCGCCCTTGTCGAGCAGGAGCTTCAGCGTCGGGATCGCGGCGCGCACGCGGGTGTCGTCGGTGACCGTCTTGCCCTCGAGGGGCACGTTGAAGTCCACACGCACGAACACGCGGCGCCCCGCGACGTCGAGGTCGCGGACGCTCTTGATGCCATCGAGCATCGACATGGCCGTCACTTCTCCGCGCCGGCGATGTGGGCCGCGAGGTCGACCATGCGGTGCGAGAAGCCCCACTCGTTGTCGTACCAGCTCTGCACCTCGACGAGGTCGCCGCCGACCACCGCCGTCTGGGCGGCATCGACGATCGAGCTGCGCGAGTCGCCGATGAAGTCCGACGACACGAGCGGCGCCTTCTCGAAGCCGAGGATGCCCTGGAGCGCGCCGTTCGCGGCGGCCTCGAGCGCGGCGTTCACCTCGGCGACCGAGGTCTGCTTGCCGACCACCGCCGTCATGCAGGTGATGGAGACGTTCGGGGTGGGCACGCGGATCGAGGTGCCATCGAGCTTGCCCTTGAGCTCGGGGAGCACGAGGCCGATGGCCTTCGCGGCGCCCGTCGTCGACGGAATCATCGACATCGCGGCCGCACGCGCGCGGCGCAGATCCTTGTGCGGGAGGTCGAGGATGTTCTGGTCGTTCGTGTACGAGTGCACCGTGACCATGTGGCCCTTCACGATGCCGAAGGCCTCGTTCACGACCTTGGCGATCGGCGCGAGGCAGTTCGTCGTGCACGACGCGTTCGAGACGATGAAGTGCTTGGCCGGGTCGTAGCTCGTGTGGTTGATGCCCACGCAGAAGGTGCCGTCGATGTCCTTCTCGCCCGGCGCGCTGATGATGACGCGCTTGGCGCCCGCCGCGCGGTGCTTCTCTCCGCCGGCCTTGTCGCGGAACTTGCCAGTGCACTCCATCACGACGTCGACGCCGAGGTCCTTCCACGGCAGCTCGCCGGGGTCCTTCTTCGCGAAGATCGGGATGCGCTTGCCATCGACGATGACCGCGCCTTCGGCGGCCTCGACCGAGAAGCCCGCCGTGCGGTGCACCGAGTCGTACTTGAGGAGGTGCGCGAGCGTGCTCGCGTCGGTCAGGTCGTTGATGGCGACGATCTCGAGGCCCTGCTTCTTCGCCTCGAAGATCACTCGCGTCACGCACCGTCCGATGCGGCCGAAGCCGTTGATCGCAATCCGAGCCATCGTCGTCTCCTCGTGAGTGCCGGCGCCCAGCCAGCGGAAGGCGCGGACTCTAGTCAGCGCCCCCACGAGCGACAAGGACCGCTCCGTGAGCGATCACTGCTCCAAGGGATCGCCGCGAGCCAGCCCCAACGAAAAGAGGCGCGCCGCGAACGGCACGCCTCTTTTCTCCACGCGCGAGCCTCAGGCCGCGCGGGTCAAGTCAATCTCGCCGTTCATTCCTCGGCGGCGGCCTCGACGCTCTGGCCATCGCGCAGGTCGCTCGAGACCAGCGAGAGCATCTCGGTCGCGAACGCGAGGATCTCGGAACGGCTGTAACCGCTGCTCTTGAGCTCGCGGAAGGTGGACTTCGCCAGGATACGGAGCGCGCGCGGCTGGGACGCCGGGTGATTCAGGTTCGCGCTCGTGAGGGGCTCGCTCATCGGATTCCTCCTGGCCGGCGCCCAATACAGGACACGTGCCAGAGACCCCTGAATTCGCGTTCCCCTGCGTTTCTGGGCCTACGGGCCCGTCGCGCGGCCCGTAACAAGCCGGCCGTCCGGCCGGTTTTGATCCGTTCGCGCAGGGAGGTTCGCGCCGCTGCGTAGGAGGCTTCGCACTGCGAAGCCGCACCGCCACCACCAGGCTGCGCCTTCGGCGCGCAGGCCCCTGGTCTCTCTGGCGCGCTCAGAAGAGACGCTCGGGGACGTGGAGGATGTCGCCTGCGCGCACGGTCACGTCGGGCTCCTGGCCGCTCGAGATCCGGTCCACGGGGACGCTGAACGTGCGGAGCTCGCCGTCCACCCGCCGCGTGAGCAGCGTGCCGTCGCGGTTCGCCAGCGCGGTGAAGCCGCCCGCGAGGCTCACCGCCTCGACCACACCCATGCGGCTGCTGATGGGATAGCTGCCGGGCTCACGCACCGCGCCGATCACCGACACGCGGCGCGAGTTGTACTCCTGGACCCGCACGCTGACGTGGGGGGCGACGAGGTACTCCCCGTCGCGCAGGCGGTCGCGGATCAGCTCCGCGATGGCCGTGGGATCGAGCCCCGCGACCTCGATGCGGCCCACGAGCGGGAAGTCGATCGTGCCGTCTCCCTCGACGCGGTACTCCGCCGAGAGGTCCTCTTCGTCGTAGACGCGGACGTCGAAGACGTCGCCGGGACCGACCACGGTGTCCTCGGCCTGCGTCTCGCCGCGGGCGGCCCGATAGCGAGGCGCGGTGGGACCGCACGCGAACGCACCGAGCACGAGCGAGGCGAGCACGAGCGCGCCGAGCACGAGGCTCGCGACGCGGCGGAAGAGCGGGGATCGACGCGAGAGAGGCGCCATGGGCGGACATAGGTGACACGGACGAGCCGAGGCGTTCAAGGAGCCGGCACGAGTGAAGGCCGCGAACGTTCACAAATCGACATGTCGACCCGGCCGACGGCGGGCCGCATCCTCTCGAGGTGCGCCGCGTCTCGCTGCTCCTCTGGATCGGGCTGGGTGCCTTCGGGTGCACCGCCAGCGAAGAGACGCCGCCATCGATCGATGCCGCCGTCGTGTCGCGCGACGCGAACACCGACGCGCGCGTGGTGCCTCCGATCGTGCCGAGCGTGAGCGGCTACTGCGACGCGCCCATCGACTGCGACGACGGGGACCCGTGCACCCTCGAGCGGTGTGAGCCCGCAGGCACGGCGCGCTTCGAGGGCACCTGCCGGCGCGAGCGCATCGAGGGATGCGTCACGCCCGACGCAGGTCCGCCCGACGCGGGCCGGCGCCTGGACGCTGGCGGTGCGGGCCCCGCCGATCCCGTCGACCCCACCTGCTCCGAGAGCGCGAGCGCGACGCCGGTGCTCCTGCCCTACACGCCGCTGACAGCGCCCGACGTGGACCTCGGCTGTGAACGGGGCCTCGAGTACCAGAACTGCGCCGGAGCGATCTCGCTGCGATCGAACCGCGCCGGCGGCGCCCATGCACGCACCCTGGTCGTCGACGTGGCGACCTACACCGCGCCCGACCGCCTTCGCATCCACGGCATCGACGGACGCGGCGAGCCCTACGTCTTGCTCGACACCTGCCGCATCCGCACCGCCGACCACGGCGATCCGACCGATGGTCACTCGCGGCCCCCCGACGAGGTGATCCGCCGCTTCGAGATCGAGCTCCGCGAGGGCACCCGCGCGCTCACGCTCGACGCGACCGCCGCGCCGACGCCCTGGTACATGCGCGTCCTCGGGCTCTGCGATCTCGACGTCGACGTCGTCTCGAGCGAGTGCACGAGCACCGTGCGCGACTGCGTCCCCTGATCCTCACGGAGCGAGGAGTGCCTTCTCCTGCCCTTCAGAGAAGCAGGAGAGCGGTGCGCACGACGAGACCGAGCAGCACGAGCGACGAGAGGAAGAAGAGCGCGAAGCGCACTTCGATCTTGTTCACCGTCGCCTGCAAGACGCTGTGCGCGACGCGGAACGCGACGTACGTCCATGCGAGACCGAGCTCGATGGAGCCGCTCGCGGGCACGAGCGCCGCGATGATCACGACGGGATAGAAGACCGTCGGTTGCTCGAAGAGGTGGTTGTAGTTGTCGGCCTTCCACCGCACGTCGGGCGGCAGCGTCGCCATCTGCTCGCCGCGCGGGATCGTGGGATCGAGCTTCATCTTCGATCGCAGGATCGCGGGGATGCGCGTCGCGTACATCCACGCCCACATCACGAACGTCCACGCGGCCAGCGCCACGGCGGGAAGGAGCAGCGGCTGGTTCGGGATCATCTCGTCACTCCCATCGCGTGCGGGGATCCCCCATGCCGCACTCGGTCATGAGGGTCGGTGGAATGCGATAGCCGCCGAGCTCGAGCGAGCTCTCGAGAGGGTCGACCACCCGCGCGGCGAGCGCACGATCGAAGGTCTCTCGCGCGCGTGCGCACTCACCGCGCGCGGCGAGGAGCTCGGCCTCCATCTCGAGCAAGGGCGGCGTCGAGACGCCGAGGTGCGCCGCCTCCGTCGCGTACGCCTCCGCGCGCTTGAGGTCCTCGCGGCGACGCGCTTGCCAGGCGAGCGCGAGCGCCGCGCTCGCGTCCCAAGGATCCACACGCAGCCGACGCCACGTCTCGTCTTCGCTCGCGAGCTCGGCCTCCGACGCCGGAAAGGCCGTCAGATCCACCGCGAGCCAGACGCCCACGACGAGCGTGACCGCGACGCCGAGACCGACGAAGAGCCCGCCGCGCGTCGCGGGTGGCGCGGGCCGTGGGCCGGGATCGCGGCCACAGGCGGCCAGGCGATCGTAGAGGTCGGGATGCACGCGCTTCTTGCCCGTGACGAGCGGAAGGAGCGCGTCGCGGTGGAGCTTCTCGAGCGCACGCGCGAGGGGCTCGGCGCCGACGTGCTCGCGGGCGTGGGCATCGGCCCGCTCCTCCATGCGGCGCGCGAGGCGCCGGACCGCCACGAGCGCGAGGAGCCCGAAGAGCGCCAGCACGAGGAGCGCCGCGAGCTGATCGTCCTCGCTCACGCCGAGCGACCAGAGCACCGTGGGCCCGAGCGAGAGGCCCGCGATGAGGAAGACGGCCGTGCCGACGCGCGCGAGCGCCACCCAGGGCGCCTCCGAGAGGTGCCCAGCTTCGTGGGCGAGCACGGCGTCGAGCTCGTCGTCGTCGAGCAGCTCCGTGATGCGATCGGTCACCACCATGGTGCGCGCCCAGGGGATGGCCGCGGCGTTCGCGAAGGGCACGCTCCCGGTGGGCAGGCGCCACACGGACGCGAGCGCGATGCCCTCGCGCTCGGCCGCGCGACGCGCGAGGGCCGCGACGCGCGTGTCGGCGCGACGCACGGCGCCGGTGAGGACGAGCGCGAAGAGACCGCCGTACGCGACACCGACCACGACGAGCGCGAGCGCTGCCGCGAGGTAGCCGGCGCGCAGCGCGCCCGCGTCGTCGAGCAGCGGCAGCCGCGTCGCGAGGTGCACCACGACGAGCGGGCCAGCGAGGTAGGCGCCCATGCGCAGCCGCAGGAGCACCACGTCTCGTGCGTCGCGGCGCGTCGCGGGCGCGAGCCCCGATGCCTCACGCTCGACGAGACGCCCCAGGCCACCGCCCACGAGCGCGGCGAGCACGGTGAGGAGGCCGAAGCCTTCGCTCCACGCCGACCCTGGTGCATGCGCCCACGCGGGCCCGATCGCGCTCGTGCCGAGCATCCACGCGAGCTGGAGCTGCACGACGCCCACGACGAAACACGCGCTGCGGAAGGGCGCGACGCGGCGCGCACGCTCGTGGGCGTCGCTCGTCGCCTCGCGCGCACCGAGGAGCAGGAGCGCGAGCACGCGTGCCGTCGCGATGGGCACGAGCAGCGCGAGCAGGATCGAGCCGAGCGGGCGCGCGACCGCCTCCTCGATCGGCCACGGATGGAGCGCGTCGAGGAGCGCGCGCATCAGTCGGCGAGCTCGAGCACGACCGGGGCGTGATCGGAGGGCTGCTTGCCCTTGCGCTCGTCGCGATCGACGCGGACGTCGCGCACGCGCGGGCAGAGCGGGCTCGT
This sequence comes from Sandaracinaceae bacterium, assembly GCA_044376125.1. GTDB lineage: Bacteria > Myxococcota_A > Polyangia > Polyangiales > Sandaracinaceae > JAFLCL01. The sequence continues at coordinate 52,674 of JBILLJ010000009.1, forward strand.
GACGTCGAGGTGATCGATGCGCAGGCCGTTGTTCTTCGCGAAGCCGAGCATCTGGTAGTCCCACCAGGAGTAGAGCCCGGGCGCGTCGTTCACGAGGCGGAGCGAGTCGTGGAGGCCCCAGCTCCGCAGCTCGCGAAGGGCCTCGCGGACCTCGTCGGTGAAGAGCACGGTGTTGCGCCACGCCTCCGGGCTCTTGGTGTCGCGCTCGTCGGGCGCGACGTTGAAGTCGCCGGCGAGCACGAGCGGCATCGACGGAGAGAAGTCGCGCTCGAGCATCGCGCGAAGGCGCTTCATCCACGCGAGCTTGTAGCCGTACTTGTCGCTGCCGACCTCACCGCCGTTGGGGAAGTACGCCGAGATCACGCGGATGCCGCGGAAGACGCCGGAGATGAGGCGCGCCTGCGGATCGGTGTCGCCCTCCCCCATCCCGCGTCGCACGTCCTCGAGGGGCTCGCGGGTGAGGATCGCGACGCCGTTGTACGCGCGCTGCCCGAGGATCTCGGCGCGATACCCCGCGCTGCGCACGTCGTCGTAGGGGAAGGCCGAGTCCTCGACCTTGAGCTCCTGGAGACAGAGCACGTCCGGTCGGTGACGCGCGAGCAGCGCGAGGAGGCGATCGTGCCGCGCTCGGATCGAGTTGAGGTTCCAGGTGACGATGCGCATGCGCCCGGCGGGTGTAGCAGGCCGCAGAGGACGACGGAACGAGCACGGCCCGGCGAGAGGCCGGGCCGTGTGGGACGCGAGCGCCAGGATTCGCTTGGAGCCTCGGGCTCAGGAAGCTTGATCCCAGCTGCCCTTGATCGCGCGGAAGTCCTCGATCGCGCCCTCGGTGAGATCGAGGGCCCCGCCTTCCATCAGCTTCTCGTGCACGGCCTTGGGCGAGCGGTCTCCCCAGCTGCGCGGCACGTCGAGGCGGATGTTGAGCGGGATGCCGGCGAGGATGCCTTGCTCCTCGAGCGCCCAGAGGATCTCGGCCGCGAGGAACTGGCCCGCGACCTTGCGCGTGGTGCGGCCCAGGTGTGCCGCGAGCGGGAAGAGATCGTAGACGGCGACGGTGTCGGCCGAGCGCTGGAGCTTCTCGCGAAGCGCCGTGAACGCGCGCGGCGGGACCGACAGCTCGACGAGGTCGAGGCCTGCGATCGCCTTGCCACCGATCGCCTTCTGGGCGCGCTCCCACGCATCCGCGTGGCTCAGCGTGATCGCCGCCACGCGCGCGTTCGCGTCGTGGATCGCGGTGAGCACGATGAACGGACGCGGATCCTCGCCGCGCGCCGGCAGCTGCTCGGCGGGCAGATCGTCGTGCGGCTCCTCAGCCGCGCGTCCGCCAGAGGACGACTCGTGCTCGGACGCACCCTCGTGCGCCTCGGCCGCGTGGGACTCCACCGCGGGCGGCGGTGCGGCCTCGTCGGCTGCGGGGCTCGTTTCAACGTTGGTGACTTCGTCGGACATGGTCGTCTCTCTGCTCGGACGCGGCAGGGCCGGGGGGCGCAGACGGTGCACTAGAACGAGCAGGGACGCAACGCGCTCGACGCGTCTTCTACGTTGAACGTGCCCGAGTTTGCGCTACGTGGCGCGCGCCCATGGACATCGTGATCCTCCAAGCCTCCGCCTACGAGCTCCCGACCTCGCGCCGCGTCGGTGTGATCGCCCACGACGGAACGACGGACCTCCGCATCTGGCCCGGCCCCGGGCCCGACAAGGATCTCTCGTTCGCCTACGGCCCACCGGAGCTGACGCGGCTTCTCGACGCGGAGCGACAGCGCGCCGGCGGACAGCTGGCGAACGGCTCCGTCGTCCGGCTTCACCCCGGCAAGCTGCACTGCGACTTCCTCCTCTGGCTCGCGACGCGACCGCCCGAGCAGGCGGGCATCCAGGCGAATGCGCCCTCGAAGGAGACGCTCGCGAGCGCGGTGCGCGCCGTGCTCGACTTCGTCGCGCCCCGCAACGTCATCCGCGTCGCGTTCCCCGCCCTCGGCGCCGGACCCAACGCCGAAGGTGACGCAGACCGCCTCGCGATCATCGCGCGCGCATGCAGCGCGTACTACGAGGACTGCCTCGCGAACGGCCGACCGAACACCATCGAAGAGGTCCTCATCTGCGACCCGCGCCTCTCGGTCGTGACCGCCGCGCGCAAGCTCGTCAGCCACATCGCCAAGGCGCCTTCGCCGGAGAAGCCGCTCCCCGGCGCCGCGCCCGCCAAGCCCGAGCGCGCGCCCCGCGCGAACAGCGCGGGCAACGGTGCGCGCAAGGCCGCGGCCCCCGCGCCCAAGAAGGGCAAGCTCGACGAGCGCGAGATCGCGTACGCCCGCGCGCACAGCCGGCCGTGGGATCGCGCGACTCGCTACAAGGTCGGCGACTGGTTCGTGCACACGAAGTTCGGCGTCGGTCGCGTCGAGGAGACGACGACCGATCAGTTCATCGTCGTGCTCTTCGAAGACGGCGAGCAGCGTCGCCTGATCCACGCCGGCTGAGATGCGCCTCGAGATCAACCCGCAGCACCCCGAGCCCCGCAAGATCCAGCGGGCCGTCGAGGTCCTCCGCGACGGCGGCGTGATCGCGTATCCGACCGACACCGTCTACGGCATCGGCTGCGACATCACGCAGAAGCGCGCGGTCGATCGGGTCTACGCGATCAAGCGCATGAAGCCCGATCAGCCGCTGGCGTTCATCTGCCCGGACCTCGGCGACCTCTCGAAGTATGCGCTCGTCGACGACCGCACCTACCGCCTCATGCGGCGGCTCACGCCCGGCCCGTACTGCTTCATCCTCGAGGCGAGCCGCGAGGTGCCGCGCATCCTCCAGATGAAGCGCAAGACGGTCGGCATCCGCGTGCCGCACAACGAGGTCGCGCTCGCCCTCGTGCGCGCGCTCGGAAACCCGATCGTGTCGAGCACGGCGAGCCGCGAGGGCGAGCCGCTCAACGACCCGGCCGACATCGACGCGGCCTTCCCCGGCCTCGATCTGATCCTCGACGCGGGCTACGGCGGCCTCGTGCCCTCGACCGTGCTCGACGTCACGGGCGCCGACATCGTGGTCGTCCGCGAAGGCGCCGGCTCGGTCGACGAGCTCTGACGGTCCCGGGCCGAGGCACCCCTGGCCCTCGAGCCCTCGAGCTCACCGCGGCGAGGCGTCACGAGGATCCTCGTTCGGTCGCCGAGCCCCGCGCGGGCCGGATTGAATGGGCTCGCGTGGCGCGCCGTCCGACGCGCTCCCGAGCGCGAGGAGGAGGACCGATGGCCCACGCGAACGTTCGAACGATGTCACCCGTGCTCGTCTTCGCGGCGACGCTGGGCATGGGAGCCCTCGGCGCGCTCGGCCCGCTCGCGGGCCAGGCACACGCGCTCCAGTGCGGCACGAGCATCGTGGTCGTCGGCGACTCGATGGCCGCGGTGCGCGCGCGCTGCGGCGAGCCGACGACGACCGAGACCCGCTACGAGACGCAGACCGAGTGGATCGTGCCGCCGAGCCCCGGCTTCGCGGGCCAGTCGCGCACGATCACCGTCGAGATCATCGTGTGGACCTACGACTTCGGGGCAGGCCGCTTCATCGAGCAGCTCGAGTTCCGCAACGGCGCGCTCGTGCGCATGCGGCCGCTCGGCCCGAGCCGACGCGGGCGTTGAGTGGTTGAGAAACCGGGGTCGTTGAGGTCAACTGCGGCCGATGAACCTGGTCACCCAGACGTGCGCGAGCTGCGGCTTCGAGAACCCGCGCGCCTTCAAGGCGTGCGCTGCGTGTGGCGCCCCGCTCGGCGCCACCGCGCGTGCGACCGGCCGCGCCGCCACCCCGGGCCACAGTGTGGAGGCGACCATCGTCTCGGCCGCGCCGCTCAGCCCATCGGTGCAGCGCGTGATCGCGGGCGCCGACGTGACGGGGCCACAGGCTGCGGTCGAAGAGCTGGAGCTCGACGAGCTGACCTCCGACGAGCTGACCTTCGATGGGCCGCTGCCGCCCGCGGCGGCGACCGCCGGGGCCTCGACCGTGCCATCCCAGCCCGCTCCTCCGCCGGACGACGTCGAGCCTCCGATCGTCGGGCAGGAAGAGGCCTCCTCGGCGATCCGCGCCGGCATCGAGGGCGCCTTCACGAACGGAAAGCCCACGCTCGTCGCGCTCGAGGGTGCCGAAGGCTCCGGACGCACGCGCCTGCTCTTCCACGCCGCCGAGCTCGCGGCGCGCCTCTACCCGAACGTCCGCATCCTGTTCGGCATCTCGCGCACCGGTGACACGGGCAACGCGGCCTTCGCGCGCATCCTGCTCGAGCGCTTCGGCGTGACACCGTCCTCGAGCCCGGCGGCCGTGCGCGGCCTCATCGCGACGATGGTCTCGGACGCGATCCAGAGCACGGACGCGATCCAGATCGGCGAGACCTCGCACCTCCTGGGCCACTTCGCGGGCATCCCCTTCCCCGACAGCCCGTTCCTCATGGGGCTCGAGGATCGACCCGAGGAGCTCCGCCGTCGCGAGCTCGCCGCGCTGCGACGCCTCTTCACCGGCGATGCAGCGCAGCGGCCGACCCTCGTGCTCCTCGACAACATGCACCTCGCCGAGGAGGACGCGTGGTCGATCCTCGAGAACCTGCTCGGCTGCGAGGCCGGCATCGCGTTCATCCTCGCGGGCACCGCGCCGCTCGGAGAGCGCGCGAGCAAGCTCGCTGCGCCTGGAGGCACCGCGGTGGGGCCGATCGCGCCGCTCGGGGAGCCCGAGGTCGCCTCGATGCTGCAGATCCTCCTGCCTGCGCTGACCGTCGCGCCCGAGCCGGTCGTCGCGGCGCTCACGCACCGCTCGCAGGGAAATCCCGGCGCGCTGCGCGAGCTCGTGTTCGCGCTCGTCGAGGCGGGGCTCTTCAAGAAGACCGCCGAGGGCATCGTCACCGACGTCGCGAAGCTCGAGTCCGGTGCGCTGCCGGTGAACATCGAGGACGCGATCCGCGCGCGCCTGAGCCGCCTCGACGACCTCGAGCGCGCGACGCTCGATCGCGCCGCCGTGGTGGGCGATGTGGCGTGGGATCGCGCGGTCCTCGCGATGATGCGCTCGGAGCGGAACGCGCCGGGCGAGATCGCCGATCCCAGCACGCTGTGGCCCGACGACGACGACGAGGGCGCGCTCGCCGGCGCGCTCGAGCGGCTCATCGACAAGGGCTTCCTCGAGCGCGTCGACGATCCGGACGTGCCGCACGTCGTCACCTACCGCTTCATCCACGGACAGAGCCGAGAGTTCGTGTACCGACAGCTCGCGGAAGACGTGCGGCGACGGCGCCACCAGATCATCGCCGACTGGCTCACGAACTCCGTCGATCTCGGCACCGAAGGCCTCGCGGTCCTGGCGGCGCCGCACCTCGAGAAGGCCGGACACCTCGCGCGCGCAGGCCGCGCACACCTCGAGGCCGCGCGTCACGAGCACGCCAAGATGCACACGCAGAGCGCCCTCCGGTCCGTCGAGCGCGCGCTCGAGCTGCTCACCGCAGAGGAGCTCTCGCGCCGCGTCGAGGCCCTGCACATCCACGGCTCGGTGCTGAGCACGCTCGGTCGCTACGACGACGCGATCGCCGCGTTCGCGGAGATGCTCCGGATCAGCTGGCGCGTGGGCGCCCGCGGCAAGGGCGGCGCGGCGCTCAACCGCATCGCGCGCGTGCACACGATGCGCGGCAACCTCGAGGCAGCGCGCGGGCCGCTCGTGCGTGCCCTGCAGCTCTTCCGCGCTGGCGGAGATCTCCGAGGCGTCGCCAGCTCGCTCGACGACCTCGCGCAGCTCGAGCGCCTGCGCGGCGACCTCGACGCAGCGCTCGATGCCTCGAGCGAAGCGCTCGAGATCCGGCGCAAGGCGGGCGACGCGCGCGGCGAGGCCGTGTCGCTCTCGACGCTCGGCCTCATCCAGCACTCGCGCGGCAACCTCGACGCCGCCGAGGACGCGTTCCGCGCGGCCCTCCAGCTGCGCGAGTCGATCGGCGATCGCGCCGGCACGATGCAGTCGCTCAACCACATGGGCATCATCCTCTTCGAGCGCGGCGACCGAGACGCGTCCGAGGCCGCGTGGCGTGCGTGTCTGCAGGAGGCCCGCAAGATGGCCGATCGCCGCATGCAGGGCTTCGTCTTGAACAACCTCGGAGAGGCGATGTTCGCGTCCGGCAAGCCTGCCGAGGCGCGCGCGACGCTGCTCGAGGCGCAGGGCGTGGCGCGCGAGCTCGCCGACAAGCGCGTGCTCGCGGAGGTCGAGCGCAACCTCGGCCTCGTCGCCCTCCAGCTCGACGACGACAAGGCGAGCGAGATCCTCGATCGGTCCCTCGAGCTCGCGCAGGACTACGGCGGCAAGGAAGCGATCGCGCGCGCGCACCACGCCGTCGCGCGGGGCCGCGCACGCACGCTCTTCGACGCGACGGGCTCGGCCGATCGTCGCGCAGAGGAGTCGTTCCTGCTCGCGGTCGACCTCTACCGCGATCTCGGCAACGAGCCCGAGGCCGCGCGCGTGATGGCCGAGCTCGGTCGCCACCTCGTCGAGCGCGGCGACGTCGAGGGCGCCAAGGAGCGCCTGCGTGAAGCACGCGCGATCATGCGGCGCCTGAACGTGCCGGACGTCGAGAAGGTCGAGCAGACGCTCCTCGACCTCGGCTGAGCCATGCGCGGCGCGCTGGTCGCGTCGCTCGGCGCGCTCGCAGGGCTCCTCGCGCTGGAGCTCGAGGCGAACGCCGTCTCGCACGATCTCGCGACGCCGCGCGATCTCCATCGCGCCGAGTTCGTCGGCTCCGACGCCTGCACGCGCTGTCACCCCGCACACGCGGCCTCGTTCGGGCGGACCTTCCACCGCACGATGACGCGGGAGGCGAGCCGGCAGACCGTGCTCGCGCCGTTCGCCGGCGAGTCGATCACGTACGGCGATCTGCGCGCGCGCATGACCACGGAGACCGACGCCTCCGGTGCACCCCGCTTCGTGATCACGCTCTCACGGCTGCACGCTGGCACCGAAGGCACGACCGAGGAGCCGATCGATCGCGTGCTCGTCGCGCGCACGGTCGGCTCCCACCGCGACCAGCAGCTCCTCGCGCGCGAGGACGATCGCTACGTGCGCCTGCCGGTCGCGTGGGACGTCGAGGAGGGCCGGTGGATGCACATGAACGAGGCGTTCCTCACGCCCGATCCGCCCGGCCTCGACGAGGGTCGCGTGGCGCTCGACGACTACGCCCGACACGTCGTCACGTGGAACGACAACTGCGTCTTCTGCCACAACGTCGGCCCCCGCCCCGGCCTCATCCCGGCCACGGGCCGCTTCGCCACGGAGGTCGCCGAGCTCGGCGTCGCGTGCGAGGCCTGCCACGGCCCCGGCAGCGAGCACGTGCGCGCGAACGCGAGCCCGGTGCGGCGCTATGCGCTCCACGGAGGCGTCGCGACAGGACCGACGCGCGCCGAGCCCGCGGACCCGACGATCGTCAGCCCCGCGCGCCTCTCCCCCGAGCGCGCCGCCGACGTCTGCGGGCGCTGCCACGGCCAGCGGATCACCGACGACATCGGCCGATTCCTGCGCGACGGCGACCCCTTCGTTCCCGGCGAAGACCTCGCGCTCTACAGCGCCCCCCTCTTCGTCGACACCACGCTGAACGGCGAGCCCGCGTTCGCACCGCGCTTCTGGGACGACGGCACCGCGCGCCTGACGGCCTACGAGTACCAGGGCTACACGCAGTCGCGCTGCGCGACCGAAGGACGACTCACGTGCAACGACTGCCACGCGATGCACGAGGGAGATCCGCGGGGCCAGATCCGCCCGTCGGCCGCGGGTGACGCGATGTGTACGCGCTGCCACGAGTCGCTCGCGGCGACGGAGGCGCGCCTCGCCCACGTCGCGCCCGCGACACGGGCCGAGTCCGGGGCGCATGCGCGCGTGGCGTGCGTCGAGTGTCACATGCCTCGGATCGTCTACGGCCTCCGTGCCGCGCACCGGAGCCACCGCATCGACTCCCCACCACGCATGCCCCGCGCGCGCACGAGCGACCGACTCGACGCGTGCGCCCTCTGTCACCTCGACGGCTCGCACCTCGGCGCGGGCCTCGCGCCCGGACGCGGCGCGCCGGTCGACGATCTCTTCGCGGGCGATCCGATCCAGCGCGCCGTCGTCGCGAGCGCGCTCGGGCGCCACGATCCGCGGGCGCCCGAGATCGGCCTCGGGCGCGACGCGCGCATCGAACTGCTCCTCGAGGTGATGCGCGACGATCGCTACCCGGGCGTCCGCTCCATCGCGTGGGCGTCCGTGCGCGCGCTCGCACCGATCGAGGCGCGGCTCACGCCGGGCGACTTCGCGCCGACGGGCCGAGCGATCGAGCGCGCGAGCCGCGTCGAGGCGCTCGCGCGTTCACTGCGCGTCCGTGTCGTGCCGAGCACCGAGCATGCGATGCTCCGCGCGCGCGCCTCGGAGCGCGCGATCGAGATCGGCGAATGAGCGAGACGGACGACACGCACGAGGGCGAACACGAGCGCCGTGCGGCGGGGCGCGTCGATCCGCGCCTGCGCACGGTGGGCTGGGCCGGCCTCGCGGGCTGGGCGGCCATCGGCCTCGCGCTCGAGGCGGCGCACGGCCTCAAGCTCGCGGCGTACCTCGACGACGAGCTCACGCGCCTGCTCCTCACCCTCGCGCATGCGCACGGCGTCGCGCTCTCCCTCGTGCTCGTGCTCGTCGCACACCACGGCGCGCCGCTGCTCGAAGCGAACGACGTGATCACGCGGCGCCTCGCGCTGTTCGCGTGGGCCGCGCTGCCGCTCGGCTTCGCCCTCGCGAGCTTCGCGCACCCCGAGAGCGATCCAGGCCTCGCGATCTGGATCGTCCCACCCGCAGGCCTGGCCCTCGTGCTCGCGCTCGGCCGCGTCGCGCTCGCCTCCGCGCGTGCGCGCTGAGCCACGCGCTCACGCGGTGCGGATCGCGAGCACCCGGTAGACGGGCAGGTGGTCTTCGTCGGCGCGTGCCTCGCGGTTCGAGCGCGCGCCATACGGGTTCGGCATCTCGAAGCCGGGCTTGGTCTCGAAGGCGGGCGCGCCATCGATCGTGTAGGCTTCGATGCGCTCGCGCATCTCGAGAGCGCGCTCCTCCACGTCGGTCTGCACGAAGAGCTCGCCCCGCGGCGCGAGCAGGCGCGCGACCTCGCGGAGGAAGTCGTCGTCGAGCACGCGACGCTTGCCGTGCTTCTTCTTCCACCACGGATCGGGGAAGTGCAGGAACACCCGCGCGAGGCTGCGAGCGGGCCCGAGGCGCGGCAGCACCTGTCGCGCATCCCCGGCCAGCGCCACCACGTGGTGCAGGCCCTCGCGCTTGCGTCGCTCCTCGACGAGGTGGCCCCACTTGGCCTTGATCTCGATGCCGAGGATGCGCGAGCCGGGCGCCGAGCGCGCGCGCTCCACGAGGAAACGCCCTCGTCCGAAGCCGATCTCGAGCTCGCGAGGCGCCCCGGCGGGCGCCTCGGGGTCGAACAGGGCGTCGAAGTCCACGTCGCCGTCGGGGGCGCGGCGCGCCATCTGGCCATAGCGAATGGGCGGAGGCGTCTGTCGGGCGGAGCTCGCGGTGGACGGCGGCTCGGTGCGGCGCTCGGGTTCCATGGGCTGCCAATCTTGACCCCGCGGTGCCCATTCCGGTACCAACACCCTGCGCGCCCCGGTGTGCGCCCCGTTTCTTCCTGCGCCCAACCTTCCTGGAGGCTCCGTGCCCAAGATTCTCGCGGTCGACGACAGCGTCACGATGCGGAGGGTTCTCGAGCTCACGTTCCACGGGCTCGACGGCTTCGACGTCGTGTCGTTCGACTCCGGCGACGCCGCGATGGCGCACGCGCAGGCCAACGGTGCGGACCTCGTGATCGCCGACGCGTCGATGTCGCCCGATGGCTACGACCTCTGCCAGCGGCTCAAGGCCAACGGCGCGACGGGCGGCATCCCGGTGTTGATCCTCGGGAGTCAGCACACGCCGATCGACGCCGACAAGGCCAAGTCCGTCGGCGCCGACGACACCGCGCTCAAGCCCTACGACACGAACACGTTCATCGAGAAGGTGAAGGGCGTGATCGCCAAGGGTGGCGCGCGCGCGCCCGCGACGCAGGTCGCGACCTACCGCACCGCGCCGCAGGCAGCGCCAGCGCCCACGCCCGCGGTCGCGATGCCCGCCGCCGCCGCGAAGAAGCCCACGCTCGAGCTCGCGGAAGACGACGAGCCCGTGATCACCGTCGGCGGCGCGAGCCCTGCGCCCGCGCCTGCCCCGGCTCCTGCCCCCGTGCCCGGCATCATCGGCAAGCCCGCGGCGCCGCCCGTCGCGGCCCCGCCCGCGATGGCGGCCAAGCCTCCCGTGCGCGCGACCGTCGGCTTCGGTGCCTCGCCTCTGGCGGCGGCCAAGCCTGCCGTCGTCGCTCCGGCGGCGGCGAAGCCCGCGCCCGCACCGAGCGCCGCGGCCCCTGCGCCCGCGCCGGCAGCCGCTGCGCCCACGGCCGCGAGCACTGCCGTCGCGGCGGCCGCAGCCAGCGTCGCGCCGAAGCTCGAGGGCATGGGCCTGACACCCGATCAGGTGACCGCCATCCTCTCGCTCACGAAGGAAGTCGTGGAGCGCGTGGTGTGGGAGGTCGTGCCGGATCTCGCCGAGACGATCATCCGCGAAGAGATCCAGCGCCTCACCAAGTAGCTCGCGCGCGACTCGCGACACGCGCTCGCACGGCCCGCACACGATGCTCGCATCCTGCTAAGCATCGCGGGCCATGACGAAGCCCTTCGATCCCGCCTCGCTCCCCCCACACTTCGATGCCCCGGCCGCCGAGAAGCGCTGGGACGAGGTCTGGAGCGAGGCGGGCGTCTATCACTGGGACGACACCCGCGGCCGTGAAGAGACGTTCGTCGTCGACACGCCGCCGCCGACGGTGTCTGGCTCGCTCCACATGGGGCACGTCTTCTCGTACACGCACACGGACGTGCTGACGCGTCAGCGCCGCATGCGCGGACAGAACGTGTTCTATCCGATGGGCTGGGACGACAACGGCCTGCCCACCGAGCGCCGCGTGCAGAACTACTTCCACGTGAAGTGCGATCCGGCGCTGCCCTACGAGCCGGGCCTCACGATGACGCAGGCCGACGACAAGAAGCGCAAGGACGAGAAGCCGCGCATCGTCAGCCGCAAGAACTTCATCGAGCTCTGCCAGACCGTGACGCACGAGGACGAGAAGGCCTTCGAGGCGCTCTTCCGCCGCATCGGACTCTCGGTCGACTGGAGGCAGACGTACGCGACGATCGACGAGCGCTGCCGCCGCATCGCGCAGCTCAGCTTCCTCGATCTCGTCGAGAAGAAGCAGCTCTACAACATCGAGTCGCCGACGATGTGGGACGTGGACTTCCAGACCGCGGTCGCGCAGGCCGAGGTGGAGGATCGCGACAAGCCCGGTGCCTTCCACGACATCGAGTTCGCCGTCGAGGGCGGCGGCTCGTTCGTGATCGCGACCACGCGCCCCGAGCTCCTGCCGGCCTGCGTCGCCGTGTGCGCCCACCCCGACGACGAGCGCTACAAGAGCTACTTCGGCAAGCGCGCGATCACGCCGATCTTCCGGGCGCCCGTGCGGATCTTCCCGAGCGAGCTCGCCGATCCGAAGAAGGGCACCGGCATCCTCATGGTCTGCACCTTCGGCGACGCGACCGACGTGCTCTGGTGGCGCACGGAGAAGCTCCCCCTGCGCGCCATCGTGCAGCGCGACGGAACGCTGCGTCCCGTGCAGTTCGCATCCGTCGAGGGAGGCGCCGTGGGAGGGCCGGAGTTCCCGTCGCTCGATGCCGAGCGCGCGAACGCGGCGTACGCGCGGCTCGTCGGCAAGGGCGTGACGCAGGCGCGCAAGCTGATCGTCGAGCTGCTCAAGGACGCCGCGAGCGCAGCGACTGGCGAGGGCCACGCGGGCGGCACGCGCCCGCCGCTCCAGGCGGATCCGAAGCCCATCCAGCATCCCGTGAAGCACTACGAGAAGGGCGAGCGCCCGCTCGAGCTCGTCACGACGCGTCAGTGGTTCGTGCGCCTGCTCCCGAACGCGCCGAGCGGCCAGGACAACCAGGCCGGCCTGCTCGAGAAGGGCAAGGAAGTGAAGTGGTGGCCGGGCTTCATGCACAGCCGCTATCACAACTGGACCGAGGGCCTGAACAGCGACTGGTGCGTCTCGCGCCAGCGCTACTTCGGCGTGCCGATCCCCGTCTGGTATCCGATCGGAGAGAACGGCGTCGTCGACCACGAGCGCCCGATCTATCCGAGCGCCGCGGCGCTGCCGGTGGATCCGATGAGCGACGCGCCCACGGGCTACACCGAGGCGCAGCGCGGAAAGCCCGGCGGCTTCACCGGCGATCCCGACGTGTTCGACACGTGGTTCACGAGCTCGCTCACGCCGCAGATCAGCTCGCACTGGGGCCTCGATCCGGCGCGCCACACGAAGCTCTTCCCCGCCGACATCCGCCCGCAGAGCCACGAGATCATCCGGACGTGGGCCTTCTACACGATCGCCAAGGCGATGCTCCACGAGGGCAAGGTGCCCTGGCACAACGTGGTGATCAGCGGCTGGATCCTCGATCCCGACCGCAAGAAGATGAGCAAGTCGGTCGGCAACGTGGTGACGCCGATGAAGCTCCTCGAGGACTACTCGGCCGACGGCGTCCGCTACTGGGCCGCCTCCGCGCGCCTCGGCATGGACACCGCGTTCGACGAGAAGGTGCTCAAGGTCGGCAAGCGCCTCGTCACCAAGCTCTTCAACGCAGGCAAGTACGTGCTGGCGCAGAGCGCGGAGGGCGAGGTCTCTCCGAGCGCCATCCGCGAGGAGATCGATCTCGCGTTCGTGCACGAGCTGCGCACGCTGATCGAGAAGAGCACGCAGGCCTTCACCGAGTTCGAGTACGCGCAGTCGCTCATGCTCACCGAGCAGTTCTTCTGGTCGCGCCTCACCGACAGCTACCTCGAGCTCGTGAAGATCCGTGCGCGCGGTGAGGTGGGTGATGCCGCCTCGCGCCGCAGCGCCGTCGCCACGCTGCGCCTCGCGCTGAACGTGCTCCTGCGCCTCTTCGCGCCGGTCGTGCCGTACATCACCGAAGAGGTGTGGAGCTGGGCCTTCGCGGAGGAGACGACGCAGCCGTCCATCCACCGCGCCCCTTGGCCGACCACCGCCGAGCTCGCGAGCATCCCGCTCCCGCAGGACGCCGAGACCTTCGAGCTCGCGTGCAACCTCTACGCGTCGCTCAACAAGAAGAAGACCGAGAGCGGCGCGTCCGTCGGCCGCATCGTCACGAGCACCGCGGTCGCCGCGAGCCCCGCGCTCGTCGCGCGCATCGCACCAGCGCTCGGGGACGTGCTCGCGGCGGCGAAGGTGAAGGCGCACACGCTGACGGCCCGCGAGCCGCTCACCGACGCCGACGGCTTCGTCGTCGATGCCATCGAGATCGCGCCCAAGGAAGCCCGCACGGACGACGCCGAAACCAGCTGAGGCGTCACGCGCCGAGGTGAGCCGGAAGACGAACGGGGCCTCTCGTGCGAGAGGCCCCGTCGTGCTCGTCCGGGATGTGTCGTTCTCTCATCCCATGCTGGGCACGAAGAGCCCGAGCATGGCACCGAAGGGATCGCCCACGACGCTGATCGCGCCGACCCTCGGGATGTCGATGCGCGGGACCATGACCGTGCCGCCGAGCTTGCCGACGCGGGCGTTCGAGGCCTCGATCGACTCGACGACCACGTAGGTGAGCCACGACGGCGGCATGTTCTGGGCCTTCTGGAGATCGCAGACCTGCACGCCGCCCTCGGTCGCGAGCACGGGCATGCCCGCGGTGCCCGAGGCGTCCTTCCATCCGCACACGGCGCCGTAGAACGCCTTCGCACGCTCGGGGTCGCTCGAGGCCAGCGTCTCCCAGCAGAACGTGTGGAGCCCCGGCTGCTCGGGCCGCTTCTCGCCCTGCCCCGTCGGCGTCATTACGGCCATCGCGGCCATGTCGAAGTCGAGCAGCGTCGCCATGCGACCGACCCCCTCCATCGACACCGGACCGAAGACCACCGTGCCGCCCTGCGCCTTCGCGGCCGCGCAGGCAGCGTCGGTGTCGGGCACCGACACGTAGCTCAGCCACATCGGAGGCGCGCCACCCTCCTTGGGCGACGGCATCATGCCGGCGATGCCCTGCCCCGCCGCCTTCACGATGGTGTACGTGCCCTCGGGCATCGGCATCGCATCGAAGCTCCAGCCGAACAGCTCTCCGTAGAAGCCCTTCGCCCGCTCGATGTCGAGCGTCATCAGCTCGCGCCAGATCACCTCACCCGTCCGCATCTCGTTCGCTGCCATGTCTCCTCGCCTTCTTCACGCGGACGCACGGCAGCCGCACGAGGAGCGTCTCACGCGGGCGGCGCGCCTCTGATCGCATCCGCACATCCGGATTCATCGATGCGTTTCTCGGGAACCCCCTTGAAGTGCGGGAGAATCTTCCGGCCTACTGGTGCGGAGCTTCTCGGGCCAGCCCGATGCTTCTTGGAGGTTTCATGCGTCGTTTCGTCCTCCGCTCCGTGCTCGTCGCGACCACGCTCCTCGTCGCGACGGCGGTCGCTGGCTGTGCCGAGGGCACGGGTGAAGGCACCCGCCGTGACGTCGGCCCTCTCGATGCTCGCCTCGACGCGCCCTTCACCGGTGACGTGCCCGAGCCGCCCGCGGACACGGGCCCGCTCGACCGCGTCGACCTCTGCGGCGAGTGCATCCTCGACGTGCAGTGCGGCGTCGCGGCGCGATGCGCGCGCCTGACCGACGGCACGAACGTGTGCCTCCAGCTCTGCGACCCCGACATCCCGGACTGTCCGCGCGGCTTCGACTGCATCAACAACCTCTCGACGGGCGGCATGATCACGGTCTGCGCGCCGGTCGGCACGACCTGCTGCGTCGACGAGGACGCCGACGGATTCGGGCGCGGCGGTGGGTGCATGGGCACCGACTGCGACGACGACGAGATGACGATCAACCCGGGCGCCGACGAGCTCTGCAACCGAGCCGACGACGACTGCGACGACACGACCGACGAGATGGCGATCGATTGCGGCGCCGACCGCTGCGACGACACGATGATGGGCACCTACGAGCACACCCCGCCGGGCACCTGCGCCACGGGCGAGTGCACGGACGTGGGGCGCGAGTCGTGTGGCCTCTACACCTGCGAGGGCGGCGCCGAGGAAGGTGACTTCTGCGCGACGGCCTGCACCGGTGGCGGCGGTGTCGAGCGCGACGACCTCTGCATCGTGCCGGCGCACTGCGACTTCGGCATCTGCGAGCGCGACTACACCAACGGCATGGCGTGCGACGAGGACACCGACTGCGAGAGCAGCCACTGCGACAACGGCTTCTGCTGCGACGACGGCATCTGCTGCGGTGACACCGCCGACTGCCCGGGCGCCGGCATGGTCGGCACCACGTGCGACGACTCCGTCACGTGTCAGGGGAGCCGCGGTGAGATCGCGTGCACCATGAACCAGTGCACGACGCGCTCGGGCGTGCCCGACGACTCGGCCTGCACCACGAGCATCGAGTCGAACACCTGCGGCTTCTTCCGTTCGGTCTACTGCACGGGCGCGGCGATGCAGCCGCCCCCGGCGTGCCCGACCACGTGCACCGCGGACACCGAGTGCGACGACAACGGCCACTGCGACGGCGCGTGCCTCGCGGATCTGCCCGATGGCAACGTGTGCGACGAGGACAGCGACTGCGAGAGCAGCCACTGCAACAACAACGTCTGCTGCTCGGGCGGCGACTGCTGCCGCTTCCCCGCCGACTGCCCGGCCTCGTACGGCGCGCCGCCGACGTGCGACTCGCCCACGACCTGCCAGGGCACGCGCGACGCCGCGACCTGCACGGACTTCCGCTGTGGCACGGCGATGGACGTGGCCGACGACTCGGCCTGCACCGCGGGGCTCGTGGCGAACGACTGTGGCCTCTATCCCTCGCGCACGTGCAGCGGCGGCAGTGATCAGCCGCCTCCGATGTGCGCGGTCGCCTGCACCGCGGACTCCGAGTGCGACGAGAACGCGCACTGCGATCTCGGCATGTGCACGCTCGATCTGCCCGACGGCAACGCCTGTGACGAGACGAGCGACTGCGCGAGCGCGCACTGCCAGAACGGGTACTGCTGCGCCTCGGGCGATTGCTGCGCGGGCGCGAGCAACTGTCCGTTCGGCATCTACGGTGAGGCGTCGAACTGCGACTCGCCCACGACCTGCCAGGGCCGTCGACGTGACCCGGTCTGCTCGGCCTCGTTCCAGTGCGCGCTCGGCGGCTTCGTCGACGACGACTCCGGCTGTGCGGGCCTGCTCGCGAACAACTGCGGTCTCTACCCGAGCGTGTTCTGCAGCGCGTCGATGATGCAGCCCACGAGCCCCGGCGCGATGTGCGCGATGAGCTGCGCGACCGAGGCAGACTGCGACGTCGGCGCGCAGTGCATGGGCGGCATGTGCCGTCCGCGCGGCATGGCGGGCGATGCGTGCACGAGCTCGAGCGAGTGCATGTCGGGCCTCAACTGCGTCGATGGCGTCTGCTGCACGAGCGCGTGCACCGGCACGTGCGAGGCGTGCAACGTCGCCGGCAGCCTCGGCACCTGCACCGCCGTGCCTTCGGGTCAGGATCCCGCGGGCGAGTGTGGCGGCGTCGGCTGCGCGTCGTACTACGCGGGCTTCATGGGCGACTCCTGCTACCGACGCGACGACGCGCCGGCGAGCGCGGTGTCGTGCAACGGCTCGCGCGCCTGCCAGACCGCGGCGGACGTCTGCCCGTCGCAGCCGGCCGGCGCGATCGCCTCGACCTGCGACGCCCTCTGCCAGGACCCGACCAGCGGCACCTGCACTGGCCTCGCGGCGGGCACGTGCACCAACGTCACGCCCTCTCCGGCGATGACGACCTGCGGCACTGGCGCCTGTCAGCGCACGGTCAACCGCTGCTCGAGCGGTGTGCCGCAGAGCTGCACGCCGGGCAGCCCGTCGGCCGAGTCCTGCAACAACGTCGACGACAACTGCAACGGCTCGACCGACGAGGGCCTGAGCGGTGACGCGTACGAGAACAACCAGGACTGCAGCGCCTCGCGCTTCATCGGCACGGTCGACACGGTCTCGGGCTCGAACCCGAACCAGATCACCATCACGCCGACCATCTACGGCTCGGGCGACGTGGACGTCTTCCAGGTGAACTGGCGCGAGACGGACTCGAGCTGCCAGTGCTGCGACTGGGCGTGCACCGACGAGGACTACCGGATGCGTGTGACGCTCACGGTCCCCGCGGACGCTGGCAGCTACCAGGTCTGCGCGCGCCAGAGCACCTGCGGCGGACCGTGGGGCGCGTGCACCACGGTCGCGGCAGGCGCGAACGCGAGCATCAACGTCGACCGCGACGGCGCGTGCGATCCGTTCGGCAGTGACTCGGGCACGGTCTACATCGAGGTGCGCGGCATCGGCGCCCCGGCGTTCGAGTGCGCGCCCTACACGCTCGCCGCCCTCGTCCAGACCGGCTGCTACTGACGCACCTCGCGATCCGGATCCGGACCCGCACGGGTCCGGATCCCGGACCCGCTCGCGCCGCAATCGCGCGACTCGTACGCGGTGGCGTCACGCAGACGAGCACCGTCGACGAGCACCCGCGCGTCACGGCTCGCGCTCACGCCTCCGCGAATGCGCCCGGCAGGACCGAGGGGAGTCGCGAGCACGGAGGCCTCGCAGTCACGCACACGCGCGACGAGCGCCACGGCCGCGGCCTCGAGCACGCACCCCTCGCAGTCACGCGCACGCGCGACGAACGCCACGGCCGCGGCCTCGAGCACGCACCCCTCGCAGTCACGCGCACGCGCGACGAACGCCACGGCTGCCGCCGCCTCACGACGCGAGCCACACCGTCGCGTCTCGAGCCTCTCCCCGCGATCCTGCCGGACACTTCGCGTGTTCCGCGGCACGGTCCGCGGACGCACGGCTTCGATGCGCCGCCAGAACACGCCGGAGCGCGGCCACGACACCGACCGACGCGGACACGCGCGACACGTGGTCGAACGACACGACGAGCGCGCCGAGGCGGTCACCGCGGAGTTGCGGGTCTCGACCGACGCCAGCACGAGGCGCTCGATGCATGCACGCGGTGGCGTCACGCAGACGAGCACCGTCGACGAGCACCGGCGCGTCACCGCGCGCGCCCACGCCTCCGCGAATGCGCCCGGCAGGACCGAGGGGAGTCGCGAGCACGGAGGCCTCGCAGTCACGCGCACGCGCGACGAGCGCCACGGCCGCGGCCTCGAGCACGCAGCCCTCGCAGTCACGCGCACGCGCGACGAGCGCCACGCGGCACGCCGGCCTCGCAGTCACGCGCACGCGCGACGAACGCCACGGCTGCCGCCGCCTCACGACGCGAGCCACACCGTCGCGTCTCGAGCCTCTCCCCGCGATCCTGCCGGACACTTCGCGTGTTCCGCGGCACGGTCCGCGGACGCACGGCTTCGATGCGCCACCAGAACACGCCGGAGCGCGGCCACGACACCGACCGACGCGGACACGCGCGACACGTGGTCGAACGACACGACGAGCGCGCCGAGGCGGTCACCGCGGAGTTGCGGGTCTCGAACGACGCCCGTGCGAGGCGCTCGATGCCATGCACGCGGTGGCGTCACGCAGCCGAGCACCGTCGACGAGCACCCGCGCGTCACGGCGCGCGCCCACGCCTCCGCGAATGCGCCCGGCAGGACCGAGGGGAGTCGCGAGCACGGAGGCCTCGCAGTCACGCGCACGCGCGACGAGCGACACGGCCGCGGCCTCGAGCACGCAGCCCTCGCAGTCACGCGCACGCGCGGAACGCCACGGCCTCACGACGCGAGCACACCGTCGCGTCTCCAGCCTCTCCCCCGCGGAGACGTCTCGACGACGGCTGGCATCGACGTCGAACCGTAGCTCGGAACGGTGTCGGGTCTGGGTTCGACGTCGAACCGGAATTCGCGAGGGTTCCGGTTTCTGGTTCATCGAACCGGAATTCGGAAGGTCTGAGGTTTGGCGATCGATGTCGACTCGGAAAACCGAACGGTGGGCGGTTCGGGCTCGACGTCGATGCGCAGAACGCAAGCGCGCGGTGCGAGGTGAGGAGCGTCGACGCGCGCAGCGCAGAGGTTCCGGCGCGCGAAGCGACCGCGAGCCGAGAGTCGAGACGCCAGGCGCGCACTGCGATCAGTCGTGCGCGCCTTCGGTCACGAGGTAGTGGCGCAGCGCCTCGACGGCGGCGTGGCTGGCCTTGATCCGCCACTCCGGCGTGTTCACGACCAGCGTCGCGATGGCGATGCGGGGGTGATCGGCGGGCGCGAAGCCCACCCACCAGGTGTAGCCGCGATACGGGCGCTCCTCGGAGAGCGTGCCGGTCTTGCCCGCGACGGCGATCCCCGGAAGGAACGGGCGGCCGCGATCGTCGTGGAACGCGCGACGCGCCGTGCCGCGCGAGACCGTGAGCCGCATCATCCGATTGAGGGCATCGGCCGTGTCGCGGCCGATCACCTGTCGATACGTCTGCGGCTCGAAGCGGTGCACGACGTGTCCGTCCGCGTCGATCACGTGATCGACGACCGCCGCACGCGGCATCGCGCCGCCGTTCGCGATCGTCGCCGCGATGAGCGCACCGTGGAGCGGCGAGAGGTGCGAATGCCAGAAGCCGGCCGAGGTGCGCGCGAACTCGAGGCGCTCGGTCGGAACCTCGATCGTGCTCGGCGTGCTCTCGAGATCGAAGGGCAAGCCCTGATCGAACGCGAACGCGTGCGCGTAGCGCTCGAGCGTCGGTGCATCGAGCCGCTGATCGGCCAGGCGCGCGAAGACCGCGTTCAGCGAGCCGCCCATCGCCTCCGCGAGCGTCGCACACGTGCGATCGAGCTCGGGGTTGGGATCGAGCAACGACGCGACGAGGCGGCTCTCGCCCCCGTGGTAGCAAACGCGCTGCGTGGCGGGCACGCCTGCATCGAGGAGCGCTGCGCCAGTGATGATCTTGAAGACCGACGCCGCTGGCGCCGAAGCATCGCGCGCCATGTCGGCAGGTGCCGTGTCGCGACCGCGGTGACTCACGTACGCGAGCACGCGACCCGAGGAGGGATCGATCGCGACGAGCCCGGCCTCCGGCACCTCGTAGCGCGCGAAGTACGCCTCCATGTGCTGCTGGAGGCTCGCATCGAGCGTGAGAACCGCCGTGTCGCCGCCACGGGCCTCCACGAGATACGTCTCGTCTTCGAGCCGACGCGAAGCGAGATCGAGACCCACGAGCGCTCGGTGTCGCGTCGCGCGACGCTCGGTCGCCGGGCGCGCAGGCGCCTCAGGCGTGCGCGCCTCGTGCGTCGTGCGTGCACCCCGCTCGGGCTCGTCCGCGCTCCCGAGGTGTGGGCCGATCAGGCTCAGCGCCCCGGCCGCGACCGCGCCCGCAATCCAGCGGGCCAGCGGGCGACGCGATGGATGGACCTCCGCGGCCTCGGCCTCCAGCTCGGGCGGGGGCACGGGCATCGGCTGCGTGTCGTCGTCGAGCGGCTGCATGGGGGCGGATGGTCGAGTCGTGATCCCGATCGGTCAAGAAACGGGCCTCTTCGCAGGTCCTTGGCCTCGCACCGCCGTTTGGGCGATACTGCTGCCACGGTCATGGAAGACGAGCGGACGACCAATCCGAACAAGACGGTCGTCACGGTGATCGCGCAGCAGCCCAAGAAGGTGGACGCGCGCGACGCGTGCCTCGTCGTCATCTACGGCGAAGACCTCGGCCGGCGCATCCCGCTCGGCAGCGAGCCCTGCGTGATCGGGCGCTCGTCCAAGTGCGACGTGCAGATCGATCAGGAGAGCGTCTCGCGCAACCACGCGCGCCTCTCTCGCGGGCCGAACGGCTACTACGCGCGCGACCTCGGCTCGACCAACGGCACCTACGTCAACGACGAGCTCATCGACGAGGTGATGCTGCGGGACGGCGACCAGGTGAAGGTGGGCCGCACCATCTTCAAGTTCATCGTCGGCGGCAACATCGAGTCCGTGTACTACGAGGAGATCTACCGCCTGATGACGGTGGATGGCCTCACCGATCTCCACAACAAGCGCTACTTCACCGAGGCGCTCGAGAAGGAGATCTCGCGGAGCAAGCGATACGAGCGAACGCTCTCGCTCGTGCTCTTCGACATCGATCACTTCAAGCGCATCAACGACACGTACGGCCACCTTGCCGGCGACGCGGTGCTCCGACAGCTCGGCGCGCTCGTGAAGTCGCGCGTGAGGCACACCGACCTTCCCGCGCGCACGGGCGGTGAAGAGTTCGCGATCATCGTCCCCGAGGTCGGCGCGCAAGGCGCGGCCCAGATGGCCGACAAGCTCCGTCGCTCGGTCGAGGAGACGACGTTCCGCTTCGAGGGCACGGTGATCCCGGTCACCGTGAGCCTCGGCATCGCGGAGTGGGACGCGAAGATCCAGGACCCCGACGAGCTCGTGAAGCGCGCCGACGAGAAGCTCTACGAGGCCAAGCGCGGGGGCCGCAACCAGGTCCGCGTCTGAGCTTCCTGGCGCTCCTCCATCGACTCCTGCTCCAGGGGTGAGCGGAGCTCACCCCGCCGCACGGCGCCAAGCCAACTACAGCCCCGAGCTCTTGAGGGACGCGTTCGCCTCCGGCGTGCGCGGCAGGTGGATGCCGCACTCTTTCTTCGCGCCGAGCTGACGACCGTCGCGCTCGTCCTGATCGAGCGTCGTCGGCGTCGTCGAGTGCCAGTCGCCGATGGAGCGGTACCCGTAGTGATAGAGCGGGTGATACGGGAGATCGTGCGTGACGAGGTATCGCTTCACGTCGTCCTTGGTCCAGCCGAGGATCGGGTGGATCTTCACGACACCGTCCTGCGGCTCGACGACGCGCAGCCCCTTCCGGAAGTCGGTCTGTGACGCGCGAAGGCCCGCGATCCATGCGGTGGCGCCGAGCTCGCGCAGCGCGCGGTCCATCGGCTCGACCTTGTTCATCCGGTTGTAGCGCTCGAGGTCCTCGTCGGAGCCCTCCCACATGCGGCCGTAGAGCGCCTCCTGACGCGCAGCGCTCATGCGGGGCGTGTAGACCTTTAGGTTCAACCCGAAGCGCTCCGCGAGCTCCTCGGCGAAGGTGTAGGTCTCGGGGAAGAGGTAGCCCGTGTCGAGGAAGACGACCGGGATGCCGGGCACGAGCCGCGAGACCAGGTGGAGCATCACGGCGCTCTCGGCGCCGAAGCTCGAGCTCATGACGAGGCCGCGACCAAACGTCTCTCGCGCCCAGCGCACGACGTGCTCGGCCGGCGCGTTCTTGAAGTCCGCGTTGAGTGCCTCGACGTCGAGCGGCTCGCCCTCGGGAGCCTCCGGCTCCGGAACCACCAGGCGCAGGGCTTCTCGCATCCCTCGAGCGAAGCATTCTTGCGCAAGAATGTCAAGTATCCCCGGGACACACACCAGAACCCATCGTTCCAAGGGTTCTGCAATCTACACCGACGAACCGTAGAATGGGAAGCGACGCGATCGTGGCTCAACGCACGACGAGCTCGAGTCGTGATCGCGCCTCGATCACCGCGCCTCGCGTCGGGAGCCGATTCTCGATGACGGCGCGCTCGAGGGTGTCGAGCAGCGCGTGGAGGGTCGGGTGGACGCGGAGCATGCGCACGAGACCGTGCTCGAGATCACTCCACATCGCTCGGCGCCGCTGCTCGCGGCGACGGGCCTCGAGATCGCCGGTGGCGTCGAGCACCTGGCGGTGATGCAGCACCTCGGACCAGAGCGCCTCGACGCCCTGCCCTTCGATCGCGCTCGCGAGGAGCACCGGGGTCTGCCAGTCGCGGTGCGTGCGCGGCAGATAGTGGAACGCGCTCGCGAGCTCGTGCCGCGCCCGCTCGGCCGCGAGCGCTCGCTCTCCATCGGCCTTGTTCACGACGACGATCTCCGCGAGCTCGAGCACGCCGCGCTTGATGCCCTGGAGCTCGTCGCCCGCGTTCGGGATCGTCAGCCACACGAAGGTGTCGACCATGCCGTGCACGGCCGTCTCGGACTGACCGACGCCCACTGTCTCGACGAGCACGACGTCGAAGCCCGCGGCCTCGAGCACGAGCATCGTGTCGCGCGTGCGCGGCGCGACACCGCCCAGCTCGCCGCTCGAGGGCGACGGACGGATGAACGCGGCGGGCTCGCGCGAGAGCCTCGCCATGCGCGTCTTGTCGCCGAGGATGCTCCCGCCGCTCGTGGCCGACGACGGATCCACCGCGAGCACCGCGACCCGCAGGCCTCGCGAGAGGAGCATCATGCCGAGCGCGTCGAGCATCGTGCTCTTGCCCGCGCCGGGCACCCCGGTGATGCCGACCCGCACTGCCTTGCCCGTGCGTGGAAGGAGGCGCGCGAGCAGCTCCTGAGCGCGAAGCTCGTCCGCCTCCCGCGTGCTCTCGATCAGCGTGATCGCGCGCCCGATGGCCGAGCGCTCGCCGAGGGCGATCCCGGCCTCGAGCGCGTCGTTCGAAGGCGCCGCCATGGGCTCAGCTGCCCGCTGCGGACGCGTCTCTCTCGAGCAGCGCGAGGAGCTCGCCGGCCGCCTCGGCGATCACCGTGCCGGGCCCGAAGATCGCGGACGCGCCTGCCGCGCGGAGCGCGTCGTAGTCACCCGGCGGGATGACGCCACCGACGACGACGCGGATGTCGCCGCGTCCGAGCGACGCGAGCGCGTCTCGCAGCTCGGGCACGAGCGTGAGGTGACCCGCGGCGAGCGAGCTGAGGCCGACGACGTGCACGTCGTTCTCGACGGCCTGGCGCGCGGACTCCTCTGGTGTCTGGAACAGCGGGCCGACGTCGACGTCGAAGCCGAGATCCGCGAAGGCCGTCGCGATCACCTTCTGTCCGCGGTCGTGGCCATCCTGCCCCATCTTCGCGACGAGGATGCGCGGCCGGCGCCCGGTCGCCTCGGCGAAGGCCGCCGTCCGCGCGCGCACGCGCTCGATCGCGTCCTGTCCCTCGGTGCCGCTCATCGTCTCGCTCCGGTAGACGCCCTGCACCATCTGCACGCGCGCCTCGTGCCGGCCGAACACCTTCTCGAGGGCGCTCGTCATCTCGCCGACCGTGGCGCGCGCCCGCGCGGCGATGACGCTGAGCTCGAGGAGGTTCGCGCCGCTCGTCGCCCCGGCCGTGAGCGCGTCGAGCGCGGCCTGTGTGCGCGCCTCGTCTCGCTCGCGTCGCAGCGTCTCGAGGCGCTGGCACTGCGCGGCCCGCACGGCGCCGTTGTCGATCTTGAGCACCTCGAGCGCAGGCTCGTCCTCGCGGTGGAAGCGGTTCACGCCGACGATGACCTGCCGACCCGAGTCGATGCGTGCCTGCGTGCGCGCAGCGGACTCCTCGATGCGGAGCTTGGGGATGCCGGCCTCGATCGCCTTGGTCATGCCGCCGAGCGCTTCGACCTCCGCGATGTGCTTGCGCGCGGCAGCGGCGAGCTCGTGCGTCAGGCGTTCGACGAGCGCGCTGCCGCCCCAGGGATCGATCGAGCGCGTCGTGCCGCTCTCGAGCTGGAGCACCAGCTGCGTGTTGCGAGCGATGCGAGCGCTCGCGTCGGTGGGCAGCGCGATGGCCTCGTCGAGCGAGTTGGTGTGGAGCGACTGCGTCTGACCGCTCGTGGCCGCGATGGCCTCGAGGCAGGTGCGCACGACGTTGTTCCACGGGTCCTGGGCCGTGAGGCTCCATCCGGACGTCTGGCAGTGCGTGCGGAGCATGCCGCTGCGCGCGTCCCTCGGGGCGAACGGCGCGACGATCTCGCTCCAGAGCAGGCGCGCGGCGCGCAGCTTCGCGATCTCCACGAAGACGTCCATGCCCATCGCGAAGAAGAACGAGAGGCGGGGCGCGAACTCGTCGATCGACATGCCGGCCGCGACGCCCGTACGGAGGTACTCGAGACCGTCCGCGAGCGTGTAGGCGAGCTCGAGGTCCGCCGAGGCGCCGGCCTCCTGCATGTGGTAGCCGGAGATGGAGATCGAGTTCCACTTCGGCATGTGCTTCGCGGTGTACGCGAAGATGTCGCCGACGATCCGCATCGAGGGCGCGGGCGGAAAGATGTAGGTGTTCCGCACCATGAACTCTTTGAGGATGTCGTTCTGGATCGTCCCCGAGAGCTTCTCTGCCGCAACGCCCTGCTCTTCGGCCGCCACGACGAAGAGCGCCATGATCGGCAGCACGGCGCCGTTCATCGTCATCGACACGCTCATCCGATCGAGCGGGATGCCGTCGAAGAGCAGCTTCATGTCGAGGATCGAGTCGATCGCGACGCCCGCCATGCCCACGTCGCTCCTCACCCGCGGGTGATCGGAGTCGTAGCCGCGGTGCGTCGCGAGATCGAAGGCCACCGAGAGGCCCATCTGCCCGGCCGCGAGGTTGCGGCGATAGAACGCGTTGCTCTCCTCGGCGGTCGAGAAGCCCGCGTACTGGCGGACCGTCCACGGGCGCTGGAGATACATGGTCGCGTACGGGCCGCGCACGAACGGGCTCGCGCCGGGCTCACCGCCCAGGTGCGGCAGGCTCGCGTCGATCGGGGTCGCGCGCGCGACGGCGAAGCCTTCTGGCGTGGTGCGCACCACGTGTGCATCGTCGGCGCGAGGCGGCGCCGCGGGCAGCTCGTCGAGCGGAACGTCGAGGTAGCGCGTCACGGCTCACCTCCTCGGGCAGCGTTCACGAGAGGCGACGCGTAGAACGCGCGGGCGACGGCGGGAAGATCGGCACCGAGGTGCACGAAGCTCACCGCGCCCGCCTCGCGGAGCGATACCTCGTGTGCACCCGGACGGCCCGCGACCATCACGGCGCGCTGCGATGCGAGCGCGCGAACGAGCGACGGGAGCGCGGCGAACTCCGCGTCTTCGGCACAGACCACGATCGCATCGCCCAGAGTCCCCTTCACGGCCTCGAGCGGCGCATCCACGGACGCGAGGCTCGCGCGCGAGGCGGGCGCGCCCCACGTGGAGAGCACCTCGCGCAGGTACTCGGCGCGGGCGACCGTCTTCTTGGGCTCGCCGACGATCAGCACGGTCGTGGGCCGCGCGACGCGCTCGTCGCGGAGCGTCTCGAAGGCCGCCGTGTCGCGCAGGACGTGGGCGAGCGACGCGTGCACGGGCCCGAGCGAGGGCGCATCCACGCGTGCGAGCCGCGAGGCCCCGACGCGCGGAAGCTTGCCAGCGCGTGCCGCGCGCTGACGCTCGCGCGCCTCGTCCGCGAGACGGGCGCGCCAGGTCGCGGCCGAGGCCTGCGCGCCGCCGCTCCGCTCGAGCTCGCGCACGATGCCCCAGGCGGCCTCGCAGATCTCTCTCGTGAGCGACTCGACGAGGTAGGCGCCGTGCATCGGATCGTCGGTGCTCGCGAGGTGCGACTCGAGCGAGGCGACGAGCCCAGTCGTGCTCGCGAGGCGCGCCGCGCGCGCGTGGCCCTCGCCGTGCACGGGGGCCAGGACGTCGTACGGAGCCACGGCCACCAGATCCGCGCCGCCGAGCATCGCGGCCACCGTCGAGAGCGTCGCGCGAAGGGCGTTGGTCTCCGGCTCGATCCGAGAGAAGCCAACGAGGCTCGTGCGCGCGAGGATCCGCACGTCGCGTCGTGCCCCGAGCGCGAGCGCGCTGCGCTCGGCCAGCGCACGGATCGCGCGGAGCTTGGAGACCTCGACGAAGAGCTCACTGCCGACCGCGACGGCGATCGAGACGGCGCTCGACGAACCTTCGCGAACGGACTCGATCCACCGCGCGATCGCGATGGCGACCTCGAGCGCGGTGGAGCCGCCCCCATCGTGGACGTCGAGCCCGTGCACCACGCGTCGACCACGCTCGTGAACGTCGTGCGAGCTCGGGCCGACCCGCTCGTGGATCGCCGCCGCATCGTCCGTCGACGCCCCGAGGACCCAGCGAGCGACGGGCAGACCGTCACCCGGCTCGGCGGCGTGCGAGAGCGCAGCGAGCTCGAGGCCCGCTGCACGCGCCAAGCGCTGCGGTGCAGCGCTCGAGGCGTCGTAGAGCGGCTCGACGCGCAGGGCGCCTGCCAGCTCCGTCACGAGCGCACGCTCGAACGCGACGCCCCCCAAGTCCTTCTCGACCTTGCTGCGCCACGTTGCGAGCATGTCGCGTCACTCCTCGTCGGAGTCCGCAGGCTCGTCGTCGTCGTCCGGCGCGGGCGCCGACTCGCCGTCGTCGTCGCCGATCTCCTCGGCGTCGTGCAGCTCGTCGCGATCCGCGATCGCCTCGTCGTCGACCGCGTCGTCTTCGGTGGCGCCGGCGGCGGGCTGGGCGGGCTCGCCCTGCGCCTCGCTCAACTCGCCGGGCTCGTCGCCCTCGAGCTCGTCGTCTTCGCCTTCGGCGGCGCCGCCTTCGGCCGTGCCGGGCGCACCGCCCGGTCCACGTTCCTGTCCGCCGCGGCGGCGACGGCGACGACGGCGACGACGACCACCGCCCTCGTCGGCGCGGGCCTCGCGGACCTCGCTCTTGTCGGCCTCACCTTCCGCGGCGCCTTCGGCGCGTGCCTCGGCCGGCACCTCGGCCTCGCCAGACACCTCCGCGCGGGGCGCTTGCTCGCGCGCCTCGGCGGGGCGCTCCTCACGCTCACGCCGCTCGCCCGGAGCCGCACGCTCGCGATCACCGCGCTCGCGATCACCGCGCTCGCGATCACCGCGCTCACCGCGCTCGCGATCACCACGATCACCGCGCTCGCGATCACCACGTTCACCGCGCTCGCGGTCCCGATCGGGGCCACGATCACCGCGCTCGTTCTGGCCACCCTGATCACGCAGCGGCGCCTCCGGCGATCCGCGCAGGGCATCGAGCGTGTCGAGATCGATCACGCTGAGCGGCACGGTCGTGCGACGCATGCCCACCCCACGCGACTCCATCGCCTCCGCGAGCGCGAGCCCGTCGAACACCGCGATCGGCGTCGCGCCCTGGGCGGTCGCCTCGTCACGTGTGGGACGCGGCACGGCCGCGGTGCTCACGATCCAGCCCAGCGTCGCGTTGCCGTAGTGATGAAGAGAGCCGCGGAGCTCGACGACGCGCTCGCGGGTGACCTCCTGACCAGTGCGCACCACGACGATCGCGAGGCGCAGCTCCTCGAAGCCGCGGCGGAGCGTGCCGGCGAAGTGCATCTCCTGGTTCGAGCTCGTCGGGCGGCGCACACCGCGCAGACCGGCGACGCCTTCGGCGTTGAGCCAGGTGGCCACGAGCTCGGCGAAGCCTGCGGCCGGCAGATCCGTGATCTTGCGCAGGAACGAGCGGCGCACCGTCTCCTGGTGACGCTCGGCCGCACGCGCGAGATCGCGCTCTCGATACATGGCGTCGCGGGGAAGGAACCAGTCGTAGAGCGCGAGCCCGTCCTGCGTGTGGCGGAAGCGAGCACGGCCCGCGCGCTGCTCGGACCGTCCGGTGTCGGCGCGCACCGCCGCGGCGATCGTCGGCACGAGCGTGGCCGGCTCGCCGACGAGACGCCCTCGGCGAACGAGATCCGCCGCGATGGCCGCGTACGAGAGCGGGCGGCTCTCGCTGACGAGCACCGCGAACACGGCGTCCGCGAGGTCGCGACCGAGGAGGTCGTTGTCGGCCGGCTCGCGCGAGAGATCTGCCGGCGGCAGGCGCGGCGCGTCCCGATGTCCCTGCGGGCCGCGGTTGCGGTCGCGGTCGCCGCGATCGCGGTCGCGGTCGCCGCGATCACGGTCGCGGTCGCGATCACGGTCGCGATCACGGTCACGGTCACGGTCGCGATCACGGCCACGCTCGTGTCGATCACGCGCCTCGTGACGAGGCCGCTCCTCCGCGCCAGCGCCCTCGCCTTCGGCCTTGGGCTCCGACTCGGTCTCTGCGCCGCCCGCCTCGGCCTCGCCGTCGTTGCGACCGCGACGCCGCCGCCGGCGACGCCCGCGACGGTCTCCGCCACCCTCGCCGCCGCCTTCTTCCTCGTCGTCGTCGTCGATCCCGCCGAGGATCGGCTTGTCGTCGTCCTCCTCCGCGGGGAACACGTCCGAGCCGGGCAGCGCGGGGCGCGGGGCTGCCTCGCTCGTCGCGCCTTCTGCGCCCTCGGTGCTCGCGGCCACGGGGGCCGGCGGCGGCGTCTCGGGAATCTGCGAGAGGTCGATGTCGTCGTCGCCCGCGTCTGCGAGCGCCATCATCTGCGGCGTGAAGTCGCGCAGCGCGAACACGCCGGGCTTCACCTTGATGATCGGCTCTTCGCCTCGGTCCTTCTTGACCATGGTGGCGAGGCGCGAGCTCATCGTGAGCTCGGGGGCCTTGCCGACGTGAGAGAGGAGGTTTCGCTCGATCGCGAGCTCGGTGATCTTCTTGTAGTGGAGAGGGCGTCCGACGAGGCGGAGGATCTCCACGGCAGCTTCTGTGAACGTCATGCGTGGGGCATTCGTGGCAGGGGGCGCAGGCTCGCGGCCGGCGTCGAGGTCGAGGTGATGAGCGCCGTGGTGGTGAGCGCCGTGGTGAGCACCGAGGTGATGGGGTTCACGCTCGTGAGTGGGCGCGCCAAGGGGGCATCAAGCATCCCAGCGCGATCGGTGCGGCACGCTATCATCGGCCTCCCGGCCTGGCAATTCGCGCACGCGCAGCGAGAGCGTGCGATCGCGAGATCACGATCGAGCGCGCCAGCCGGCCCACTCGAGCCATGGCAGCGCAGCCCCTCGAGGCTCCCGGCGACCGCGACGAGCAGGACGCCGAGCCCGCCGACGAGGCTCGCACGGCCGGTCGGTGGTCGCGGCCCGGCGCGAACGGCGTCGCACGCTATCATCGCGCCTTCCGAGCCAGCAACGCGCGCACGCGACGCGGGCACGGCCACCCCGTCATGGACCTCGCACCCGCGCCCGGCTCCGCCCCGCCCCGCCCTCTCGCGCACAGCCGCGTCGTGCTGCCCACCCGCTCGCGCGTGCTCGGCACGCTCGCGAGCCTCGCGCTCGCGGCGGCAGCCGCCGGCTGCTGCGTGAATCCGTTCATCGACACGGACACCCAGCGCGCCCAGGACGTGCCAGGCACGCCCGAACGTGAGACCGGAGGCTCGCTCGAGGAGCACGAGCCCGCGGTGCAGGCCACCGCCGAGGACAGCTCGCTCACCGGCTTCGACATGCGGCTCGTGCGGGTGCAGCCCGGCGTTCACCTCGACACCGAGCAGGTCTGCCACGTCTCGGCGGCCGGCCGTGTGGAGGCCATCGCGGAGGACGACGCCGAGCGCTACGGCGAGCGCGCGACGCAGCGCATGTCGGTGCGCTGTGCGGCGGTCACGGGCGAGGGCTGGGCCGACCTCGTCTTCAGCGCGACGAGCGCGGGCCACGCGCCGGAGGTGACCGTGGGTGCGCGCGTGCGGGTCCGCATCCTGCGCGCCGACGGCGGCTTCTTCGACTACCCCATCGTGGAATTCGTCGAGACGGAGGCGCTGGGTGATCCGAGCCTCGCGGCCCCCGGCAGCGAAGGCACACCGGCCGTCGTGGGCGCGCTGCCCACGGGCTTCGACCTCCGACGCGCCCAGGCCGATCCCGCGGCGGTCGGCAGCGTGCAGTCGTGCGCGGTCTCGCACGCGGGCGACATCGAGATGCTCGACGCCGAGGACGCTCACTCGCGCGCCTATCCGGCAGGCGCCCAGAACCGGATGACGATCCGCTGTCGCCACGCGCAGGGCGAGGAGTGGGCCGACCTCGTGTTCATGCCGGCGCAGGCGCTCACGGCGCTCCACATCGGCCGCGGCGACGTCATCCGCGTGGCCGTCGTCTCGCGCACGGGCGGCTTCTTCGACTATCCGGTCCTGCAGCTCGTCGAGGAGTGACGCGAGCACGCTCACGGGGCGCGCGTGAGCCAGCGCTTCATGCGACAGCGATCGAGACGCGACACGCAGAGGGGCAGCACGAGCTCCGCGAGGTAGCCGCGCGCCCAGCCCGCGCTGCCCTCGACGCCTACGCGCTCGGGCGCGGGCGCGCGCCGCAGCGTACCGAACAGCCGATCCCACACGAGGAGGCTCGAGCCATAGTTCGAGTGTCCGTCGAGCTCCGAGACGCCGTGGTGCGTGCGGTGGTGGCTCGGCGTGTTCACGAGCCACTGGGCCCCGCGATCGAGCTCGAGGTTCGCGTGCTGGAGGATCGAGAACGCTGCGCGTAGCGAGGCGAGCGCCGCAGCGGCGGGCCCGCTCACCCCGAGCACGAGCAGCGGCACCGCATCGAGCGCCGCGTTCACCGCCACGTTCAGCGGGTGGACGCGGAGCGCGTTGCTGACGGCCACGCGCTCGGGGAGGTGGTGGATCGCGTGGATGCGCCAGAGCACCGCGTTCTCGTGCGAGAGACGGTGGAACGCGTACTTGGCGAAGTCCCCGAGCAGGAACGCGAAGAGAGCGCGTGCGCCGAGCGCCCAGGGTGAGACCTCTGGCGCGGCCGGCGACGCGGCGACACCGAGGAGCGC
Source organism: Sandaracinaceae bacterium (assembly GCA_044376125.1). Lineage (GTDB taxonomy): Bacteria > Myxococcota_A > Polyangia > Polyangiales > Sandaracinaceae > JAFLCL01. The sequence goes on from JBILLJ010000009.1 coordinate 84,059, forward strand.
GACGGCGCTGGCCTCCACGGCGATGCGCGCGGCCCGATCGGGGATGGCCGCGAGCAGCACGTAGAGGATGTCCGTGCGCAGCTCTCGGCTCGACGCGCGGTTCCACTCCGCGCGTGAGGGGTTTCGTCGCTCGAGCCATGCGACGAGACCGAGAAGGCAGAGCGTGGCGATCACGGTGGTCAGCGGCGCCCAGACACCGAGCACGAGCAGCGCGAGCGTGGTCGCAACGGGCGCAGCGACGAGGGCTGGGAAGAGGAACGCGGGCGGGCGAACCGGGGTGTCGGGATCGGTCATCGAGCCTCCACCCACGGAGACGAGACTGGTCGACGAAGGACGCAGGAATTCCCAGCCGGGCCGCTCGCGTCCCGCGGTGACGTGGCTCGGGCACGGAGGTGACCTTGTCCCGGCTCTCGATGCTGCCAGCGACGACACTGGGCCGAGCCCCGACGCGACCGCGCTCGACGCGCCGAGCACCGACGACGCGGGACCTCGGCGCGGCGTCGTGCACGTGGTGCTCTTCACGCGCACATCGAGGACTCGACGCCTCCGGAAGATCTCTCGTCACCCATGGCGCGCACGCGCTACGTGCGCCTGCGGACGCAGCTGCTCGCGATGGCCGAGCTCATGGAGCGTCACGGCCTGCGCTGGGTCCTCCAGCCCGACGACGAGTACCTCGAGGCTGCGCTCCTCGACGAGGACGCGCCGCGACCACGATGGACACGGGCGGGATGAACGTCTTCGTGTACCTCCACGGCGTGCGCGGGGTCGTCGTCGATCCGCACTCGCACGAGAACGGCGGCGACAACTACACCCACGTCGCGCACCTCCTCGAGCGCCTCGGCGTCGGGGGCAGCACCGTGATCGGCGGCCACATCTGGGACCCCGCGCTCACGCAATTCCAGGAGTGGGATCGCTTCCGCGCGCCGGTACCACGCCGGGTGGGCTCGACGCGATCGAGGCCGACGTGCTCGTGCCGATCGAGGCGCTGCGCGACGAGGGCTCGGTCGTCGTCACCGACTTCACCACGCTCGTCGAGATCTGGCGCCGCGACTACGGCGCGCGCCCGACGCTCTACATGCCCTCGCGGTGAAGGAGCCCCGATCGGCGTGAGCTCGGTCGAGCCTCACGCGCGCAGCACGAGCGTCGGGTGCGCGACGCACCACTCGAGCACCGCGTGGGCGACGCGACGGTGCGCGTCGTCGTCGAGCGAGCCCTTCTGCACGGCACGCACGGCCTGGAGGATCTCCGCGCGACGCGGCGACTCGAACGTCTCGTCGGGCACCGTGTCGAGCACCTCCGCCATCGCGCGGTGTCGGTGATCGAAGTTGCCGTTGCCGTTGCGCATGGCCTCGTCCCACAGCTTGTGGCTCACGCGCACGAGCTCGCCCTGCAGGGTCGGCGCCTCGCCGCGCGGCGGCACGAGCTCGTCGAAGAGCGCGCGGTAGGCCTCCTTGAACGTCGGCCGCAGCGCGGCGTCGTTCAGCACGCGCGAGGCCGTGGGCGGCTCCCACCCACGCGCCTCGGGATCGGGTTCGTGCGAGGTCTTGGCGAGGATCGCGCGGTACGTGGGGATGGAGTCCGTGACCTTCCACGCGCTGTTGCCGTGGCGCATGACCTCGTGGGGGTTGGCGCCACGGGCGATCATCGCCTCGAGCACGGGCTCCATCCCGCGGCGCATGCACGCCACGAAGAGCGGTGTGTTCCTGTGCGCGTCCTTCGCGTCGAGCGGGGCGCCGTGCTCGATGAGCCGGAGCGCGATCGAGACGTGGCCGCCCTCGATGGCCATGTGGAGCGGCCCGACGACGCCGGGCTCGGTCGCGAGCCGCGCCCCGTTCGCGAGCAAGAGATCCACCACCCGCTCGCTGCCCACGACGATCGCGCTCGTGATCACCGCCGGCCCGGTGACGTCCTCGCCGCGCGCGAGCATCGCCTCGATCCCCCACGGATCATTGGCCCGCGCTGCGTCGGCCGCGCTCCGATGCACGAGCGGCGGCACGCCGCGGGCAAGGAGCAGCGTACGGATCGCGTCGTGGCCCCGGCTGCTCGCCTCGCGGAGCAGGGCCTCGCGCGGCGCGTTACCGGCGTCGAGCAGCGCCTCGAGCATCGGTAGCACTCCTCGCGTCGTCGCCTCGTGCAGCGCGTCGTTCAGGTACGCGTGACCCACGACCAGGCTCAGGCCCGCGTCGCGAAGGAGCGCGAGCGAGTCGAGCGCACCTCCTCGCGCAGCGAAGAAGACGGCGCCGTTGCCGTTCGCGGTGGTCGCGCCGACCGCGGCGCCCGCAGCGAGGAGGCGACGCGCGAGCTCGACGTGACCGCCGTCGAGCGCCGCGTGCAGCGGCGTCAGGCCCTGATCGAAGAACGCGACGCTCTTGGCGCTCTTGGTCGTCGCATCGACCTTCGCCTTCTTGGCGAGCAGCACCTCGAGGACCTCGAGGCGCCCTCCCCGCGCGGCGTGATGAAGGGCCGTCGCACCCACCTCGTCCTTCACATCGATCTTCGCGCCGCGCTCGAGCGCGAGTCGCACGATTGGGGCGTGCCCTGCCCACGCCGCGACGTGGAGGGCGGTGACGCCGGCGTCGAACGCGGCCCCGACCGGTGCCTCGATGCGCGCGAGCGTGGCGGGGTAGACCGTCTTGCCCTTCGGACGCGGGAGCTGGCTCGCCGTGACCTCGCGCGAGAGGACCGCGCTCGAGGTCACGAAGGCCACCCCTAGCGCGTCCATGAGGCGGCGCGCGCGCTCGAGATCTCCCCGTAGGGCTGCGTCGTGCAGCTCCGTCCATCCAGCGTCTGCGAGCGTCGGCACGCTCGCATCCTACGCGACGCGGGCCGCGCAGGAGCGAGGAGGAGTCTTCGACGAACGACCCGGCGATCGGACACGCGCGAAGCTACCGGAGTGAGTCAGCACGGGAGAACCGGCGGTCCGGGGACGCCTTCTCTCACTCCGCGGGAGGCGAGGCGTCGGCGCGCGTGCTGCGCTTCTTGGTCTCGGCGACGCGCGGCTCGGGAGCAGCGGGCACCTGGACGCGCGGCGTCTGGCACGACGCGCGCGAGAGGATCTGCTCGCAGAGGTCGCCGAAGTCGTAGCCCGCGCCCGCGGCGATCTTCGGCAGGAGCGAGAGCGGCGTCATGCCGGGAAGCGTGTTGACCTCGAGCACGTATTCGTTCTCCCCCTCGGTCACGAGGAGGTCGACGCGCGTGAAGCCGCGGCAGCCGAGCGCCTTGTGCGCGCGCTCCGCGAGGTTGAGCACGCCCTTGTAGCGAGTGGGCGCCAGACGCGCGGGCAGGTGATAGTCGCTCTGGCCCTTCTGGTACTTGCTCTTGTAGTCGTAGAACTCGCCGCGCGGCACGATCTCGAGCGCGCCGAGCGCACGACCGTCCAGCACACCGACGGTCACCTCGCGACCGATCACGAAGCGCTCGACGAGCACGGAGCTGTCGAACTTCGCCGCTTCCTCGCAGCGCTGCGCGAGCTCGGCCATGTTCGTCGCGCGCCCCGCGCCGACGCTCGATCCCGAGCGGCGCGGCTTCACGAACACCGGGAAGCCGAAGCTGCCGTGCATCTCCTCGAGCTTGCCGAGGTCGTCCTTCTCGACGACGTAGTACGGCGGGGTCGGGACGTTGTAGAGGCGGAAGAGCTCCTTGGCCTTGAGCTTGTCCATCGCGAGCGCGCTCGCGAGCACGCTCGAGCCCGTGTACGGAATGCCCATCACCTCGAGCAGGCCCTGCACGCAGCCGTCCTCGCCGTAGGTCCCGTGGAGCGCGAGGAACGCGACGTCGATCGGCGTCTTGCGCAGCGTCTCGTCCAGCTTGCGATCCACGTCGATGCGCACCACCTGGTGCCCGCGTCCTTCGAGCGCAGTCGCAATCGCCTCACCGGTCTTCAGCGAGATGTCTCGCTCGGGCCCGATGCCACCCATGAGCACACCGACCTTCTTCTTCGCCGCCGCCACGTCGGAGCTCTGAACGTTCGAGGCCTGGGTCTGCTTCTTCATGACTTCCTCCGCGGGACGCCGTCCCGTCGCGCTCGTTCGCGTCGGTGGATCTCCAAGAACCGATCCACGGTGCGATCGAGCGTCTTTTCGTGGGCTCCGAGCTCAGTCACCGGGCCGCGTGTGTCGTTTCGAACACGCGACCGACGGCGGACACCCACGGGGGTAAGGGCTCACGCGCACGCGGTCAAAAAAGTGATCAGCGGCCGGCAGTGCTACCGCGCACCGAGCACCCGCGCCACGACGCGCGGCGCGATCTCGCGCGTGATCCCTTCGTGCGATCGCGCGTGGCTCGCGCGCTCACGGCGGCCCTTGCATCACCTCGACCGCGACCGCGCCGCTGCCGCGATACGCGCGCGCTTCCCACACGATCGCGACGGGCCCGGCCGCGTCGTTCGGAGCACACCAGCCCGAGGTGGCCTGCGGTGCCGGTCCCGAGTCCGACGCGAGCACACGCCCCTCGAGGTTGCGGAGCTCGAGGTCCACGTCGTGCAGCTCACCGCGACCGGCGACCGCGACGACGACGCACCGCCCGGGCGCGATCTCCACCTGCCCTCCGGCACGTGCGCCCTCCTCGAGCTCGTAGACCGACGAGCTCTCGACCGTGTAGCCGCGCGCGCGCGGCTCTGCGGTGAGCTCGACGAGGCGCAAGCTCGGCACGTCGGAGATGCTGCGCGGCGCCCGCACCACGCCGAGCGCGTACGTCCCGTCGCGTCCGTACACCTTGACCGCGACGCGGAGCACCGAGGCCGACCCCGCGCACGCACGCACCGCCGCGTGCGAGCGCGTGTCGGTGTCGACGTCGATCTCGCGACCGTTCGGGTCGGCCAGGTAGAGATCGAGATCCATCGCCTCGTCCGAGCCCACGGCGACGACGAGCCCGCAGCCCGGGCCGATCACCACGTCGTGGGTGAGCACCTCGCCAGGGTTGATCACGGCCGACCGAGCGATGAGGAGCGGCTCGTCGAAGCCCTGCTCCACGAGGCTCGCCACCGAGACCGCGAGCTCCACCTCCGGATCGTCGCGCTCGGGCCCCACGCCGATCGCCTCACCGACCTCGCGGCTGTCGGGCACCTGCTCGGTGCCGCGCGCGCCGGCGAACGACGCGAGGCCGACCGCTCCGCTCCCCCGATACGCACGCACCTCGGCGACGTAGGTGGCGGTCTCGGTCGCGCAGTGCTCGATGGACGCCTCGGCTCCGCGGCTGAGATCGCGCGCGACCTCGACGCCGTCGTCGTCGAAGAGGAAGAGATCGAGATCCTCCACGCCCTGCCCTCCGCGCGCGAGCGTGACGTAGCAACGGCCAGCCTCGACCGGCAGATCCGCGCGCCCCGCGCCACGCTCGACGAGCGTGCGCACCGCGGGCTCGGCGACCGGCGAGAAGCCGCGCGCACGGAGCGCCGTGCGAGAGCGCGTGAGCGCCTGCTCGACGTCACGGAAAGGCACGCTGGGCGCGAGGATCTCGTCGAAGATCCCTTCGAAGCCCTCGCCCGTGCCGGGCGCGCTCTCGGCCTCGGAGATCGCGACCGATCCGGAGCCCGCGACCGCGAAGAGCACGAGGTGGTGCGGCATCGCGTGCGCGCCTTCGGTGGCCTGCGGGCAGGTGTGCACGAGCGCTCCTTCGCGCGGGATCGCGTCGGCCGCGACCTCGACACCTTCGCCGTCGTAGAGCACGGCGTGCAGCTCGCGCACACCCACCGAGCCGAGCGCGGCGAACGTGTGGCAGCGCGACACGTCGAGATCGACCGGGATGGCGACGCCGTGGGACTCGAGCACGAAGACGCGCGCCTGCCGCTCCATGACCTCGTAGCCGCGGAGCGCGAGCCGCTCTCGCAAACGACCGTGCCGCCGCGCGAGCGCGTCGAGCGGCGGATGCTCCCCCGACAGCGCACCGTGGCGAGGCGCCTCGGGCACCAGCGTTCGTTCACCACACGCCGCGACGAGCGAGAGCGTCGCGAGCATCGGCATCGCGAGCATCGGCATCGCGAGCATCGGCATCGCGAGCATCGGCAGGGCGAGCCGGGCCCTCGCGATCGCGAGCGCGCGCAGGCTCATCGCGCGCCGCGCTCCGGCTCCGCCGCGCGCACGATGTCCTCGGGGCGCACGTCGAGGCCGTTGGGCCCGCGCAGCACGCGCAGCGCGAAGAGCCCGTTGCCCGCGGTCGCCTGCACGCTCGCGTAGAACGTGCCGGACTGCGGTGGACAGTGATGCAGCGCCGCCAGAGGCCCCGCTGCATCGTCGCGCGCGACCTCGGTGCCATCGCCCGCATGGAGCGCGACCTCGAGCTCGCGCACGGCCTCGGATCCGGCTGCGACCAGCAGATAGCAGCTGCCCGAGCGCAGCGGCATCTCGACGACGACCGGACCGCGCTCGACGACGAAGCCCCGATGATCGGCGCCCTCCTGCGTGAAGCCGCGCGTCGTGGCCGCGCGCGAGAGCTGCGCGAGCGAGGCCGAGACGCGGCTCGAGGCGAACTCCGCCGCGGCCGGCGCTGCGCTGGGCTCGCTGCTCGTGGGCGGCGGCTCGCACGCGGCGACCGCGACGAGGCTCACGAGGACGCTCGCTCGAGCGAGCCCCCGACACGTCGTTCGCGTGTCCGTCGATCCCAGCACCGCCGCCACGGTCACTGCCGGACGTTGGGCAAGAGGGGCGTCTCGCCGGTCCAGAGCTCGCGCAGCTCGGGGAACTGCGAGAGATGCTGCGTGATGAGCGAGGCGCGCTGCGCCGTGAGATCGAGCAGCGCCGCGCGATCGCGATCGAGGTTCTGGAGCGTCTCGCGCAGGCTCGTGAGCTCGTGATCCTGCTCGGCGGATCCCGAGCCGAGCCGACCCTTGAGCTGGTCGACCTGGAAGTGAAGGTCCTCGCGCTCTCGCTCGCGGCGGCGGATCTCCTCCTGGATCGTCGCCAGCCGCGCCTCGGCCTCGAGCCAGCGCGCGGCGGCGCTCCCCGCCTCGGCGAGCGTCGCGGCGAGCGCGCGCGACATGCTCGAGCCCGCCGAGGGATCGCGCAGCGCGACGAGCCCGCGCGTCACCAGCGTCTCGGTCTCGACGTGGATCTGACGCAGCGCACCGAGCTCGCGGTAGAGCTCGTCGAGCGCGCCGACCGCACGGGACTCGTCGCGCACGAGCTCGTCGATCGCACGCCCGAGGCGCAGGCGCATCATGCGGATCTCGGTCTCTCGGCTCGTCGCAGCCTCTGCCGCGACCGCTAGCTGTCGCTCGGCTTCGCGCACGCGCGTGATGCTGTCGACCAGATCGTTGAGGGCCTGCGCGAGCCACGCGGGCAGCTCGTTGCCGTGCGCGCGGCGCGCGAGATCGCGGAAGAGCGCTGCGCGCCGTTCCCACGTGGTCGGTGCCTGCATCGGCTTGCCGACCTCGACCTGCGAGCGTTTGCGCTCGCGCGTCTTGGCCAGGTCGTCGGGGGCGACCGACGCCCGCACGCGCGGCAGCGCGTCGCTGATGCGCTTGAGATCCTCGAGCAGGTGGAACGCATCGCGGTGGCGCTTCTGCGGCTGCTTCTCGAGGAGGCGGGCCACGAGCTGATCGAGGGCCTCGGGGATGCCGTGTGCGCGCGTCGCCACGCGCGGCGCGGGCTCGCGCATGTGCTTGAGGATCAGATCCGGCGTCGTGCCCTTGAAGGGCGGGTGCCCCGCGAGCATCTCGAAGATCACGCAGCCGAGCGAGTAGAGATCCGCCGACGCGGTCATCGGCGCGCCTCGCCCCTGCTCGGGCGCCATGTACTCCGGTGTTCCGAACACGGCGCCCGTCGCCGTGAGGCGCAGCTCGCCCTTCATGTGCGCGAGGCCGAAGTCGAGGATCTTCACGAAGTCGCGGCTCGCGCCCTGCGTGATCAAGTGGATGTTGTCGGGCTTGATGTCGCGGTGCACGACGTCGAGCTCGTGTGCGCGCGAGAGCGCCGAGGCGCACTGCATCGCGATGTCGAGGGTCCGCGCCAGGCCGAGGGCCGCGCGACCGATCTCTTCGGACAAGGACCGCCCCTCGAGCAGCTCCATCACGAGGAAGACCAGGCCGTCGTCGGTCTGACCGAAATCGTTGATGTCGATGATGTGCTCGTGATCGATGCGGTTCGCGGCGCGTGCCTCGCGGAGGAAGCGCTCGCGGTTGTTCGGGTCGGCCGAGAGCTCGGGCAGGAGGAACTTGATCGCGACGTCGCGACCGACGATGTCGTGGTACGCGCGGTACACGACGCCGAAGCCGCCCTGCCCGATCTTCTCGAGCAGCGCGTAGCGGCCCGCGATGACGCGGCCCACGAGCGGATCGGGCAGCGGCACGAGGCGTCCGCCGTCGAAGGGGCACACCGACGCGGCACGCCCGGAGCTCCGGTCGTGGTAGCGGTGGCCGCAGATCTCGCAGGCGCGCACGAGGCGAGCGTATCCCACTTCGCGTGGCCCGCGCGGCCCGCGGAGACCTATTCTTGACAAAACCGACGTGCCAATCCAAACAACCACACGGAAGACGCGGTTTTGGAGAGTCGGAGTACCTCGTGAAGCTCTCGAACAAGGGTCGCTACGGTGTGCGCGCAATGTTCGACATCGCGTTCCACAACGCGGGCCGCGCCACCCAGATCAAGGAGATCGCGGAGCGCCAGGCCATCCCGCCCCGCTTCCTCGAGCAGATCTTCCAGGACCTCAAGCGGGCGGGCCTCGTGGCGTCCAAGCGCGGGCCGCGCGGCGGCTACCAGCTCGCGCGCGCGACGGGCGAGATCCGCCTCGGCGACATCGTGCGCGCGCTCGAAGGTCCGCTCGCGCTCGGCGGTCGCGACGAGGGGGCGGACGGAGACGCGACGAGCCGCGCGGTGACGGAGGAGGCCTTCGACGGCGTCTCGCAGCGCATCGAGGAGGCCTTCGACGCCATCACCATCGAAGACCTGTGCGAGCGAGGCGAGGCGCTCGGGCACAAGCGGCGGCCCCCGGGTCGCTACGTCTACGTGATCTGATGGTCGGCGAACGCGCACCCGGCGCGCACGCGCGCGCGAGCCGCGTCCTCGTGGTGGGCGCGGGCGGGCTCGGTTGTGCCGCAGGTCTCGTGCTCGCCCGCAGCGCGCACCACCTGCCGCGACCGCTCTCGGTCACGGTGATCGACGACGACGTCGTCTCGGCCGACAACCTCCACCGACAGCTCCTCTTCGACGAGGCCGACGTCGGCGCGCCCAAGGGACCGCGCTTCGTCACGCGATTCCTCGAGGAGGCGCGCGCACACGGCGCGGTGAACGTCGACGCGGGCCATCGCGAGGTGCGCCTCGTGCCGAGCAACGCGCGAGCCCTCGTCGCCGAGCACGATCTCGTCGTCGAAGGCGCCGACAACTTCGCGACGAAGTTCCTCGTGGCCGATGCGGCACGGCTCGAGTCGCGACCCGTCGTGCACGCAGGCGTGGTCCGCTGGGCGGGCTACGCGCTCGCAACCGGGCCCCAGAGTCGGCCCTGCTATCGCTGCCTCTTCGAGGATCTGCCGCGCGAGCAGCCCGACACCTGCGCGATCTCCGGTGTCGTCGGGCCGCTCGTCGCGCTCGTCGGCGCGCTCCAGGCCGAGCTCGCGCTCGAGATCCTCCTGGGCCGCGCCGAGGCGAGCGCGCGCTTCGTTCACGTCGATGCCCTGCGCGGCGGGCCCGTTCGCGCGCGGCGTCTCGCGTGGCGCCCCAACTGCGCCACCTGCGGTGAGCGGCCGAGCGTGAAGGACATCGATCCCGCTCGCTACGTCCAGCCTTCCTGCGCGTGAGCGCAGCGTCCACGAACCAACGAGGAGAGACGATGCCGATCAAGGTCCAGATCCCCACCCCGCTCCGCACGCTCACCCAGGGCAAGGACGAGGTCACTGCGAGTGGCGCCACGGTGCGCGCCGTGATCGACGAGCTCGAGGCGAGCTACCCGGGCATCAAGGATCGCCTCTGCGACGACAAGGGCGTGCGCCGCTTCGTGAACATCTTCCTCAACGAGGAGGAGGACATCCGCTTCCTCGACGCGCTCGACACGGCGGTCTCGGACGGCGACTCGCTGCAGATCGTGCCAGCGATCGCAGGCGGCCGGTGACGTCGCACATCGCGCCGGAGGTGCGCTTCGCCAAGCATCGCCTCCTGCCCGAGATCGGGCCGACGGGTCAGGCGCACCTGTCGGCGAGCCGATTCTCGATCGACGCCTCCGACCCCGCCGCGCGCTTCGCCGCCGAGCTCCTCGAGCGCTCGGGGCTCGAGCGCGACGACGATGGGCCGCCCCTCACCATCGCCGTCTCGAGCGGCGTCGAGCCCGCGCTCACCGAGGTGGACGCGGCGATCCGCGGTGCGCTCGCCGCCGTGTCCGAGATCCGCAGGATCGTCGGCGTGCGCGGCGCTCCGCTCACGCTGCCGCGGAGGCCGACGTGAGCGACACTCCCTGGATCCACGGCCCCATCGCGATCCGCGCCGAGGTGCTCGAAGAGATCCGCACGCACGCGGTCGAGTGCTACCCGAGCGAGTGCTGCGGCTTCGCGAGCGGCCCCGCCGTGATCGCCGAGCTGATCGACGCCGCCCAGCGTGAGACGAACGAGGCCGACAAGTACCACCGCCTCGATCCCGAGCAGTTCCCGCGCACCTCGCGCGAGTACTTCAAGATCAACGAGCTGCGTGCGGCCAAGGCCTTCGATCGTGGCCGCTCCGAGGGCCGTCCGATCAAGGTCATCTACCACTCGCACTGCGACGCTGGTGACTACTTCAGCGCCGAGGACGCCGCGACGTTCGCCCACGAGGGGCAGCTCACCTGGCCCTGCGCCTACCTCGTCGTGTCGGTGCGGAACGGCGAGGCGGTCTCGCAGCGCGTCTGGGTGCACGTGCCCGCGACGAACGAGTTCCGCGAGGCCCCGCTCCGCCTCGCGTGACCCCGCCTGGGCGCGGAGTGCGAGCTCCACGCGCGCGCGGCGGCGACCGCGCGCGAGCAGACGCTGCGCGCTTGGCCCCGCACGCGACGGAACGCGAACAGGCAGCCGGGACCCGGCTGCCTGTCGGCACGATCGAACGAAGGCTCGGGCCTCGCGGCCGCGAGGCTCAGCTCGCCGCGCTCTCCTCGGACGACGAGCTCTCCTCGACGCCGCCGCGCTGCTGGCGGAGGCGCGCCGCCTTGCCCTCGAGATCGCGGAGGTAATAGAGGCGGGCGCGGCGGACGATGCCGCGCGAGACGACCTCGAGCTTCTCGATGCGGGGCGAGTGCTCGGGGAAGATGCGCTCCACGCCGACGCCGCCGAAGCTCACCTTGCGGACCGTGAAGGTCGCGCCGATGCCACCACGCGCGCGGCGGATCACGACGCCCTGGAAGAGCTGGACGCGCTCCTTCTCGCCCTCGCGGATGCGGTAGTGGACGGCGACCTGGTCTCCGACGCGGAACGTCGGGAGGCTGCGCTTCTGCTCGGCCTCGAGGGCCGCGATCTTCGGAATCGTGTAGGAGGACATGGGGTCTCTCGAAAAAGGGCGCGATGTCTACTACGCGCTCGCAGGGGCGTCAATCGGCCCCGGCGCTCGCGCGGGGCGCACCTCCTACCACGCCTCCTCGCGAGAGCACGTCCGAGGCTCGCTCGGCGCGCCAGAAGTGCGTCGCACGGCCGCAGCGCGCTGCCCCGGACGCGCCCGATTCACGAAACGTCGCAACCGAATCCATTGCACACAATCGAACCGGCTCCATCCTCCCCGCATGATCAAGCCGAAAGAGCGTGCCCCCGACTTCGTTCGTCCCGATCACCGCGGAGCGACCATCGACACCGCGGCCCTGCGCGCCAAGGGACCGCTCGTCGTCTACTTCTATCCGCGCGACTTCACGCCCGGCTGCACCAAGGAGGCGTGTCTCTTCCGCGATGCGTTCGACGATCTGAGCGGCGCCGGCGCGACGATCGTCGGCATCTCCGTCGACGACGACGCCTCGCACGCCCGCTTCGCGGAGCGCTACCGGCTGCCGTTCTCGCTCGTCTCGGACCCCGATCGTGCCCTCGCCAAGGCCTTCGGCATCACGCGCGCGTTCGGGCTGCTCGGGGCGCGACGCGTCACGTTCGTCATCGACTCGGCGGGCGTCGTCCACACCGCGCTCCACAGCGAGCTGTCGATGACGGCGCACCTCGACGGTGTGCGCGCCGCCCTCGGTGCCCTCGGCGTTCGCGCTGCGTGAGCGCGCCGGTCGTCCGAGCCGCCCCCGGAGACAGCGCCTCTACGACCGGACGGAGAAGAGTCGGTCGAACGTGATGGCGGCTGCGGCGCGCACCGAGAGGTGGTTGTACGCCTCCACCCCGCGGATCGGCTCGATCACGAGCTCGGCACGATCGATCACCGACGCGTGGAGCCCGTGCGCCGTGCCGAACAGCACGAGCGCGGGGCGGCCGGGCAGCGCGAGGTGCGCGCGTGCCTCCTCGTAGCTCACGATCGTGCGGCCGACGGGGCGCGCCTCGGTGACCACCCACTCGGGCCCCGCGCCGTGCGCGCGCTCGATCTCCTGCGCAGCCTCCTCGATGGAGGCGATCGGGTGGCAGCGCGAGAGGGCCTCGGAGCGCTCGGGCACGCGCTTGGCGCCCGCGCCGCTGCGCCAGTGCTCGAGGATCCGATCCACGACGAGCCGCTGCGCAGCGATGGGCGAGACGACGTAGTAGCCCGCGAGCCCGAACGTGCGCGCCGAGCGCGCGATGTCGTGCACGTCCACGTTCGTGATGGCGCTGGTGAGCGGGTGTCCGTCGCGATCCCGCACGGGGTGGTGGACGAGCGCGCAGTAGACGGCGCGACGCGACGCGGGGCCCTCGCTCACGGCTCGCCCACGTCGTCGGTCGGGCGCTCGACCAGCCGCGCCTCGGCGAGCTCGCGCTCGAGCTCCGCGAGCACCTTGCGGTCGTGTGCGTCGAGCGGCGCGCTCGCGAGGAGATCGGGGCGACGCAGGAGCGTGCGGCGCAGGGCCTCTCGGCGGCGCCACTTCGCGACGACCGCGTGGTGGCCGGAGACGAGCACCTCGGGCACCTTGTCGCCCCGGAACTCCGCGGGACGGGTGTACTGCGGTCCCTCGAGCAGTCCCGTCGTGTGCGACTCCTCGACGATCGAGCTCGGGTTGCCGAGCACCCCCGGAAGGAGGCGCGAGACGGCCTCGACGATCACCATGGCGCCCACCTCGCCACCCATCAGCACGTAGTCGCCGAGCGAGATCTCGCGATCGACGCGGGCCACGGCCCGCTCGTCCACGCCCTCGTAGCGGCCGCAGACGAGCGTCAACGCCGCGTGGCCCGAGAGCTCGCGCGCCATGCTCTGATCGAAGCGCGCGCCCTGCGCGCTGAGGAGCACCCGAAGCGGCCGCGCACCGCTCCGCGGCTGCTCACGGGCCTCGGCCTCTTCCATCGCATGCACGATCGGCTGCGGCATCATCACCATGCCGCTGCCGCCGCCGTACGGCGTGTCGTCGACCGTGCGGTGCTTGTCGGTCGTGAAGTCGCGCGGCGTGATCGTCTCGAGCCCGACGAGGCCCTTCGCGATCGCCTTGCCCACGAGGCCCGTCGCGGCGAACGAGCCGAAGATCTCGGGCAGCACCGTGACGACGTAGAAGCGCATCTCAGCCTCCGTGCTCCTCGCCCGCGCCCTCGTCCGGGGCGGGCCTGCGGCCGTCGGCCTCGAGATCCTCGAGGTGCGCGACTCGGATCACACCCGCGCGCAGATCGACCTCCTGCACGTAGGGCGGATGCACGGGGATCTCCACGGCGCGCCCGCCGATCGAGGCGACGAGCGCGGCCGCGCTCGGATAGATCTCGATCCGCTCGACGGTGCCCACGCGCGCTCCTTCGTGCTCCACCGGCAAGCCGACGAGATCGGCGAGGTACACCTCGTCGTCCCCCAGCTCGGGGAGATCGGCGCGAGACAGCGAGAGCACGAAGCCCTCGATCGCCTCGGCCGCGTTGCGATCGGCGACGCCCTCGAGCATCACGAACGCGAGCGCGCCGGCGCGACGGTGCTTGGTGATCACCAGCTCGCGGGTGCGTGCGCCGTCCTTGGACGTCAGACGCGCCGAGAGCCCGGCCCAGCGAAGGGTCGAGCTCTCGTTGTCGAGCACCACCTTGAGCTCGCCCCGCAGGCCGTGCGCGTGAACGACGCCCATGCGGAGCCAGCTCGCCATCGTGGTGTCTCCCGCACGCCGCGAGGGCGTGCGTTGGAATGTCACTCGAGGATGTCGAGGATCGCGCGCTTGCGGAGGCGCGCCGACGTGGCCGACAGCAGCGCACGCATGGCGCGCGCGGTGCGGCCGTCCTTGCCGATGACCTTGCCGAGATCGCTCTCGGCCACCGTCAGCTCGAGCACGACGGCGTCGTCGCCGTCGACGACGTCGACCTGCACGTCCTCGGGGTCGTCCACGAGCGCCCGCGCGATGAACGAGACGAGCTCCTTGAGCTCTTCGTTCTCCGTCACGTTCAGCTCGCCGACGCCGCGCGGCGGAAGTCCGCGAGCACGTGCTTCACGCGCGTCGAGGGCTGGGCGCCGACCGAGATCCAGTGATCGACGCGGTCGATCGAGATCTTCTGGTCCTTGATGTCCTTGCTCGGGTCGTAGATGCCGACCTGCTCGAGGAAGCGACCGTCACGCGGGTTCTCCGAGTGGGTGACGACCATGTGGTAGTAGGCGTGCTTCTTCGAGCCGAACCGAGCGAGACGAATCGTGACCATGGGTGCCTCTGGAACTGTCGGCCTCGATGCGGGGCCGCGAAAAGGGGCCGGAAGCTAGCGGGCAGCACGGGGAGCGTCAAGGACGCCCGTGGCTCGGGGCACGCGCCGCCCCTCGAACGAGGCCGCCCGCGACCCCTACACGCGAGGGGAAGCGCTTGCTACATCGCCGACGATGGCGCGACGAGCCTCCCTTCGCACCGGTTTCTTCCTCGCGCTCGCCAGCGTGTGGACGGGGACCATCCTCGCGGGCGCCTCGTGCTCTGGTACGGGCGAAGGTGGGACCACACCGACGCCGACGAGCAGCGAGCCCGAGCACGTGGCCGCGCCCGAGCTCGGCGCGCCCGATCTGCGCCTCGTCGTGATCACGGATCTCGAGGGCTACCTCGAGCCCTGCGGCTGCACCTCGCGACCGCTCGGCGGCATCGATCGCATGGCCGCGGAGGTCGCGCGCTTGCGCAGCGAAGGGGCGCCCACCGTGCTCGTCGCCTCGGGCGATCTGCTCTTCAACGCCGGCGGCGATCACCACGTGCATCGGCCGGGCGCCGAGACGCAGGAGATCTGGAAGGCCGAGACGCTGCTCGACGTGCTCGGTCACATGCAGCTCGCGGGCGCCGTTCCCGGAGGCCTGGATCTGCGCTTCGGCGCGAGCACGTTCGCGACGCTGGCCGAGAGCGCGCCCTTCCCGCTCCTGGCCGCAGGGGTGAGCGTCAGCGTGCCGAGCTCGGACGTGGATGCTGGGGCCGCCGCGACGTCCGACGCGGGTGCGTCGACGCGCACGCTCAGCCTGCGGGATCGCACGATCGTCGAGGCAGGAGGCCTGCGTGTGGGTCTCCTCGGCCTGACGGACATGGCGGTGGCAGGCCGCGCCGATCCGGCGGTCACTGCACCCGAGGATCTCGTCGCTCGCGCAGAAGAGAGCGCGAGCGCGCTGCGGAGCGATGGCGCCGACGTCGTGATCGCGCTCGTGCGCGCCCCGCGACGGACCACGCGACGCATCGCGACGCAGGTGTCGGCGATCGACTTCGTGATCGAGGGCGGCCTCGACGAGGCCGAGGCGCACCTGCCAGCGACGACCGAGAACGGCGTCATCGTGCACGCGGGGCGGCAGGGTCAGCACCTCGTCGTCGTCGACGTCCATCGGCGCGACGCGGCCGCAGAGCCTGCCTCGGACGCAGCGCCGTGGACCGACGTGGGCACGTGGGCGCGTGAGGCCGAGCGCGCGCGCCTCGTGGCGCAGGCCACGGAGCTGCGCGCCCGCATCGCCGAGTGGGAGCGCGACCCGAGCACCGCACAGGCCGATCTCGCGGAGCAGCGCACGCGCCTCGGCGAGCTCGAGGCCGAGGCTCGCGCGCTCGTCGCCGTGCCCGAGGCGCCGCGCGGCGCGTTCACGGCGACCCTCGTCGAGCTCGATCCCGATCGCCCGCGGGAGGCCGGCGTGACGGAGATCCTCGCGGCCTACGACCGACGCGTGAACGAGCACAACCGCGAGGCCTTCGCGGACTGGACACCCACGCCTGCGGCCGAAGGACAGCCGTCCTACGTGGGCAGCGAGGTCTGCGGGAGCTGCCACGCGGAGGAGATCGCATGGTGGCGCACGACGATGCACGGGCGCGCCTACGCGACGCTCGTCGACCGCCACAAGGAGTACAACCTCTCGTGCGTCGGCTGCCACGTGACGGGCTACAACCGCCCCGGTGGCTCGACGGTCTCGCACACCGGCCCCTTGCAGAACGTGGGCTGCGAGAGCTGTCACGGGCCCGGAAGCCAGCACGTCGTCAGCCCGACGGGCGCTGCCGTGAACGTCACGCGCGACGCCGAAGAAGGCCGCTGCCTCGGCTGTCACACGCCGGAGCACAGCGACCGGTTCGTCTACACGGGCTACCGCGCGATGATGATGGTCCCCGGCCATGGCCTGCCCTCGCCCTGATCGCTGACGCGAGGCAACTCGGGGGCGTTGCCGCCGACAACGGGCCATGTCTTCCGACATCGCCCCGACCCCGCACGACGCGCTCTTCAAGAGCGTGCTCTCCGACCCTGACCACGCTGCCGTGCTCTTGCGCGCCGTGCTGCCGCCCGCGCTCACGCAACACGTGGACTGGTCGAGCCTGACCCTCGCGCCGGGCTCCTTCGTCGACGAGAAGCTGGCGCAGCGTCACACGGACCTACTGTTCCGCGTCACGATCGCGGGGATCGAGGCCCTCGTCCCCGTTCTCTTCGAGCACCTCAGCTCGGATCGACCGCGCGTACCCCTGATCGTCCTCGGCTACGAGCTCCGTTGGTACGAGGCGCAGGAGCCCGGCAACGAGCGAATGCCCCCGCTGATCCCGGTGGTGCTGACCCACGGGCGCACACGCATCGACACCCGCTTCCAGGACCTGCTCCAGCTGCCTGACTCGCTGCGCGAGGCACTGACCCCACTCGTTCCCCACTTCTCCGTGGTCCACGTCGATCTGTCGCGGATGTCGGACGAGCGCATCGCCCGCGCCTCCGCCACGGAGCTCGTGCGGGCCACGCTGCTGATGTTCCGGGATGGTCGTGCGATGCCGGTCGCGCAGGCGCTTCGCCTCCACATCGGCGTGTTCCGCGCGCTCGAGGCGGGCAACCAACTGGCCGCGATCGAGCTCCTCATGCGCTACGCTCTCTCGATCGCTGCGGTCAGCGAGCACGAGAGCATCTTGGACGTCGTCGAGCAGATCGGACCCCGGACGAAGGACACGACCATGGTCTCCATCGCAGAGAAGCTCTTCCAGGACGGGCGCGAGCGTGGCCTCGCGGAAGGACTGGCGAGAGGGCGCGAAGAAGGGCGCGAAGAAGGGCGCGAGGAAGGGCGCGCGCGGGGCCGGGCCGAGGCGCTGCGGCGCACGTTCCTCCGGATGCTCCAGCTCAAGTTCGGCACGCCGGACGCGAGCAGTGTCGCGCGCGTCGAGCGTGCGTCGAGCGACGAGATCGAGCGCTGGATCGATCGCCTCCTCACGGCGGACACCGTGGACGACGCCGTCGCGGACTGAGATGCGGATCTCGAGCGTCAGCGCAGGTCGCAACGGCCTCCGCCTCCTCGCCGCGCTCACGCTCGGGCTCGCGCTCACGTCCTGCGGCAACCGCGCCGCCCTCGATCCGAACCTCCGCAGCAGCGCGACGATCACCCGCTCGCGCCGCGGTGTGCGAGCCGAGCCTGCGCCCGCGCCGCTCGACGCGGGCGCGCCCGCTGCCGAGCCCGAGCCGAGCGAGGAGCCCGCGGGCGGCGAGTGGTGGAGCGCGTACACGGGGCGAGAAGCGATCGACACCTTCGAAGGCCGCGCGAGCTACTACGCCGACCGCTTCGAGGGCCGCTCCACCGCGAGCGGCGAGCCGTACCGCGCGAGCGAGCGCACGGCGGCGAGCCGCGATCTCGCGTTCGGCACCATCCTCCGCGTGACGCGCGCCGACACGGGTGTGAGCGTCATCGTGCGCGTGAACGATCGCGGCCCCTTCGGCGATCGCTCCCGCGTGCTGGATCTCTCCCGGTCCGCCGCGGAGGCCCTCGACATGATCCGCCGCGGCGTCATCGACGTCCGCGTCGAGGTGCTCGAACGACCCGAGTAGCGCCCGCGCCGGCGTCAGGGGCCAGCGATGCGGCGATGGGGTGCGCACCGTTGATCCTGAGGGAGGGGCCGATGGCGTGCGGCGAACGCGAGGGGCGCGACCTCGCGGAGCGACCCCCGACCCTCCACGTGTCGCGCCGGACTGACCGCACGCCAATCCGCGCTCGCTCGGCGAGCGAGACGAGCATCCCGAGTGTTCGTTGCGTGATCGCGCGGGCGTGCGCCCGCGGGCGATGCCTCCTCTCCGCTGCTCGATCACTTCGCGCTCGGCTCGCTCTGTTCGTCGACCGAGCGCGCTTGCGGGGAGGTGTACTTCTCGAGGTCAACGGGCGAGGGATCTCGCGCGGGCCGCACGCCTCGTGCGCTCGTTCACGGCGCCCACGATCCGTACGCCGAGGAGCGTGGCGACCACGAGGCCCGAGAGCGTGTACAGCAGGGTGGTGAAGGGCCGGCCCGTGTCGGTGCCGGCGCTGATCCCGTGGACCGTGGCGGTGACGTAGAGCACGAACGCGCCGTAGTGGAGCTTGCGCCACGTGCGAGCGCCGATCTTGCCGCGCGCCGCGAAGCTGAGGTGCAAGCCGAGCATCGCGTAGCCGGAGAGCACCCCGAGCCCGGTGGCGAGCCTCCGCGGCGCCGCGGCGAACGGCACCGTCAGATCGAGGGCGTCGTAGCCCACGAAGCCGTCGCCCAGGAGCGCGATCGCGTGCGCACCCACGAGCACGATCGCGACGCTGGAGAGCCACTGGTGCAGCTCGACGACGCGGGCGCGAGGAAGCGCACGGTCGACCGCGCCGGTGGACACCAGGAGCCCGAGCATGATCTCGAGCGAGAGCGCCACGTACGCCGTCAAGCCGGCAGCGCGCGACACGAGCCAGGGCCCCGCGCCGCTCGCGCGGGGCAGCACCTCGGCGATCACGCCTGCCCGCGTCAACACGGCGTCGAGCACCAGGAGCACGAGCACACCGACGATCGAGCCCCACGCGACGGCCCTACGCATGATTCACCTCCCACGTCGTCGCATCCCACCCGTCGTCGATCTCGATGGCCCCCGCGCGCGCCACTGCGCCGTCGTTGCCGACCAGCAGCGCGCCGACCTCCGGGAACGCGACGAGCGCCTCTCGAGCGGCCACACGGCCGAGGAGGAAGAAGGTCTTCGCGAGCACGTCCGCGAGCTCCGCGCTCGCGGCGACGACCGTCACTTGCGCGAGGTCCGAGCGCGAGGGCGCGCCCGTTCGAGGATCGACGAGGTGGTGCACGGTCGCGCCGCCCACGCTCCAGCGGCGTCGATTGGCCGCGCTCGTCGCGACCGCACGGTCGGTGACGCGCAACGTCGCGAGCACGCGCGTGGGATCGCGCGGATCCTCGACTTCCACGCACCAGCCTCGGCCCTCGGGCCCGGCGCCACGGAGGAACGCGTCGCCCCCTGCCTCGACGACGCCGATCGACGGGAGCAGCTGCACGGCTTCGTCCACGGTGCGCCCCTTCACCAGGCCGCCGAGGTCGATGCGGAGGTGCGCAGGCCGCACGACCGTGCGGGACCGAGGCTCCAGCACGAGCTCGCGAACACTCGCGCGTGGAGGGACCGGGCGTGCGACGGCTCGATCAGGCCGGCCTTGGTCGAACGAGCGGTCGTAGCCCAGCGCCACGAGCATGGCCCCCACCGCGGGCTCGAAGAGCCCACCGGTGTTCGCGTGGTGTCGCTGCGCAGACCAGAGCGCGTCGAAGAGCTCCGGGGACACGACCGTGGGTCCATCGCTCGCGAGCAGGCTCGAGAGCTCGCTGTCCGTGCGAAACCTGCTGAAGCACTGCTCGCGCTCCTCGAAGAGAGCGGCGACGCGCTCCGCGAGGACCGCCTCCTCGGCGAGCGAGAGATCGGGCGCACCGACGGTCACCTCGGTGCCCATGGCGTGGAAGGCGTGCATCACGAGCTCCTCGTTCGAATGCGCGCTCGGCGCGTGGCCACGACCGTGCGAGGCGCGCGAGCCGAGCGCGGCCTCTCGGCACGCACGCTCGAGTCGTGGGTCGCGAGCCTCCACCCGTCTGGCAACGTGAGCGGAGGTCGCTCCGAGCTGGGCAACGTCTCGAGCCACACGACCTCGCTCGATGCCGGCGGGCCGGGCTCGGTGGGTGCGGCCGAGGTGGCCGGCGGCGCCGCCACTGGACCGGTCTCGAGCAGCCAGAACGCGAGGTAGACGCTCGCGAGGGCAGAGACGATGAGCATCTCCAGCGTGCGTGCCTTCTTCGAGGGCGGGCGGTGTGACTCAACCATCGAAGCCCTCCTCGTCGTCGCTCCAGAACGAGGCGTGCCGCCGCTCGCGATGCTCGCGATGCTCGCGATGCTCGCGACGCTCCGAGCGCTCGTGTCGCTCGCGCCGCTCGTGCTCACCATCGACCTCGTCGGCGTGCGGTGCGACCTCGGGTGTCGGCTCCGTGAGCCCCGCCGCCTCCGAGGGAAGAGGAGCCCTCTCCACCGGAACGAGAACGACTCGCGACCCCGGTTGCCTCTCGGCGCTCGCGGCCGCGACCGGCGCTTCATCGGGTGGCGCGTCGCGCTCCGGCGGCGCCAGCCGCCCGCTGAGCGCGGCGAGCGTGACGCCGAGCGCGAGGGTCACGGCCGCCGTCGCTGCGCCCAGCGCGCCCCGCTCGCGCGAAGTCCATCGGGTCTCGTCGTCACGGTTCGTCGTCATCGGGTCCTCCGGGTTCGAGCGCCTGCGGGCGCCGTGGGGTGGACTTGCGCACGGCGCGCCGGAGCCGCCATCGCCCGGATGTGATAGGCCCAAGGAAATCGAGGCGTTGCGAGCGATGGACCCCACAGACGTCACACGTGAGCGCCGGGTGTCGGTCGGCCTGGCCGTGCTCTTCGCGACGGTCGCGGTGCTCTCGCTGCTCGACCTGTTCGGGGATCTACGAGAGGGGCCTGGCCACGCGCTCCTCGAGGCGGCGATCACCGTCGTGGGCGCCTCCGGGTTGGTGTGGGCGGTTCGTCGGGGGAGGCGGCTGCTCGCAACCTCGAAGGCGGAGGCGGCTGCCTCGAGGGAGCGGGCGCGTGAAGCCGAGGAGCGCGCCGCGGAGTCCGACGCCGAGACGGCTGCGCTCGCCGCCCGGCTGGCCGAGTCCCGCGCCGAGGCCGCGCGCTGGAAAGGGGAGGCCGCCACGCTGATCGGCGGGCTCGGCGCCGCGATCGATCGACAGCTCGACAGGTGGGGGCTCTCGCCGGCGGAGAAGGAGATCGCGCTCCTGCTCTTGAAGGGTCTCTCTCACAAGGACGTCGCGGAGCTGCGCTCGGTCGGGGAGACGACCGTCCGGCAGCAGGCTCGCTCGATCTACAAGAAGGGAGGTCTCGAGGGCCGGCACGATCTCGCCGCGTTCTTTCTCGAGGACCTCCTCACGCCACGCCCCGCGGAAGCGCGGCACGGAACGTCGCGGCGCGAGTGATGGCAGGCAACGACGCCAGCCCGCCGCGGGTTTCGCAGGAATCGAATCGATCGGTGCTCTAGGATGGCGGCCATGACGAGCGCTCCCCGCACGATCCGCGCGCCCCGTGGCCCCGAGCTCCGTTGCAAGGGCTGGGTCCAGGAAGCGGCCCTCCGCATGCTGATGAACAACCTCGATCCCGAGGTCGCCGAGCGGCCCGCGGATCTCGTCGTGTACGGCGGCACCGGCAAGGCCGCGCGCAACTGGGAGGCGTTCGACGTGATCGTGCGCGAGCTCATGGAGCTCGAGAGCGATCAGACGCTGCTCGTGCAGAGCGGCAAGGCCGTGGGCCGCTTCCGCACGCACGAGCACGCGCCGCGTGTGCTCATCGCGAACTCGAACCTCGTCGGCAAGTGGGCCACGTGGGACGAGTTCCGCCGCCTCGAGCAGATGGGCCTCACGATGTACGGCCAGATGACGGCCGGCTCGTGGATCTACATCGGCACGCAGGGGATCCTGCAGGGCACCTACGAGACCTTCGTCGCCGCGGGGAAGACCCACTTCGCCGAGGGGTCGAGCGATCCGAACCCGTGGAAGGGGCGCTGGATCCTCACCGCGGGCCTGGGCGGCATGGGCGGCGCGCAGCCACTCGCGGCGACCATGGCCGGCGCCTCGTGCCTCGCGGTCGAGATCGATCCGACGCGCATCCAGCGCCGCCTCGAGACGCGCTACGTCGACAAGTCCACGAGCTCGCTCGACGAGGCGCTCGGCTGGCTCGAGGACGCGAAGAAGAGCGGCAAGCCCGTCTCTGTCGGCCTCCTCGCGAACGCAGCCGACGTCTATCCGGAGCTCGTGAAGCGCAACGTCACGCCCGACTTCGTGACCGAGCAGACGGCCGCGCACGATCCGCTCGTCGGCTACGTGCCGCGCGGCCTCTCGCTCGACGAGGCGGCGGCGCTCCGCAAGAGCGATCCCGCGGGCTACGTCGCGCGCTCGAAGGAAGGCATGGCCGACGAGGTGCGCGCGATGCTCACGATGGTCGAGCGCGGCGCGTTCGGCTGCGACTACGGCAACAACATCCGCGCGCACGCCAAGGACGTCGGCGTCGAGCGTGCGTTCGACATCCCGGGCTTCGTGCCTGCCTACGTGCGGCCCCTCTTCTGCGAAGGAAAGGGCCCGTTCCGCTGGGTCGCGCTCAGCGGCGATCCCGAGGACATCGCGGTCACGGACGCGTGCGTGAAGGAGGTCGTGCCGGACGATCCGCACCTCCACCACTGGCTCGACATGGCCAAGGAGCGCATCGCGTTCCAGGGCCTCCCCGCGCGCATCTGCTGGCTCGGCTACGGCGATCGGCACCGCGTGGGCCTCGCGTTCAACGAGCTCGTGAAGAAGGGCAAGGTGAAGGCGCCGATCGTCATCGGACGCGATCACCTCGACTGCGGCTCGGTCGCGAGCCCCAACCGCGAGACCGAGGCGATGAAGGATGGGTCCGACGCGATCGCCGACTGGGCGATCCTCAACGCGCTCGTCAACACCGCGGGCGGCGCGAGCTGGGTGAGCTTCCACCACGGCGGCGGCGTGGGCATCGGCTACTCGCTCCACGCGGGCATGGTGATCGTGGCCGACGGCACCGACGCCGCCGCGCAGCGCCTCGAGCGCGTGCTCACGAGCGACCCGGGCATGGGCGTCATCCGCCACGCGGACGCGGGCTACGAGATCGCGAAGGACACCGCGAAGAACAAGGGCGTCCACATCCCGCACGGCACTACGGGCTCGTAGCGCAGCCTCCGGTGGCGGGATCGCACTGCGTACCTGCCGGGCAGAGCTCCGCGGTCGAGCCTCGGAGGAAGCGACCTCCGACGAACCCGCAGGCGACCTGTGAGCGGCGGTCCTCGGAGCACGTCCATTCGCCCTGGCATTCCTCGATGGGCAGCGCGACGCACCCCGCCTCGGGCCCCTCGGCGACGCAACCTTCCGCGCAGCTCTCGTGCACGAGCTGCGCGAAGGACATCCGGCCCATGGAGACGCACCTCACCGCGACGTTGCCGTCGCACCAGGCGGTCGACTGATCGCACCCCCAGTCGGCCTCCGTGAAGCAGCACCCTGCCAGGACCAGCGACCCGAGCACGAACATCATCCACACCCTGCCGAGCTGCTTCATCGCGTTCCCCTCTCGGTCTCTCCGACTCTGGCCAGCGCACCGTGACGTTCGCGAGGATACTCCTGCCGCCGATGTCCCGGCCCTTCACGAGCGACGCATGCTCCCCCACCAGCCGCCTGCCCCTCATCGCCTCCTCCTTCGCAACGCGCGCATCGCGACCTGCGCGGGCGAGGCCTCCTCCGACGAAGGGCGCCTCGACGTGCGTGAGCATGCTGCGCTGCTCGTCGAGGGGCGCTCGATCGCGTGGATCGGACGCGACGCAGACGCGCCGCGCGCGGGCGTCAGCCGCGAGGTCGATCTCGGCGGGCGGCTGATCACGCCAGGCCTGGTCGATCCGCACACGCACCTCGTCTTCGCAGGCTCTCGCTCGGGCGAGTTCCAGAAGAAGATGTCGGGCGTCGACTACCGCACGATCGCACAGGAAGGCGGCGGCATCGGCGCGAGCATGCGCGCCACGCGCGCGGCCACCGACGATGCTCTCTCGCAGGCGCTCTGGGCCCGCCTGGCGAGGCTCGCCGACCATGGCGTCACGCTGGTCGAGGTGAAGTCCGGCTACGGCCTCTCGGTCGAGCACGAGCTGCGCTTGCTCCGCATCGCGCGAGAGGCCTCGGGCCTGCACGTCGAGACCCGCGAGAGCCGCGAGCAGCCCAAGCTCGCGGGCCGGTTCCTGCCGCGCACGACCACGACGCTCCTCGGCGCGCACGCGATCCCTCCCGAATTCGCGCACGATCGTGCGGGCTACGTGGCGCTCGTGGCGGGGGAGATGATCGCGCGGTCGACCGAGACGAAGCGCCTGGGCCTCTTCGAGGGCAAGCTCGCCGATGCGTGCGACGTCTACCTCGACGAGAACGCGTTCAGCGTCTCGGAGGCTCGCGTGATCCTCGAGGCGGCGCGCACCGCGGGCCTGCGCGTGCGGGCGCACGTCGGACAGTTCGCCGACGTCGGCGGCGCCGAGCTCGTGGCCGAGCTCGGAGGGCTCTCGTGCGATCACCTCGAGCAGGTCTCGGACGAGGGCCTGCGCGCGATGGCGGCACGCGGCACCCGCGCGGTGCTCCTGCCGGTCGCGTGGCGCACGCTCAAGCAGCGCGCGCCCGACGCCGCGCGCATGCGCGCGCACGGCGTGCACGTCGCCGTCGGGACGGACGCGAACCCGGGCACGAGCGCCTGCCTCGATCCCCTCGCGGCCGTGGCGCTCGCGGTGCGCGACGCGGGCCTCTCGCCCCACGCGGCCCTCCTGGCCGTCACGCGTGAGGCCGCGGCCGCGTGTGGCGCGAGCGACGCCGGACGGCTCACCGTGGGCGGACGCGCCGACCTCTGCGTGTGGGATCACGACGACCCGGCGGTCATCGGCTACGTGCTCGGGGGCCTGCGCCCCGCGTGCGCGCTCTCGGGCGGCGTGGCCCTCGTGGGCCGCCTCGACGAGCTCGGGACGCCCGTCTTTTCCTGATCTCCCGCGATGCACCGAGTGGGCGCTCGCGCGTTCTGGCCGGGAGTTGGTGCCGAGCGGCGGGCGCTTGCTACCATCGCCGCGTGTCCGACGAGCTCGAGATCGACTACGACGCTGGCTACCGCATGTACCTCGACCGCTTCGCGGAGAAGTTCGGGGAGCGGCCAGACGGCGCGTTCGTGAAGTTCGGCCGGCACATGGTGCGCAAGCTCGCCTTCGACGAGTTCCCGCCGAAGCTCACGCACTACGTGAAGATGCACCGCGCCTGCAAGAAGATGCTCGAGTCCGGCTCGACCATCAGCGACGCCCTGGTGCTCGACTTCGACGAGGCCGCGGCCTGGGTCGCCGTCCAGGCGCCGAACATCATGGCGATGTTCCGCGGCGAGATGGGCGAGGCCAAGGACCACGCCCCGTCGAAGAGCTGAGGCGCAGAGACCGAGAGCGAATCCTTCTTTCTCGGGATCGAATGGTCGTACGGGGTTCGGGGGCAACGCCCCCGACGCGCGGCGCCCGCGCCGCGGGAGACTGCGCCTACGGCTGCGAGAGCGCCTGCGCGAGCCACTCGCGGTCGGCCTTCTTGAGGTTCACCAGACGCGCCTGGATGACGAAGCGTGGCGCGTCGGCAGAGGGCTTGCGTGAGCCGAGGGCGCGGCCCTCGAGCGTGAAGCTCGTGCCGTCGTCGCGCGCCGTCACGAGCACGACTGGCGTGCCGGGCGCGAGCGCGCGAGCGCCTTCGAACGTCAGCGTCTCGCCAGCGAAGCGAACGATCGTCGCCTCGGTCTCGCCGTAGCGCGCCGCCCGCGTCATCGCCCTGCCCCCTTGCCACCGACCTTCAGCGCAGCGCCCTTGCTCCGCTGCATCGCGCTGCGCGCCTCCTCGAGGTCGGCCTTCTTCTTGATCTTCTCGCGATCGTCGCCGAGCTTGCGGCCCTTGCCGAGGCCGAGCTCCACCTTGCAGCGACCGTTCTTGAAGTAGAGCCGCATCGGAACGATCGTGTAGCCGCGCATCGTGATGCGGCCGGCCCACTTCTCGATCTCGCCCGCGTGCAGGAGCACCTTGCGCACCCGCTTGGGCTCGTGGCCCCAGACGTTGGCCTGCTCGTAGGGCGCGATGAAGAGGTTGTGGAGGAAGCACTCGCCGTTCGCGATGGTCGCGAACGCGCCCTCGAGGTCCGCGCGGCCGAGGCGGAGCGACTTCACCTCCGAGCCGACGAGGACGAGGCCGCCCTCGATGCGATCCTCGATGTCGAAGCGGGTGAGCGCTCGCTGGTTGCGGGCGATGAGCTTCTCGCTCGACTGGGCAGGGTGGTTCATCGGGACGTCTGGGTGGCGACCTCGCGGCGAGCCACGTCGCGGGCGCGCTGCGAACCCGCGGGGCATGAGGGATAGTCACCCGAGCGTCTCTGCGCCATCGATGTCCACGCGAATCCCAGCCGGCGGCTCAGGCCCCTTCCCCGCCACCAGCGCCCGAGGCCTCTTCGCTGCGCTGGCGTCGTCGTGGCTCGCTGCGTGCGGGGCCTCGAGCGACGTGGTGGTCGACGAGACCGACTACATCGTGGTCGGCGTCGAGCCACGCGTCGCGATCGACGAAGCGACCAGGGTGCTCACGGCGCATGGCTTCGCGGTGTCGCAGCGCATCGACGTCGAGCGCTTCTCTGCCGCCTCGTTCGTGGATCGCGCGTCCGGCCGTTCCGCGATCCGCGTCGCGACCCGCCGGGGCACGGCGCTCGCGCTCGACGCGCGGGCCGACGAGGGTGCCCTGCTCTCGCTCGATGCGCGCACGGGGCAAGACGTCACCGGCGATGCGGGGGCCGACGTGGTCGTGCTCCGCGCCGAGCCCGAGCGCGACTGTCTCGCGCTGGCCGAGGTGGACGAGGAAGGCGTGCTCCGGCCAGTGCCGACGGAGCTCCGCTGGATCGATCCGTCGCTCTGCTTGAACGAGCTGGTCGATCTCGATCACGACCACCGTCTGGACGGAGTGGTTCGGCTCCCGCTGCCCGGCCTCGGAGATCCGACGCCCGAGGTGGCGCTGCCGCTCTTGCTCGACGACCGACCGGCCTTCGCGCCGGGCGCCTGGCCCGAAGGGCATGCGCAGTCCGAGATCTCGCGTCGCGAGGCAGCGCTCGAGGTCGCCCTCGATCGCGGCGATGCGAGCCTCGCGGTGCGCGTGTCGATCGAGCTCGCCGCCATGGTCGCGCTCCGAGGAGGGAGCGACGCGCAGATCGACGCGCGCCTGAGCGCCGCTCGTGCCCTTCCCCTCTCGAGCGAGGCGAGCACGCGTCTGGCTGGCGCACGCACCGTGGCGCTCGCACTCCGGGAGCGTGCGCGGCCACCCGCCACCGACGAGGACGACGAGAACGACGAAGACCACGCGGCGGCGACCTCGCCGTCCGCCGACGATCCGTGACGCGCCCTCGGATCGCGCGCCCGCGCGCGTAGGAAGACGGGCATGCACGACACGCGCGACCTCTACACGATCCTCCTCGAGGACCACCCGAAGCTCGAGGCCCTCTATCAGCGCGTCGTCGATGCGTGCGAGGCCGATGCCCCCGAGCTCGGCCCGCTCTGGACCGAGCTCGACGGCTCGCTCACCCGACACCTCGCGGCCGAAGAGGAGCACGTGTTCCCCGCGCTCGCGGAGGTGGCGCCCGCCGAGGTCGAGGTGCTCCGCGCACAGCACGACGACGTGCGGAAGAAGCTGGTGGAGCTCGGCGTGTGCATCGATCTCCACACGATCCGCAAGGACGTGGCCGACGCGTTCCTCGACGCGCTGCGGCTGCACGGCCAGCGCGAGGACGCGCTGATGCACGTGTGGCTCCGCGAGCGAATCGCGTCGATGGAGGCGTGACGCGCTCAACGGCCCCGCGACCCGCTGTCCTCGCCGACGTCGGCGAGCGCGAGCGCGAGAGGCTGCGCCCGCGCGGCACCGACGCGGAGGAGGGCGTGACACGCGTGCGACAGCGTCGCGCCCGTCGTGCGCACGTCGTCGAGCACGAGCAGCCGCAGGCCCTTGGCTCGAGGGGACCCGACGAAGGCGCCCTCCACGTTCGCGAGGCGCGCCGCGCGATCGAGCGCCGCCTGCACGGTGGTGGGGCGCGTGCGCTCGAGGAGGTCGAGCCGACGTGGAACGCCGAGGATCTTCGCGAGCTCTCGGGCGAGGAGGCTCGTCTGATCGAAGCCGCGCTCGCGCAGCCGCTGCGTGTGGAGGGGCACGGGCACGATCGCGTGCATGCCTGCGCACGCGGCGCGGGCCCGCTCGGCGATGGCGCGGGCGAGAGGGCGCGCGAGCTCCGAGCGGCCACCGTACTTGAAGCGCCTCATCGCGCTCGCGAGCGGACCGCCGAAGCGGAGGACCGCCATCGACGCCTCGGCACCTGCGAGCGGCTCGAGCAGCGGTGAACAGACGAGACAGAAGCCCTCCTCGCCGGGCTCGAGCTCCTCGTCGCAGGCGACGCAGCGCGGCGGAGCGACCAGGTCCAGCAGGCCTCGAACGACGACGCGGATCGGCATGCGGGCCCTTGTCGAGCGCGTGCCCACGGAGTTGCGTCGATCGCGCGCCGCGCGGGCGCCACGCCACGGCACGCCGCCTGCAGAACGCCATCGCATGACACACCACCGCGCCATCCTGTGCCTCTTCAGTGCCCTCGCGCTCGTCGGCTGCGTGAGCGGTTCGCCCACCCCGTCCGCGACCAGCCCGCTCAGCGCGGATGATCTCTGCAAGAACGCCGGTGAGCTCATGGGCGTCGAGCTCACGGTGGAAGGCCCGTTCGCGAGTGACGTCATCACGCCCAACGGAGGCAGCGTCGCCCACTGCGAGCCGGGCTCGTGCTGCAACACGAGCTACTACGCCCCCACGATCGCCTGCGACGGCGGGGGCCGCGTCGACGTCCTGCTCGACGCGTCGCTCTACGAGCGCCACGGCTACGAGCCTTCGCGCTTCGCGGTGCTGTGCCGCGCGAGCTCCGAGGACCTCCGCCCGAGCGAGGCGTGCCCGATTCCGAGCAATTGCTCGGATGTGTTCGACGCCGTGCCGACGCTGACGGGCCACCTCGAGATGCGCACGCCGCTCTTCGGCGACGAGCCGACGCTCACGTTCGTGGTGACCGAGGCGGACCTCGATCCGATCTGACCGACCCGCAGGACGGAGGGGTTCCGCGCGGCGGACCACGGGGGCTCCCCTCGCCGGACACTTCGGCCAGGATCGCGGGCACGGTGGCGTTGCCCACGTCGAGCACCGCACCGCGCTCGGCCTCGGGCTCGTGGTCGAGGACGCGGAGCGTCGCCCCGGCCGCTCGCTGAGCGCCGACGAGCTCGCGCAGCTGTG
>JBILLJ010000088.1:0-36963 GCA_044376125.1 Sandaracinaceae bacterium
GGCAGCGGTGGCTGTGACGTGGCCGAGAGCTGCAATGGCAGCGGGCCGTCGTGCCCGGCCGATGGCTTCGCGGCGATGGGCACGTCGTGTCGCGCCTCGACGGGCGTGTGTGATCCTGCCGAGACCTGCACGGGCTCGAGCGGCACGTGCCCGGCGAATGCGTTCTCTCCGGCGAGCACCGTGTGCCGCGCCTCGATGGGCACCTGCGACGCGGCCGAGACCTGCACGGGCGCGAGCGGCGCGTGTCCGGCCGACGTGTTCACGGCGGCGGGCACGCAGTGCCGCGCAGCGATGGGCGCATGCGACGTGGCCGAGGCCTGTACGGGCGCGAGCGCGAGCTGCCCCGCGGATGGCTTCGCCTCCGCGAGCACGGTGTGCCGCGCGATGAATGGCGCCTGCGACGTGGCCGAGAGCTGCACGGGCTCGAGCGCGAGCTGTCCCGCAGATGGCTTCGTGTCCTCGGGCACGGCGTGTCGTGCGGTGAACGGTGTGTGCGACGTGGCCGAGGCGTGCACGGGCTCGAGCGCGAGCTGTCCGGCCGACGGGTTCCTCTCTTCTGCCACGACGTGTCGCGCATCCGGTGGCGTGTGCGACGTCGCCGAGACCTGCACGGGCTCGAGCGCAAGCTGCCCCGCGGATGGCTTCGCCTCCTCGAGCACGGTGTGTCGCGTGGCGGCGGACCAGTGCGACGCCGCCGAGCTCTGCACCGGGAGCTCGGCGAGCTGTCCGAGCGATGCGAACCTGCCGCCGGGCAGCCCCTGCACGACCGGATCGACGGGCGGCATCGTCTGCGGATCGACCACGCCGTTCTGCAACGTGGCCGGTACCTGCGTCGGCGGTTGCACGCAGTGCTGCGACGACTTCGGCTCGGGCTTCATGTGTTACATGGGCCCCTGCGTCTGACGCGGTCACTCGCATCGACACTGCGAGATGGAGAAGGACTTCCTTCTTCGAATCGGGCCGCGGGGAGGAGTCGGTGGGTTCTCGGTCCCTGCGACGAGCGAGCGGCCAGGCACAGGCCGACGTCGCGTCCGCTCAGAGCCTAATCACCATCGGGCTCTCGCCGCGAAGCTGCGCCTGATCGTCGAGCACGAAGTACGTGACGAGACCGGCGCCCACCGCGACCACGCCGCCGACGAGCAACCAGAACCACGCCTCTTCGGCGATGCTGCCACCGCCGCCGCCGCTCGGTCCTGCGAGGGGAATCGCGACGAGCGTGACCGGCACATCGAGGAGCGCGCCATCACCGAGCTCACCGCTCCACGTGAACGGCTCGTAGCCCGTGAGCGTGACGTCGACCGCGTGCGTGCCCGGGTCGGCCTCGAGCACGAGCGGCCGCGTGCCGCCGTCTTCCACGCCCGCGCCATCGAGCCGCACGCCGTAGCGCGTCTCTGCGTCGAGGCCGCCGAGCCGCACGCGCGCGATGCGCATGCGCACCTCCGCCAAGAGCTCCTCGCTCTGCGTGCGCATGGCGTCCGAGACGTTGCCGAGCGTGCCGAGCTCGACGAACGCGTCGCGCGCCTCTCGGTACCGACCGAGCGCGCGGAGCGCGAAGCCCGTGTTGAAGAGCGCCGAGGCCGCGCCGGTGAGCTCGTACGCGCTGCGGAAGCTCGCCACCGCATCGGCCCAGCGGCCCGCGTCGACCGCCGCGGCACCGGCCTGGAAGAGCGCGCGCGCCTGGGCACGATCGGCGTCGGTGAGCTGACGGGCGCCGCCTTCCTCGGCGGGCGGCGTCGGAGGCGCCTCCTCCTGGGCGGGCGGAGCCTCGCGGCGAGGGGCACGCCCGCGGCGGCGCTGCGCTTCGGCGGCGGTCGTCGAACCGACGAGCGCGAGGGCCAGAGCACAGGCCGTGAGCCTTCGGGAGGCCAGGCCGAACGCGGGGGGACTTGGTCGCCAAGCTGCGGCGCCCGAGACGTCTCTCATCGCCCCAGAGCCTACGCGATCACGGACTTGGGAGGGAATGCCCACGAATGCTACGCTCCGATCACTTGTCGTACTCGATGCGAGAGCCCAGCGCGCCGCTCCGGTTCGGCCGATACGAGGTGCTGTTCCGCATCGCTGCGGGCGGCATGGCCGAGGTCTACGCCGCGCGCATGGTCGGCGAGGGCGGCTTCGAGAAGCCCGTCGCCCTCAAGCGCATGCTGCCCACGCTCGCCGAAGACGAGCGCTTCGTGCAGATGTTCCTCGACGAAGGTCGCCTCGCTGCGCACATCTCGAGCCCGCACGTCGTGCAGACGCTCGATCTCGGGCGCGCCGAGGACGACTCGCTCTACCTCGTGATGGAGCTCGCGGTGGGCGTCTCGCTCTCCGCGCTGATCCGCGCGGTGCTGAAGAAGCGCACGCCGTTCCCCGTGCCGGTGGCGGTGGACATCCTCGCGCAGACGGCCCTCGGTCTGCACGACGCGCACGAGGCGCGCACGATGTACGGGCAGCCGCTCCAGATCGTGCACCGCGACGTCTCGCCGCAGAACATCCTGGTGGACGTGTCGGGGCGCGTCCGCATCACCGACTTCGGTGTCGCCCGCGCGCTCGAGCGCGCCACGCACACGCAGAGCGGCGAGGTGAAGGGCAAGATCGGCTACTTCGCGCCCGAGCAGGTGCGCGGCAAGGACGTCGATCGACGCACGGACGTGTACGCGCTCGGCATCGTCGCGTGGGAGACACTCGCGGGCCGGCGCCTCTTCGCCGGCGAGAACCCGGCGCAGACGCTCGACATGGTGATGTCGATGCCGATCCCGCGTCTGGACACGCTGCGCCCCGACGTGCCGTCGGCGCTCGCGGACGCGATCGCGCACGCCCTCGAGCGCGACCTCGCACACCGCACGCCCTCCGCGGGCGACTTCGCCGAGGAGCTCCGTTACTCGCTCCGCCCCGCTGGCAGCGCGGCCGTCGGCGCGCTCGTGCGCGAGCACGGCGGCGAGTCGCTGATGAAGCTGGAGGACGGGCTGCGCGCGCAGTCTCCCTCGGCGCTGTCTCGCGTTCGGCGCTCGACGGGTGAGGCGCCTGTGCTCGCCGGCTCGCAGAGCGGCTCGATGGCGGGCGCGCCCATGCAGGCTGGTAGGCCGATGCAGGCTGGCGGGCCGATGCAGGCTGGTGGGCCGATGCAGGCCGGCGCGATGAACGCGGGCGCGATGCACATGGGCGCGATGCAGACGGGCGCGATGCAGCCCAATGCGATGCAGCCCAATGCGATGCAGCCCAATGCGATGCAGCCCAATGCGATGCAGCCCAATGCGGTGCAGCAGGGCCACGATGCGATTCCCGTCACCATCGCGACCTCACCGGGTCAGCTGCTCGGGGCAGCGCCGGCGGCGCCTCTGCCCACCGTGACGGAGCCTGCGGCGCTCGAGCCTGCGCGGAGCTCGAGCGTGAAGTACGTCGTCGCCGCGGTCGCGACGATCGGTGTCCTCGGTGCGATCGGCCTCGGTGTGGGCTTCGCGCTCGGAGTAGGCGATGCGCCCGAGCCTCGCTCCGTCGCGCTGCCGCCCGTGCCCGTCGTGCCCGTCCCGGTGCCAGTGCCCACGCCGACCGAGCAGGCGAGCGTTGCTGCGCCCACGCCGACGGATCCCGTCGTCCCGCCGACCACCACCGCGGCGTCGCCCGAGGCGTCGCCCACGGGCACGTCCGGTTCGTCCGGTGCAGCCGCGCGGCGCCCCACGCCGCACGCGGGCCAGGCTCGCGCAGAGCCAGCGGCCACGACAGCCACGATCGCGAGCACCACGCGTCGCGACGAGCCCGTCGCGTCGAGCATGGAGACGACGCCTCCTCCCACGACGACGATGGCGCCCGAGGCGGGCGAGTCGCCCTCGCGCATGTCGACGGGCATGGGCACGGGCCTCGTCGGTGTGAGCGACTTCGAGCGCGAGCTCGGCATCGAGTGAGCGGTCCGCGTCGAGGACGCGCGTGATCGCACCGCCTCGCTCCTGCGATGGGGCCGATGGATCGCTCACGTCACCGCGTGCGCGCGGTGAGTACGATGCTCGTCATGCGCAGCCACGCTCTGCCTCCCTCGGCCACGACCCTCGCGCTCACCTCCGTCTTGCTCGGCAGCCTCGGCTGCGGGGGTGAGACCACCTCCGACGCAGGCGCGCCCCGCGACGCTGGCGCCATCGACGCGCGGGCCGAGACGGACGATGGCGGTGCCGACGACGCGCCCTCGCTCGACGCACCGACCCTCGAGGACGCTGCCCTCGACGCGGCGATTCTCACCGACACGAGCGCGCAGGATGCTGGCCCCGCCGACGTGGGCGCGGTGCTCGACGCGTCGAGCGATGCGGGCGCACCTGCGAGCGCGTGTGAGGCCGCGGGCGGCCGCTGCGTCGCCGTCGTGCCTGGCGCATGCGCGATGGGCATCGTCGGCAGCGCAGACTGGTACTCGTGCGGCGGCGGCCTCGGCGTGATGTGCTGTCTTCCGCCGACCACGGCGCCGGTGTGTCGCGCGACGGGCACGGCCGACGAGGGCTGGTATCGCCCGGACGGCGCGCTGGTCTGCCGCGCCACGTGCGCGGGCGCGACGCTCACGTGCCAGAACGCCGGCACGCGCAGCGAGGGCTGGTACGCCACTCCGCCCTCGGCCGCTTGCGGCACGATCCCCGTCGACGGCCTCGTCGAGTGGACCGACTGCACGCCCTGAGCGTGGCGACGGCTCTGCCCGAGTGAGCGCGCCCGACGGCGCCGCCGCACTCGACTGCGCGCGAGCGGTCAGTCTTCTTCGGTCTCGGGGAGCGGCTGCTCGACGGTGGGGTGGCCCTCGGGGAGGCCACCGCCGCGGGGAGCCATGGGGCCGAGCTCGTCGTCGGCCTCGCCTTCGCCCTCGGCCTCGTCTTCGCCGTGCGGATCGCCGCTCAGGCGATCGGGCGGATCGAAGCGGATGCCCGACATGCGCTCGTAGTGCACCTCGGTCTGCGTGCGACCGCGCAGCTCTTCGACGAAGCCCTCGAGCGCTTCCTGTCGGCGCTCGCGCCAGAGGCGGAGGCGGATGCCCTGGCCGGCCTCCTCGACGCTGCGGTGCTCGGCGGGGCGCAGGCCGGTGAGCTTCACGATCGTGTAGCGGCGCCCCTCCTCGGGGCCGACGGCGATCGGATCGGAGACGTCGCCCACGTTCGCGAGGGCGAAGGTCGCGCGCACGATCGCCTCGTCCACCGCGGGATCCGCGCTGTTCGGCGAGGCGCCGTGATCGTCGAAGTAGCGCAGATCACCACCGCGCTGACGCGACTCCGGATCGATGCTGCGCTCCTGCGCGAGCTGGCGGAAGCGGCGTGCGTCGGCGGCGCGCGCCTCTTCGACCAACGCGCGAGCCTGCTCCTCGTTCTCCAGCACGATCTGGCTCGCACGACGGACCTCGGGGCGCGTGAACTCCTCGGGGTGCGCGTCGTAGTAGGCCTGCACGTCGGGCTGCGGGATCGACTCCACCGTGATCCGCTCGTCGAAGTCGCGGCGGATCATCTGCTGCACGGCGCTCTGCGAGGTGGCCTCGCGGATCTCGGGATCGGTGCCGAGGCCGCGGCGATCCGCCTCGCGGGCGAGCAGCTCGAAGCGCACGAGCGTGCCGATCAGCTCCTCGAGCTCGGCGCGGTCTCGGTAGCGCGCGCGCATGAACGGCGTCTGGCGCGCGATCTCGTCCTCGACCTGACCGACCGTGATCGTGACCTCGCCGATGCGAGCGATGGCCTGCGCGCGGCGGGCCTCGTCCTCCGGCGTGTGCGCGACCGCGGCCGGCTCGCTCGGACGCGTCGGGTCCGGCGGCGGCATCCCCGACTCCTGCGCGACGGCGGGCGGAGCGAGCAGCGCCAGACCTGCCGCGGGGACCGAGCCGGTCAGAGCGAGGAACGTGGCGATCCAGGCACGAGAGCGGGCACGCATGCGAAGGCGTTTGTTTCACTGCGGGCGCGCGAGGTCAACCGCAGGCCCCGGCCGCGGCGGAAAGGGCTTGGACGGAGGCGTCCCGTGCGCAGGACACTCGTTTCGTGTCGGAGCCGACGAGCCAGGGCGCGCAGCCGGAGTGGAGAGACGTCCTCGAGACCGCCGTCGAGCAGCTGCTCGACGTCCTGCAGGTCGGTCTCTTCGTCCTCGACGCGGAGGACCGCTTCGTCGCGTACCGCGCGGGTCGCTTCGAGCTCGCCGTGCCGCCGGACACGTTCCTCGGCCGCCGCATCTCCGAGGTCTTTCCGCCCGCGCTCGCCGACCGCTTCGTCGGCGCGGCGCGTGAGGCGCGCTCCCGACGGATCGAGGTGAGGATCGCGTACGCGATGGACGTCGGTGCGAGCCACCGGCGCTACGAGGCGAGCTTCGTCGCCACGCGCGATGGGGGCGCGGTCGTCGAGGTGCGCGACGTCTCCGAGCGCGCTCGGGACGAGGAAGCGAAGAACGCCCGCGAGCGCGTGTTCCGCGCGTTGATCGAGCGTGCGACCGACGTCCTCTACGTGCTCGACCGGGACTTCGTCGTGCGGTTCTGGAGCCCGGGGGCGACCGCCGCGCTGGGATGGGGCGCCGATGAGGCTGTCGGTCGCCAGGGGCTCGAGTACGTGCACCCGGACGACACCGCCCGGATGCAGCCGCCGCAGCAGCAGACGCCCGGCGCCGTGATCGAGCTCGAGTACCGCGTCCGGCACAAGGACGGCTCCTACCGACTGCTCTCGGCGCGTGTGCGCGACATGCTCGGCGATCCCGACGTCGCGGGCATCATCGTCAACGCACGAGACGTCACCGAGCAGCGCGTGCTCGAGGCGCGCTCGGCCGAGTCTCAGAAGCTCGAGGGGATCGGTCGACTCGCCGGCGGCATCGCGCACGACTTCAACAACCTCCTCACGGTCATCCTCGGCTGCGGCGAGCTGCTCGAGAACGCGCTCGAGGTGGGCGAGCCGGCGAGTCGAGAGGACGTGCGAGAGATCCTCGGGGCCGCGACGCGTGCGCGTGACCTCACGAACCAGCTCCTGGCCTTCGCGCGTCGACAGGTCGTCACGCCGGTGCTCATCGACCTGGATGCGACGGTGGCCTCGTTCGAGCGCATGCTCCGCCGCCTCCTCGGCGAGGACGTCGTGCTCCGTGTGGCGCGAGCGCCGCGGCCCGTGCTCGTGAAGATCGCTGCCGCGCAGCTCCAGCAGATCGTGATGAACCTCGTCGTCAACGCGCGCGACGCGATGCCACGCGGCGGACACCTCACGCTGTCCGTGGACGCGCTCGAGGGTGCCCAGGAGCACGCGGCTGGCGGGCCGGTCGCGCGGCTCTCGGTGACCGACGACGGAGCCGGCATGAGCCCCGAGGTGCAGGCGCACCTCTTCGAGCCCTTCTTCACGACCAAGCCGCTCGGCACGGGCACGGGGCTCGGCCTCGCGACCGTCTACGGCATCGTGCGCCAGCACGGCGGGGCGATCCACGTGCGCTCTGCGCTGTCGGTGGGCACCACGGTCGAGGTGCTGCTGCCGCTGCAGGCAGAGCCCGTCGAGCGCCCCGTGGAGGTGCCTCAGCCTGCAGCCCTGCGAGGGCACGAGGCGATCCTCCTCGTCGAGGACGATCGCGCGGTGGCCGCGATCGCCGCGCGCACGCTGCGGCGCGCCGGCCATCCGGTGCAGGTCGTCCACGGAGGGCGAGAGGCGCTCGCGCTCGTCGAGGCCGGTGAGCGCTTCGACCTCGTCATCACGGACGTCGTGATGCCCGGCATGGACGGTGGCCAGACGGCCGCCGCGCTCGCCGCGCGGGCCCCCTCGCTCCGCTTCCTCTTCGTCTCCGGGTACACGCGCGACACGATGCTCGAGCGAGGCATCGCCGCGGGCACGGTGTGCTTCCTGCCGAAGCCGTTCTCGCCGCGGGGGCTCCTCGAGGCCGTGCGCGAGGCCCTCTCCCGCCAGCTCGCCTGACGGAAACGAACCGCCCGCGCGGGCGGGGCCAGCGCGGGCGTGAGGCTCTGCGTGTCGCGGAGCCGGAGCGGTCTCGCGTGCGGCTCAGAAACCGTACGCGAGCGAGCCGCCGAAGTTGAAGCCGTAGAGGTTGTAGCCGCCGTTGACCTGGATCTGGATCTGGCGGATCGGCTTGAACCGCAGGCCGATGCGCGGGAGGTCGAGCCAGAAGAACATCGGGGGCACGCCGCCGTCGCCGAAGTACCAGGGGCTCGCGCCGTTGCGGCCGTCGATCGTCGGGTCACCCGTCGTGAAGCGCTGGTAGGTGCCGCCGCGCTGGCGCGTGTCGTCGAGGCGACCCCCGGTGCCGCGGAGCTCGAGGCTGCCCTCACAGCCGCTCGCGGCCGGCGTGCCCGGGCCCATGCAGGGCTGCAGCTCCTGCGTGCCCGTCGCGCGGTAGGCCTCGGTCCGGTAGAGCGAGCCCACCATGCCACCGAAGCCGAGGCCGAAGCCGATGTCGAACGCGAACCAGTCGGTCACGTCGATGCTCCAGCCGAAGACGAAGTTGCCGAAGACCGCGCCGAGCGAGGACTCGATGAACTCGAACTCGTCGTCGGCCGCGCCGAGGCCGTGGTAGTAGCCGGCCGTTCCGAAGCCGAGGTACCAGACCTCCGCCGTCACGCCGAAGCCGTTGCGGCGCCACGTGAAGAAGCCGCCGGCGCCCATGTTCACCGGCTCGCCCGTGGAGCGCTGGCCCGCCGAGTACTGGACGAAGAGGCCCTGCACGAAGGTCGGGACGATCACGCCGCGCGCGAACGCGCCGAGGAAGAAGTAGTCCGTGTCCGGGCGCTCACGCGGATCGGTCTCGCTCGGCCCGAGCGCTTCGCGGCCGCCGGTGCGCTCCTCGTAGACGGCCTGATCGTCGGTCAGCTCGTGGCTTCCGCCCGTGCTCGTGCCGCCCGCATCGTCGGTCGTGGCGGTGTCGGTCGCGGCCTCGCCGCTGCCGCCGCCCTCCGTCTGCGCCATCTCTTCTTCGAGGCTCTGCGCGAACGTCGGTGTGCTGATGCTGAGGCCGGCCAGAGCGACGAACGAAGCGATGGCAAGCCGGAAGGAGCTGGAGCTGTGCATGGGGAACCCTCCCGAGGTCGGCCGACGGTAGCACCGCCCGATCTCGGCTGTCGATCGAGGGCACGCGCGAACGCACCCGCGTCGCGCGGCGGTCGCCCCTCAACCGTGGGCGGAGAAGAAGGCGGCGAGCCGCTCCGCGAGCGCCTGGGGCGCGTGCCAGTGCAGCATGTGACCGACGCCTGCGACCTCGTGCTCTTCGTGTCGGGGCAGGCACGCGAGCCGAGAGGCCTGATCGGAGGGCTTCCAGCCGTGCTCGCCCGAGACGACGAGCGTGGGCACCTCGATGCGCGCGAGCTGCGCGCGGAAGGCCTCCACGCGGAAGGGGATCGGCGCGCGCGTGCGGTGGAGCGGGTCGAACGCGAACCAGCGCGCGCCGTCGCGGACGACGGTGTGCTTCTCCGCGACGAAGCGCGCGAGCTCCCCTTCGAGATCGGGGTGCATCACGCGCAGGCGCGCGATCGCGTCGTCCAGGTCCGCGAGCGGCCGCGGCGCCTTCTCGCGCTGCTTGGCGACGCTCGAGAGCCAGGCCTCGATGCGCTCGGGCATGAGCTCGCCTTCGCTCGGCGGTGGACCGGTGCCCTCGAGCAGCGCCAGCGCCTCGAGGCCTGTGGGCCGCGTCGCCGCGAACATCGCGCACGCGGTCCCGCCCATCGAGTGTCCGACGAGATCGAAGCCGCGGGTCAGCTCGAGGGCGCGCGTGAGCTCGGCGAGGTCGAGGAGGTAGTCGACGAAGTGGTAGTAGCCGCCGCGGCCGACCCACTCGGTCTGGCCGTGGCCGCGCCAGTCGAACGAGAGCACGCGATGGCCACGCGCCGCGAGCGCGCGCGCGAGCGCGTCGAACGTCCACGCGACGTCGAGGTAGCCGTGGCAGAGCAGGACGGGCCGGGCGTGCGTCGCGACGCCCTCCGGCGGCGCCCACTCGAGCACGTGGTGACGGAGTCGATTGGCCTCGACGAAGCGGGAGACGGGCGCGGTCATCGAGGCCGAGGATGGCATCACCGGGCCTGCCTCGCGGGCGAGATCACCCGAAGCGCGAAGGCGAGAGCGCGGCCAGGCGCGGATCGGCGGCCGTGCCCGCGTCACCGGTCACGAGCCCCGCGAGCAGCGTCGCGGTGATCGGCGCGAGCAGGATGCCGTTGCGGTAGTGGCCCGACGCGATCCAGAGGCCCTCGGCGGCGCCGCGGCCGACGAGCGGGCGACCATCGGGCGTGCCGGGCCGGAAGTTCACGTGGTGTGCGACGAAGCGCGCGCCCGCGAGCGCCGGGACCACGACGAGCGCGCGCTCGAGCACCTGGTGGATGCCACCGAGCGTCGTCTCCTTCTCGAAGCCCGCCTCTTCCGTCGTGGCGCCGCACACGTAGCGCCCGTCTCCGCGGGGCACGATGTAGCCGCCGCTGCCGAAGACGAGGCGGCGAACGAGGCGAGGATGCGCCTCGCAGTGAACGAGCTGTCCGCGCACCGGCGAGACCTCGCGCAGCGCGCGCTCGCCCCCGCCGGCGCCGGGCACGAGCGAGGTCCAGCTGCCGGCGGCGACGACGACCGTCGTGCACTCCGCGAGGCCGCTCTCGAGCTCCACGCCGCGCACGCGATCGCCTTCGATGCGCACGCCGCGCACCACGCTCCGCACGACGCGCACGCCACCGAGCTCGGCCGCGAGGGAGATCGCGCGCAGGAGCTTCGGCGGCTCCACCTGCGCTTCCTCCGGCAGGTGCACCGCCGCTTCGATCCGCGGTGAGAGCGCTGGCTCGAGGGCGCGCGCGTGCATGCCGTCGAGGCGCTCGTGCGCGACGCCGAGCTCGCGGTGGTGCACGACGCGCGCATCGATCGCATCGGCCGCGTGCGCGACGACGAGCGCGCCCGTGCGGCGGAAGCCGACGTCGATCCCTTCCTTCTCGCGGAAGCGCTCGGCCCAGCGCGCGTGCAGCTCACGGCTCTCCTCGCCGAGCGAGGTGAGGAGCGGATCGTCGGGGTGCTCGACGTGGGGCGCGAGGATGCCGGCGGCGACCGTCGAGGCCTCCGCGCCCGGCACCGAGCGCTCGAGCAGCATGACCTTCGCGCCGCGCGCGGAGAGCTCGAGCGCGATCGAGCAGCCGATGACGCCCGCACCGATCACGATCACGTCGGGCGCGCTCACGTGGGCGCTCCCTTCGCAGCGGGCGCGTCGGGCGCGAGGCCGTCGCGACCGACCCACCACGCGAGCAGCATCAAGAGAGGCTGGAGCGGCAGCCGCCCCCACGCTGCCCACGCGGGCACGGTCTCGCCCGTCGGCGCGACGCCGGCGACGGCCATGTAGATGTTCGCCGGGAACACCGCGACGTAGAGCGCGATGAGCCCGTAGCTCGCCCAGCGCCGCGTCTGCTTCGGGACCAGGCCGAGGCCGAGCGCGATCTCGGCCGCGCCCGAGATCAGCACCATCGCGAGGTGGAACGGGATGAACGGCGGCATGATCGCCAGGAAGGGCTCGGGCCGCGCGAAGTGCAGGACGCCGATCGCCACCATCGCGACGGTCACGAACCAGCGTGCGATCGTTCGCACGCGCTCGCGCAGCGGTCGCTCGGTGCCCGCGCTCACGCGCTTCGCTCGTGGCGACGGATCGTCGCGAGGCGGTCGTAGTGACGGTAGCCGAGCTTGTCGAGCGCCGACGCGGGCGCGAGGCCGATGTCGACGAGCGTCTTGATGCCGTAGGTGCCGGCGAGCACGGGCGGGCTGTAGGCGCGGATCGTCTCGTCGCTGCGGAACTTCGCGAGCGGGAAGAGCAGCTGGTGGCTGTGGAGGTGCACGAAGTGCGCGGCCGAGAGGCGCGACCATCCGGAGGTGTGTGGCGCGGTGATCACGTGCGGCGTCGCGAGGAAGGTGCCGCCCGTGAGGATCTCGAGCTGCTGGCCGACCTGCGAGACGATGCAGCCTGCCGGTGCAGTGCCGCGCACGAGCTGGCCTTCGGGGTGCTCCTTCGTGGGGCGCGTGCGGAGATAGAGCCCGCTGCCGTCGTCGGGCGCCTTGGCGACCTTGCCGCTCGGATCGTGGAAGCGTCCTCCGGGCAAGAGCGTGAGGAGGTTGAAGTCGGTGTGCTCCTCGCCCCAAAGAATCTTCTGGGTGGTCTGCTCGGGCGTGAGCGGCAGGTACCGCAGCATGCGGAAGATGTGCGGGCCCCCGGTGCACGGCGCCGTGAAGGTGCCCTCGGCGAGGTCGAGGGCGAGCGCTGCGCCTCGCAAGAGGGCGAGCCCCGCGAGGTGCAGCTCGTGGCCCGTCTTGGTGTAGAGGCCGGGGAAGGCGTCGTCGCCGGCGGGCCAGACGTTCTCCGCGTTGACCTCGGGATACTGGACGACGAGCTCCGGATCGAGCGGCTCGGGCGCCGCGAACCAGCACTCCTTGAAGTCCGGCTGACCGCCCGCGACCACGGCCTTCTCGGTGTTGGGCGGCGTCCAGCCGCGCTGGTACCAGAGGTCGGCGCGGTTGTAGGTCTGCTTCTCCGCGAGGGGGCGATCGCAGAAGGCCTGGAAGCGGTCGTAGAGCGCCGTGACGTCGGAGACGCCGTGGTTCTTCACGTAGACGAGGCCGTAGTGCCCGTAGCCCACGCGGAGCGCCTCGAGGGCCTGGCTCCGCTCGGCGTCGGAGCCGTTCAGGTGGTGGAGGTCGACGGTGGGGATCGAGGGCTCGGTCATGGCGTCGCGAGGGTGCCACACGCCGAGGGCCCGTGCGGCCGGCGGCGAGGCGACTCGCTGGATCGGTTGCTGCTGAGAGGTCTCGCTGCGCCCCGCGCACCGCCGGAGACCACGATGACGACGCCCGAGAATCCCCGAAATCCCTCACGTTTGCGCGACGGCGCGTCGCGGCTCGCCGGAGGGGTGGGGTTTACCCTCCCCAGCGCCCGGGCTTCTTTGGAGACTTCCGTCCCACTGCGTCTGCTCGCGCTGGCCTCGCTCGCGTCCGCCGCGCTGTGGCTCACGGCGTGCGACTGCGGTGGCGCGACGGCGCGCCCCTGCCGGTCGAGCTCGCAGTGCGAGACGGGCCAGATGTGCGTCTCGGGCATGTGCACCGGCCGACCCACGTCGGAGGGGGGTGACGCAGGCCAGCAGCCCGACGCGGTCGTGCCGATGGTCGGCGGTGACTGCACCTCGTCTCCGCCCGTGCCTGCCGACGAGGTGTGCAACGGTCGCGACGACGACTGCGACGAGCTCGTCGACGAGGGCGTGACGAACTCGTGTGGCACCTGCGATCCGGCGTGCATGGGC
This sequence comes from Sandaracinaceae bacterium, assembly GCA_044376125.1. GTDB lineage: Bacteria > Myxococcota_A > Polyangia > Polyangiales > Sandaracinaceae > JAFLCL01. The sequence goes on from JBILLJ010000088.1 coordinate 13,196, forward strand.
TCGCGCGCGGGCACGGGCGGCGAGGCCTTCGATCTGGGCACCGACGAGTCGGAGGGCGTGGGCCTCGCGATGGACGGCTCGATCGAGCTCGACTCGCGCCGCGTCGACACCGCGTTCATCTGGATCGCGAACACGGGCGAGGGCACCGTCTCCAAGGTCGACACGCGCACGCACGTCGAGGTCGCGCGCTACCGCACCGGCCCGATCGGTGGCGAGGCCGAGGACCCGAGCCGCACCACGGTGAACAGCCTCGGCGACGTGTTCGTCGCGAACCGCGGCGGGCGCTCCGTCTCGCGCATCTCGACGCTGGGCGCGGACTGCCCCGACACCAACGGCGACGGAGTCGTGCGCACCTCGACGGGCCCGACCGACGTGCTTCCGTGGGGGCAGGACGACTGCATCCTCTGGAACACGTCGCTGCCCGACGGCGGCATCCTCCGCGCTGCGGCCGCGCAGGACACCTACGATCCGGACGGCAACCTCATCACCGCGGTGTGGATCGGCGGCTGGGACGGCGTGGTGTGGAAGCTCGAGGGTGACACCGGCGCGATCCTCGTGCGCACCACGTCACCGACGAACAACTACGGCTTCGCGCTCGATGGCATGGGCAACCTCTGGATCTCGGGGCGCTCGGGCCGCGGCCTCGGCCGCATCGACACCAACCGCTGCACGTCCACGGCCGCGTGCGACGTGCCCGTGTGCGACGACTCCGGCGCCGACTGCATCAAGCAGAACATCGCGATCCCGGGCAGCCACAACCCGTACGGCATCACCGTCGATCAAGAGCAGCGCGTGTGGCTCTGCATGTACGGCAGCGCCACGGTCGGTCGCTACGATCCGATGACGGCGCGCTGGACGATCCAGAACGTCGGCGAGAACTGCCACGGCATCGCCGCCGACGCGGCGGGCTGGGTGTGGGCCGCGGGCTGGAACAGCGGCGTGATCCGCCTCGATGCCGACGATCCGAGCATGTTCACCGTGGTGCCCGGCACGGGCAGCCGCGGCAGCAAGGGCATGGCGGTCGACATCGACGGCAACGTCTGGTCGATCAACCAGGGCTCGAGCGACGCGACCGTGATCACGCCGGGCGCGACGCTCTCGGACGCGACCGTCGAGACGGGCGTCAACCCGCACGGCGCGCTCCGCTACACGTACTCCGACATGACGGGCACGCAGCTGCGCCTCGCGACCAACCCGCGCGGCCACTGGCGCCGGCCCTTCGAGGGCTGCACGGGCGACGGCGTCATGGGCACGATCTGGGAGGAGCTGCGCTTCGACGGCGAGACGCCCGTCGGCACGTTGCTCCGCTTCCGTGTCCGCACGGCGGCGACGCGCGCGGAGCTCGCGAGCGCGAGCTGGATCGCGGTGGGCGAGGCGCCGCCCGCGACCTCTCCGATCGACCTCCGCAGCGCGTTCGAGACCGCGATGGTCACGCCGCAGCAGTGGATCGAGGTGGAGGTGCAGCTCGAGGCGATGCGCGAGAGCTTCGACCCCGATCGCCCCATCACGCCGCGCCTCCGCAGCGTGACCGTCACCCGCACCTGCCCCCCCGCGCTCGACTGACCGCGCACCATTCGGCGCGCCCTCGATAGACTGCGCGCCATTCGGCGCGCGCGCGGGGTAGGGGGCTCGGGCGCCGGACTCTCGGGGCGCCCCGCGGCGGGGTTGCGCAGCAACCCCAGGAGCGCGCGAGAAAGCGAGGCTCGGGGAGCGTCGAGCAGGGGGTTTGGGGGGGAGTTGCTCCCCCCAAGCCGCGCCGCAGGCGCGAGAAGAAGAGTCAGCGCGTGACCTGGATGCGGCTGCCGCGTCCCGGGCGTGCGCGCGAGCGTGCGGTGCGCGCGTTGCCCACCGCGAACGGCGGCGGCTGGCCGGGGTTGCAGTTCGGACCGAAGCCGGCGGCGTCGAAGTCGTAGCTGAGGCGGCCCGTCGCGTCGGGCGTCACGGCCTCCACGGTCACTCGGTGCGTGCCTGCGCGCGCCGGGCTGCAGTAGCTGAGGAGGTAGTAGCGCTGCGTCATCGCGACGACGCGCTGCGCGACCTGGCGGAAGGCCTCGGTGATCGCGGCCGAGTCCTCGACGAGCACGTAGCCGTTGCGGCCGACGTCGCCGAGGGTGCCCTCGTCGATCTCGCTGCCGACGCCGATCGCGAAGACGTCGTAGGGGCTGTCGTCGATCGCGCGGTTCATGTCCGAGCGGCTCACGCGCGCCGCGCGATCGCTTCCGTCCGTGAAGACCACGACGGTGCCGAAGTGCAGCGGCACGCGCGAGCGCGCGAGCGCCTCGTCGAGCACCGCGAAGCCCGCGACCACCGCACCATGGAGGTTCGTGGACGGATCCTCGGGACGGAACGAGCCCAGGCGCGACACGCCCGCGCTCGCGCCGCCGCTCGTGGTGAAGCCCACGATCGGGTGCAGCTCCTCGGAGCCGTCGAACGGGTACACGGCGACGCGCTGGCTCGAGCCCTCGATCTGCGAGACGAGCTCGGTCGCCGCGGCCTGGAGCGCTGGCACCTGATCGCTCTCGGCCACACTGCCGCTCATGTCGACCAGGAGCAGCGTGTAGTGCTCGGCGGCGACCTCGGGGTTGACGATCGTCTGCTGGCTCTCGGTCGGCGAGACGAGCGCGTCGTCCTCGTAGATGCGGAAGTCCGTCGCGGCCAGGCCTCCCACGGGATCGCCACCGGCCGTGTCGACGGTGAAGTACACGGCGACGTTGCTCGGACGCTGGAACGCGGAGTCCACGAGGGTCAGGCGCAGGCCACCGCAGCCAGCGGTGAGGGAGGTCAGCGCGCGGCGAGCGCGAGCAGGAGACGGTGCTTCATGCGCGCAGCATAGGCAGCATCGCGGTCGTGGCGCGAGCACGAGCGTCGCGCGTGTCTCGGCTCACGGATGGAGGACGCAGCCGCCGAGCACCTCGCCGTTCCACTTCGCGGTCATCGCCGCACGGAAGTCCGAGAGCGCGAAGGTGTGCGAGACGCGCGGCACGAGCTTGCCTTCGTTCGCCCACGCGAGGATCTGCTTCAAACGGGGAGGGCGGCTCGTCGGATCCATCGCGGTCGAGATCGCGGTCGGGCAGCCGAGCACGTCGAGGCCCTTCATCATGACGAGGTTCGTCGGGATGTGGTTCGCGCGCGGCGCGCCCCGCTCGCCCTTTCCCTTGGCGACGTCGGGCGTCGAGGCCCAGCCCACGATCAGGAAGCGCGCGCCGAACTTCACGCACCGGAGGCTCTCGAGCGAGATGTCGCCGCCCACGCCGTCGTAGACGACGTCGACGCCGCGGCCGTTCGTCAGCGCCTTGATCTCGTCGCGGAACGGCTGGAGCTCGCCGCCCTCCCCCGAAGCACCTCGTGTCGAGCGCAGCACGATCACGTCGTCGGCCCCTTCGCGCTTCACCTCGGCGAGCTTCGCCTCGGAGCGGCCGGTCGCGATCACGCGCGCGCCGAGGAGCTTCGCGATCTGCACCGCGGCCAGGCCCGTCGCGCCCGAGGCGCCGTGGATCAGCACGGTCTCGCCCGCCTGCACGCGACCTCGCGTGACGAGGCAGTGGAACGCGGTCTCGTAGCTGCCGAGCAGCGCCGCGGCCTGATCGTGGGTGAGGCCTCGCGGCATCGGCACGACGGCGTTCGCGGGCGCGACGACGTAGGTCGCGAAGCCGCCCCAGCGCTGGTAGGCGCCGAGGGATCTCGGGCCGGCGAGGAAGCCATCGACGATGACGTCCGCCCCGATCGAGGCGCTCTTCGCCTCGGGCCCCGCCCAGACGATCGTGCCCGCCGACTCGAGCCCCGGCGTGTACGGCGGCTTGGCCATGTGCTGGTACTGCCCGCTCGTCATGAGCAGATCGACCCAGCCCACCGCCGCGCTCTTCACGCGCACGATCACGTCGCCGGGCGCGAGCGTCGCGGGGTCCGGCGCGTTCATCGGCTCGAGCGTCGCAGAGGCGACTCCGTCGAGCGGCGACTCCGCGAACGCAGGCACGACGACACGGTGACCAGGGCTCAGCTCGGGGCTCGACATGCGCGCGAGGGTACGCCCGCGCCGCCCGTGTCGCATGGGGCGACGCCCGGCGCGCCGGCCCCCACCGAGTCGGCGCTCGTCACGCGAGCTTGCGATCGAAGAGAGGCGCGACGTCGGCGATCGTGTGCTCGCCCGATCGCTCGGGCGCGTCTCGCTCCGCGAGCGCGAGCTGTTCTTCGAGCACCTCGGCCCACGTGCGCAGGTAGAGCACCGCGTGCTCGCGCTTGCGCTTGTCGAGATCGCGCGCCTCCGGCGGCAGCGCGGCGAGCACCACGCGGGACGAGAGGCTCTCGAGGTCCGCGATGTCGCGCGTGGTGAGCCCGGCCTCGAGCATCGTGCGGAAGATCTCGTCGATGGGCAGGCCCGTGGCAGGGCAGTGCTCGAGGTCGCCGATCTCGAGCGCCTGGGTCGTCCAGTCTCCCGAGCGCTGGAGGGCGCGACGGTGGATCTCGGCGGGCGCGAGCGAGGTGAGCGACTGCGCGAGGTGACCGCAGTTGCAGTGCCCCATGTGCGCCCACTGGAAGGTCGCCCCGGACTCGAGGCGGACGACGGTGGCTCGCAAGGCGTGGATGAGCGCGCGGCTGGGCGTGGCCATGCCTCGAGGGTGGGGTCGAGCCACGCGAGGCACAAGCGCCGCCAGAGACGTCGAACGTGGCTGTGTCAGCGGAGGCGCGTGGCGAGGCCGATCCCGGCCCCGCCCGTCGTCACGCGCAGGGCCTCGTACTCCGCGCGCGCGCTCGGATCGGGGGCGTGCCGGTTCATGGCGCGGAGCATGAGGTTCTTCGGCGTGTGCTCGGTGGGCACGAGCTCGAGCGCCCAGCACTCGTAGCCGGCCGCGCGCAGGAGCAGCTGGCGCATCGTGTCCGTCACGAGGCTCGCGACCTCGCGACGCAGGTGCGGTGTCCTGCGGATGGGCGCGAAGGCGTCGGTCGGTGCGCCGCGCTCGTCGAGCGAGAGCTCGCTCCACGCGCGCGCGAGCTCGGCCTGACAGCACGGCGCGAGCGCGAGCAGCGTCGCGTCGAGGCCCGTGCCGAGCACGATCGCGTCGTCGGTCGCGGTGTCGCACGCGTGCAGGGCCACCATCACGTCGATGCGCGGGAGCTCTCCGGTGTCGAACGCGTCGCGGAACGCGGCCCGCACGTCGAGGGCCTCGAGCTTCGAGGCGTGGTGCTTCACCGTCGTGCTCATCGCCGCGGCGCGCGTGCGTCGCTCGCTCTCCGCGATCACGTCGGCGTTGCGATCGACGCCGAGCACCTCGACGGGCACGCCGTGGAGGTGCGGGATCGCGTGCGCCAGGAGCAGCGTGAGGTAGCTGCGGCCGCACGCGGCATCGACGATGCGAAGGGGCGCACCGCCGCGATCGATCGCGACGAGCTCGCGGATCGAGGGGCCGAGCATCGCGACCATGTGGTTGATCTGGAAGAATTTCCGACGCTCGGCGGGCGGCATCGACGCGTCGCGATGGAGGATGCCGAGCGCGCGCAGGAGCTCGGGCGCGTCACCCGGCAACACGGCGAGCGACTTGTCGCGCACGAGCTCGGCCGTGCGCTCCGCGGTCCAGTACGCGCGCGCTCGCTCGCCGAAGTGCTCTGCCCACTCGTCTCGCATGGTTCGTCCGAGCCCGAGATGTGGCGCGGCGCGGCGCGGCCCGCCTCTCGGCGAACCGACGCTATCATCACCTCGATGACGGTCAGCCTGCGCACGGCGTGCTCGGGGCGCTTCGCCTCCAGGCGTGCAGCGTGCCTCGCGGTCTCGGTGGCGCTCGGCGCGTGTGGACGCGCGGGGTACGGGGTGTCGCGCGACGCGGGCCTCGACGCGGTGGGCCTCGACGCGATGGGCCTCGACGCGATGGGCCTCGACGCGATGGGCCTCGACGCCCCCGCGCCCGATGCGTTCGATCTCGATGCGCTCGAGCCCCGTGACGCGAACGAGCGGGATGCGCTCCGCGAGGACTCGCCTGCCGATCTCGACGGCGGAGGCTTCGTGCTCGATCCGCTGGTCCTCGGGTGCAGGCGCGCCGAGTCCGGCCCGTTCGTCGAGGCCGCGCGTTTCTCCACCCCCGGCGAGGCGTACGGCGTCTGGTTCCATGCGCCCTTCGTGCTGGTCGCCGACACCACGGGCGGCTTCTCGACGTTCTCGTTCGACGGCACGTCCTTCTCGATGCTGGCGCGGGTGCCCACGACCGGCTGGACCGAGGCGATCTGGAACCGCGGCGACGACATCTTCGTGGCAGCGCCGGGCACGGGGCTGTCGGTGTTCCGGCTCGACGGCGCCGGGACGCCGATCCCGATCGACGACGATCTCGTCGTGGGCGTCGAAGCGCGACGAGGATCCACCTCGGGGGAGTACGTCTACGTGCCCTCCGGGGGCGCGGGCCTCCTCGCGTACAGGTTCGAGGCGGACGTGCTCACGCCGACCGGCACGGCACTGGCAACCACGGCCTGGTCGCAAGGGACCTGGACCGATGCGGTGGGTCGCATCTATCTCGCGGACGGCGACTCGCTCCGCGTGCTGTCGTTCGATGGCGCGATGTTCTCGGAGATCGATCGCGACGCGCTCCCGGGCGCCACGCGCGTGTGGGGCGGCGTCGACGTGGTGTACGTCGCGCACCGCGCGGGTGTGAGCGCGTACGCGTTCGATGGCGTCACGCTCACGTCGGTCGCCGCGTTCCCGACGGCGGGGACCGCTCGCGACGTCTGGAGCGATGGCGCCACCGTCTTCGTCGCCGCGGAGGGCGGGGGGGTCTACGCACTCTCCTTCGCCGGGAGCGCGTTCGCCCTGCTCGATCGCGTCGACACCGATGGCATGGCGCTCGGCGTCGTCGGCGATGGCCAGCACCTCTACGTGGGCGACCAAGGCGGCGGCATCAAGGCCTACGACGGCTTCCGCTGCCTGGAACCTCTCTGATCCGGCAGATCTCGCGGCCGGTTGGTCGACGTCGCGGCGGCGGTCATGCTGTGCCCGTGCGCCACTCTCGGTTCTGGCTTTCGCTCGTCCTCGCTTCCCTCGCCGGCTGCTCCGAGCCCCCGAACGAACCGGACGCACTGGTGGCAGAGGACGCGGGCTCGGTGGATGCGAGCCCCGACACGATCGACGCGATCGCGTCGATCGACACAGGGTCGCTCGATGCGGGCGAGTCGGTCGATGCCAGCGAGTCGCTCGACGCGGCCCTCCTCGCGGACGCGCCCCCCGCGATCGATGCGCTGCTCGTCGCGGACGACGCCTTCGCGAGCCCCGATGTGTTCACGCCGCCGGATGCCTTCACGCCGCCAGATGCGTACGTGGCGCCCGACGCGTTCGCGGCGCGCGTCGACACGCACGTGCACATCGAGGTCGACAACACCTGCCGCATGACCGTGACGCCGCGCGAGGCCACCGCGCTCCCGGGGCAGACGCTCTACTTCGACTGGCACAACCACAGCCGCGACTACCCCGTCGACGTGTGGATGAGCTACGGCGGCGGCTACACCGACCTCGCGACCGGCGCGACGTGGGACGAGCCCATCGGCCACTGCAGCACGCCCTTCGTCGGTGACGAGTACGCCGACATCTCGACCGCGTGCTCGAGCTTCCGCTTCCTCATCCACTGCCGTTGATCTCTGGTGGCGAGCGGGTTGCAACACCAACACCACAACTCGGCGCGAGCACCGCAGCTAGCTTGGCGGGATGCGTCCTCTCTCTGCCCGAATGCTGCTCCTGTCTCCCTGGCTCGTGCTCGCGGCGTGCTCGGTGGGGCGCGAGCCCGATCCCAACGTCGGCACCGATGCGGCGTTCACCGAGTCCCCCGATGCCGGAACCGGGACGGGCGGAGGCGTCGACTGCACCCAGCAGGTCACGGAGGTGCAGGGCACCGGTGGATGCGTGCTCACCATCGTGTCGCCGACGAACTGCGAGACGGTCGACTTCAGCGCGGGCTTCGTCGAGCTCGCGTACACCACGAACACCACCTTCTGCGAAGGCCCGCACCACCTCTTCCTGCTGGGCCACCCGCCCGCGACGTGGGAGGCCGGCAACGGCATGGACATCACGCTGACGTCGACGGACGGTTCGTTCGTGCCCATCGGCGAGAACGGCTCGAGCTACGCGATGACGCGCAACATCGGCGGTGTGCTCCGGCTCGCGCGCGCCGACCTCGCGCCGCTCATGTCCCCCAACGGCCAGTACCACTTCGCCGTGACCGGCTTCTACGATCTGTCGAACGGCGGCTCGCGCTCGGCGTCACAGACCTTCGTCGTCCCGGCGCTCTGAGGCGGCTGCCGCCGCGAGCGCGCTGCTCGAGAGGCGAACCTCCGCGCGAAGACCTCCGGCCGGGGATCGCGCGAACGAGAGCTGTCCCCCGTGTCGCTCGACGATCGCGCGCACGATCGCGAGGCCGAGCCCGCTGCCGCCCGTCGCCCGCGTCCGCGAAGGGTCCACGCGCATCAAGCGCTCACCGAGGCGAGGCAGGAGCTCCTCGGGCACACCGGGGCCGTCGTCGTCGACGCGGAGCGTGAGCGCGGTCTCTGCGTGGGAGCCCACCGCCTCGAGCGTCACGTGCACCGCGCCTCCGCCGCGCGCGTGACGCTGGGCGTTGCTGACGAGGTTGACGACGACCTGCTGGAACCGCTCGGGGTCCAGGACGAGCACGACGTCACGGGCCTCGCACCGGATCTCCGGGCCCTCGGGGTCCGCGAGCGCGCGACTGCGGCACACGTCGCGGACGAGCGCGCCCACGTCGACCTCGCCGTGCTCGAGCGCCACGGCGGGGTCGTCGAGCTCGGCGAGATCGCGCACGTCACCCACGAGGCGCACGAGGCGCTGCGTCTCGGTGAGGAGCGCCGAGACCAGCTCCCCGCGGCGCTCGGCGCTGGCGTCGATGTCGGGGAGGCCGAGGGCGTCGGCGAGCGCGAGCACCGTCGAGACGGGGGTCCCGAGCTCGTGCGCGAGGTCGGCGAAGAGCTGGCGCCGCGCGAGATCGGTCTTGCGGAGGCGGTCGGTCAGCGATGCGAGCGCGAGCCGCATGCGGTCGTACGCGCGGCCGACGGGAAGAGAGTCCTTGTCCGGCGCGGGCGGCAGGCGATGCGAGAGATCTCCATCGGCGAGTCGCTCGAAGGCGTCCGCGAGCGCGCGGAGCCTGTGGTGGTGCACGTACCGCGTGAACGCGAAGACGAACGCCGTGCAGAGCACCACGGGCAGGAGGAGCACGAGGGGGGCATCGCCTCCCGCCGCGAGCCACGCGCACGAGACGCCGTAGAGCACCAGCTGCGTGATCAGCGCCAGTCCCGTCGCCTGGATCGCCAGGCTCCATCGTGCGGTCACGGCTCGACCTCGAATCGGTAGCCCATGCGGTGCATGGTGCGGATCGGGTTGGGCTCGAGACCCGCGGCCGCGAGCTTTCGGCGCAGGCGCGCCACGTGACAATCCACGTTGCGCGCGTAGCCGGCGTGCGTGGAGTCGAAGACGACCGAGAGGAGCTCGAGGCGCGCCCAGATCCGGCCGGGCTCGCGCGCCAGCACCGCGAGCAGCTCGTGCTCCGTGGGCGTCAGCACGAGCTCCTTGCTCCCGACCCACGCTTGTCGGCGTCGTGGATCGACGCGCAGCGGCCCGCGCATCATCACGTCGTGAGCCACCTCGGCGGGCGCCCTGCGCCGCAGGACCGCGCGCACTCGGGCGACGAGCTCGCGTGGACGGCACGGCTTGACCACGTAGTCGTCGGCGCCCTGGTCGAGCCCGAGCACGACGTCGGCCTCGCTCGCGCGCGCCGTGAGCACGATGATCCCCGGCGCAGGTCGAGCCTCTCGCAGCGCGGCGCAGAGCGCGAGGCCGTCGCCATCGGGCAGCATGCGATCGAGCAGCACGACGTCGGGCAGCGAGGCTCGGGCGGCCTCGAGCGCGCTCGCGCCGGTGTGCGCCGCGCGCACCCGCCAGCCCTCGGCTTCGAGGTTCACCGAGAGAGCGCGCGCGAGCGGCACATCGTCTTCCACGAGGAGCACCGAGAGCGGAGTCACGAGGCCAGCCTCGCCGCCCCCCGCGGCGCGAGGCAAGCCTCTCGAGGGCCCGGCGCGTGCGCTCACCGGAGCTGGACGAGACAGGCGAGCTCGGCTTCGTCGCCGTCGAAGCCCCGCGCGCAGTGCTCCACGAGCGCGATGGGCTCGTAGCGGCTGCCGACGAGCGCCTCGAGACAGCGCTGCTCGTTCGTGTCGCCGTCGAAGGCGCGCTCACACGCGTCGATCGCCGGCGCGGGCAGCCACGAGCTGGTCACGGTCCTCGCGCACGCGAGCTCGGCGTGGTCGCCGTCGAAGCCGCGCTCGCAGGCGAGGATCACGGCGCTCGGCTCCTGCCATGCGCCGAGGGCCACGGCGAGACAGGCGAGCTCGTTCGCGTCGCCGTCGAACGCGCTCTCGCACGCAGCGAGGATCGGGAGCGCCGCGAAGCGCGTGCCGCTCTGCTGCACGATCGCGAGGCACGCGAGCTCGTTCTCGTCCCCGTCGAAGGCGCGCTCGCAGCCCGTCATCACGTCCTCCAGCGCGCCGATCGGCGGACGCCAAGGGCGCGGCTCGCGCCATCGCCTCCGCTGCGCGGACGCCCCTCCGGGCCCGAGCACGAGGACTGCGAGCGCGAGCGCGAGGAGGCGGGTCATGCCGAGGAGGACGCGTCACACGGGCGTGTCTTCACCATCGCGCCGCAAAGATTTGTGAGCCCGTGCGGTGCGGGCCCCCCTTCGCCGTGTCCAGGACCTGGACGGGGGCGCGAGGGCGCCCGGCGGTGCTGGCCTCGTGCGCACGGCGCCGCCGTCGCGAATCGCCCGAATTGGCTGGGCTCGGCGCGCGTGCGCCGTGCAGACGCCGGCCCCGGCTGCAGACTCGGCGCCGCAGCGAGGCAGGAGCGCCCGTGCCCCGCGCTTGCACCACGGACGCGCATGCGCCGCATCGAGCTCACCCGCCTGGCCGTCTCTGCGCTGGCGAGCACCGTGCTCGCCGGCTGTCTCGCGCAGGCACCGGGGGACGAGTGTGATGGCCCCGACGATCCGACGTGCAGCGTCTCGATCGAGGGGCTCTCGCGGCCGGGGGACTACGCGCCCAGCGCGGACGCGCTCGCGGCGGGCTCGGACATCGTCGCGTACGACGACGTGCCTGCGTGGGATGGCGGTGCGCACTGCACGGGCGGGATCACCGCCGGCGGAAGGACGCTCTCGAGCTACCTCCGCGAGCGCTTCGACGGCATCTCCTCGATCGGCGGCTATTCGTGCCGGCAGAACACGGCCAATCCCGCGAAGATGAGCGTGCACGGCTCGGGTCGCGCGCTCGACATCATGATCCCGCTCAGCGCAGGCGCGGCCGACAACGACGTCGGCGACGAGATCGCCGACTGGCTGATCGCGCACTCGACCGAGATCGGCGTGCAGTACCTCGTCTGGGATCGCACCCAGTGGAGCGGCTCGCGCACGAGCGGGCGTGTGCGGCCGTACACGGGGCCGAATCCGCACATCGATCACATCCACGTCGAGATCACGCTCCCGGCCTCGCGGCAGGAGACCGCCTGGTACACGGGCGGTGGAAGCACCGAGCCCGTGACGCCGCCCGAGCCCGTGCGGCCGCAGCTCGATGCGCGCTTCGTCACGCAGGGGACCGACGCGGCGACCGACACGAGCGGTGCGGCGCAGTACACGGCGTGCGCGGGTGATCCGGTGACGTTCTGGTTCGAGGTCGAGGACACCGGCGTGGCCTCGTGGGTCGACGTCGACGACACCCGGCCGACGGGTTGGGGTCGCGCCGTTCGGCTCGGCGTACCCGGCGACGGCACGGATCCGTTCACAGGCGTGGGCCGCGTGTCGCTCGACGACTCGAGCAACGTCGATGTCCACCCCGCCACGTACACACCGCCGGGACCGGACTGCAACGACGCGATGTATTGCCGCCGAACCGTCTTCACCCTGCACGGGACCATGCCCAGCGCGCCGGGCATCCACCGCACGACGTGGCGCCTCGTGGACGAGACGCGTGCGTGGTTCGGCCCGGAGCTGTGGCTCAGCTTCCGCGTGACCGAGTGCGCGCCCGCGCCGACGCCCGAGCCGACGCCCGAGCCGATGCCCGAGCCGGTGGTCGACGCCGACGGCGATGGCGTGAGCGAGAGCCTCGACTGCGACGACACCGACGCCAGCGTGCATCCCGGCGCGGACGAGCTCTGCGAGGACGCGATCGATGCCGACTGCGACGGAATCGATCCGGCGTGCGACACGCCGAGCATGCCGACGCCCGACCCCGACATCGACGACCCCGGCTTCGACTGGTCGCATGGAGAGCCGGTGCACACGGGACCGACGCGTCACGGCATTCAGTCGAGCTGCAGCGCCTCGCCCGGTCGCGGGTCGCTCGCATCGCTCGTCGGGCTGCTCCTCGCGCTCGGTCTGGTCGTGCGGCGACGTGCGCGCTGACGACCGAGCGCGAGCGAGGTGCGGCCTCCCGTGACGCGTCCGTCTGGAACGACGCAGGTTGTGCCAGCGCCCCCGGGTGGCGACGGATCGCTGAAAGCACCGAGAATCGTGGGCGATCGGAGCGATGCGCGGCGGTGACCGGGGGCTCGCGCCGTGGGCATGCGGGCTGCACAGGGCGTCGCCCCATGTCCCACCGTGTCCTCTTCGCTGCGCTCGCCCTCTCGGCGCTCCCTCTCTCCGCTTGCCTGGCCTCGCACTCGACCGAGTCCCTCGCCGTCGAGGCCAGCCTCTCGAGCGTCACGCTCGCACAGGACTGTGCGCCCGAGGCGGGCCTGGCCCGCGCGGACTGCGCCGAAGGCGCCGACTCGTGCGGCAGCTGGTGCACGCAGAGCTCGCTCCAGATCCACCTCGTCGCGAGCGCCGAGGGCGAGGAGGTGCCGTTCGAGATCGTGTCGGTGCGCGTGCTCGACGCCGAGTCGCACCTCGTGGGCGCGCTCTCGACGCGCAACGCCCGCGTCTTCGCCGACGACGGCTACACGAGCTGGGACCAGACCATCGCGCCGAGCGAGACGCTCGACGTCACCTACGACACGAGCGCGCCCGACTGGTACGCCTCGGGCGCGCGCCTGGGCTGGGGCGAGACCTACGACGTCGAGGTGGTCGTGCGGATCGACGGCGTCGAGCGCACGCTGCGCGGGCAGGCGATGCGCGAGCCCGAGATCGTGACCTGATCGGTGGCAGGATCGCGCGCGTGACGTGCCTGCGCCTCGCGTGCGTCTTCTTGCTCGTGGTCGCGCTCGGATGCGAGCGCGAGGCAGGCGGCATCGCGCCGCAGACGCCTCCACCTCCGCCGGATCCCACGCCACGGCTCGCGGGCCTCGAGCCGTGGTCGGACGCGTGGATCCTCGCGCACACACGGAGCTACCTCGACGATCCGAGCGCGCGCCGCGCCGCGATGGAGGGCTCGCTGACGCAGCCAGCGAACCTCTACTCGGAGGCGCGTCTCGCGCACTACGGCCGCGTGCGCGAGGGCTGGGACACGCTGCCCGAGTGGAACCCGCGCGTGGTGCCGATCGATCGCGCACGCGCCGAGGCCCTCGCGCGAGGCGAGGCGATCGAGGTGCCTCCGGAGGCCGCGCGATTCTTCGAGGGGGAGGCGCCGACGCGCTGGCCGGAGTGGGTCGCGCTCGGGCGCCGCGTCTTCCACGAGCTGCCGCTCCGCACCGAGCCGTACTGGACCGACGCGCTCCGCGATCCCGCGCTCGCCGCACGCCTCGGCGTGGCGCGCGCGCCCGATGGCTCGGTGCCCGGCCTCGTGCTCGTGCGCGACGTCGATGGCGCCTCGCGCGTCGGGATCACGTGCGCGCTCTGCCACGCCGCGCCGGCGCACGAGGGCGACGCGTTCGTCGAGGGGCGCGCGCGTCGCAGCCTCGACTACGGCCTGGCGCGCATCGAGCTCGCACGCTCGCTCGGTCGCACGCTGGCGCCCGAGGCCGAGGCGCGCTTCGCGGGCTGGGGACGCGGGCGCGCGGACGTGCTCGAGGAGCTGTCGGAGGTGCCCATCGCGATCCCCGATCTTTACGGCCTGCGTCACCTGCGCTGGCTCACGCAGGGCGCGACGCTGCGGCACGTGACCCCGCTCGCGCTCGCGGTGCGTCAGGAGACGCAGTACGTGCAGGCCAACCACCTGCGCACGAGGCCGCCGCGCGTGCTCGTGTGGGCGCTCGTCACGTTCCTCTACGCGATCGAGCCGCCGCCGATCGCTACGGCGCAGGGCGAGACGGACGCCACCGCGCGCGGACGCACGCTCTTCGAGGCGCACTGCCGCGAGTGCCACGACGGTCCCGCGTGGAGCGGCGACCCGACCGAGCTCGCGCGCATCGGGACGCACCCCGAGCTCGCGCGTGGGCACGCGCGCGGCACCGGCAGCTACCGCCCGGCGCCGCTCCTTCGCGTGCGCGAGGCCGCGCCCTACCTGCACGATGGATCGGTCGCCGATCTCGAGACGCTCCTCTCGCCGGAGCGCGAGGCCCCTGGGCATCGCTTCGGCACCGAGCGCTCGAACGAAGAGCGCGCCGCGCTCCTCGCCTTCCTCGAGACGCTCTAGATCTCGCTCTAGGGCCGGAGGTCCCTCGACCCAGGAAGCTCAGCGCGGGGCGACCTCGCTCGCGATGACGAGCGGGTAGCGGATCGCCACGCGTGCGCCCGGCGCGGGGAACACCCACGTACGCGCGTTCGTCGTGACGCACTGGTCGAAGCCTGCATTGTTCGTGGTCGAGGTCACGACGTGGACCTCCTCGACCGCGCCGTCCGGCAGCACCGTCATCTCGAGCTCGAGGCGGCCCGCGAGCGTCTGTGAACCCGACACCGAGTCGTGCACGCAGCGCTCGATCTCCGCCGCGTGCTGGCCCGCGACCTCGCGCACGCGCTCGGGCGGAAGGCCCGTGCCCTGCGCGTGGTGGTGCTGCGCGCGCGCTCCCTGCCCGCGGCGCACGCCGGTGCCGCCGGGGCGGTGGGCGTCGGGCACCGTGCGCGCGTACTCGAACGCGACCTCGATCACCGCGGGTGTGCTCGCGGGTCGCTCGTACGTCCGGGCGCGGAGCGCGCGCTCCATGCAGTGCCCGAACGCCGTCTCTGCGCGCGACGGGCTCACGTCGTCGCTGCGCAGCTCGACGTCGCTCACGGTGCCATCGGCCGCGAGATCGACGATCGCCACGCGCTGACCGACGGCGAGCCCGCGCGAGGAGCTCGCGCTCGCGCAGCGCCGCGCCATCGCGGGCAGCTCCGCCTCGAGCGCCGACGCCTGGCCCTCGGACACGCCCTCCCACTCCACGACCATCACGTAGAACGACTGCGCGTGGGCGGCGCTGGGCGCCAGCCACGACGCGGCCACGAGCGTCGCGGCGATCACGAAGGACAAGAACGAGTCTCGCGTCTGCATGCGGTCTGCCTCGCCGGTCGAGCCTACACGAAGGCCCTCGGACGCGGCGCGTCGGGCGCGTATTCGACGCTTGATCCGCGTGGCGCGCGAGACGAAGCTGCGCGCCATGACGCGCGCCCTCTACCCCGAGATCGAGCCCTTTCGCACCGGCATGCTGGACGTCGGCAGCGGCCACCAGATCTACTGGGAGGCCTCCGGCAACCCGAAGGGCAAGCCCGTCGTGTTCCTCCACGGCGGCCCCGGCGGTGGCTGCGATCCGAAGCAGCGTCGGTTCTTCGATCCGTCCCGCTACCTCATCGTGCTCTTCGATCAGCGCGGCTGCGGGCGCAGCACGCCGCACGCGTCGCTCGTCGACAACACGACCTGGCACCTCGTCTCCGACATCGAGGCGATCCGCGCGCACCTCGGCATCGATCGCTGGCAGGTCTTCGGCGGCAGCTGGGGCTCGACGCTCGCGCTCGCCTACGCGCAGAAGCACCCCGATCGCGTCACCGAGCTCGTGCTCCGCGGCATCTTCCTCCTCCGCCAGAAGGAGCTGCGCTGGTTCTACCAGTGGGGCACGAGCGAGCTCTTCCCCGAGGCCTGGCAGGACTTCCTCGCGCCCATCCCGGAGGCCGAGCGCGGCGACCTGATGAGCGCGTACCACGCACGGCTCACGAGCGACGATCCCGCGGTGAGGCAGGAAGCAGCGCGCGCATGGAGCGTGTGGGAGGCGCGCACGAGCTTCCTCCTGCCCAAGCCCGACTACGTCGCGCGCTCGGCCGGCGACGCCTTCAGCCTCGCGTTCGCGCGCATCGAGTGCCACTACTTCGTGAACCGCGGCTTCCTCACGCACGAGGACCAGCTCCTCGACGACGTCGAGACGATCCGCCACGTCCCCGCCGTGATCGTGCAGGGCCGCTACGACGTCGTCTGCCCCGCAGTGAGCGCGTACGAGCTCTGGCGCCGCTGGCCCGAGGCCAAGCTCGTCGTGGTCGACGACGCGGGTCACTCCGCCTACGAGCCCGGCATCCTCTCCGCGCTCGTCGAGGCCACCGACCGCTTCGCGCGCTGAGCGCGTCGCGTCAGTCGAGCGCGGGCCGGACGATCGGCAGTCGGATCTCGAAGCGGGCGCCGCCGCCGCGCTGCGTGGCCGCGCGGATCGAGCCCTTCTGGTTCTCGAGGAGCAGGCGCGCCGTCGCGAGGCCGAGCCCGAGGCCGAGCGGCTTGCTCGTGACGAGCGGCTCGAAGAGCCCCTTGATCGCGTCGCGCGTGAGGCCGGGCCCCGAGTCCTCGATCGCCACGAGCACCTCGTCGCCGATGCGGCTCGCGATCACGAGCAGCCGCCCACCGCTCGGCATCGCCTCGCACGCGTTGCGGATCACGCTCGCGATGGCGTCGCGGGCCTGACGGAGATCGACGATCACCACGAGCTCGGGCTCGAGGTCGCGCTCGATCTGGACCTTGTCGGGCGGCGACGCGCTCGAGAGCGCCTGCTCGACCAGCTCGTCGATCGACACGGGCGCGAGGATGGGCGCCTTCACGCGTGCGTAGTCGAGCAGATCGGTGATGATCCGGTTGGCGCCCCAGACCTCCTCGAGGATCGCCGTCAGGGCCTGCGTCACGTCGGGGTCGCTCGCGCTGGCGAGCTTGCGCCGCAGGATCGCGCTCGCGGTCGCGATGGCCGCGAGCGGGTTGCGGATCTGGTGCGCGACGCTCGCCGCGAGCTGACCGAGCACGCTGAGGCGCTCCTTGCGCAAGAGCTCGGCCTGCGCGTCCTCGAGCTCGCGCGTGCGCTCGCGGACGCGGCGCTCGAGCTCCTCGTTGGCGCCGCGCAGCGTCTGCTCCGCACGCTTGGCGTCGGTGACGTCCGTGATGATCCCCACGAGGTGGGTGATCTCTCCCGAGCGCGGATCGCGCAGCGGCTCCTTCACGGTGCGGAGGATGTGCACCTTGCCGGAGGGATCGGTGAGGGACTCCTCCTCCACGACGACCGGCTGGCCCGTCTCGAAGACCTGCGCGTCGACCGTGCGGAAGAAGTCGGCCTGTTCCGCGGGGAAGAAGTCGTAGTCGGTGCGGCCCACGATCTCGTCGGGGCCCCGACGGATCAGCGCCGCGAGCGCAGGGTTCACGAGCACGAAGCGATACTCGCGGTCCTTCACGAAGAGCGGCAGCCCGACGTGGTCGACGATGGCGCGCAGCTCCGACGAGGTCGGCTGCGAGATGCCGGGCGCTTCTCCCGCCGTCGCGATCGTCACGCGGCAGAGCTTACTCCGCCGGGCCACCCGCGTGGCATCCGACGTGGCATCGTTGCGCCGGTGAAGCGAACCGAACGCCTCTTCGCGCTCGCCGAGGCCCTGCGTGCCCGCCGGACCGGCGTGACCGCCGAGGAGCTGGCGAGCCGCTTCGGCGTGAGCCTGCGCACCATGTACCGCGACCTCGACGCGCTCCGCGAGGCCGAGCTCCCGCTCGCGGCCGAGCGCGGTCGCGGCGGCGGCTACGCGCTCGATCGTGCGTACTCGCTCCCGCCGGTGAACTTCGACGTGCGCGAGGCCGTGGTGCTGCTCGTGCTCGGGCGGCTCGCGAGCGAGCTGCGCCTCGTGCCCTTCACCCAGACGCTCGGCGCCGCGCTCGACAAGGTGCGCGCGGCGCTGCCGCCGGCGGGTCAGCGGCGGCTCGAGACCCTCTCGCGAGGCCTGACCTTCGTCGGGGTGCCCGCGCAGGCGAGCCAAGAGGCCGTGCGGCGCGTGGTGGAGACGGCGTGGTTCGAGGGACGGCCGCTGCGCATCACGTACCTCGGATCGGACTCCGTGCTCTCGGTGCGGACCGTGCGGCTCGAGAGCGTCGTGCTCGAGCGGACGACGACCTACCTCCAGTGCCACGATCTCGAGCGCGACGAGCCCCGACAGTTCCGGCTGCACAAGATCGAGCGCGCCGAGCTGCTCGAGGCCGACGTGACCGTCCCATCGGCGCACGGGCGAGGCGTGCGCGCCACGCCCCCTCACGTCACACGCGCCGAGGTCGAGGGCTCGCCGCCCCGCGGCAGACCGCGCGCGCGGCGCGGGACGTGAAGATTCACGAAGGGCCGGTTGTGTCGCGGAGGCACGTGGCTACCGTCGGCCGCGTCTCCGTCATCACGGAGCTGCGAAAGGACCTGACGTGTTCTTCGGCATCGATCCCCTCTACTTCCTGATCCTCGCACCCGCGATGCTGCTGTCGGCGTGGGCCGCGTGGGCCACGCACGCGCGCTTCGCGGAGTGGTCGCAGGTGAGGAACGGTCGCGGCATCACCGGCGCACAGGTCGCACGCTACCTCCTCGATCGCTTCGGCCTGCCCAACGTGCGTGTGGTGCCGTCGCGCGGCGCGCTCTCCGATCACTACGACCCGCGCGCCCGCGAGGTCCGCCTCTCCGAGCCGGTCTTCTACGAGGAGTCGGTCGCGGCGCTCGCCGTCGCGGCGCACGAGGTGGGGCATGCGATCCAGCACCGCGATCGGTACGCGCCGCTCGTGCTGCGCAACCTCGCCGTCCCGCTCGCGAGCCTCGGCTCGAACCTGAGCTTCCTCGTGATCTTCGCGGGCTTCCTGCTCTCCATGACCGAGCTCGTCTGGGCGGGCGTCATCCTCTTCGGTGGCGTGGTGTTCTTCCAGATCATCACGCTGCCGGTCGAGCTCGACGCCTCGGCGCGCGCCAAGCGAGCGCTCGTGGAGCTCGGCCTCGTGACCTCGCCGCGCGAGCAAGCGGGCGTCGCGAGCGTGCTCGGCGCGGCGGCGATGACCTACGTCGGCGCGGCGCTGTCGTCGGCCCTCACGCTCCTCTACTACCTGATCCGGCTGGGCGTGTTCTCGGACGCGCGCGATCGTCGCTGAGCCGAGCGCCTGCGGCGATCGGTACGTGCGGCGCGGGACCCTCCTCGCGGTTGGATCGGCTACGGTGCGCGGGTGTCGGACGCGCACCATCGGCATCCGCGCCTCTTCGCGCTCTCGGATCTGCACGTCGATCACGGCGCGAACCTCGAGGCCCTCGACGCGCTGCCGCCACACCCACACGATGGCCTCCTCCTCGCGGGTGACGTGTGTGACTCGGTCGGCATGCTCGACCGCGCGCTCTCGATCCTCGCGCCGCGCTGGGGACGTGTCGTGTGGGCGCCCGGCAACCACGAGCTCTGGACGGTGCGGCGCACCGGCGAGAGCGATCGAGGGCAGGCTCGCTACGAGCGGCTCGTCGCGTGCTGTCGCGCGCACGGCGTCTCGACGCCGGAGGACGAGTACCTCGAGTGGCCGGGGGCGCGCGTCGCGCAGGCGGGTGTGGATCGCCCGGTCGCGATCGCGCCCATCTTCACGCTCTACGACTACTCGTTCGCGCCCGACGGACTCAACCCGGCCCAGGCGCGCGCGTGGGCTGCGGACGATGGCATCCTCGCGGCCGACGAGGCGCTCCTTCACCCCGAGCCCTTCGAGAGCCGCGAGGCCTGGTGCGCGGCGCGGGTCGCGCTGACGGAGCCACGCCTGCGAGAGAAGTCGCGCACGCACGCGCTCGTGCTCGTGGGGCACTGGCCGCTCCGCCGAGACCTGGTGCGGCTCGGCCGCGTGCCACGGTACTCGCCCTGGTGCGGCACGCGCCTCACCGAGACGTGGCACGTGCGCTTCGGGGCGGCCGTCGTCGTGAGTGGACACCTCCACGTCCGCGGCACCGACGTGCGCGACGGCGTGCGCTTCGAGGAGGTCTCGGTCGGCTATCCGCGCGACTGGGACCCGACGCGCGGGCTCGCGTCCTACCTCCGTCGCATTCTCTGACTGGACGCTCGAGGCCGGCGGCTCCAAACCCCGGCCGTCATGAGCACCGAGACGCGGCCCAGCCCCACCGACCCCGGACGCGAGCGCGTCTACGTGATCCTCAACGCCATCGTCTCGGTCGCGGCCCTCGGCCTCCTCTCGTGGCTCCTTCTCCTGCGCTCCCCCGCGCAGGACGGCGCGTCGCTCTCGTTCATGCCGGCGATCAACGCGTCGTTCAACGCGCTCTCGTGCACCTGCGTGGTGCTCGGACTGCTCGCGATCCGCGCCAAGCGCCCGACGGTCCATCGCGCGCTCATGCTCTCGGCGCTCGCGTCCTCGGGTCTCTTCCTCGCCGGCTACCTCGTCTACCACTACGTGCACGGCGACACGCCGTACCCGGCCGAGGCGCCGCTTCGCGGCCTCTACCTCGCGATCCTCCTCTCGCACGTGGTGCTCTCGGCCATCGCGTTCCCCATGGTCCTCTGGACCTTCTCGCTCGCGCTGCGCGGGCAGCTCGCGCGTCATCGACGCTTCGCGAAGTGGACGTACCCGCTGTGGCTCTACGTGTCGGTCACGGGCGTCGTGGTGTTCGTGATGCTCCGCAGCGCCATCGGCTGATTCCTCACGCGTCCGGTATTCCTGTCGGCTTCCGTTCGGCGCAGAATGGGGGCGATGACGCTGGCTGCGGTCGGACACTCCCTGCTCCTCGAGACGGAGACGGCGACGCGGCAGGCGTGGTCCACGGTGGTGGAGGAGCTCGGCGCCGCGCCCGACTGTGCGCTCGTGTTCGCCACGAGCGGCTACGACCACGCCCAGATCGCGCGCGTGCTCCGGGCCGAGGCGCCAGCGCTCGTCCTCGTCGGGTGCTCTGCGGAGGGCGTCGTCACACAGAGCCGCAGTGACGAGGTCGATCACGCCCTCGGCATCGTCGGCATCCGCAGCGAGCGCCTGCGCTTCGATGGCTTCGTGGTCCCTGGTTACGCGGCGGACTCGTCGAAGGCCGGCGCGGAGCTCGCGCGTGCCGTGAGCGCGGCGGGGCGCGCAGACCCGCTCGCGCTCGTCGTGTTCCCCGATGGGCTCTCGGGGGACTGCACGAAGTTCCTCGAGGCGCTCTCGCGGGCCCTGCCGCCCGGGCTCCCGATCGTCGGTGGCGCCGCGGCGGACGCGCTGCGCATGGACTCCACGCAGTGGCATCGCGGTCGGCTCCCGCGTGCGGCTCGTCCGTCGCGATCCGCTCACGATGCGCGCCTCGGCCCAGCACACGGCGCAGAGCCTCGTCGAGGCGAGCGGCCGCGAGCGACCGGACCTCGTGCTCCAGTTCGACTGCTCGGGCCGCGGCAAGCTGCTCTTCGGCTCGTGCGCGGCCGAAGAGATCGTCGCGCCCGTGCAGGAGATCGTCGGGCGCGACGTGCCGTGGCTCGGCTTCCACACCTACGGCGAGATCGCGCCGCTCGGTGGCCGCGCCCGCTACCACAACTACACCGTCGCGCTGCTGGCGCTCTATCCGCCTCGATGAACGACCCGAACCGAGATCCGCGTGACGAAGAGATCGAGCGGCTGCGCCGAGAGGTCGAGGCGCTCCGTCGTGAGAACGAGGAGCTCGACGGCCAGGTGAGCCTCCTCGTGCGGACCGAGCACCGGCTCACCCGCGCGCAGTTCGAGGCAGACCGACAGATCGCACGCGTCCGCGCGCTCTCGAGCTTCGCGCTCGCGTACTCGACGCGCGAGGAGGCCGTCGAGATCGCCGATCGCGCGGCCAAGCTGCTCGTCGAGTGGTTCTCGGTCGATCGTGTCGTCGTCGTGCGGCGCGACGAGCGCGGTGCGGTCCACGTGGAGGGTGACGGTGTGCCGCGGCTCTCTGCGCCCGCGGCGCTCGAGCGCGCCTGCCTCGGGCACGATCCGCTCGTCACGACGCTCGCCGAGGTCCCGTGGGCGCGGGCGATCACCGAGCAGGACGAGCGCAGCTGCCCGCCGCCCGAGACCGTCTTCGCGGTGCTCCCGCTCGGCGGCATCCACGAGGTCATCGGTCTGGCGCTGTGGTGTCGGCCCAACCCGCGCGCTTCGTTCTTCGCGGAGCCACCCGATCCGCGTCACCTCCCGTTCCTCAGCCTGCTCGTGAACCACGTGCGGCACGGCCTCGAGACCACGAAGCTGACGCACGATCTCCGTGAGAGCTCCAAGCAGCTCGCGGAGCAGAATCGTCGCCTCGAGGCGAGCCTCGCGACGGTGCGCCACGCCCAGGAGCGACTGGCGGAGGCGGCCAAGCTCGAGGCGATCGGTCGTCTCGCCGGCGGCGTCGCGCACGACTTCAACAACCTCCTCACCGTCATCATCGCCAACGCGGCGCTCGTGCTCGAGGATCTCCCGCAAGGGTCACCGATGCGCGGCGACGTGGAGCCCATCCTCGAGGCGGCCGAGCGCGCCAAGGGCGTGACGAGCCAGCTCCTGCTCTATTCGCGCAAGCAGGAGAGTCGGCCCGAGGAGCTGAGGCTCGACGTGGTCGTGGACGGCTTCGCCCGCATCGCGAGCCGCCTGATCGGCGAGCACATCCGCCTTCGCATCGCGCACGACCCGCGGGTCGGGACCGTGCGCGTCGATCGAACCCAGATCGAGCAGGCGATCATGAACCTCGCCACCAACGCTCGCGACGCGATGCCGAACGGCGGCACCCTCAGCGTCGAGACGCGTCTCCCGCTCGAGGAGGAGCTCCAGCGTGCGCCGCGATCACGCGGGCAGCGCTACGTCGTGCTCAGCGTGAGCGACACGGGACATGGCGTCGATCCCGACGTGCGGGACAAGATCTTCGAGCCGTTCTTCACCACCAAAGAGACGCGCGGTACCGGGCTCGGGCTCGCGATCGTGAGGACGGTCGTGGAGCAGGCGGGCGGCGTCGTGATCGTCGGCGACGAGGCGCAGGGCGGCACCCGCTTCTCGCTGCTCTTGCCCGAGGCCTCTCAGCCCTCGCGGGCGATCGAGCCAGAGGGCGCGCTCGCGTCGATCCTGGTCGTCGAAGACGAGGACACGATCCGCGAGACCGTGCGCCGCATCCTCTCGCGCCGAGGCTATCGGGTCGCCGAGGCGCGCTCGGGCCGCGAGGCGCTCGCGATCGCGCGCAGCGGTTTCCCCCTCGATCTGCTGGTGACCGACGTGGTGATGCCGGAGCGCTCGGGCCCGCACGTCGCACGCGATCTGCGTGACGCCCTGCCGGAGCTGCGGGTTCTCTACATGTCCGGCTACACGTTCGACCAGCTGCGCGTCGGCGACCTGCGTGAGAGCGAGCGCTTCCTGCGCAAGCCCTTCACGCCCGACGAGCTGCTCGCCGAGGTCGCCGCCTCGCTCGCGTGAGGGCGCTCCCCGCGCGCGCGGGCGTGACGTCAGAGCGACTGGTTCACGTACCACTGCGCGAGCACCGCGCCGTGGCCGCGGATCATGCGGACCTCCGCGCGGTGGATGCCGGGCTCCTGCGGGCAGATCGGCCGCTCGCCGCCGAGCACCGGGTGCGGGCCCTCGCGCGCGTCGGTCTGCTCGAGCACGCCGTTCTGGTCGTAGAGGAAGACGTCGAGATCCTCGACGCCCTCTCCGCTCTGCGCGAGCAGCTTGTAGCAGAAGCCCTCGCGCAGGACCGTCGTGAAGGTCTGGCGCCCTTGCTC
>JBILLJ010000089.1:0-36943 GCA_044376125.1 Sandaracinaceae bacterium
ATGAAGGAACGGCGCGTGGAAGCCCCACCTGCAGGAATCATCCGGGTCCCGAGCGCACGAAACGCAGGAGATTCGAGCCTCCGCTGGCGGATTGGCGGGCGCCTGGCGGCGCAATTCCGCCAGGGGGCCGCTGACGGCGCGCTCACCGCGCCGGTCCACGGCGCGCTCTCCGCGCAGGTCCGACACCGCCTCGGCACTGCTTCGGCGCGCGAGTCCGACACTCCTCGGCGCGCAGGCGCGACACTGCCTCTCGCGCCACGCGATAGGTCCGACACCGCTTCGGTCGAGGGGCTCGCGATAGGTCCGACACCGCTTCCGTCGAGGGGCTTCCGCGCCCGCCCGCCGCTGCATGTCAGCCGAAGAGGTCGACTTTGACCTTGGGGCGGGCGGTCTTGGCGACCTCGGCACGCTCGAGGTGCGCGAGCACCTGCAGCACCGTCGCTTCGTCCCACGCGTCGCCGATGATCTGGAGGCCCACGGGCATGCCGCGCGCGTCGCGGCCCACCGGCGCCGTGCCGGCGGGCAGCCCACAGAGGTTGCCGATGTAGACGAAGCGCGACGCGCCCTGGAGGGCCGTCGTGTCCGTCATGCCGTCGCGCATGTCTGCGTCCGACACCTCTGGCGCACCCCGCACCGAGGTCGGCAGGGCGAGCGCGTCCACCTCGCGCAGCGCGTGCGCGACCTCGCGGCGCAGGCCTGCGCGCAGGCGCTGAGCGTCCAGGTAGTCGTCGCTGCCGAAGGTGCTCATCGTGCGGCAGAGGAGCTGGAGGTCGGGGCCCATGTCCTCCCAACCGTGGCGTCGCATCTCGTGAAGCGACGCGAACGCCTCGAGGCCGATGGTGAGGTAGCCGATCGCCGTGGCGTGCTTCGCGAGCGGGATGGTCACGGGCACGAGCTTGGCGCCCTCGGTCTCGAGCGTGCGCAGCGCATCCCGACACGCCGCCGCGACGGCGGGCTCGGCCGCGTCGATCTCGTCCTCGAGCACGCCGATGCGGAGGCCACGCACGCCGCGCTTGAGCGCCGCGACGAGCCAGCCGCGATCGAAGCCCGGGTTGCCGAGCGTGAGCTCATCGCCCTTGTCCTCACCGCTCGTCGCCTCGAGGAACACGGCGAGATCGAAGGTGGTGGCCCCGATCGGCCCGAGGTGGTCCACCGTGCCGCCGAAGCCGTCGCCGAAGCGTGAGATGCGGCCGAACGTCGGCTTGAGACCGAAGAGCCCTTGGAACGCCGCGGGCAGACGAATGGAGCCTCCGCCGTCCGAGCCGAGCGCGACGGGGCAGAGGCCGGTCGCCACGGCCACCGCCGAGCCCGTGGAGCTGCCACCCGCAGCGAAGCGCGGGTCGATCGCGTTGCGCGGCAAGAGGCGCTGCACCGAGACGCCGAGCGGCGACATGCCGTTCTCGGTCATCATCGTGTGGCCGAGCACGATGGCGCCGGCCGCACGCAGCCAGCGCACCACGGTCGCGTCCTTGGCGTCGGCGGCGGGCTTCTTCTTCAGGCCGAGGGTCGCGCCGCGGCCCTCGAGATCGACCTCCTCCTTCACGGGGATGATCACGCCATCCAGCGGCCCGATCGCGCGCCCGCTCGCATGGCGCTCCGTGCTCGCCTGCGCGTCGCGCCGGGCACGCTCTTCGTCGACGAAGAGCATGGGGCTCATCACCGGACGCTCGGCCGCGAGCGTCTTCACGGCGGCGATCGCCCGCTCCGTGAGCTGACTCGGTGTCGCTCCGCGCTCCTGGAACGTCGAGGTCCACGCGGCGGCACCGCGCGCGTGGGGGCGCGACGCAGGCAGCGCGAGATCGAGCGTCGCGCGTGGGTGCGCTCGCCGCGCCTGCTCCGGGCGCGCGTGCAGCGGGATCTCGCCGCGCGCGCTCTCCGGAAGCGCCCGCGCTGCGTCGATGCCGAGGTCGCTCCGCAACAGCTTGCCGAGCATGTAGCGGACGGGGTCGGCCTCAGTGGCGCGGACGACGCCGCGGAGCGCGCGGCCGGTGAGGCGAGGGGGCGGCGGGAGCTTCATCGCGCGCGACGATCGCGCTCCCCCGCGCTGGGGTCAACGCGTACGAGGTCTCCGATCCCGCGCGCCCCGCGAAACCGGGACGAACGCGACACGGCGCCGTGGTCGCATCACGAGCGTGAGCGCTTCGCTCGAAGGCTTGCCCTCCGACACGGCATCAGCGGGCGAAGCGCGCCTTGGCGCAGTGGGTGATCGCCACGGCGAGGGCATCGGCCGCGTCGGTGGGCGGTGGTGCACGCAGGCCGAGCGTCGCCGCGACCAGGCGCCCGACCTGCGCCTTCTCGGCGGCGCCGCGGCCTGCGATGGTGCGCTTCACGAGCGCCGGCGCATACGAGGCCACCTCGAGCTGTCGCTGCGCCCCGACGAGCAGCACCACACCGCGCACGTGCCCGAGCTTGATCGCGGCGGCCGGGAACTCCGCATAGAAGATGTCCTCGACCGCGAGGGTGAGGGGGGCGTAGGTCTCGATGATGTCTTCGAGCGCCTCGTGGACCTTCGCGAGGCGCGTCTCGAGCGCTTCCTTCTCGCGGAGCTTCACGACGCCCGCCGCGACCGCGAGGAGCTTCGGGCCGCGTCGCTCGACCACGCCCCAGCCGAGACGGCGGGTCCCGGGGTCGACTCCGAGCACACGAACGGCGGACATGCGTGGCTTCTACCACCCGAGGCCGCCTCGAGCCGTCGGTGCGGTGGGATGTCGGTCTTCACGCGGCGCACGCTCCGTCTCCTCTCTCTCGCACCTCGCGGCCGTGGGTCTGGTTGCTCCGCGGATCGTTCGATCCAAAGACTCCCCGCCCATGCGCGATCTCCGGACTCTCCTCCTCGCTCTCGCCCTCGCCACGCCCACCGTCTCGAGCTGCGGCTCGAGCGTTCCGCCCGCGGAGGAGACCCCGCCGCCGGCCGCGAGCGGTGACGAGCAGCCCACCGCCGAGGCCGCGCCTCGCAGCCCTTGGGACGGGCTCGACGACGCGGCCCTCGTCGCGCGCGCCCGCGAGATGGCCATCGCCCGCGCCCGCGAGCACGACGCGTCCATCGATCTCTCGCAGCGCGCGCAGTGGGCCGCCGGCGATGCCTCAGCCGTGCCGGCGCTCGGCGATCGCGCCTGCGAGCAACTCCTCAACCTCGCCGTCACCGACGTGGCCGCGGGCGAGCTCGACGCCGCCGAGGCCACCGTGCGCCTGGTCCGCGCGCACGCGCGCAACCGCAACAACGCCTTCGCGGGCAACACGCTCCTCGCGGTGATCACGCGCCGGCGCGCCGCCGACAGCAGCGCCGCGCAGCAGAGCGAGGCCGTGGCCGCGGTGTTCCGTGCGCTGCCGCGCGCGCGCTTCGGCGCCGCGACCGTGGCGTTCCAGCTCTACCAGGAGCCAGCGCAGATCACCGCTTCGCTCGAGCAGCTGCACGCCCAGCTCGTGACGCTCGACACCGCCGTGGGCGCGCTGTTCACGCAGCACGTGCTCGGCGACGTCGTGGCCAACCGCGAGACCTACCTCGCGGCGATCCAGACCGTGCGCGCCGAGAACGACGCCCGCCCCGCCGATCGCGACTACGCGTTCTCGACGGTCGATCTCTCACGCGCACGCGACGCGCAGCCCGTGGTGGTCGCGGTGTGGGACACCGGCGTCGCCGATGGCCTCTTCGGCGCGGATCGGCCGCTGGGTGATCGACTCTTCACGAACGCGGGCGAGCAGGCCAACGGACAGGACGATGACGGCAACGGGATCGTCGACGACGTCCACGGTGTCGTCTCGGACTTCGACGCGTCGCAGACGGGTTACACGTACGAGCCCGGCGAGGCGGTGCTCACGCAGTACGGCCCGTTCCTGCGCGGCGTGATGGACCTGCGTGCGGGCATGGCCTCGACCGAAGCCGCGCAGCGCGTGCTCGCGCTGATGCGCAGCGCCACCGATCGAGAGAGCCTCGACACGCTCGAGATGAACCTCGACGCAGTGGGCGAGTGGGCGCACGGCACGCACGTCGCGGGCATCCTCATGGCGGGCATTCCGCAGGCGCGCCTCGCCATCTTCCGCTCGGCGTGGGCGGGCGAAGCGCGCGTCTACCACCACCGCGGGCCGACGGACGCGGAGCTCGCGGCCGAGCGCGCGAACGTCGAGCAGATCGCGGCCTTCATCCGCGCCCACCACGTGCGCGTCGTCAACGCGAGCCTCGGCTTCGAGGAGGACTACGTCGCGGGCGAGCTCGCCAACCAGACCGACGTGTACACGACCCCCGAGGCGGTGATGGCGCGCGCCCGCGAGATCCAGGCCCACCGCCGGGCGACGTGGCAGCAGATCTTCGATGCCTGCCCCGACACGCTCTTCGTGGTGGCTGCGGGCAACTCGAACCACGACGTCGTCGAGTACGGCGAGGTCTCCGCGTCGCTCACCGCGCCCAACCTCCTCGCGATCGGCGCCGTCGACCGCTTCGGCAACTGGGCGACGTTCACGAACTCGAACCCCGAGCACGTGCGCGTGTTCGACTTCGGCGTCGAGGTCGACAGCGTGATCCCGAGCGGCGAGCACGTGCCGCTCTCGGGCACCTCGATGGCGTCGCCGAACGCGGCGAACCTCGCGGCCAAGCTGTTCTCCCTCGATCCGCAGCTCACGCCTGCGCGCGCGATCACGATCATCGCCGAGACCGGCCAACCCATCGCGGCGCCGTTCAATGGTGTGGTGGTCCACGAGGCCCGCGCGATCGCGCGCGTGCGACGTGAGCGTGGCCGCGCGCCGCGAGCACCGCGCGCCGCGCACTGAGGCGCCCGGGATGGGGACGCGGCTCGAGTACGACGTCGACCTCTCGGACGACGAGCTGCGCACGGCGTGGCTCACCGAGGATCGCGCGCGGCGGAGCTGGCTGCGTCGCGCGACGGGTCCGGTCGCGGTGGTGCTCGGCCTGGGCGCGCTCGTGGGGCAGGGTGGCTCGCGGCTCGTCGGCGTGCTCGCCGTGGCCCTCGGCCTCTTCCTCATGGCCCAGCCCTTCCTCGTCGTCGCGGGCGTGCTCGCGGGTCGACGCAAACAGGGCACGACGCGCGTGGCCGTGGCCCTCGGCGACGACGGCATCGCGCTGACCCGCGACGGCAAGACCGCGCGCTTCTCGTGGAAGGACGTCACGGCGGCCGGGCAGCGGCCGACCTACGTCTGGTACGAGCTGCGGGGCCAGCACCGCGCCCCGATCCCGCTCCGCGTGGTCGACGACGTGGACGCTCTCACCTCGCTCCTGAAGGAGCGGACGCGCTGGGTCGCCTGACGAGACCTCAGCCGGCGAACGCGAGCACCGGCCCGTTCGCGGCGGGCTCCGCGACCGCCTCGTGGTCCTCGATCCGCACACTGAAGAGCTTCGCACCCAGGCGCTCGAGCACCTGACCGATGCGGAGCGGGCGTGGCGACGGGGCGACCCCGTCCATCCACGTCGCGACGATGCCGAGCGCGTCGACGTCCGGGTCGCGCGCGATGGCTTCCACGAGGAGCTGGAAGTCGACCGGTCGGGCGCGGTCCGAGGCCACGGCCATCGTGATCGCGCGCAACGTCGGGCCGTCGATCACGGGCGCATCGATCGCAGCGCCGCGTCCCCGCGCGCTCCTCAGCCACACCGGGCCCGAGCGACCGGGCACCTCGAGCTCGAGAACCGTCGGGAGCGGCAGGGCGACGAACACGGCCGCGTCGAGAGCCCGCACCTCGTCGAGCGGCGTGAGCACCCTGGCGCGCGCCGCGTCGAAGCGGCGGCCCTCGAACGAACCCTCGCGCCGGCCGAGGCGCTCGAGCGGACGAAGGGCCCGCGGGCGTGGGGCCGTTGCTCGAGATGGCGGGCCGGCCGGGGCCTCGATCGAACGGGCCTGGGGGTTGGGGCTGACACGGGAAAGGGCCATCTGCGTCTCCTGTCCTGGCGGGGTCTCCGCCTCTCGAGGGAACGGACGTACAGTGCTCGACGCGACTGACAGCCTTCTGTCGGGATGGACGCGCGTCTCGGGCGAGCCCGCTCGTTGTGGGAGGGCGCGCGAACGCGCTGGCTCCGCGCAGCGACTGCCAAGCCCGCGGGCGGCGACAGCGTCGGAGCGAATCGGGCATACTGCCCGCGCCGTACGAAACCGTGAACCGCGGTGAATCCCGACCGCGACTCGGACGTCACGGGGAAGCTCGAGGCAGCGCGCGTCGTACGACTGCGGGCTGACATGGGCGAAGCTGGAGCTGGAGGAAGCATGTCGTCGAGTCGAGCGATGTCTTGGGGTGGTGCAGTGGTCGTGCTGGCGCTCGGAGCGCCGTGGACCGCGAGCGCCCAGTACGTGATGCCCCAGGCCCCGCCTTCGTACGGGCAGACCACCGCGATGGGCGGCCAGCGTCAGACGCTGCGCGGCATCGCTGGCGGTCAGGTCAGCCTGTCGGGCGTCAACGGCAGCTGTCGCGGCTACGCGCAGCCGAACCCCAGCCACGTGATCATGGTCCCGCCGGGCGTGACGTCGGTTCAGCTCGCGGGCCGCTCCGGCATCGACACCACCTTGATGGTCCAGATGCCCGACGGTCGCGTGATGTGCGACGACGACGGGGGCGGCTACCCGAACCCGCGCCTCGACATCCCCGCGGTGCCCGGCCAGTGGCGTGTGTGGGTCGGCGCGTACTCGAGCAGCAACACCGGCCCGTACGATCTCGACGTGGTCGCCGTCGGAGGCGCGCCGCCCGTCGTGGCGGCACCTCCCGCTGGCGCGCTGTTCTCGACCGCCGACATGACGCTCGGTGCACGCCCCGATCCGCTGATCGTGACGGGCACCTTCGGTGGCCCGATCCAGGCGAGCAACATGTCGCCGGACTGCCGAGGCTGGATCACCGGGCCGCCGAGTCACATCGTCAACGCCCGCAGCGGCTTCCCGAACCTGCGCTTCGTCGTGCGCGCCTCGAGCGACACGACGCTGGTCGTTCGTTACCCGGATGGTCGCCTCGCCTGCAACGACGACGGCGGCGGCTCGCTGAACCCGCTGGTCGAGGGACCGACGGGCCCTGGCCAGATCATGGTGTGGGTCGGCAGCTACAGCTCCGGCGCCACGGGCCCCTACCAGATGGGCATCACGACGATCCCCGGCATCGGTCCCGATCAGATCGGCACCGGCGGTCCGGGCCCGGTCGTCGTCGCGCCTCCGCCGCCCCCGCCGCAGCCCACGATGCCGCCCGTGACGGCCCGCGTGGATCTCCTTCCGCGCATCCCCGTCACCCTCATCGGTCCGGGCATGTCGCCGGGCACGGTGGCGGTGTGGAGCCCGCGTGGTGGACCGGCCGTCGATCTCGGCATCATGCCGATCCCCGGCGGCGGCTACCGCGTCTACGCGAACATCGGCGGTGCGCCCTCGACCGTCGTCGACGTGCCCGCTCAGGTGGCTCAGGACGCCGTGGTCACGATCACCCAGCGCCCCGACCAGCGTCTGCTGGTCCGAGCGGAGCGCGCGCCGATGGCGGGCGATCCTGGCCAGCAGATGCTGATGCTCGTGCAGATGCTCAACGGGGCGCCGCAGCTCGCGGAGCAGTGGGTCGGCACCTTCTCGGATCGCGCGCCTCGCTGGTCGCGCTGAGCTCTCGTCTCTCCACGGTCGGCCGTGCGTGTGCTGGTGCACCGCACGGCCGTTGCCGTTTCTCGTCTCACGAGGGCTCGGCGGTGGCCGGTCACACGAAGCGCGCGCGGGCGCTGGTGCAGGGCGAGCCCTCAGTGTGCTCCCATCGCGCGAGACCCTCGCGGTCGAAGAGGACGATCGACGACGAGACCGTGCCGTAGCCCGCCGTGTGCACGCAGATCGCGTGGAGCTCGCGCAGGATCTCGGGCGTGAAGATCGAGCCGGGAGGGGGAGCCTCGAGATCCTCCAGCGCGGGGCGCGCGTGGTCGGCCAGCGCGTGGCCCAGGGTGTCCACGAGCGCGTCCGCGTCGTCCGGCAGTGGAGACGCGAGCGAGATCAGCCGGTCGATCTTCGGGAAGGTGTCTCGCTCGGTGAGCTCGCCGTTCGTGAGGACGCTGAGCCCGTCCGGCACCTCGATCACACGCGGCGGGGCATCGTCGCGGAGATAGGCGACACGCAGGTCCTCGCTGTCGCCGAAGAGGAGGTTCGCCTCGTTGTACGCCGCCGGCGCCGAGCGCCCGAGCACCTCGGACGCACGCTCCACGGACGCGCCGCGCAGGAGCTCCATGACGAGCGCGCCACGAGAGGCGCGCGAGGCATCGGCCGGCCGGTGGTTGCGGTGGTTCGTCACCGCCGTGACGAAGCGACGCCCGGCCACGCCGAGCCAGGTGCCGCCGCCCACGAGATCCTTGCCACCGAGGACGTCGTGCGCCGCGTCGAGCACACCCGGCGGCGCCGAGGGGCGCGCGTGGAACTCGTCGCGGTTGGCCGCCAGAACCAGCGGGAAGCGGGGATGGGCGCGCCGGGCGATCAGGATGGTGCACATCGCCCGCTCCCTCCTCGCCGCGTGGTCTCGGCGCTCATTCGGGCGGCCCGCCCGAGAGCATCGCGCGGAGGAAGTGGGGGCGGGCGAGGTCGAGCACGTCGGCGGTGGGATCGATCGCCCGCACCAGGCCGCCGAGGAGGACGAAGGTACGGCCGTAGAGGACGAGCTCCTGCGGCACCACGATGCCGCGGAGCGACGTGATGCTCGAGAGCACCTCCTGCCGCAGCCAACCGAAGTCGATGACCACCTCGCCCTTGCTGACGGCGTCGTACTTCTCGAAGACCTTCGTGAGCAGGGGCTCCACGCGGGGCAGATCCGCCTCGCCGAAGAGGCCGACGTCGACGAGGCTCCGGGCGAACGCGCCCTGGTCGCGGGTCATGAACGCCATGACGCCCTTGAGGAGCTTCTCGTGGAAGGCCTTGGTCATGATCTTCACCTGGCCGAAGTCCACGATGCAGATCTCGGGGCCGAGATCGGTCAGCCGCGCGAGCACGTTGCCCGGGTGGGGATCGCTCTGGAAGACCCCGTCCACGTACATCATCTTCACCCACGCCTCGATCACGCGGTCGAGCAGGGCCTCGCGGTCGAGCTTCGGGTCCGAGAGGAACGAGCCGTCGGTGATCTTCACGCCCTCGAACCACGTCGTGCAGATGACGTCGCGCCGCGTGAGCTCCCGGATCACCCGCGGGACGAAGACGTTCTCCACCTCGGCGAGGTTGGCGTGGACCGTCTCGGTGAAGCGCGCCTCCTGCTCGTAGTCGAGCTCGAGCGTGAGGGCGCGCCGGACCTCCTCGAAGATCGGGCGGAGCCTCACCTGCGGCACGAAGAGGTTGAAGAGCGGCAGCATGAGGCCCAGCACGCCGAAGTCGGTGGCGAGCTTGAGCTCGGCGTCGGGGTAGCGGATCTTCAGTGCCACCTTCTGGCCATCGACCGTCGTGGCGCGGTGGACCTGGCCGAAGCTGGCCGCCGCCGTGGCGTGCTCGTCGAAGGACGCGAAGAGTGATTGGGGCCGCCGTCCCTCGTACGCGCGGATCACGTGTGGCTCGATCTCGCGCCAGGCGCAGGGCTCGACCTGGTCCTGCAGCGTGGAGAGGACCTCGATCCACTTGGGTGGCAGGAGATCGACGCGCGTGGAGAGCACCTGACCGACCTTGATGAGGCCGCCCCGCATGTCGATGGCGAGCCAGCGGAACCGCTCGGCCCACCTCTCGTGCAGGCGGTCCCACCGCTCGGCGGGGATCGTGGCGCCGAATCGCAAGGTGCGGACGACCGGCACGACGTACGCGAGCCACATCGGGAACAACGTCCCGAAGACCAGGAACGAGCGGCTGACCACGAGCCACACCCGACGCATTGCGCAGCAAGCATGCAGAAGGTCGGTGCCGAGGCCAACCTGAACTCCTCGGCAGCTGCGCGGCGCGGTGCGCGGTCGCGCGCGCGGAATCCCGTGGCCCCGTCGCGGCGTTGGGTGGCCCCGTTGCCTCGGGGCGCTCCCATGCCATCGTCCGCGCTCTTCATGATCCGCTCGTTCTTCGGTGTCGTCGCGGTCGTGGTCGTGACCCTGCTGGGCGCGCTCGCGCCGGTCGCTGCGCAGCGTGGCGGTACGCCGCGTCCTCGGATGCACGTCGTGCGGCAGGGCGACACGCTCGCGCGCATCGCGCGCCGCTACCACGCCGACGTGGAGGCGATCCGCGACGCGAACCACCTCCGCGGGGATCGGGTTCGGGTGGGGCAGGAGCTGATCGTCCCGCGCGAGGGCGAGGATCCCGCTCAGCTCCGCCAGGGGCGCGTGGCACCGGCCGGTCCGACGCGCGAGCAGCGGCAGGCGAGCGCACGCGCGAACCGCCTCGGCCTCGGGCGCGCACGCGCCGCTCAGCAGCTGCTCTCGCACCCTCCGGAGCGGAGCTGGATCGTCGCCGCGGGGGCGAGTGGGCGCCGCATGCCCGGCACGCTCGAGATGCCGGTGCGGGGCGGTCGCTTCATCCGCGGCTGGGGCAGCGGCACGGCTGGCTACCACCTCGCGGTGGACATCCGTGGTCCGACCGGCACGCCCATCCGAGCCGCCGAGCGGGGCATCGTCGCGTACGCAGGCAACGAGATCTCGGGCTACGGCAACTTCGTGATGATCCAGCACCCCAACGGCTGGGTCACCGCGTACGCGCACAACCGGGACCTCACGGTCGTGGCCGGACAAGTGGTGCGTCGCGGGCAGATCGTCGCCCACCTCGGCAACACCGGCACGAGCCACGGTCCGCACCTTCACTTCATCCTCATCCGCGACGGTGAGCACTGCGACCCCTCGCCCCTGTTCCGGCCCCACATCGGTCCGCGCACGCGGTTGCTCGAGTGGCGGCGCGGTCGCCGTCCGCCCGAAGGGGTCCAGTGCCTGCCGCGCTCGGCGCGCCCGCACCCCGAGTATGCGGCCCGTCGCGCCGAGGCCCGTCGCGCACGGACGGCCGTGGTCGATGGTGAGGAGGCCGACGACGACGTCGGAGACGCCGACGACGATCTCCCCGAGACGGATCAGCCCGACGAGACCGACGACGCCCAGGGCGCGACCCCGTGAGCGAGCCCCTCGAGCTGACGGTGCCCGGCTCGGACACGCGCTCGGCGCGTCGACACCTGGGCGCCGCGCTCGCGAAGCTCGTCCGCGATCTCCAGCGCGTGACGCTCCCGCTCGATCCCCTGCTCGCGGCCGACGCCCGCGCGGTGCTCGGGCTGCTCGGGCCGCTGAGCCGACGTCAGCCTGGTCTCGTCTGGTCGGCGCTGCGTCGGCCGTCGGTGTACTGCCACCTCCGGCTGGCGGCCGACGGGGCGCCCGACGCGACCCTCCTCCACACCGGGCTCGTCACCCTGGCCGCGGAGCTCGCCGCGAGCGGTGCGCTGGAGGAGGCGGTCGTCTTGCGCCGTGCCCCGAGCCGCATCGTGCTGCGCTCGCTGCTCGAGGAGATCACGCCTCGGCCGGGGGTGGCCCTGCGCCTCGCGCCCGACGGCACCCCGACCCAGGACGGTCAGCCCTGCGCTCGCCGGCGCGCGTTCATCCCGCTCTCGCCCTCGACGGCGCTCGCGCTCGCCGACGACAACCCTCTCGCCTCGCTCGAGGCGCACCCGGACAAGACCGGCAGCCAGCTCGATCTCGGCGACGCGCCGACCGAGCGGTGGGTCGCGGCGCTGAAGGACGCCTCGGCTCGGATCGCGGCAGGCCTGCCGGTGCTCGCGGAAGAGCTCGAGCTCGTGGTGTCGGTGATCGTGCCCGTCGGGACCCACGACGAGCGGCACCTCTCCGCGTCGTACCGGGAGGCGCTCGGGCTCGTCTACGTCACTCTCCACCCGGACCCGCTCACGATGACCGAGGCCGTGGTCCACGAGGCACAGCACAACAAGCTCAACGCCGTGCTCAGCGTCGATCCCCTCCTCGAGAACCTGGCGGACGAGCGGTACCGCTCACCCGTCCGACCGGATCCACGTCCTCTGCTCGGGGTGCTCCTGGCCGTTCACGCCTTCGTGCCGGTCGCGCTCCTCTACCGCGCGCTGCGCCGCGCGGGTGACCCGCTCGTCCTCGGCGCCCGCGCCGAAGCCCGCCTCGAGGCGATCCTCCGCGGCAACGAGGAAGGGCTCGAGCTGCTCGAGCGTCACGCCCGCCCTACGTCGGCCGGGGCGGAGCTGCTGCGCGAGCTGCGGCACTGGCACGACGCCTCCGCGCACGCGCAGCTCGGCTGACGCTCCGCGATCAGTGCGGCGTCGCGGCGTCGAGCCGTCCGAGCGCGGTCGGATCGTGCGCACCATGCGACGGATCGCGGGCGACGATCTCGATCCAGCGTTCGAGCTCCCGCGTGTCGCCGAGCCGTCGGCGCATCGCGTCTCTGGCGCGTGCGAGCACGGCTTCGTAGGCGGGCGACGCTGCCACACCCGTCTCGAGCTCGACGTGCCATCCGCGATTCGTCTCGCCTCCGACACCTCGTGGATCGCCATGACAGCGCGCACACGAGCTCGCCTGCGCCGCGCCGTCTTCCGCGTGGCAAGAGAGGCACGAATCACCGAGGCGCGCATGCGCGCCCTGCACGACGACGTTCGCTTCACGCCCGGCGATGCCGTCGCGATGACAGCTCACGCAGCGACTGCCCGCGCCGAGCCACGGTGCGGCCGCTCCACCGACCTCGATGGGCTCGTCGACATCCTCGGAGGTATCAACGCTGTCGTTCATCGCAGGGCACGGATCGCGGCCGGTGGGTGCGTGATCACGCGAGGTCCCACCGTCGATCCACGCGGAGTCGGCGCCCTGACGATCGTCCCACTGCGCCTCGGCGTGACCGCGCGAGAAGCGCTCTGCGACCCACTGAGCCGTGCTCCAGCGGACCACCGCGTGCGGATCGATCGTGTCCTGCTCTTCCTCCACCACCAAGGGCTCGAGCTCGAACGAGAGGGTCGGCGGGATCTCGAGCGCCTCGGTGCCGAACGATTGAACCGCGTCGGCATGTCCTTCGGCGCTCACCCGCAGCTGGGTCCGAAGGCCACGCATCACCGAGAGCGTGAAGCGTCCTTCGGCATCGGTGTGCGTGGCGACTCCGTCTGCGCCAGTCACACGAGCTCCCACCAGCGGTGAGCCGGTGCGTCCATCACGCACCACACCGCTGACCTCCATCCGGTCGGCCGAGGCGCACCCTGCGACGAGCGCGAGGGTGCTCACCAGGACAGGCACTCGACGCAACCGGACCATCGACCGACGACTGTACCAGAGCGCGGAACAGGAGTGCAGCAAGC
This sequence comes from Sandaracinaceae bacterium, assembly GCA_044376125.1. Taxonomy (GTDB): domain Bacteria; phylum Myxococcota_A; class Polyangia; order Polyangiales; family Sandaracinaceae; genus JAFLCL01. The sequence goes on from JBILLJ010000089.1 coordinate 13,192, forward strand.
CGCATGGTGTGACGCGTTCGTCGCATCGTGTCGCACTGCGTCATGATTCGGGCCGCGAGCACGAACGGCCGAAGCCTGGCACGATGGGCGCGATGTCGCGGTCGCGCATCTGGCTCGCGTCCCTCTCCTTCTTGCTGTGGCTGCCTGCCGGCTCGGCCCACGCGTACCGGCGGTCCACCGTGGACGATGTGCCGGATGGCCTACCTCTCTTCTGGGAGGAGCCCACCGTCGTCATGCACCTCGCCTCGTCGTCGGTGCCGGGGGTCGAGCCGAGCGACGCTCGCGCAGCCTTCCTCTCTTCTCTGCGTGCGTGGAGCCGCGCCGGCGGCTGTACGCGTGCGGTCTTCGTCGACGGCGGCGAGGTCACTGGCCTGTCGACCAACCTCGAGCGCACGAGCCCGGACATGGAGAACCGCGTCGTGTTCCGCGCCGACGCGTGGCCCGCGGAGCTCGGGCCCGAGACGCTCGCGCTGACCTCCGCCGTGTACCGACGGACGACCGGGGCGATCGTCGATGCGGACATCGACCTCAACGGGGTCGACCACCTGTGGTCCACCACGACGCCGCCGCTCGATGGGCACGACGACGTCGCCAACACGCTGACGCACGAGCTCGGTCACGTGCTCGGGTTCGCGCACAGCGACGCGGGCGACGCGACGATGTTCGCGCGGGCCGACCTCGCCGAGACGACCAAGCGCGACCTCGCCGAGGACGACATCATCGCCGTGTGCGACGTCTATCCCGGCGGCAGCCGGCGCGGGCCGCAGTCGTCGTGCGCCATCGGATCGAGCGCGGGCTCGCTGGCGCCGTGGGCGATCTCGCTCGTCGGGCTCGCGCTGCTCGCGTCGCGTCGACGGCTCACGCGTCGCGCGTGACGGTCACGAGCGCGGTCAGGAGCTCGCGGGGGCGGAACGGCTTGCGGAGCCAGCCGACGTGGAGCCCCGGTGGAAGGGTCCAGCCGAGCTCTTCGGCGGTGGCCGCCGAGAGCACCACGAAGCGGCTGACGCGCGAGGCCAACCCACGCTCCACGACCGCGCTCAGGATCTCGAGGCCGTTCATGTCCGGCATCATCGCGTCGACCACGACGAGGTCGACCTTGTCGCGACGCGAGAGCTCGTCGAGGAGCGCGGGGCCTCGCTCGAAGAGCGTGCCCTTCATCCGGCCGAGCTGCACCAGCGTGATCTCGAGCAGCTTGCGGGTCGCGTCGTCGTCGTCGGCCGCGAGCACGACCAGGCCCTCGAGCTCGGGGGCGACCGTCGGGAGGGCGGCGCGCCGCGGCGGCTCCGCGGGGGCTGGCGCGACGGGCGCCTCGGGCAGCTTCGCGACCACGTCCGACGGTGCGCCGGCGTCTCGCGCTGAGGAGGCGAGGTCGCGTGCGCGCGCAATGATCTCGGCGTCGCTCGCCTCCGCGCTCTTGGCGAGCGTCTCGAGCCCTGCCGCGAGCTCACCGAGGTGACCGAACCCGTAGCTGCCCGCGATGCCGCGCAGCTTGTGCCCCAGTCGCCGGAGCTCGTCGCGCGCTTCGGTGGCGCCGGCTTCGAGTCTCTTCGCGGCGTCGTCGAGCTCCGCGGCGCGGTCGGGCAGGCCGCGCGCCATCTTCTGCTTGAGCGCCGCCAGACGTGCATCGAGGGCATCGAACGGTGAGGCGACCTCGGGCTCTTCGCCCTCGACCTCCGAACGTCGTGACTGCCCGGACGACATCTCTCCACGTCATTGTTGCATGTCCTGGAGCACACGGGCATCGTTTCTCCTCGCGCTCGGGCACGCATGGCTTCCGACGACGACGACGCACCCGCCACCCAGCGACCTCCCGGTCGCAGCTCTCGTGCAGGCATCTCGCGCCCGGGCCCTCGGCCCGAGGACGCTGCGACGATGCCACGTCGTTCTCCACCGCCGGCGAGCGAGCCGGAGGTCGACGTCGCGGGGCTCGGGTGGGTGCCGTCGGTCGGGGAGATCTTCGCAGGCACCTACCGGGTTCTCCGCAACCTCGGTGAGGGCGCGATGGGCGTCGTCTTGCTCGGACGAGACGTGCGCCTCGAGCGAGACGTCGCGATCAAGCTCATCCATCCCGACTACGTCGCGAGCCCCGAGGCGCACCAGCGCTTCCTCGAAGAGGCGCGCGCCATGGCCCGCGTGCGCCACGAGAACGTCGTCGAGATCTTCGCCTTCGACGAGTACCGCAGCTCTCCGTACTTCATCATGGAGTACGTCCCGGGCATGCACGTCGAGGCGTGGATGGAGAAGCGCCACGGCGCGCCCGTCTCCATCGACGAGGCCATCGGCATCATCGATCAGGTGTGTCGAGGCGTCTCGGCGATCCACAAGGCCGGCGCGGTGCACCGCGATCTCAAGTGGACGAACGTCCTCATCGCTCCCGCGTTCCGCGTGTGCGTCGCGGACCTCGGGCTCGCGCGCATCCTCGACAAGCCCCGGCGCGAGGCCCGCGACACCGTCTCGGGCACGCCGGCGTACATGGCGCCCGAGAGCGTCACCGGGGCTCCGGTCCCGCCCGGCATGCACTCGCGTGCCGACGTCTACTCGCTCGCGGTGATGGCCTACGAGCTGCTCACGGGGCGCCTGCCCTACGAGACGGACGACGCGATCGAGATGATGACCGCGCACGTCGATGGCACGCCGCCGACCCCGAGCGAGGTGCGCGCCGACCTGCCGCCCGCGTTCGATCGCGTGCTGCTCAAGGCCATGGCGAAGGAGCCGTCGCAGCGAACCGCGAGCGCCGACGCGTTCCGACGCGAGCTCCTGGCGGCGCGGCAGAGCGTCTCGGCCGGCACACGCGGCCTGCGCTTCGTCGTCGCCGACGACGACGCGGACTTCGCGGCGCTCGTGAGCGAGACGCTGTCGTTCGCGTTCGAGGGTGCCGAGATCGTCACGGTCGGCAACGGCGCGCTCGCCCTCGCGGCCGTCGAGAAACGCCCGGCGTCGCTCGCGGTGATCGACCTCGACATGCCGGGCCTCAACGGCATCGAGCTCACCGCGGCGTTCCGCGCGACACCCAACGCCGAGAAGATGCCCATCCTCGTCGCGACCGCGACGGGCGGCGCGCCCGACTGGCGTCTCCTGCAAGCGCTCGGCGCCGATGGCTTCGTCGTGAAGCCGATCGACCCGATGGCGCTCGTGGCGCTGGTGCGAAGGACGCTCGGACAGAAGTGACGCTCCGCGTCGTCGGGCGCTGCTCGACGTGTGCTCCCGCGGACGTGTACGCTGAAGCGCGCGGGGAATCGCCGCACGTACGAGGTGTGTATGGCTTGGAGTCGTAGGTCTGGGTGGCTCGTCCTGATCATCGCGTCTTCGCTCGCGTTCGGCTGTGCGGAGGGCGGCGGGCCTTCGGGCGGCGGCCGAGACGCCGGCCCCGTCGACACCGGCGTGATGGACGCACGCGGTGATGGCGGCGGTGACGGAGGTCCACGTGCCGACGCTCCGATGGCGGAGTGCGAGACCGACGGCGACTGCGTCGACGACGGCATCTTCTGCAATGGCACCGTCGCCTGCGAGATGGGCCGGTGCGTCGCTGCCGACATCCCGACCTGCGACGACGGCGTGACCTGCACCACCGACTCGTGCAGCACGAGCATGGACATGTGCGTGAGCACGCCCAACGACGCGATGTGTCCGATGGGCACGCGCTGCTACGCGGGCCGCGGCTGCGCCGACGCGCCTCCCTGCGAGTTCGACTCGGACTGCGCGGACGACGGCATCTTCTGCAACGGCGTCGAGAGCTGCGTGATGGGCACCTGTCGCAGCGCGGGCTCGCGCGTGTGCGACGACGCGAACAGCTGCACGGTCGACGAGTGCTCGGACGCCATGGGCATGTGCCTCGGCACGCCGTTCCCCGACTTCCTCACCAACGTCGCGCACTGCGGCACTGGCGCGAACGACTGCGTGATGTGTCCGACGCCCGGCCCGGCGCAGGTCAACATGGACGCGGCCTGCGCGATGGGCATGTGCGAGCTCGGCTGCCGCGTGGGCTTCGCGGATGCGGACCGCAACGAGGCCAACGGCTGCGAGTGCGAGGTCGGCGCCGGCATGGACGATCCGGACGGCATGTTCGTCGACGCCGACTGCGACGGCATCGATGGCGATCGCGAGCGCGGCATCTTCGTCTCGACCGTGATGGGCGCCGACAACACGACGTGCGGCCTCGACACCGCGACGCCGTGCCGGACGATCACGTACGCGCTCGGCCGCGGTGTGATCGAGAGCCGCCGCGACGTCTTCGTCCAGGCGGGCCGCTACGACGAGGTCGTGAACCTGCGCGACGGCGTCCGGATCTTCGGTGGCTACGACACGATGTGGGTGCGCGACGCGCGCGTCTCTTCGGGCCACCGCACGGAGATCGCAGGCGCGCTCGATCCGCGCGACATGCAGTTCGTGACGATCCGTGCGCGCGACCTCGCCGTCGGCGCGCTGGTCGAGAACCTCTACCTCGTCGGTCCGGACGCGACGGGCACCACCTCGGACGGCGGACGCTCGAGCTACGTGGTGCACGCGCTCGCCTCGCGCGTGGAGCTCGTGCGCGTGTCGGTCGTCGCCGGCGCGGGCGCCGACGGTGGCGGGGGCACGGCGGGCCTCGACGCGATCAGCGTCGGTGCAGCCTCGGGGATGAACGGACGCGATGGCGACGCGGCCGAGCGCTACTCGACGGCCTGCGACACCTCGCGCGAGGCCGGCGGTGGTGCGGGCTCGAACGGCACGTGCGCGTCCACTGGCGGCAGCGGCGGTCAGGGCGGCTCGATGGACAGCGACTGCGGCTTGTTCAGCGTCAACCTCGACGCACGCAGCGGCACCGGCGGAACGAACGCGAGCGACGTGACCGGGACGTTCGGGCGTCTGGGCGCTGGCGGCGGCACGTGCAGCGCCGGCACGGGTGGCTCCGATGGCCGCATCGTCAACGGCACGGCGGGCGCGGGCGCGACGGGCACTGGTGGGCGCCTCGTCGGCAGCTACTGGGCGGCGAGCCTCGGCGGCACGGGTGGCACTGGCAGCAACGGCACGGCGGGCGGCGGCGGCGGCGGTGGTGGCGGCTGCGACGACGGCACGGACTCGCGCGGAGGTGGCGGCGGCGGCGGTGGCGCAGGTGGCTGCGCTGCGCGTGCAGGCGGCAGCGGCGGCACTGGCGGCGGCGGCAGCTTCGGCGTGTTCGCGGTCGCTGGCTCGACGATCGTGGCGAGCGAGTGCGAGGTCACGCGCGGCACGGGTGGGCGCGGCGGCACCGGCGGCACCGGCGGTCGCGGTCAGTCCGGTGGCGCTGGCGGCGCGGGTGGCACGCCCTCGCGCGGCACCGATGGCGGCGGCGGCGGCGGCGGTGGCGGCCACGGCGGCCACGGCGGCGGCGGCGGTGGTGGCGCGGGCGGTTCGTCCTACGCGTACGTCACGGCTGGGGGCTCCATGCTGATGGAGTCCTGCACCGAGTCTGGCGGCGCGGGCGGCAGCGGCGGCGCAGGCGGCGCATCGGCTCCCACCGCGCCGGTGGTCGAGCGCGACGGCAACGATGGCGCCGGCGGCGTGAACGGGGCCGTGGGCGTCACGCTCTCGCTCTGATCCGCAGTCGTTCTCGCGGTCGCGTCGAGAGGGAGGGGCTGCGGCCAGACCCTCCGGCAAGAAACGTCAGAGCGTGAGGCAAGCGACTCACGCTCTGAGGCGCGGGTCCGAGGGCGCGGTGATGGTACAACCACCGCGCGATGCGCGACTGGCTCGTCACCTTCCAGCGCTCCGAGCGCGCGCTGCTCGTGGGTGGCCTCGTGGCGCTCCTCGCTGCGGTGATCGCGCTCGCGATCGCAGGGCGGGAGCGGCGCCACCACCTCCGCATCACGGCGGGAGACGAGCGCGGTCATCGCACGACGATCGCGCGTGAGCTGGCCTCGCTCGCCTCGAGGCGCGGCCTCGAGCTCGAGATCGTCTCGACGCAGGGATCGCTCGACGCGACCGCTCAGGTCGCCGATCGCACGCTCGACGCGGCGCTGGTGCAGGGCGGTCTCGATGCGCCCGAGACGGTGCGCGAGGTCGCGCCCGTCGCGCTCGAGCCGCTCCACGTGCTCGCGCGCGGCGAGATCTGGGATCTCGAGGACGTGCGCGGCATGCGCGTGCAGCTCTCGCCGCCCGGCAGCGGCACCCGCGTGCTCGCGACCAACGTCCTGGCGCTCGCGGGCCTCTGCGACGACGACGGCCAGCACGCCGCGTTCTCGGAGGTGGAGCACACGTACGCGGAGCTCGAGACGCTCGAGGACGCCGCGATGCCCGACGTGATCTTCCACGTCTCCACGCTGCCCTCGCCCGTCGCGCGGCGCCTGATCTCGCGCCGCGGCTACCACCTCGTGCCGCTCACCATCGCGGGCGCGGTGCACATCCACAACGTGGCCGTCCTGCCGGCCTCGATCCCCGCCTACACCTACGGCGCGAGCCCTGCGATGCCGCGCGAGGCCCTGCCCACGGTCGCGACGCGCATGCTCGTCATCGCGCACCGCGAGACCGACGACGAGGCCGTGCGCCTCTTGCTCGACACACTCGACTCCGAGGCCTTCGCGCGCGTCGCGAACCTCTCGCGCGTGGAGCGACAGCCGCTCTGGGACGAGGCCGAGATGCCCCTGCATCGCGGCACCCAGGAGTGGCTGCGTCGCGATCAGCCGCTCTTGACGCCGGAGCTGATGGAGGGACTCGAGAGCCTGCGCAGCTTCCTCGTGTCGGTCGTGGTCGCGGCCTTCCTCCTCTACCGCTGGTACCGCACGCGCAAGCTCCACGGCCTCGATGGCTTCCTCGCCGAGGTCTCCGCGATCGATCGCGAGGTGCTCGCGGCCGAGCGCGCGGCGAACCTCGAGCTCCAGCAGCTCCTCGATCTGCGGGCGCGCCTGGGCGAGGTGAAGACGCGCGCGCTCGACTCGTTCGCGAAGGGATCCATCCACTCCGAGGAGCTGCTCGCGAGCTTCCTCACGCACGTCTCGGACGTGCGCTCGCACCTCAACGCGATGATCCTCAGCGAGCGCGAGCGCCTCCAGAAGAAGGCCCGCACACGGGACGCGTCGCACGAGGAGAGGGTGATGAAGGAGCTCTGGGGCCGCGCCCTCGTCGAGCGCGACGCCGAGCCCGAAGCCGACGATCACGTCGGTGGCCCTCACAAGGATCGGGACTGATGTCGGTGCTCCATTCCTTCTCGAGCGCCCTCGCGCGCCGCGCGGATCTCCTCGTTCGCGCCGCCGCCGAGGGGACTGACTGCCTGCGCCTCTTCCACGGCATCGCCGAGGGGACTCCGGGCCTCACCGTCGATCGCTACGGGCCGGTGCTCCTCGTGCAGACGCAGGCGAGCCGCCCGGTCGTCACGCCGGAGGACGTCGCACACCTGGCCGATCACGCGCGTGAGGTGCTCGGCGCGCCGCTCTCGCTCGCGTGGAACGTGCGCGGCGGCGCGGGCGTGGAGCAGCCGCCCTTCGAGCCACCGCCGACCGAGCCGCGGGGCCCGATCGTCGGCCGCGAGCTCGGCCTCGCGTACGACGTGCGGCCGCGGCACCGCGGGCAGGATCCGCTCCTCTTCCTCGACTTCCGCGGCACGCGGCGGCTCGTGCGCGCGCGCGCCTCGCGGGCCTCGGTGCTCAACGTCTTCGCGTACACGTGCGGCATCGGCGTCGCGGCGATGGCCGGCGGCGCGCGCGAGGTGTGGAACGTCGACTTCGCCCGCTCTGCGCTCGAGGTCGGCCGCGAGAACGCGCGACTCAACGCGATCCCCCTCGAGGCCTTCCGCACGATCGAGGCCGACGCGATCCCCACGATGCGTCAGCTCGCCGGCCTGCCGGTGAAGGGGCGCGGCGCGCGCCGCGGCTTCCAGAAGTTCTCCGAGCGCCGCTTCGATCTCGTCGTGCTCGATCCGCCGCGCTGGGCCAAGACGCCCTTCGGCGCGGTGGACGTGGTGAACGACTACCCGAGCTTGCTCAAGCCCGCGATCGGCTGCGCGCGCGCGGGCGGCACGGTGATCGCCACGAACCACGTGCCCACGGTCAGCCGCGAGGCCTTCGAGGCCGTCGTGCGCCGCACGGCCGAGAAGATGGGCCGGACGTTCGCCGAGCTCACGTTGCTCGGGCCCGAGGAGGACTTCCCGAGCTTCGACGGCGAGCCCCCGCTGAAGGTCGCCGTCGGAGTGCTCGCGTGAGGCTCGCGGCCGCGTGTCTGGCACTGCTCGTTCTCGTTGCGGCGTGCGGGAGCCGCGACGCGGCAGCGCCACCGAGCACGTCCATCGCCGCGCCACCACCCACCGCGTCGAGCCCCGAGGGAGTCACCCTCCCGAGCCCGCCGTGTGGCGCGAGCGCCGGGCCGACGGACACGCTGCTCGGCTTCTCGGTCCAGGGCACGCACGGCATGGACTTCGCGGAGTCGCTCACGGTGCAGTGCGATGGGCTCGTGGTGCTCGACGCGCCGCAGCCGTGGACGAGCGAGCTTCGCGATCGCCCCGGTCGCTACACGACGCAGCTCGACGCGAGCCGCCTCTCGTCGCTGCGCTCGCTCGCGTCGCGTCTCGGCGCGCCGGTCGGCGTGCCGTCGTTGCCACCGCAGGGCGCCGACGTCTTCGTGGTCCTCGGCACCTCGCCGCCCCTCTCGCGCCCGCTCCGCGTCGGCGAAGGTCCTGCCGACGGGGAGGCCGCGGCCGTCCACGCCTCGCTCACCGCCGAGGTGATCGCGACGCTGCCGCCCGCGATTCGTTGCGCGCTCGAGGCCTCGGCCGCGCAGAGCGCTCCGCTGCACGCAGGCGCGGAGGGCCTCGTGGTGCTCACGCTGCGCAACACGTACGCGGCGCCGCTCGAGGTCGAGCTGAGGAGCGTCCACGACGATCTCTCGGCCACGATGGCCGGTGCGAGCGTGCTGCGCGAGCGCGTCGTCGCGTTCATGGATGCCGACACGCACGTGCTCGGCTTCCTCGAACCGACGAACGACGGACCCTTTCCGCTCTCGATCGCGCTCGCCCCGCACGGCAGCGCGATGGCCGCGCTCACCGTGCTCCCGGGCGCGGCGGGATCGAGCATCGCGCTCTCGCTGTCGGCGCGGGTGCGCGGCTGTCCGGGGATGACCATCGAGGCGCGACAGACGTTCGACGCTGGAACCGTCCCCGTCGAGCCCTGAGCGATGAACCTCGTCCTCCTCGAGCCCCACGAGGTCCTGCACGACGGCCAGGCGCGGCTCGTGGTCCTTCGCGATCACCGGGCCACGCACCTGCGCGAGGTGCTGAAGGTGACCCTCGGCGCGAGCGTGCGGGTCGGCCTCGTCGGAGGCGCGATGGGCCACGCGAGCGTCTCGGCGATCGACGACGGCTCGATCACGCTGCGCGTCGAGGACCTCTCGATCGAGCCCACACCGAGCCGCGTCGATCTCCTGCTGTGTCTGCCGCGGCCCAAGGTGCTCGCGCGCCTGCTCTCGCCGATCGCGCAGCTCGGCGTGCGGCACCTCCATCTCTCGGGCGCCTGGCGCGTGGAGAAGTTCTACTTCGACGCGACGATCCTCTCGCCCGAGGAGCATCGCCCGCTGCTGCTCGAGGGACTCGCGCAGGCCAAGGACACGCTGGTGCCCGCGCTGAGCGTGCATCGCTCCTTCGCGTGGCTCGTGCGCACCGAGCTCGGCCCACCGACCGACGACGTGCTCCGCCTCTACGCCGACCCGGGCGAGACCCGCACGCTGCGCGACGCCGTCGCGGCGTGGCCCGCACGGCGCACGGGCCGCGTGATCCTCGCGATCGGTCCGGAAGGTGGCTTCACCGATCGCGAGCGCCGCGAGCTCGAGGCCGCCTCGTTCGTGCGCGTGGGCCTCGGCCCGCGCGTGCTCCGCAGCGACGTGGCCACGATCGCGCTCCTCACGCTCCTCCACGCCGCGCTCGACGAGCACACGGCGTGACGTGCGAGCGCGGTGGGGCTTGCCGCGAGGTCGCGGATCGCTTCAGGGCGACGACGTGGGCGCCGTGCTGCTCGGCGCCGCCTCCTGCGCGCTCGAGGGCTCGCTGTCTCCGCTGGTCGCCGCGCGCGCGCAGCTCGGGCCGCGCTCGAGGCTCGCGGCGTCGACGGTGCGGAGCGCGCGCTGCTCCTCGGCCATCTGATCGAAGTCGCGGTCGGCCTCGCCGGTGCGGCGCGGGATGTCGCCGATCTCCGCGAGCACGGTGTCGAGCGCGACGTCCGGGTCCGGCTCGATGCGCGCGAGCGTCGGCAGCGCCGCGCGCGCCTCGACGGCGGCCGCGTCGCAGCCCGACATCGAGCGCCACACGAAGCTCGTGAGCAGCGGATCGATGCCGCCGACGTACGCGGTCTGTCCCGCGGCGAGGTAGGGCACGTCCACCGCGAAGCCGTTGCGCTCGCGGATCGCGTAGAAGCGGTAGCGGCCCGCGGGCACGTCGCGCACGAGCACCGTCTCGCCGCGGATCTGGCCGTAGTAGGTGCCGCGCTGATCGACGATGGCCGCCACGTCGCGCACACGCTCGGGCATGAAGAAGACGACCTGCGCGCGGCCCTCGGGCGGGCGTCCGATCGTCACCGAATCGCGCGCGGCGCGCATGTGGAACGCGCCCGCGCCGCAGCCGGTCAGGAGCGTCGCGCCCAGCGCCGAGGTGAGCAGCGCCGAGGTGAGCACGAGGACGCCGATCCACGAGCGCGAGCACGACACACCCGAGGGGCCCAGCCCACGACACCACGTTCGCATCACGATTCCTCCGTCTCCTCGTTCGAGGCGCTCGGCCCGCGCGTGCGCCCGAGATCGAGCCCGAGGAGGCCGAAGACCTCGGCGGGCATGTCGTAGGCCACCTGCACGCGTCGCGCGGCCGCGACGAGCTCGGGCGTGGCCGGTGTCTTGCGCGGCTTGATGCCCGCGCGCTCGAGGGACGCGAGCGTCTCGCCGAGGGAGAGCAGCTCGGCGGCGTGCGTCAGCACGTCGATCGGCGGCAGGGGCTTGCCGCGCCGCCCGTCCTTCAGCTCGCGGATCAGGCGCCGCCGCCGCCGCTCGGCGCGACCATCGGCGAGCGCACCGCCGGCCGCCTTGTCGAAGGCTGCGTTCAGGGCCCGCGCGGCCCGGCGCTTCTCGACGGCCTCCGGGCTGCCGCGGCCCTTTCCGTGACCGAGGCGCTGCTCGCGCGCGTTCGCCATGCCGCGACTCTACTCGATGGAGCGCCCGACGCCGTCCCGACCCGCGGGCCGCGCAGTGCGTGTCGTGGGCCGGCACGATCCGCGACGAGGCCATGACGGAGTCGTGACCATTCGTCGGTGGACTGATCGATATGTCGGATGTAATCGATCTCTCATGAAGAAGGCCGCTCCCCCGGACGAAGGCCGCGACGGGCTCGAGGACCGCAAGGCGGACGTCGTCGCCCGCGCGCTCCTCGGACGCATCGTCTCGGGCGCGTACCGGGTGGGCTCGGTGCTCCCGCGCGAGGAAGAGCTCGTGCGCGAGCACGGCGCGAGCCGGGGCGTGGTGCGCGAGGCCATCAAGCTCCTCGAGGTGCACCGCCTCGTGCGGCCGGTGCGGCGGCGCGGCACCGAGGTGCTCGACCCGATGCGCTCGCTCTCGCCCGAGGTGGTGCGCGCGAGGCTCACGCCGCAGCCCGGTGTCGTCGATCGCACCATGCTCGCGGGCCTCCTCGAGGTCCGGGCGCTCCTCGACATCGAGCTCTCGTGCCTCGCGGCGAGCCGGCGGACGGACGAGGACCTCCGCGCGCTCGACGCGATCCTCGCGGAGCTGTCGAGCCTTCTCGCGGAGCCGGACGCCTACGCGGCCAAGGCGAGCGGCGTGGCGCGCCTGCTGGCCCGCGCGACGAAGAACCCGGTCTTCGAGATGCTCTCGGCGTGGAACGAGATCGTCGCGCGCGATCTCGAGCCCCTCTTCGCCGCGACGCGACCGGCCCCCGCGCCCCACTACCAGGCCCTCGTGCTCCTCGTGGATCTCGTGCGCCGGCGAGAGGTCGCGGGCGTGCGCGAGCTCGTGACCGCGTTCCACGCGTGGGCGACGCCCCGCCTGCTCCAGGCGGCCGATCTGCAGCGCACGGGCGACTCGTTCCCCGTGTCGGTCGGCGCGAGCGCGCCGCCCGCGGCCCGCCCGCGCACGCTGGCCGCCAAGTCCGAGCGCGCGCCGACCAAGCGCGCCAGGCCGACGACTGCTCCGAAGAAGAAGACCCGAAAGGAGACGCGACGATGATGCCCGCCCTCGCGAACGACGAGACCTCCATGGCACGCACCGGTGCGCGCGCGAGCACGCGCCGCACGAGCGGTGCTGCGTGGCACGAGCGCCACGACGGCCTGCACGTGGTGAAGCTCGCGGGCAGCTTCCGCGAGATGGGCCGCCAGCACGGCGAGCTCCTGCGCGACGTGATCCCCGATGGCCCCATCCCGTACTACCGGAGCTACTTCGAGAAGCTCATCGGGCGTGCGGCGCTCGGGCCGCTCGGCCCGCTCGTCTGGCCGGCGCTGCAGGCGCTCGTCGGCACGCGCGTGGGGCGCGGCATGCCGCGCTTCGCGGAGGAGACGATCCGCGGCCTCGCCGAGGGTGCGGGCCTGCGCTTCGAGGACGTCTGGGGCGGCTGCACGATGCCGGACTCGATGGTCTGGCTCGCAGCGCGCCTCCAGGAGCTCCGGGCGCCCGGGCCGGCCGTGGTGCATCGCCTCTCGCTCGGCCTGGGCTGCACGAGCGCGCTCGCGTGGGGCGAGGCCACGCGCGACGGCAAGCTCTACCACGCGCGCAACTTCGACTATCACGGCGTCTCGTGCTGGCCGAGCACGCAGGGCGTGTTCTTCCACGCGCCGGACGAGGGCCAGCGCTACGTCTCGATCGCGGCCGCGGGCGTCGCGCTCGGTGGCATCACCGCGATGAACGAGGCGGGCCTCACGCTCACCGTGCACCAGCACATGTTCACCGATCAGACGCGCCTCGGCGGCACCCCGATCGGTGCGATGGGCGACGAGGTGATGCGCAAGGCCGAGAGCCTCGACGACGCCGAGCGCATCCTCGCGGCGAACCAGCCGATCGGCTGCTGGACCTACGTCGTCTCCGACGGAAAGACGCGGGAGGTGCTGTGCTTCGAGGAGAGCCCGGTGCGGCACCGCGCGTTCCGCTTCGGCGGCGGGCGACCGACCGACCCGCGCGCGCAGAAGGCCAAGGACACGTTCGGCTACGCGAACGTCTACCTCGACGAGGAGCTCGGCCGCACCGAGGTGAACATGTACGGCAGCTACTGGCGCCACAACGCTGCGCGCCACCGCCGCGCGAACGAGCGCCTGGCCGAGGGCGCCGGCGCGCACGACGAGCGCACGATGGCCGGTGTGCTCGCGGATCGGGGCCTCTCGAGCTGCCGCGTGAGCGAGGCCATCAGCATGGTGATGACCGTGGGCTCGGTGGTGTTCTGCCCCGAGGACGGCGTGGTGTGGGTGGGCACGGGCGAGGCGCCCACGAGCCGCAACCGCTTCGTCGCGTTCGATCTGCACGGCGAGCGGCGCGCGACGGAGCTGCCGAGCTTCGTCGTCGCCGACGGTGAGAGCCCCGAGGCGCGCCGCGCGTACGAGGCCTACCGGCGCGCGTACGTGAGCCACCTCGACGACGGCGACACGCGGGGCGCGCTCGCGTCGATGAGCGAGGCCTGCACGCTCGCGCCGCGCGAGCCCGTCTTCGCGTTCCTGCGCGGCCTCCTCGCGCTCGAGCTGCGCGAGCACCGCGTGGCCGACGAGTCGCTCTCGCGCGCGATCGAGCTCGGCCACGCGCACCCCGAGCGGCGTGCCGCCTTTCACCTGTGGCGCGCGCGTGTGCGGGGCGAGGCGGGGCGGCAGAAGGACGCGATCGCCGACTACCGCGCGTGCCTCTCGATCCCGGCCGATCCGCCGGTGCACGCGGCGGCGCGGCGGGAGCACGGCCGCGGCTGGAACGGCAAGCGCCGCGCGATCGACTTCTCCATGGGCGACGTCGTCACGCCCTGATCGCGTCTCCGCGGCGCTGCCCGAACGGCTGGCCCCGCTCGCTCGTGCTCACGCTGCACACGACGTCGGCTATCTTCGCGCAGTGCGCACCGCCGCTCTCGCTCTCGCGCTCGCGCTGCTCTCGAGCCCCGCGTCGGCCCAGACGCCGCGGCCGATCGATCGGGTGCTCGACGTGGCGGTCGGGGACGCGATCCAGGGTCACGCGGGGTGCGTGGCGCGCGAGACCGGGCCGGTGATCTGCTGGTCGGGCCCCAACGTGCTCCACGAGACGGGCCGCTACTTCGGCGCGATGACCGGGCCGCGCGCGCAGCCCGGCACGGAGGGAGTGATCCGCATCGTCCGTGGCGCGGACGTGCTCTGCGGCTTGCACCGTGACGGCCGCGTCCTCTGCTGGCGCGCGGGCTACGCCGCGCCGATCGAGGCGCCGGTGCGAGACGCCGTCGAGATCGCGATGACCGGGACGCAGGCGTGTGTGACGCGCCGCGACGCGAGCGTCGCCTGCTTCGATGCCTCGCCGCTGCCGCCGTACCGAACTGCAGGATCGCCCGCCCCGGTGATCCGCGCCCATCCTGCGCCCGAGCCCGCGGCGGCCCGCAGCGCGCGCGCGCTCGCGCTCGTGCCCGGCATCGGCTGCGCGATCGAGGCGACGCAAGGCACGATCGAGTGCTGGCAGCTCGACACGGGTCGCGCAACGAGCACGCCGAGCATGCTCCGGTCGAGCGGCTCCGTGGCGTTCGCGGTCCACGGTCAGGTCTCGTGCGTCGTCGATCGCAGCGGCGCGATCCACTGCGTGACGGGCGGGGCTCCGCCCGAGACGCGCTTCGCGGAGCTCGGAGCCGCGCGCATCGTGCACGCGGCCGTGAGCGAGACGACGGCCTGCGCGGTGGCCGACGACGGTCGCGTGGCGTGCTGGGGGCCGCGACCTCGTCGCTACACGATCACCGCCGAGGAAGACGCGGAGCGCCGCGCTGCGCCCACGCGAGGCGCGTGGTTCGTGGCGGGTGTGGGCGACGCGGTGCGGGTCGCCGTCGCGCCCACGCACGTCTGCGTGGTCACGCGATCGGGTCACGCGCGCTGCTTCGGGCCCAACGAGGCCGGAGAGCTCGGCGACGGAACGACGACCGAGCGCACCAGCCCGAGCTTCGTCGTGCGCCACGACGTGCTGCCCGATCCGCCGCACCGCGCGTACGGTTGCCGCGCGACGCTCGCCCAGCGCCGCTCGTGTCCGAGGCTCGGCGAGGACTGTGTGCTCCAGCCCGTCCCCGGCGGCTGGGATCTCGGGCCCGGTGGCGGCGCGTATTGCGGCGCCGACTGCATGGCGCGTCGCGAGCTCGCGCTCTCCGCCCTGCCCGTGCCCGCGTGCGAGTGCACCTGCGACCCTGCGGTGCTGGCGCGGCAGCGGGGGCCCGCGCTGCCGCCTCCGCCGAATCCCCCGTCCGCCGTGCCTTCCGCGCCGGCTCCCAGCGCGGTGGCCCCGTGAGCGAGCGCGCGCGCATCGCCTACGTCACCGACGTCGAGGGGCGCTGGGACAAGCTCGTCACCTTCACGGACGGCAACGACGACGTCCGGCTCGCCGCGGACGACACGCTCGTGCTCTCCGACGGCGTGACGCTCGTGTTCGGTGGCGACGTGTGCGATCGCGGGCCCCACGCGCAGAGGCTCGTGGCGATGCTGCTCGAGGCCAAGCGACGCTATGGCGATCGTGTCGTGCTCCTGGCCGGCAACCGCGACCTCAACAAGCTGCGCCTGCGCCGCGAGCTCGACGGACATCCGCCCGCGCGCACCCCGAGCGAGCTCCGCGCGGGACCGCGCGCGCCGCTCCTGCGGTGGATCCTCGCGCACACGATGGGCGCCAAGGAGGCCTTCGAGCATCGTCGCGCCGAGCTCGTCGCGCTGGGAGGAGCGCGCGTCGAGGGCCACGAGGTGCACGACGAGGCGGTCGCGGAGAGCTTCCTCGACGACGTCGCGCCGGGCGGTCCGATGCTCGCGTACCTCCGCGCGTGTCGGATCGCGCATCGCGCGGGACCGACCCTCTTCGTGCACGGTGGCGTCACGAGCGAGAGCCTGGGCGCGGTGCCTCACCGGAGCGAGCGCCTCGCCGACCTCGACGCGTGGGTCGCCGCGCTCGACGAGCTGCTCGCGGGCGAGCTCGATCTCTTCGAGCGCGGACGCTCGCCCGACACGATCCTCGCGTACCAGGCGCCGAGACCGGGTACGCTCTGGAACCAGGCGAGCGTGGTCTACGGTCGGCTCGCGGACGAGGATGCCAATCCGTCGCTGCCCGACGAGGCCGTGATTCGCGCGCTCGCGGAGGCCGGCGTCCGGCGCCTGGTCGTCGGTCACACGCCGAGCGGCGACTGCCCCGCGATCCTCCGAGATCGGGGCTTCGAGCTGATGCTCGCGGACAACTCCTACGGCCGCATCGAGCGCGGCTCACGCGTCACGCTCACCCACGACGAGACGCGCGTCGAGGGCGTCTCCGAGCTCGACGACGGCACGCGCGTTCCGATCGCGTTCCGCACGCGCCTTGCCGAGACCGACGATCCCCTCGGTCGCCGCGTCGCGGCGTCCGGCGCGCTCGTGAAGGCGCGCGCCGCGAGCGGGGAGTACCTGCTCTTCCGAGGCCTGCCCGAGCGTCGCGTGACGCAGACGATCGTGACCGAGCGCGAGCTCGCCGCGCTCCGTCTGGCCCCCGCCCGCTGAGCGACGCCGACACCTCCGCGTCGCCTCACGCGGTCCATCTCCGCGCGCTCTTCGGCCTATCCCCTCGTCGCGCGGCGTGCGCTCCACGCCGTGGCGACGACGGCCGCGCCGGACGCGGCGAGCACGCGCAGGCCTGCCCAGAGCGGGTCCCACGCGCCGGGATGCATGAGGCCCACGATCGCCCAGACGCGTGCGCCGAGCTCGAGCACGCCGAAGCTGAGGATGCCCGCGCCGATGCCGATTGCGAGCCTCGTGCCCTCGGCCTCGATCATCGGCGCGCTGCGCCAGTGCGTGCGGAGCGCGCGTCCGAGCGTCGCGAGCGCCGTGAGGAACGCGATCACCGCACCGATCTGCACGAGGACCACGTCGGTCGACTCGATGTGCGCGCCTTCGCGCAGGCCGTCGACCACGAGCGCGAGCGCGATGCCCACCGCGAGCCCGGCGCCGAGCGCCGCCGCGAGCGTCGTCAGCACGGCCAGCGGTCGCACGCGCTTGGCCTTGGCGCTGAGCGCCTTGGCGTCGGCGGGCGCCGCCGTGGTCCCGCTGCTCGTGCGCGACGCATCGAGGAGCACGGTCCCTCCCGACGTGTCGAACGCGAGCGCCGCGGCGCTCAGCTCCTCGATGGTCGCGAAGCGTTGCCCTCGATCGCGCGCCATCGCGCGCTCGATCACGGCCTCGAGGCCCTCGGGGATCGAGGGCTCGATCGAGCGTGGCCTCGGCGGCGTCTCTTCCAGCACGCGGATCAGCGTCGCGCCGCCTTCGCCCTCCTTGTAGGGCGCCTTGCCCGTCAGCATCCGATAGAGCACCGCGCCCGCCGCGTAGACGTCGGCGCGCAGGTCGAGATCGGTCGAGCCGCGCGCCTGCTCGGGCGACATGTACGCCGGTGTCCCGACGATCGCGCCGGTGCCCGTGAGCTTGTCGTCGCCGCCCATCTTGGCGACGCCGAAGTCGAGGATCTTGAGCGTGAGCCCGCCGCCGGGCTCGCTCGCGAGGAAGAGGTTCGAGGGCTTGAGATCGCGGTGGACGACGCCCTGCGCGTGGGCCGAGGCCAGGCCGCGACACATCTGCCGGAAGAGCGCGAGCGCCTCGCGCACGGGGAGCTTGCCCTTCTGCGCGAGGAAGGCCTCGAGGTCTCGTCCGTCGAGCAGCTCCACCACGATGCACGGGCGGCCGTCGGGGGTGCGCAGCACGTCCACGACGTCGACGACGTGATCGCTCTGCACCCGGCTCATCGCGCGCGCCTCGCGATCGAAGCGCACCAGGAGATCGTCGCGGCCCGCGTGATCGCGGTGGATCACCTTCACGGCGTAGCGGCGATCGAGGCGCACGTGCTCGGCCACGTACACCCGCCCCATGCCGCCCTCGCCGAGCACCCGCGTCACGCGGAAGGTCCCGGCCAGGACCGCCCCGATCATCGGGTCCTCGCTCGTGCCTCCACCAGCGAGCGTGCTGCCATCGAGCGGGCAGACGCGGAACGTGGCCGGGTACGCGTTGCCGCAGAGGTTGCAGCGATGCGTGTCTCCGGGTGCCGTGGCGCGGGGACTCTCCTCCGCCGCGAGCAGCGTGCGATCGGGCTCGGCCACGCCACGAGGATACGGCAAGTCGACGACGCCGAGGCCAGGCGTCGACGTCCCGCGCCGCGACGCGGTCAGTCGCGCACGGTGACCTCGACGCCGTCGACGACACGCTCGCCCGGGTAGACGACCACGCGGTCGCCCTCCTCGAGCCCCGAGACGATCTCGACGACGTCCCGAGACCAGAGGCCGGTCTCGACGGCGCGCAGCCGCACGATCGCGCCCTCGATCACGTAGGTCGACCAGCCCTGTCCGGTGCGGAAGAGCGCGCTCGTCGGTGCGCGCCTCGCGTCCTCGCGACGCTCGACGGTGATGTGGGTCTCGACGCGGTAGCCGTCACCGAGCGCCTGCCAGGCCTCGCGCGGCGACTCGAGGGTCACCACGACGTCGACGCGCTGCTCCTCGACCCCCAGCGCCGAGACACGCGTCGTCGCCGATGGCTCGATCAGCCGCACGCGTCCCGCGAGCGGCTCGCCGCCCCAGTCGTCGATCCGCACGTGTGCGCCCGGCGCGATGCGCACGGCGTCGCTCGTGAGCACGTCCGTCACGAGCTCGAGCGCCGCGGGGTCTCCGATCTCGAGGATCGGCTCACCGGCCTGGATGACACCGGCGTTCTCGCGCACGACGCGCAGCACCACGCCCGCGACCGGCGAGGTGACCTCCACGGAGTCGACGCTCGGCGCGCGCCCCGCCGTGCGCCCACCTTCGGCGAGGCGACCGAGGGAGGCCTCCGCGAGCCGCACCTCGTGCTCGGCCACGCGCAGGCCGAACTCGAGCGAGGTGATCTCGTTGCGACGCGTGCGCTCCTCCATCTCGGCGCGCTCGAGATCGCGCGGCGCGATCGAGCCACCGGCCGCGAGCTGGCGCTGTCGCGCCGCCTCGCTCTCCGCGAACGCGAGCAGCTCGCGCGCATGCGTGATCGAGAAGCGCGCTTGCTCGCGCCGCGCACGCGTCTCGGCCAGCCTCGCCTCGGCCTCGGTGCGTGTGCGCGCATCGAGCAGCGGCGAGGCGAGCGGCACGATGCGCGCGACGACCGCGCCCGCCTCCACCGTGTCGGACGCGTGGCGCTCCACGCGGGCGACGTTGCCGGACAGCGGGGCGCTCACCACGTAGCGGTCGATGACGCGGGCGCGGCCCGGCTCGTCCACGACCACCTCGATCGCGCCGCGGTCGATCACCGCCACGTCCACCGGGACCGGCTGCGGCTGGAGCGCCACGACGAAGACGGCGGCGAGCGCCGCGAGCACGACGACGACGACCGCGCGCCTGGTCCAGCGACGGATGGTCGCGCTGCGACGTGCAGCCTCACGCGCCGCGTCGCCGCGGGCCTTGGCGGGGGCGGTCGCGGCCGGCGGGGTCGGAGGCGTCGGAACGTTGGCTTCGGACATGACGGGCCTCACTCGCGGGTCTTGAGCACCGCGATCAGATCGAGGCGATCGAGACGCCTCCGGACGAAGAGCCAGCAGAGGAGCGACGCGAGCGCGACGGTGAGCACCGCGTACGCGTACGTCGTGCTCGTGATCGTGAGCGGCCAGCGGTACCGCTCCGGATCCACCGAGCCGAGGATGAGGCCGCAGAACCAGCGGCCCAGGCCGAGGCCCGCGGGCACGCCCACGACGAGGTGGAGCACCATCTCGCCGAAGAGCACCGCGCCGACCTCGCGCCGCGTGAAGCCGAGCACGCGCATCGTCGCGAGCTCGCGCGCGCGCATCGAGAGCGTCACGCGCATGTTGTTGTAGACGACGCCGATCGCGATCACGACGGCGAAGAACGTCATCACGGCGGTCATCACCGACATCGAGCGGCCGGTCTGCTCGTGGAACGACTCGATGATCGCGCGCCGACGCACGAGCTGCGCGACGCCGGGGTAGCGGGCGAGCGCGCTCCGCAGGGAGGGCAGCTGCGTCTCGTCCACGCGGAGGAGGGCGACGTCGAACGAGGGCTCCTCCTCGAGGAGGCGCGACATCGTGCGATCACCCACGTGGCCGAAGAGGCCGAACATCTCGTCGGCGAGCCCGACCACGCGCAGGCGCGCGCGCGGCCGCTGCCCGTCGAGCACCTCCACGTCGAGCTCCTCGCCGACGCCGATGTCGAGCACCTCGGCGAGCTTGCGCGTGAGCACGATGCCCTCGCTCGGGCGTGGCACGACCTCGCCGCGCTCGTCGACGACGAGGCGCATGGTCACGTCTTCGCCCGCGGCCGTCAGCGGCACGTCCCGGTGTCGTCCGTCGTGGCTCACGCGCGCGATCGTCCGGCGAAGGCCCTCGACGCGCTGCACGCCCGGCAGGTGCGCGAGCTCGCCCAGCGCGCGCCGAGGCGCGGGGCGGATCAGCTCCACCGAGACGTCCTCGCGCATGCCGTGCTCGAAGAGCTCCTCGACGAGCGGCGGGAGCGCGTCGCTCTGGAAGTGGCCCACGATGACGATCGCGACCGAGAACGCGATGCCCACGGCGGAGAGCAGCACCCGCAGCGGGCTCCGCTCCGCCTCGCGCAGCACCACGGTGCCGGCCATGTCGACCAGGCGCATCCACGGGCCGCTCGTGAGGATCGAGCGGCGGTAGGACGCGGGCGTCGGAGGGCGCATCGCGTCGGCGGGCGCGAGCTGCGTGATGCGGCGCACCGCCGCGAGGCCACCCGCGATGGCGGAGCCCACGCTCACGCCCAGGCCCACGATCACGAGGCGCGGCGTGAGGTGGAACGACTCGCCCGGGAGGCGGAAGAAGCCGAGGTAGAGGTCGACGAGCCAGTCGCCCATCCAGGCTCCGAAGGCCACGCCCATCACGCCGCCGACGCCGGCGACGAGCAGCGCGAACGCGAGGTAGTGCAGGGCGATCTCGCGGGCCGAGTAGCCGAGGCACTTGAGGATCGCGATCTCGGGGCGCTGGAGCTCGATCATCCGCGAGAGCGAGACGTTGAGGAGGAACGCCGCGACGAAGAGGAAGAGCGCGGGCACGCTCGTGGCCATCCCGCTCAGCTGCTCGAGCTCGCCCGAGAGCGCGTAGTGCGAGAGCTGGAGACGCCGCGGGGTCGCACCTCGGCCGCCGTACGGCTCGAGCACCGCGTCCACCGCCGCGAGGATGCGCCGCTCGTGGCGGCCCTCGGAGCCGAACGCCGCGACGTCGTGATCCTGGTGCTCGCGATCGAGCGCGAGCAGGACCTCGTCGAAGGCCTCGTCGAGATCGAAGGCGGCCTCGAGCACCGGCTCGCGCGCCCAGACCACCGCGAAGCGATCCTCGCCGGGCACGATGCCCTCTTGCGTGGCCAGCACGTACTCGGGCGAGCTCGCGAGGGCCACGACGCGCAGCTCTCGCCGCGTTCCGTCGAGCACGAGCGGCACGGTGTCGCCGACCTCGATCCCGCGGTGCTGCGCGAAGACCTCGAGCAGCGCGACCTCGTCCGTGCGCGCCGGGTCGGGCAGCCGGCCCTCGCTGATCTGCAGGTCGCAGAGCGGCGGGGCGCCGTGCGGCGGGATCGACAGCACGCGCGCGCTCACCGGCTCGGGCGACTCGGGCAGCGGCATGAGCGCGCTCCGCGCGATGCGCGGGTACACGAGCGAGACGCCCTCGATCGCCTCGAGCTCGCTCGCCACGCTGCGCGGTGCACGCGAGAGCGTGGCCCACACGTCGGCGAAGCGGTTGCGCGCGTAGTAGCGATCGCGCGCCGAGAGGAGCGAGTCGTAGGCGCCGCGCACGCAGACGTACGAGGCCACGCCGGACGCGACGACGAGCGCGATCGTGAGCGCCTGCCAGCGCTGGTGCGCGAGGTCGCGCAGGAGCTTCTGCCTCAGCGCCGACACGAGGGCCCCCGCGCGAAGGGCGCATGGCGCCCGCTCACCACGCGATCTCCGAGATGGGCTTGCGCGAGGCGTTCGCGTGATCCGAGAGGATGCGTCCGTCGGCCAGCGTCACGATGCGGTCGGCCATGGCCGCGATGGGCGCGTTGTGCGTGATGACGACCGTGGCAGTGCCGAGCTCCCGGTTCACGCGCTCGATCACCTCGAGCACGAGCAGGCCCGTCTTGTAGTCGAGCGCGCCCGTGGGCTCGTCGCAGAGGAGCAGGTCCGGGCGCTTCGCGACCGCGCGCGCGATGGCCACGCGCTGCTGCTCGCCGCCCGACAGCTGCGCCGGGAAGTGGTCCATCCGCTCGGTGAGGCCGACCATCGCGAGCACGTCCTCTGCGCTCATCGGAGCCTCGGCCACGTCGGTGACGAGCTCCACGTTCTCGCGCGCCGTGAGGCTCGGCACGAGGTTGTAGAACTGGAACACGAAGCCGACGTGCTCGCGCCGGTACGCGGTGAGCGCCCGATCGCCCGCGCTCGTGAGGTCGTGCTCGGCGCGGCCGTCGAGGTCCCGGTAGACGACGCTCCCCGAGCTCGGCGTGTCGAGGCCGCCGAGGATGTTGAGGAGCGTGGACTTGCCACTGCCCGACGCGCCCACGAGCACCACGAGCTCGCCCGCGTCGAGGCCGAAGCTCACCCCGCGCAGGGCGTGAACGTCCACCTCGCCCATCCGGTAGACCTTCGTCAGGTCGTGCGCCTCGAGGACCCGCGTCACGCGCGGTGACCTAGGCACCGCGACCCCCGCAGCAAGCGCGGTCAGTCGCGGGCGGCGCCGAGCGCCAGGCCGTGCGCGAGCGTCGTCCGCGCTTCCCGCGATCGCGTTCCGCCCACGTCGAGCGCGTCGCCGCCGCGTGGAATCCACGGATTTCTCGGACGCTCGCATGGCGCGCGCCGCGTTTCGCTTGCGTGCTTCGAGGGCGCTCCCGTATCCAGCGCGCCTCATGACGATCAGCAGCACCGACGAGCTCACGACGACGACCGAGTCCCACGACGAGGCGCCCGAGGCCCGCGAGGCGATGCCCGAGGGCGGCGCGACGGCGAGCGCTCCGGCCGTGAGCGCGGGTCCCGAGGACGCGGCGGCCGAGCGTCGCCGGCTCGAAGCCGAGCTCGCTGCGATCGAGCGCAAGCGCGAGGAGCTCGCGCGCGCGCTCATCGTGAACGCGCACCCGGAGCTGGCCGATCCGATCCGCGTCCTCACCGGTCGCCTCTACGCGGTGTCGCGGGTGGAGGAGCGCATGCGCGAGCCGCTCAGCAAGGCGGAGGTGCGCAAGGTCGAGTCGCTCGGCAAGAAGCGCGAGTCGCTCACCGCCAAGCGCGCCGAGCTCGATGCCAAGCGCGCCGAGATCGAGGCCGAGATCGGCTCGGTCGATCACGAGCTCGCGCAGCTCGGCGACGAGCGCACCAAGGGCTTCGAGCGCGAGCGCGACGAGGCGCTCGAGCAGCTCGTCGTCTCGCTCGCCCAGCTCGGACCGTCGTTCGACGCGGCCGGCGTGGATCCCGTGCGCCTCGTGGACGGCCTCGCGGCGCGCATGCCGGACGTGAAGTCCACCGCCGAAGCGCTCGCCTCACGCGCGAGCGCCTGAGAGCACGTGTCACTTGGATGGATCGATGCGAGTGGCACGTGCTCGAATCGGCGGGAGGGAGGCTCTCGCCGATTCACTCGGCGAGAGGGAGGGTCTGCGGCCAGACCCTCCGGCAAGAAACGT
>JBILLJ010000210.1:0-11531 GCA_044376125.1 Sandaracinaceae bacterium
CACTGCACGTCTCGGCCGGATCGCACGCGCCCGTCGACGGGTGGCAGACCGTGCCGCTCGAAGCGAGCACGTCCGATGGACACGCCGCGCTCGAGCCGCTGCACGTCTCGGCCGGATCGCACGCGCCCGTCGAGGCGTGGCAGACCGTACCGCTCGACGCGAGCAAGTCCGATGGACACGCCGCGCTCGAGCCGCTGCACTGCTCCGCCACGTCGCAGCCGCCCGGCGCGGCCGCACGACACACCGTCGCGCTCGACGCGAAGCCGTCCGCCGGACAGCTGGTCGAGGCCCCCGAGCACTGCTCCGCGACGTCGCAGCCACCCGGCGCCGCCGCGCGACAGGTCACGCTCGACGGGCTCGCGAGCGGCGTGCACGTGCCCGTGCTCGTCCCGCCGGCCGCGACGCTGCACGCCTGGCAGTCGCTCGCGCCACCGCCGCAAGCGCTGTTGCAGCACACACCGTCGACGCAGAAGCCGGAGTCACAGTCTCCCGTGCCGGTGCATGCGTCGCCGTTGCTGCCCGTGATCGTGAAGACGCGTCCCGAGCCCGCGTAGGTCGAGTCGCCCGGCATGCCGAGGATCGCGCGACGACCGTCGCCCGCCATGCGGGCCGCCCACCCGAGCTGGTCGCCTCCCTCGGGCGTGCCGGACGCGAAGAGCGTCGGCTGCTCGGTCCACGCCGTGCCCACGCGGGTGAAGATGCTCGCGCTGCCCGCACTGGAGATGCCCGCCACCGTGTCGCCGGGCGCGCCGACGACGCCGCGCGTGCCCGTGCCGTCGAGGCCGACACTCGCGCCGAAGTTGTTGAACTGGTCGGCCGTGCTCGGCACCAGCTCCTGATCGACGCTCCACGTGCTGGCGCCGCGCGTGAACGCCCACGCGGCGCCTCGCTCGTTCGGGCCGCGATGCCACGCGCCCACGAGCGCGTGCGAACCATCGGCGCTCAGCGCGACGGCGCGCCCGTACTCATCGGTCGAGACGAGGCCGCCGGGCGCGAGCGATGCGCCCTGGCTCCACATCGAACCGGAGCGATCCCACTCCTCCGCGCGGTTCGCGAACGGGATGCCGACGAGGAGGCGCGAGCCATCCGCGTTGCTCGAGATCGAGTAGCCGAACCACTGGTCGTCGTGCGAGCCCGCGCTGGCGTCGTAGAGCAGCTGCTCGAGCGTCCACGTGCTGCCGGAGCGCACGTACACGCGCACGCTGCCCGCGTTCGTTCCCGACGGCGGATCCGACCAGTACGCGCCGACGAACGCACGGACGCCATCGCCGCTGAGGCTGACGGCCGCTCCGATGCGATCGTTCTCCGCGGCGCCCGTCGGCAAGAGGGTCTGCTCCTGGGACCACGTGCCGCCCACGTCGCGCACGAAGACACGCGCGCTGCCGGTGCGGACCCCGCCGACGTAGTCACCCGAGCATCCGACGAGCACGCGTGTGCCGTCCGCGCTGAGCGAGACCGAGTGGCCGAACTGGTCGATGTCCTCGGCGTCCGGCGCGACCAGCGTCGCGACCTCGCTCCACGTCGAGCCCGTGCGTTCGAAGATGCGCACCGAGCCAGCGTCGTAGCCGCCGGCATGTCCGTCGTAGATGACGCCGACGGCCGCGCGATCGCCCGCGTGGCTGATCGAGACCGAGTAGCCGGCCTGGTCGAACGAGAACGCGTCGCCCGCCACGAGCGTCGCCTCCTCGGCGACCGACAGGCCCTCGATCGCCGCAGCCGCGGGCGCGCTCGGGTCGTCGCAAGCGGCGAGCGCCGTCAACGACGAGGAAAGAACGAGAAGCGAATGGAGGCTCGATCGTTGACGTTGCACGGTTCCCTCATGCCGCCCAGCGGCAGCGGGAGCGTCTCACGTTGGGGATTGCCTGTCCTCAACCTTGAGTCCCCGAACGTGGCCCGTGGTTCGCGATCACTCGATGGGGTTGCGCTGCGGGAGCGCGGCGTTCTGGGCCCCCGCGCCCTCGCGGTAGGGCGCGAGCGTCTCGGTGCGGCCGTCCGCGTAGACCGCGACGGCGTAGCGCTCTTCCACGTACGGACCGCCGATCACGTTCGTGTTCCAGTCGAGGTTGAGCCACACCGGGCAGCTCGCGTCGCTGCGGTAGTGGATGCGCGTCTGGGTGGGTCGAGCCCCGAGGCGCCGGTCCCAGCTGCGTCGGTAGAAGCGCGCGATCTTCTGCGAGACCTCGTTCGGTGGCCCGTCGATGCACACCTCGGGGTACGCGTGCCCGCCTGCGGCTCCGTCCATGATGACGACGCGCGTGCGACCGCCGATGGCCTCGATCATTGCGCTGATGAGGATCGCGAAGTCGTCGCAGTCCCCCGCGAGCTCGTTCGCGATCGTCTCGCTCGCGCGTGCGTAGTAGTCGGCGCCGCGCGGGTCGTTCACGTAGCGCCACCCCAGGCGCACGTGCTTCCAGATGCGGGCGACCTGCTCGACGTGGAACGGCCCGTCGTCGGTCGAGGCCACGCGCACGGCGAGATCGCGCGTCACGGGGTTGCTCGCGTCGATCGCCGCCTGGATCTGCGCAGCCGAGTGCATGCGCACGGCGGCCTCCTCGGGGCTGCCGACGGGCGGTCCGATCGGTTCGAGGAGCTGATCGAGGGCGCTCGGTTCCGTCGGGGTCGCCGACACGACGCGCGGCTGCATGCGGCGCCGCGCGAGCTCGCCGATCGGATCCGGCAGCGTCGCGAGCCGCTCGGGGGCG
This sequence comes from Sandaracinaceae bacterium, assembly GCA_044376125.1. Classification (GTDB taxonomy): domain Bacteria; phylum Myxococcota_A; class Polyangia; order Polyangiales; family Sandaracinaceae; genus JAFLCL01. Next base: position 2,703 of record JBILLJ010000210.1, read on the forward strand.
AGGTAGAGCGCCACGACCAGGCCCACCGCGAGCGTCGCGAGCGCGCCCGTCGCAGCGCCGATCACCGCACGAAGCGCGCGCGAGCCCGTGCTCTGCACCCCGATCTCGAGCGCGCTCTGGCACTTGGGGCACGCGATCTCGCCGCGCACGAAGCCGGCGGGCAGCACCTGCGCCGTCTTGCACTGCGGGCACACGTAGCGCCCGAACCGCGGCATCGCGACGATCGTGCTCTTGCTCGCGCCGAGCTTCACGAGGGCGACGACGCGCGCATCGCTCCACGGCAGCGCCACGTCGGCGAGCCTCACGTCGGCTCCGGGCTTCACCACGGCGCGCTGCACGCGCTCGCCCGCCACCCAGGTCCCGTTGGCGCTGCCGAGATCCTCGACGATCAGCTGATGGCTCTGCCACGCGAGGCGCGCGTGTCGGCCCGAGATGGACGGCAACGCGATCACCACGTCGCAGTCGGCATCGCGACCGATGACGAGCTGCGACGTCATCGCGGCCGAGCGATCACTGCGCCGGCGTCGGCGCGGCCTCGGCGGCCACCTCGGCCTCGGGCGCCGGCTCCTCCGCAGGCGCCATCGCCGAGCGGAGCGCGACGAAGAGCGCGAGCACGAGGAAGAGCGCGAGACCCGCGACGGGCACCCACATCGGCGTGTCCGCCGCCTCGTCGGTGATCGTCGGGAGCGGCGGGTGCGGATGCACCTCGCCGCCGTGGTCGTCGTGTCCGTGAGAGTCGTGACCGCCAGCCATGATGGGGCCGTTCATACACCAACCCGCCCCGCGGCGCGATCGGCCTCTCGCTCGTGTCGGCCGTAGCCCCAGCGCCGTCGCAGGCAGGGCCGCGATCACCCACGGAACGAGCCGAGCGTTCATCGCGGCCTCATCGCAGCGGCAGGCGCCGGGGGCCGAGCCCGTTCGCGACAGACGAGCCCGGCCCAGTCCGCCGCCGCCGCGCGCGCGCGCTCGATCCCATCGCCGTGCAAGGGATCACCGGCCGGCAGATCACAGAACGAGCTCAAGGTGCGCGCGATCACCTTGGACGCGTCGGCCCCTTCGGCCGCGCGCGCGTGCACGTACTCCGCCGTGATCTCGCGCGCCCACGCGTCCGCCGCGCGCTCGGAGGGCGGATCGTCGGCCGAGTCCTCGAGGACGTGCCCGAGCTCGTGCGCGAGAAGGAACGCGGCGGCATCCGCGGCGATCTCGGGCCGCTGCTCCGCCCGGTCGAGCTCGAGGAGCCCCGAGGCCGACACGCGGGCCGGCTGCGCGAGGCCCGAATTGACGGCGCGCGCGTTCCGTACGACGGTCCGCGTCCTATGTCCGAAGACGATCGCAATCGCTGGGATCGCCGCTGGGCCGAGCAGAAGGATCTCCCGCGCTCGGTGCCGTCGTGGGTGGCCGAGCTCGAGAGCGAGATCCCGCGCGCGGGCCGAGGCCTCGACGTGGCCGCCGGCTCGGGCCGCATGGCCGTGTTCCTCGCGCGCCGCGGTCTCGAGATGACCGCCGTCGACATCTCGCCCGTCGGTCTCGCGCTCTGTCGCGAGGCCGGCCGCGACGAGGGCCTCACGGTCAAGACGCTCGTGCGCGACCTCGAGGCCGAGGGCCTGCCCGACGGCCCGTGGAACGTCATCGCGTGCTTCCACTACCGCCAGCCCGACCTCTTCCAGCACCTCGATCGTGCGCTCAGCCCGGGTGGCGTGGTGATCGCGGAGGTCGAGACCAAGCGCGCCCTCGAGCGACACCCGCAGCGCCCCGGCGCGCGCTGGCTCGCGGAGCCCAACGAGCTGCTCCACATCACGAAGGGCCTCGAGATCGTCTACTACCGCGAGGGCTGGATCGGCGAGCGCTCGCTCGCCCGCATCATCGCCCGCCGCATCGCCTGACGTTCGCGGCGCGGAGGGCGGGCCCCGCGTGCTCGCGCACCGTCACGTCGACCGCGCGACCATGCGCGCGAGCACGCGCGTCAGTCGTTGTCGCCGTCGGCGCGCATGGGGAGCGCGAGCTGGAGGAGCGGCACGAGCTCGTCCTTCATCAGCGTCGTGAGCGCGTCGATCGCGTCGACGGCGAGCACGACCTCCGCGTTGCGCGCGACCACCGCGCTGCGGAGCGGTCCCTCGATCGCGTCGAGCGCCGCCTGCGCTCGGTCGATCGCCTCCTCTAGGCGACGATCGAGATCCTCGGCGCCGAAGTGGCGCACGAGGTCATCGAAGCCGCGGCCCTCCACGCCGCCCACACGGCCGAGATACGCGTCCTCGAAGGCCTCGAGGTTCACGCGGAGCGCGCGCAGGCTGCCGCCCACCTCTCCATCGCTCGCGGCCGCGTCGCGCCAAGGCGACTCCACGTCGTCGGGACAGCTCGCGGTGACGCACGTGTAGCGCCCCGCGGGCCGGCCGAGCTTGAGATCGAGCAGCGGCTCGTACACGTAGAAGAGTGCGTCGCTGAGCGCATTGAGCCCCTCGCGCGCGCTCGAGAACGTCGCGCTCCCCGCGCCCGCGGTGCGCAGGCGCTCGAGGAAGCCGCCCTCCCAGCGCACCACGACCTCGTCGACGGTCCGACGCGCGAGCACCGTCGCGGTGTGCGCGTAGCGCGCGCGCCGCGACCACACCTCCGCCTCGCCCAGCGCGGCCCACGAGCCATCCGTCACGATCGACGTCGTGGGCGAGCACACGGTCGCGGCGCTCTGGGTGAAGAGCAGGTACTCGAGGCTCGCGAGCCCTCGCACGTTGAGCGCCTCGGCCGAGAGCAGCGCCTCGCTCGCGTACGATCCCTCGACCGTCTCCATGTCGATGCGGCACGCGTTGACGAGCGGCCACGGCTGGTACTCGTCGCGGAGCCCGGCCGCCTCGGGCGTCGCGCCCACGGGCGCGGCGGGGCCGAGCTGGAAGATCTCCGCGCGCTCGTTCGCGTCCATCACGCGCTCGAAGGCCGCCTGCGCGCGAAGCCGGTTCGCGTCCGTCGGCTCGGCCGCCAGCGTCGCCGTCGCCGCCTCGAGCGCCGCGAGCTCCGCCGAGAGGTCGCGGTAGCTCGCGAGCGCGAGGTGCTCTCCTTCGTGCGCGAGCACCTCGCGGATCAACGCCGACGTCGCCGCCTCGTTCGCGTCGAGGCTCGCGTCGGGCATCGAGGTGCCGCCGCTGCACGACGAGCTCGCCGAGAGCGCGACGATCGCCGCCAGCACCGCCACCTCGCCGTGGATCGCGCCACCGCCTCGCTCGTCACCGCGCCTCGCGTCGTCGTTCGTCGTCACAGGGCCTCCAGGAAGCGCACGAGGCGGGCGCGGTCGACCGCGGGCAGCGCGCGGTACGCATCGCGCGATCGCTCGGCTTCGCCGCCGTGCCAGAGGATCGCCTCCTCCACACCGCGCGCGCGGCCGTCGTGGAGGTAGCGGTCGTGCCGGTTCACCGTCGGCACGAGGCCGATCCCCCAGAGCGGCGCGGTGCGCCACTCGCTGCCGCTCGCGTCGTGATCGGGTCGCTCGTCCGCGAGCTCGGGCCCGAGGTCGTGCAGGAGCAGATCGGTGAACGGCTGGATGCGCTGGTGCGCGAGCGCGGCGACGTCGCTCGGCCCCGTCTCGAGCACCCGCACGTGGCAGTCCCCGCAGCCGAGCCGATCGAAGATCGCCGAGCCCGCGCGCACCTCCGGATCACGCACGTCGCGCATCGCGGGCACCGCGAGCGTGCGCGCGTAGAGCACGACCACGTCGAGCACGTCGTCGTCCGCCTCGGCCTCGGCCTGCGAGAACGCGGCGAGACACGCGTCCTGCCCCGCAGGGCAGTCGTCCTCGGGATGGAGCCGCGTCGTGATCCCCATGTCTCCGAGGAACGCGCCTGCGCTCTGCGCCTCGACCGAAGGCGCGGTCGCCTTCCACCCGAAGCGACCCACGACCATCGCGTCACCGTCGAGGTGTCGATGCACGCGCCCCGAGATGCCGTCGCCGTCGCGATCGTCCGGATCGGCGAGCGCGTCGAGCGTCTCGGGCGGGATCGCCTCGAGCAGCCCGAGGCCGATCATGGCGGGCGCGACACGGATCGAGGTCAGCACGTCCGCCGGCAGCGCGCCGAAGCTCGGGCGCTCGATCGTGAGCACCGGCCTCACGAGCGTGTATGTCGTGCCATCGTCGAACGCGCCGGGCACCTCCTGCCAGCGCACGCGCGGCGTCGCTTCACCGGGCACGCCCAGGATGCCGAAGGGCTGGAGCTGCCCACCGTAGCCGGGCACCTCGAGCGGGCCGCCGTCGTCCGCTGCGCCCGGCACGCTGAGGCGCACGAGCGCCGAGAGGAAGTCCTCGCCTTCCTCGAGCGGTGGTCGACCACGGCCGTCGTCGGTGTGGCACGCGCCGCACGCACGCGCGTTGAACGTGGGCCCGAGGCCGTCGCGCGCCGTCGTGCTCGAAGGCGCGGTGACCCAGTTGTCCGAGAAGAAGTTGTTGCCGACGAGGAAGTCCTCGCGCTCGGCCGCCGTGAGCGCGGGCAGCGCGTGCGTGAACGCGTGGCCCGTCTCGTCCGACACGCTCGCGCCCGGGCCGCCGAGCTGCGGATCGAGGATCACCTCGTTCGTGCACCCGAGGAGCGCGCACGAGAGCGCGACGCTCGTCGAGCCCACGCGCACGCGCGACCGCGCGACGAGACCCGCGCGGCAAGACGTCCCCTTCACCTCAGCCCCCCAGCGTGACGGTGACGCCGAGCAGGCGCGCGGCGTCACCGAGCAGCTCGGTCTGCGCCTGGATGGCGTCGATCGCGCGCCGGATCGCCATGCGTCCCTCGGTCGAGATCAGCGCCTGATCGAAGGGCGCCGGGATCGCGCGCGTCGCCTCGAGGCTCGCCGCGAGCGCTGTGCGGATGGACGCATCGAGCTCCGGGTCGCGCGCGCGCACGAGGTCCGAGAGCGACGGGCCCGACACCATCGTTCCGTCGATGCGCTCGTAGCGGCCGAGGTACGCGTTCTCGAGGCCGAGCTGGTCGTAGACCGCATCCTGCGTGGTCGTGTCGCTGAAGCACGAGTGCTCGTCTTCCTGCTCGGAGCTGCGCCACGCGACGAGCAAGCGCTCCCCCGCGAGCTCGAGCCCCGAGAGGTCGAGGATCGCGGTGAACACGCGCGTGAGGCCCTCGTGCGCGTCGAGCGCGACGAAGCCTGCGCGGTAGTTGTCCTCTCCGGGACGCCACTCTCCCTCGAGGAACGCGAGGTCGCCCACGAGGATGTCCGTCGCGGCCGTCACGTAGTCGCGGCGCCGATCGGCGTGCTCGCGCATGCCGTCGACGAAGTCGCTCGCGGGCCGGCGCCCCGCGCTGTCCTCGTAGAGATCCTGGCCCCAGAGCAGGAACTCGATCGCGTGGTAGCCGAGCGAGACGTTCTCCTCCGCGCCTTGCCCGTTGAGCGCCACGAGCGAGGCCTCGTCGATGCTCGGCAGCGCCGCCTCGTCGTTCACGAGCCCGCCCACGAGATCCTCGAAGGCCGGCGGCGGCCCCTGCACGTAGTCGAGGTACGCCTCGTCGAGGGGCCAGCTGTTCACGCGTCCATCGATGTCGTTGTCCGGATCGTCGATCGGCCCGCCGTAGTAGCGACCGATCTCGCTCTGGAGGTACGGCGGTCGGCTCGCGACCCACGCGTCGCGCGCGTCCTCGAGCAGCGCGTCCGTCGGCGTGGCGACGAACGCATCGACGGCCGTGTCGAGCGCGCGGCCACGCACGAGCGAGTCCTCGTAGCTCGCGTGGAGGATGTCCGCGTACGTCGCGAGCACGGGCGCCACCTCGGCCGTCGTCGGCTCGTGGGGCTGACCGCAGCTGACCAGGAGCAGGGGAGCGACGCAGACTGTCAGGCGCGCCAGGACCTTGGAATCATCGTGCATTCGAGCGCTCTCGTCGTGTGAGTGAGTGTCATGACAGATGGACCTTCGACGTCCATCGGAGGATCCCCTCGACATCGGGCGCAGCCTCCGCGCCCGCCTCGATCGATGCGACGCTCGCTCGCACCCAGCACCGGGCCCTGCCGCGTCATCGCGGGTCGATCCACGCGAGGGTCGCGCGGTGCGGGCTCGCCTGTGTCGAGACGCCGACGAGGCGGTGCTCGTGCACGACGAAGCGCATCTGGTGCGTGTCGATCGGCAGCGCGTCGATCAGCGTGGACCACGCGCCGCTCGCGGGATCGAAGACCTCGATCGATCGATCCGGGCCCGAGCTCGCGGCACCCTCGCGGCGGCTCGTGCCACCCGCGAGGTACAGCTTGCCCTCGAACGCGAGGAGGTCGGGCGAGATGCGCGGCGCCGACGGGCAGGCGAAGCTCGACCACCGCGAGGTCGCGAGCTCGAGCACGGCGCAGTCGGTCACGGGCGCGAAGCCGTCGCGCATGCCCCCCACGACGTAGACGCGACCGTCGAGCAGCGCAGCGCCGAACGCGCGACGCGTGCCCGGCATCGACGCGCCCTCGAGCTCCTCGCACGCGCCGATCGGTGAGCGCTCCGAGGCCGGCCCCTCGAGGGCCGCGCGATCGAGCGGGCAGCGGAGCACGCTCGCGAGGTGGACGAACTGCTCGTCCTCCGCGCGGGCCGCGTCGAACTCGAGGCCGCCGATCACGTAGAGCGCGCCCTCGTGAACGACGAGCCCGAACTGCGTGCGCGGCAAGGGCAGCGCGTCGCGCAGGTGCTGCCACCCCGGCGCCTCCTCGCCCGTGCGCAGCACGAACCCGTCGGCGTACGTGCGCTCCGCGTCCTCGTCGTGACCGAAGCCACCGAGCGCGACGCCCACGCCGTCCGTCGCGACGCTCACGAGCGACTGCCGCCCCTCGGGCAGAGAAGGCGCCTCGTACCAGCGGAGCGAGGGCAGGTGCAGGCGGAACGCGGCCGTCTCGAAGTTCTCCGGCGCGAAGTCGTGCTGCCCCGTCGAGTCGTTGCCACCGAAGAGGTAGAGCGAGTCGTCGACGACGAAGAGCCCCGGTCGGTTGCGCGCCTCACCCGGGTAGTCGAGCTCCACGACGGACACGCGCGCTCGCTCGCCTCCCGCCCCGATCGGCATCGCCTCGACCACGCGCGCGCGGCCGTCGGTCGTCATCGATCCGATCCCGCCGATCGCGACCAGCGCGCCGTCCCGCACGAAGAGGCGATGAAAGAAGCGCCCCTCCGACAGCGTGCCCACCGGCTCCCACGCGCGTGCGTCGCGCGCGAGGCGATGCACCACGCCGTCGCGACCGCTCGCGAAGACGGCGTCGTCTGCGCCGACCGCCGCGAGACCGAACGCGTCCCCCGGATACGTCGGTCCCGCGCGCCACGCCTCGCGCGCCACGTCGAAGATCATCGTGTCGCGGCTCATCGACTGATCGGCGTTCATGCCGCCCACGACCACGACCTCGTCTCCGAGCGCCGCGACCGCGAGGGCCCGACGCCGGAACGGCGCTGCGACCTCGCGCCACGCGCCCGACTCGTACAGCGCGACGGTGTCGTGGAAGCGCGCGCTCGACGGATCGCCCTGCACGTCCCAGCCGCCCACCGCCACCACGCGCCCCGCGACGCTCACCGCATCGAACGACGAGCGAGGCGCTGGCAGCGGGGGGAACGGCTCCCACGCGTCGCGCGCCGGCACCCAGCGCGCACAGTCCGCGAGCGCGCGCTGCCGCGTCGGCTCTCCCGCAGCGTTGTCCATCGTCGATCCCCCGCAGCGCACGAGCTCGCCATCGTGCGCGACGAGCGCGAGGCCCTGCACGCCCGCGCCGAGCGACGCCTGCTCGCGCCAGCCCACACCCTCGCCAGTGCGCCCGTATCGCCAGAGCGCCTCGGATTGCCCCTCGCGGCTGTAGTGGTGCGGCGCGCCGAAGTAGCCGCCCGCGAGGTAGATCGCGCGCGTGCCGTCGGCCTCGACGAGGCTCGCGCCACCGAAGCTCGTGAGCGCCGTCGGCATGACGCTCTCGAAGCTGCCGGAGAGCGCGTGCACCTCCGCCTCCACGAAGCGTGTCGCCTCGTGGTCCGTCGAGCTGCGCGCGTGCGAGGCGTCCGCGCGCGCGCCCGCTCCGTCGCTCGCGTGGGCGTGGCTCGCGCCGCGCTCCGTCGCCACCGCGCCGCAGCCCGAGGCCAGCGCGCAGAGCAGCCCCATCGTCACCTTCGTGCTCGTGCTCATCGTCGTCTCCTTCAGAAGCCCATCACCCTCGGACATCACGGCGCAGCGGGCCCGCGTAGGACCAGCCGAGGACGAACACGCCGGCCGTGTAGCTGCGGATCTCGAGCTTCCCGAGCGAGCCGTCGGCCAGGCGCACCGCGAAGGTCGTGTCGCGCGGCGAGACCACGTGGGTCGTGGGGTCGTAGTCGAACCAGGCGCCGAGCACGGCGTTGCCTGCGTACGGCGTGCTGCCCGGGCGTGGATCGGTGATCGTCTCGTCCACCACGTAGCCGTCGTCGGGCACGCTCGAGACCGACGCGAAGTCCGTCGCCGCGAGATCGATCGCGCCCCCCACTGCGCCGCGATCGCCTGGCCCACTCGGCCCCGAGCTGGTGCGCACGCTCGTGCGCGAGAGCCCGAGATCCCAGCGCGCGTCGCTGGCCGCGTCGGTCACCGCCACGGGCTCGCCACGATGGAGATCGAGGTACGCCCACACGCCGGTGCTGGATGCGTCGACCGTGATCTCGACGGTCTCGGGCCTCACCTCGATCGGATCGATCGAGAGCTGGAAGACGCCCGCCTCCCAGCGCCAGATCCGAAGGCGTGCGTAGCTGCCCGTCGCGCCGCGCACGACGTACGTGACGTCCTTCGGCGTCACCACGTGCGTGGTGAAGTCGTAGTCGTACCAGCGGCCGAGGAGCGGGCTCACGCTGGTCGGTGGCGCGCCGGGCATCCCGCTCGCTTCCTCGTG
>JBILLJ010000355.1:0-2519 GCA_044376125.1 Sandaracinaceae bacterium
TCCCTGCGAGGTGCTGAATGGACGCGAGCTGGCTCGACACCTTTCCCGCCGAGCTCCGTGACCGTCGCGGCTCGCTCCGCGTACTCGGCTGGGGCTTCGGTGCGGGCCCCGCCTTCGCGGCGACTCATGAGGAGCGCTGCGCTCCACCGGTCCCGCTCTCGGCTGCGCTCGAGGTTCTCTTCGCGCGGCGCACCGTGATGAAGGTCGGGCACATCGACCTCGACGACGGCCGACGCGTGTGGGTCGAACCGGCGGGGTTCCGCCGCATCGGGGTGAAGACCACGCGCTCCGGTATGCTCGTCGCGACGGGAGGTCCCTCGATGGCCACGAAGAACGCTACGAAGGCAACGCGCGGAAAGGCGAAGACCGCCGCCGAGGGCAGTTCACGCGGAGTGAGGTCCGACCGATCGAAGGCGGCGGGACCGGTTTAGAAGCGAGAGACCCGCCGCAAGGAGCCGCTCTGGAGCGAGGTCTTCGACCGCGTGTCCGCGGATGGGATTCCGGAGGCGCTTCGCGGTCGAACGAAGCAGGAGCGAATGGCCTACACCCTGGGGCTCTTCGAGAGCCAGATCTTCAGGAACGGCTCGCAGTTCTGGCTGACCAACGGCTACGCGGGATCGTGGAACACGCTGGTCATGCAGCGGCTCCGCGAGCTGGGTACGGCGACCGCGCGCAAGGTGGCCGTGATCCTGGTGGAGATCAGGGCGATCGCGACCCCCGCGGCCGCGCAGGAGAGGAAGCGCGCCCGGACGGACCGTGAGGAGGCCGAAAGGGACGCTGAGCTCGACGCCCTCGCGCAGCGCTGCTCGAGACTCGACCGCCGGTTCTACAAGCTCGCGCCTCAGCTCATGGGGGAGGTCGATGCGTTCCTGCGCAGCGAGCCGCTGCGCCGGGCAACGTCCTCGTCGCCGTGGCCGCGCCTCCCGCCGATGACGGCGGCGATGAAGAACCTCTGGTGCTGAGGCACAGGTGTGCGCGTGACCGTCGCGGCGTTCACGCAGCCCGACTTCACGGCGTCACCTCGGCCGGTGGGCTCGCTTCCCCGTCGCCAGGATCGTTTCCGAGCTCGGGGAGCCCTCACACGAACGACGCGTACCCGTCCGACTTCAGCGCCCGCAGCATCCTCAGGACGCGCTTCGCGGTGAGATCGAGCTCGAAATCGCGGTCCTTCCCCTCGCTGAGGGCGGCGTCGAGGCTGGCGAAGAGCCCATCCTCGGGTCCGTCGGGAGCAGCGCACCATCGGAGGACGTGGAGGAGTGGCTCACGCAGCTTGTCGACCGAGCCATGGAGCTTCGGGAGAACCTTCATCGAGACGGCTGCATCGAACGCCGCGTCCGCGCCGCCCCTCGCGTCGTCGTAGGTGCCGTTGCGCAGGCCGGCATCGACGAACGCGAAGATCTCGTCGAAGACACGGTAGCCGAAGTGGAGATCGTGCTCGCGCAGGCGCTCGTTGAGCTTCTGCAGTCGCGCCTTCAGCTCGCCATGCTCCGACACGACCTGTGCGAGCCGCTTCTTGTCCATGCGGGAGAACTGGCCGCCCACCGTGAAGTCCGCGACGAGCCTTGCCCGCTCGTCGCCGGAGATCGACGCGTCGCCGACGCTGGGCGGATAGTCGGTGAAGTCGACCTCGGTGAGATCGATGAAGAACGCGCGGTCCAGGACCTTGGGGCTGAAGGCGTGCGTGGTCTCGTCGACGTTCACCGTGCCGACGACGAACAGGTTCGGCGGCAGGCGCATGGTGCGAGCAGGCGCCTCGTCCGAGCCCTCCCCCTCGCGCACGTCGAGCGGGAGGGGCTCCTCGGTCGAGCCCTCGTCCGGCGTGCCGGGACCGAGGCGACCCGACTCCATCACGCTCAGCACGTCGGCGAAGTAGTACTCGACACGCGCCAAGTTCATCTCGTCGAGGACCACGAGCCAGGTGCGACCGTCACGCGCTCGCCAGCTATCGGCGGCCTTGGCTACGAAGTCGATGAAGGACGTGCTCACGTACTCGCTCGTGATCGGATTGAAGTAGCCGAGAAGCGGACGGCTATCGCGCCAATCCGGTCGCACTGGAAGGAAGCAGAGCTCGCACGCAGCACGCTCGCGCTTCGGGTCCTCGGTCCGGATCGTGATCTCCCGTAGCTGACGATCATCGACATTCAGCTCGAACGTGAGCGGGCGACCCTCGCGATAGATGCTGGTGAGCCACGCTCGCCCATCAGCACGAAAGCCCAGGTCGACGACCGAGTTGTTGAGATGGGTTCGGTTGCCGAGACGACACGAAACTCGCGTCTGGTTGAGCATGACAGGGAGGTCGACCGAGGTGTTCGCCGCCGGCGGATCGAAGAGATCCGAGATCCGGCGCGGGAGGACCATGCGGTTGTGCCTGGGCATGTAGGGCTTCATGAACACCACCGGCCGCTCGGCCCCGGTGTCCTGGGAGTCGATCTCCCGCCGCCCCAGCGCCTTCGCGAGCGCCTGCACCAGCTTGGTCTTTCCGGTCCCGCTGATGCCACCGAGGATGACGAAGCCCTTCG